>JALHSP010000074.1 GCA_022865305.1 Bacteroidales bacterium | reverse complement strand
GGATAATAACAGTATAACAGTTAATTTCGGGATGAACAATGGCAATATTGGTGTTGTGGAAACGCTTCCAACGGGATGTTCCGGAGCACAGGTAACACTGGCAATCAGTTTACAGGGATGTGCCCTTAATGCAAACTTTTCAGCAAGCAGTACAAGTATATGCACAGGATCAAGTGTGATCTTTACAAGTCTTTGCACAGGAGTATCAGGATCGACGACCTATAGCTGGAATTTTGGAACAGGGGCCACACCTTCAACGGCGACTGGCTCAGGTCCGCATACAGTGACCTATACAACATCAGGGTCGAAAACAGTAAGCCTCACAATAACGGAAGGGGCATCGGATACTGAAACAAAGACAAATTACATAACTGTCAATCCGCTGCCGACAGCGAGTATCAGTGGTACGACTTCAGTATGTGAAGATGCGGCATCTCCGAATATTTTGTTCACAGGGGCCAATGGCACAGCACCATATACCTTTACCTATAGGATCAACAGCGGAAGCAACCAGACAGTCATAACCGTATCAGGCAGCAGTGTTACAGTGGCAGTACCCACAGGTACAGCAGGGACTTTTACATATACACTTGTCAGTGTACAGGATGCAAGCAGTACGACCTGCTTGCAGGCACAAACCGGCAGTGCAATAGTTACTGTCAATCCGTTACCGACAGCGACGATAAGCGGGACGACAGCTGTATGCAAGGATGCAGCATCACCGAATATTACATTTACGGGAGCCAATGGCACAACACCTTATACTTTTACCTATAATATTAATAGCGGAAGCAACCAGACCGTCACAACGACATCAGGCAATAGTGCTACGGTCTCAGCTGCTACAGGTACGACAGGTACATTTACATATTCACTTGTGAGTGTCCGGGATGCAAGTACCACAACCTGTTCGCAGGCACAAACAGGCAGTGCATTGGTTACTGTCAATCCATTACCGACAGCGACGATAAGCGGGACGACAACGGTATGTAGAGATGCAGCTTCACCTAATATTACATTCACAGGAGCAAATGGCACAGCACCTTATACCTTTACCTATACGGTCAATAGTGGCAGTAATCAAACTGTCACAACAACAGTAGGTAACAGTGTTACAGTAGCAGTACCCACCGGTACAGCAGGTACTTTTACTTATACACTGGTAAGTGTTCAGGATGCAAGCAGTTCAGCCTGTTCGCAGACTCAAACAGGCAGTGTTGTTGTAACTGTCAATCCATTACCGACTGCAACAATAAGCGGAACGACAGCTGTTTGTAAAGATGTCGCTTCTCCGAATATCACTTTCACAGGGGCAAATGGCACAGCACCATATACGTTTACCTATACTATCAATAGTGGAAGCAACCAAACCATTGCAACAACTTCAGGTAATAGTGTTACGATAGCAGTGCCCACAGGTACGGCAGGTATATTTACATATTCACTTGTCAGTGTCAGAGATGCAAGCAGTACGACGTGTTTGCAGGTACAAACAGGTATTGCAGTAGTGACTGTCAATCCATTACCAACAGCTACCATAAGCGGGACGACAGCAGTATGCAAAGATGCGGCATCTCCGAATATTACATTTACGGGAGCCAATGGTACAGCAGCCTATACCTTTACCTACACAATAAACAGTGGCAGCAATCGTACTGTAACTACAACCTCTGGTAATAGTGTAACAGTAGCTGTACCAACAGGCACAGCAGGTATATTTACTTACGCTCTGGTAAGTGTCAGGGATGCAAGTGCTACAACCTGTTCGCAGATACAAACAGGTAGTGCCACGGTAACGATCAATCAATTGCCATCTGCAACTATAAGTGGAACGACAGCTGTATGCAAAGATGCAGCTTCTCCGAATGTCACATACACAGGAGCAAATGGCACAGCACCTTATACTTTCACCTATACCATTAACAGTGGAAGCAACCAGACAGTTACAACGACATCAGGTAACAGTGTTACTGTATCAGTACCCACCGGTACAGCAGGTACATTTACATATTCCCTTGTGAGTGTCAGGGATGCAAGTATCACGACCTGTTCTCAGGCACAAACAGGCAGCGCAATTGTTACAATTAATCCATTACCCACTGCAACAATTAGCGGAACAATTGCAGTATGTAGAAATGCAGCTTCTCCGAATATCACTTTCACTGGTGGATCAGGCACGGCACCATATACCTTCACCTATACTATAAATAGCGGAAGCAGCCAGACTGTCACAACAACTTCAGGCAACAGTCTAACAGTGTCGGTACCCACTACCGCAACAGGCATATTTACATATGCCCTTGTAAGTGTCAGGGATGCAAGTACTACAGCATGTTCCCAGGCACAGGGAGGCAGTGCAACTGTCACTGTAAATCCTTTACCAACTGCAAACATTAGCGGGACTACAGCAATATGTAAAGATGCAGCTTCACCAAATATCACCTTCACAGGGGCAAATGGCACAGCGCCTTATACCTTTACCTATAGGATCAACAGCGGAAGCAACCAGACCATCACAACAAGTTCAGGCAATAGTGTTGCAATAGCAGTACCCACAGGTACTGCAGGAACCTTTACATATGCCCTTGTAAGTGTGCAGGATGCAAGCACTTCTACCTGTACCCAGGCACAGACAGGCAGTGCAGTAGTGACAGTGAATCCGTTACCAACAGCAACTATAAGCGGAACTACAGCAGTATGTATTGGTGCAGCTTCACCAAATATTACATTCACAGGAGCAAATGGCACAGCACCTTATACCTTTACCTATTCTGTCAATAGCGGCAGCAACCAGACTGTTTCAACAACATCGGGCAGTAGTGTAACGTTATCAGTACCTACTAATGCAACAGGTATATTTACATATTCCCTTGTAAGTGTCAGAGATGCCAGTGCTACGACCTGTTCACAAGCACAGACAGGTAGTGCAATAGTGACTATTAATCCATTGCCAACCGCAACAATAATCGGAACGACAGCGGTATGCAGAAATGCAGCTTCTCCGAATATTACGTTCACAGGAGCAAATGGCACAGCACCATATACCTTTACCTATAGGATCAACAGCGGAAGCAACCAGACCATCACAACAAGTTCAGGCAATAGTGTTACAGTAGCAGCACCCACAGGTACAGCAGGAACCTTTACCTATACCCTTGTAAGTGTGCGTGATGCAAGCACTTCTGCCTGTACCCAGGTACAGACGGGCAGTGCAGTAGTAACAGTGAATCCGTTACCGACAGCTACGATAAGCGGAACGACAGCAGTATGTAAAGATGCTGCATCTCCGAATATCACCTTCACAGGGTCAAATGGCACAGCACCGTATACCTTTACCTATAGGATCAATACCGGCAGCAATCAAACAGTTACAACGACATCAGGCAATAGTGTCACAGTAGCAGTACCCACAGGAACAGCAGGTACGTTTACCTATACCCTTGTAAGTGTTCAGGATGCAAGTACTACAACCTGTTCTCAAACACAGACAGGAAGCGCAGTAGTAACTGTTAATCCATTGCCAACTACCTCGGCCATAAGCGGCAGTCAGACCCCAGCC
Source organism: Bacteroidales bacterium (assembly GCA_022865305.1). Lineage (GTDB taxonomy): Bacteria > Bacteroidota > Bacteroidia > Bacteroidales > VadinHA17 > LD21. Next base: position 81,492 of record JALHSP010000074.1, on the reverse strand, counting down.
TGCAGTGCTACCGGAATAGTATATAGTGTAACACTGACAACAGGATCCACATATAACTGGACAGTACCAACCGGAGCTACCATCACCTCGGGAGCCACAGGACCGGATAATAACAGTATAACAGTTAATTTCGGGATGAACAATGGCAATATTGGTGTTGTGGAAACGCTTCCAACGGGATGTTCCGGAGCACAGGTAACACTGGCAATCAGTTTACAGGGATGTACCCTCAATGCAAACTTTTCAGCAAGCAGTACAAGTATATGCACAGGTTCAAGTGTGATCTTTACGAGTCTTTGCACAGGAGTATCAGGATCGACGACCTATAGCTGGAATTTTGGTACAGGGGCCACACCTTCAACGGCAACGGGATCTGGTCCGCATACAGTAACCTATACAACATCAGGGTCGAAAACAGTAAGCCTCACAATAACGGAAGGGGCATCGGATACTGAAACAAAGGCAAATTACATAACTGTCAATCCGCTGCCGACAGCAAGTATCAGTGGTACGACATCAGTATGTGAAGATGCGGCATCTCCGAATATTTTGTTCACAGGTGCAAATGGAACAGCGCCATATACCTTTACCTATAGGATCAATAGCGGAAGCAACCAGACTGTCACAACAACCTCAGGCAGCAGTGTTACAGTAGCAGTACCCACAGGTGCAGCAGGAACATTTACATATACACTGGTCAGTGTACAGGATGCAAGCAGTACGACCTGTTCGCAGGCACAAACGGGCAGTGCAGTGGTTACTATAAATCCATTACCGACAGCGACCATAAGCGGGACGACAGCAGTATGTAAAGATGCAGCTTCTCCGAATATTACATTCACGGGAGCCAATGGCACAGCACCGTATACCTTTACCTATAAGATAAACAGCGGAAGTAACCAGACCGTCATAACAACATCGGGCAATAGTGTTACGGTCTCAGCTGCTACAGGTGCGACAGGTACATTTACATATTCACTTGTGAGTGTCCGGGATGCAAGTACCACAACCTGTTCGCAGGCACAAACGGGCAGTACAGTGGTTACTGTCAATCCATTACCGACAGCATCAATAAGCGGAACGACCGTGGTATGTAAAGATGAAGCTTCACCTAATATTACGTTCACAGGAGCAAATGGAACTGCACCTTATACCTTTACCTATACAGTCAATAGTGGCAGTAATCAAACTGTCACAACAACAGTAGGTAACAGTGTTACTGTAGCAGTACCCACCGGTACAACAGGTATATTTACATATTCACTGGTAAGTGTACGGGATGCAAGTGCAACAACCTGTTCTCAGATACAAACGGGTAGTGCGACTGTTACGATCAATCCATTACCGACTGCGACCATAAGCGGAAACACAGCAGTATGTAAGGATGCAGCATCTCCGAATATTACTTTCACAGGGGCAAATGGTACAGCACCATATACCTTTACCTATAAGATTAACAGTGGAAGCAACCTGACAGTTATAACAACTTCAGGCAATAGTGTTACGGTAGCAGCACCTACCGGTACGGCAGGTACATTTACATATTCACTTGTGAGTGTCAGGGATGCAAGCAGTACGACTTGTTCACAGACACAAACAGGTAGTGCAGTAGTAACAGTTAATACATTACCAACAGCAACCATAAGCGGAACAACAGCAGTATGTAAAGATGCAGCCTCGCCGAATGTTACATTCACCGGAGCAAATGGTACAGCACCCTATACCTTTACTTACACAATAAATAGCGGAAGCAATCAGACTGTTACTACAACCTCAGGCAATAGTGTGACGGTTCCGGCACCCACAGGTACAGTTGGAATATTTACATATGCGCTGGTAAGCGTTCGTGATGGAAGCACCACGGCATGCTCGCAGATACAGGGTGGCAGTGCTACAATAACAGTCAATCCATTACCAACAGCGACGATAAGTGGAACGACAGTGATATGTAAAGATGTAGCTTCACCAAATATTACTTTCACAGGAGCAAATGGTACAGCACCTTATACTTTCACCTATACCATTAACAGTGGAAGCAACCAGACAGTTACAACAACATCAGGTAACAGTGTTACTGTATCAGTACCCACCGGTACAGCAGGTACATTTACATATTCACTTGTAAGTGTCAGGGATGCAAGTATTACAACCTGTTCGCAGGCACAAACAGGCAGTGCAATTGTTACTGTTAATCCATTACCAACTGCATCAATCAGCGGAACCACAGTGGTATGCAAAGATGCAGCTTCTCCGAATATTACTTTCACGGGAGCATCAGGTACAGCACCTTATACCTTTACTTATCAGATCAATAGTGGCAGTAATCAGACCGTTACAACAACAAGTGGTAATAGTGTTACTGTAGCAGTATCTACAGGTACTGCAGGAACATTTATTTATACATTGGTAAGTGTCCGGGACGGAAGTACTTCAGGCTGTTCACAGCTACAGGGAGGCAGCGCTACTATAACGGTTAATCCATTGCCAACGGCTACCATAAGCGGAACCACGACAGTATGTAAAGATGCAGCCTCTCCAAATATAGCTTTCACGGGAGCATCAGGCACAGCACCTTATACATTCACTTATAAGATCAATAATGGCAGTAACCAGACCATCACAACAACAGTAGGTAACAGTGTTACATTGCCAGTTCCGACAGGTATCTCAGGAATATTTACTTATGCACTGGTAAATGTCCGGGATGCAAGTACCACAGGTTGTTCACAGACACAAACAGGTACTGCTGTTGTGACTGTCAATGCAGTACCATTGGCAAATGCCGGTAAAGGAGGAGATGAGTGTGATCTGACAGTCATCTTTAATGCAGTGCCTAGTATTGGAGTCGGTACATGGACTAAAACTGCCGGACCGGGCACTGCAACGTTCACACCAAATGCTAACAGCCCAACTGCAACGGTTACAGTTTCAGCATATGGGACATATACCTTTACCTGGACTGAAGTCAATGTAACCTGTTCAAGCAGTTCATCAATTACAGTCAACTTCTACAGACAGCCTGTAGTTAATCCCGGAACCGGAGGCAACGAGTGCGATCTGAACTTCAAATTCAGTGCGGTTCTAAACATTGGTACAGGAACCTGGACAAAGACCAGCGGACCCGGGACAGCAGAATTCGCACCAAGTGCAAATTCACCAACAGCAACAGTTACAGTATCTGAATACGGGACTTATATATTTACATGGACAGAATTAAATGTGGTATGTTCAAAAAGTGCTGCAGTTACAGTTAACTTTTACGAGCAACCAAATGCTAATCCCGGAACAGGCGGCAATAACTGTGGTCCGGAATTTTTCCTTAATGCAGTTCCAAGTGTCGGAGTCGGTACATGGACCAAGACCGCAGGATCAGGAACAGCAACATTCACTCCAAGTGCTAACGCACCCAATGCTAAAGTTACTGTATCAGCTTATGGATCTTATACCTTCACATGGACAGAAGTAAACGGAACATGTTCAGATATTGCTTCGACAAATGTTATTTTCATTAAAGCACCGGCAGCAGATGCGGGAAATGGCGGGGAAGAATGCGACCTTGATTTCAGCCTGAATGCAACACCTGGTTCCGGTACAGGCACATGGACTAAATCCAGCGGACCCGGGAATGCTATCTTTAGTCCGGATCCGAATCAGCCTGATGCTACTGTCACGGTGGACCAGTTTGGTACATATGACTTTGCCTGGACTGAATCAAACAGTACATGCAAATCTACAGATATAATCAGGGTAATATTCAGAAGTTTACCATCGATTGATGCCGGCAGAGATACCATCCTCTGTGAAGGAGGATCTGTCCAGCTTCATGCACTTGGTACCGGGACCTTCTTCTGGGATCCGGAAACAATGTTGGATAATCCTGGTATATCTGATCCGGTAGCTTCTCCGGAAACAACTACCATGTATAAGGTTACATTAACTGACATATATGGATGTAAAAATATTGATTCGGTAAAAGTTGAGATTTGGAATAAACCTGTCGCTGATGCAGGTCCTGACAGAGTATTGGAATATCTGTTTGAAACAAAAATGGAAGCAGCTGACCTGGATATTCATGAGACCGGGATATGGTCTCTCGAATCAGGTTCCGCTGAATTCTCTGATGCTGATTCTTCAGAAACATATGTAACCGGACTTCAACTAGGTGAAAACATTCTTTTGTGGACAGTAACTAATGGAGTATGTTCTCCGGCAAAAGACTATATAATAATTACTGTTAATAACCTGGTCATTCCGACTCTCATTACCCCTAATATGGATGGGAAAAATGATTACTTCGTATTACGTGGAATTGAGACACTCGGAAAAACTGAACTCGTGGTATTTGACAGGAGAGGAGCACAGGTTTACCTGAACAGAGATTATCAAAACGAATGGGATGGAGTTGACTATAATAACAATCCTCTTCCTGATGACACTTATTTCTTCATTCTGAAACCGACAAACAGCAATGCAATTGGTGGTTATATTGTTATAAGAAGATAAAATAAGACCCGCATGTTTTGCTGATAAACCTTGCTTGAAAGCTCAGCAAAGCTAAATACAATAATCAAATTATCAGCGGCATGCGGGTTCTTTTATACTTTTAAAATTAATTTAAAGATAATGAAAAGGATAATTAAGGCTTTTTTCTGGTTGCTGATTCCTCTGAACGTTTCGGGGCAGCTAACTCCTGTCTCAAATCAGTATGTCCTAAATCCTCTTACGATAAATCCTTCATATGCAGGTAACAGGGGCGCACTGAATATTGCAGCTTTCTACCGTAAGCAATGGATAGGAATCACTGGTGCTCCTGAAACCATGACGCTGGCGGTAGATGCACCTTTACTCGATTCCAAACTAGGAGTAGGTCTTGTTGTTGTTAATGATAAATTAGGAGTCACAAAAGAAACTCAATTCAGTTCCAATTATTCTTATAAAATCAGTATGGGAGATGGGAATCTCTCACTTGGTCTTGGAGCAGGTATAATCACCACAAACACTGCCTGGTCTGACCTTGTTGTCCTCGATCCGGGTGATGAATTTAAGCTAATCGATTCACGGGTTTTTGTTGTTCCTGACTTTAGTTTTGGTACATATTACTCATATCATAATTATTTTATAGGTTTTTCAATACCAAAATTACTGGGCTACAAGTTCGATTTTGATAAAAACAAATATACACTGAAGGTTAATCCCGGACAATACTATTATTTATTCAATACGGGTTATGTCTTTAGTTTAAGCCCGAAACTAAAGTTATTTCCGTCGACTCTTGTGACTTTCTCGCCAGGAGAAAAGTTATTATATGATGTGAATGCTCATTTTAACTTATTTGACAGGTTTTGGGTGGGAGCATCATACCGGAGTAACCGGTCTGTAGCAGGATTATTTCAGTTCGCTATAAACAACCAGTTGAGAGTCGCCTATACATACGATTATGATATCGGCAAGCTTGGAAGATATAGCTATGGATCGCATGAGATAATGCTAAGATACGAGTTCCGGTATAAGGTGGATGTGGTGAATCCTTTGATTTTTTAAGTGCCTAAAGTTAGGAATGCCTAAAGTTGGGAGTTATTAAAATTGAAGTTATGGATAATAAAGAGTTTGCCAGGCAACTGGAGGGAAGAACGAAGAAATTTGCTATCAGTGTTATAAAACTATCTGTTCTTTTACCAGGATCACCTGAAGGGAAAATAATTAGGAATCAATTCACAAAGGCAGGAACAAGTGTTGGTGCAAATTACAGAGAAGCCAACCGGGCAAGAAGTAAAGCTGATTTTATAAATAAAATAAGAATTTGTGAAAGCGAAGCCAGTGAGACTATCTATTGGCTGGAAATTATAATTGATCTTAACTGGATCAACTCACAAAAAACGGAACCTGTAATGAACGAAGCAATAGAATTACTGGCAATTTTTACCTCGATTGGTAAAACTTCAAAACTACAATAACTTCAAACTTAATCAACTTTAGGCACTCTAGGCACTTTAGGCACTCTAGGCATTCTAAGTGTAACTATATCACTCACGAAGAATATCTGGAACTTATTGACAATTTGGAAGAAGTAGGCAGGATGTTGAATCATATGGTGGAAAATCCTGAGAAATATGTTCCGCGGCACTAGGCGGATTATTAAGCATTAAAGCAGTGCACATTACTTTCGATTCTTAACGCGACTTAATTACTTACCTTAGCAAAAAATTGCAGTTGGCAAAATGCAGTTGGCAAAAAGTTAAATTTTAGATTTTAAGTAATAGATCAGGATTATAATAGAAATTCCTGAAATTTTCCCCTGAAATAATATACACAAGAAACAAAGATTGCCAACTGCCAACTGCCAACTGCCAACTTTAAATAACCAGGCACTTCTATCTAGTAAAACGAAAACCATGAATTTCAAGTTGCTACTAATTATATTGATAAGCTTCACCCTTAACCAGTTATCTACAGGGCAGCAAGAGACATATACGGTGACAAAAGCCCCTTTCAGCTCGAAGAAATATGACGAATTCTGTCCTGTTTATTATAAGAACGGAATAGTTTTCAGCACAAACCGTCAGTCAGGTTCGTTGACAAATTACTCTTCTTCCCAGGACAGAGGCCAGGTTAAGATCAACTATATTGATACGACAGGTAAGGTTGCATGGCGAAAATCAGGATTGTTTTCAAAGAGTTTAAAGACACACTTTAACGACGGGCCAGTAACCTTTAGCAGCAGAGGTGATACAATATACTATTCCAGAAATCTGCAGGTTGATGGTAATTACCGTCAGCTTTCTACATTAAGAAATAAGCTTGGCATTTTCAGGGCAGTTCTGGAGGGTGAAAAATGGACAAAGATCCATGAGATGGGGTTCAATAATGAGTGGTATAATATTACCATGCCATGTCTCTCTCCCGATGGTAAAAGATTGTACTTCGCATCTGACAGGCCCGATGGTTACGGAGGTGCAGATATTTACTACAGTCAATGGAGAAACGGTTATTGGGAAGACCCTGTGAACCTTGGTCCACTCGTTAACACCAAGGGGAATGAATCTTATCCCTTTATAAACAACGCTGGTGAGTTTTTCTTCTCATCCGATGGTCACGAGGGACTAGGAGGGAAGGATATTTTTGTAACGAAGCAGCAAGGCACTGGATGGTATCCGCCAGTAAGGCTAGATGCGCCTGTAAACTCGGAGTTCGATGATTTCGGCATTATTACTCATGCAAATAAGAATGAAGGATACTTCTCTTCGAACAGGGGGAAAACTATAGATATATTCCGGTTCAACTCAGATCTACTCCAGGTCTGGTTAAGCGAGCCTCAGAAAGAAAACCAGTATTGTTTTACTATCTCAGACACAGGATCAATACAGATTGACACGCTGAGACTAAGGTATAAATGGGATTTCGGGGATGATTCAAAGGTGTACGGCACAAATGTAAGGCACTGTTTCCCGGGCCCCGGAAGATACAGCATAAACCTTGATATCACCGACAGGAGAACTGGAAACCTCTTCTTCCGAAAACTCACGTATGATATTGAGATCGTTGATAATGATCAACCGTTTATTAGTTCTCCTGATTATGCTATTATCGGTGAGGCAGTTGAATTTGATGGATTAAAGTCATACTGTCCCGGATATAATGTTACAGGCTATTTCTGGAACTTTGGTGATGGTACCACAGAATATGGAGAGAGAGTCAACCATACGTTTGGTGAAAGCGGAGAATATAATGTCAGACTGGGACTAACATTAAAGTCGCAGACTACAGTAGATGTTGTCAAAAGGGCGGTAACAAAAAAAGTGATTGTGTTCCGAAGTGAGCAGGATAGGGCTTCATATATAGCCGGAAGGCCAGTTGTGAGGCAGAATCTTACTGACATCAGGCATTTTGAGAATGTTAAAGTTAATGGGCTCTATTCTGCTGAGACAGATTTCAGCAGGGAGGCAGTATTCCAGGTGGTATTATTATCATCTCGAGCCAAGACTAATCTTTACAGCACCTTTTTCAGAAATGTACCTGCGAAGTACACTGTGAAGGAACTATTTGATGCCGAAGCCGGTACCTGGAGCTATATTGTTGACGAGCAAATGAACCTGATGGCCACCTACCCGGCATATAATGAGATGGTAGCAAGCGGGCATAGTGATGCCAGGGTTCGAATCTTTATACTCAAAGATCCTGCAGAAAAGGAATTGTATATTCTCGAAAAGAATAATAGCCTTCTGACTGACACATATTTTGATGCCAACAACAGTTTGACCACCCGCGCATATATCATGCTTGATCAGGTTGTGATGCTGATGAATAAATACCCAGGTATAGGACTTGAGATAGGCGTGCACACTGATAACCAGGGAGTTTCGTCAAATAACCTGTCACTGTCCCAATCCCGAGCCCAGGTGATAGTAAACTATATGATCAACAGAGGCATCAGTAGCAAACGCCTGACAGCAAAAGGATATGGCGGAAACAGACCGATTGCCTCGAATACCTATCCGACTGACAGAAGACTTAACAGACGGATTGATTTCACAATATTTAATAAATAATTGATTCAGGAGCTTTTTATCAGGTTTTACAATACTTTCATCAAAAATTTTTGGATTTTTATGAAAGGAGACAAAATTATTACCAGTAAAACAATTTAGAATTTGAATTAACAATTATTGCTAGTCAAATATCCCGGATATACCATTTTTTTCAACACTCTATTCATTTTACTGTTTGATAACCCACATTTCTTTCATTAAATTCACCGCCTGAATGTTTGTTCATTTGTCTGACCGGAGCAGGTTTACTGTAACGAATATAATTGTTGGCAAAAGCCTGACTAAAGACACTTTGCATCACAATAATAATTAGTTACAGCAATAAGTAGTTGGGACTGACGGGGCGGAAGCATGCTCCTCCGGAGTCGGAAAAGACAAAAGATAAAATTCACAAGACAAAAGTGAAGGACTCAAAGATTAATACTTTTATCTTTTAACTTTTGTCTTATTACAAATTGAAAATCTAACCTCTCTTCCAATATCTTAGAGATGAGAAAAGAATACTCAAAATGGCTATTGTATCTCAGGGAACAAGCATTTACTATATTCAGTAAATACTCTGTTCCCAGGTGGATGGTTTTTGTGATTGACAATCTCTCTGTTTTCCTCATATTTCTTATTGCTTACATATTGCGGTTTAACTTTGATTTTGCTGTACTCACTTCTCCGATTGTGTATAATCATGCATTGATAGCTACTATTGTATATTCTGTTCTTAGTATAATATTCCGTTCATATTCAGGACTTCTTCGTCACACAACTTTAACCGATATATCACTTGTTTTTATTGTTACCACCAGCTCGACAGCATCATTAATTTTTCTTTCGCTGTTAAGCAGGCGCATGGGCTGGGGTGATATCCTAAAAATACCCATATCCATTATTCTGATCCATTATGTAACCATTACTGTTTTTTTGTTTTTCCTGAGGGTTTTTGTTAAGGTGATTTTCCGTTTTGCCACAAGCTCCATAAAAAAAACAAGAAATATTCTTATTTACGGAGCTGGAGAGTTAGGTTTTGTTGTTAAAAGAGTAGTCCTTAGCGATTCAAAGTATGGCTTTAATGTAACAGGATTCATTGATAATGATAAAAGTCTTCAGGGTAAAAAGATTAACGGCATACCTGTATATGGAAGTGCCGTCTTGTCAGCAGAATTTCTGTCGAAGAAGAAAATTAAGAGTTTGATACTCGCTGAAAAAGAAATCACTATCGATGAAAAAAGCCGGATAATACGTTCTGCAATAAACCTGGGGCTTGAAGTACTTGATACACCTGAAGTGGATAAATGGATGGCTGGGCAACTTAACACAAGTTATTTTCAAAGGGTAAAACTCGAAGATCTGCTTGGCAGGGATCCCATTAAGCTTAATCTGGACCTTATAAAGGAAGGGCTGAATGATAAAACTATTCTGATAACCGGTGCTGCAGGGTCGATCGGGTCTGAAATTGTTCGTCAGCTTGCCCGCTTTAATTCGAGAAAAGTAATTCTGGTTGATCAGGCAGAAACCCCCATATTCTATCTTGAGAATGAACTCAGGGGGAAGTTCATGGATCTTCAGTTTCAAATACTCCTGGCTGATGTAACGAACCTTGAAAAAATGGAATATATATTTCAGGAGTTCCATCCAGATATCGTATTTCATGCAGCAGCATATAAGCACGTTTCACTTATGGAGGAGAATCCACATGAGGCAATTCGCGTGAACGTGGGTGGCACAATGACCCTGACAGAACTCGCTGTTAAATACAGAGTTGGTAAATTTGTGATGATCTCATCAGATAAAGCAGTAAATCCTACAGGTGTCATGGGTGCTTCAAAGCGGATCTGTGAGAAGATCATACAGGCTTTTGATCAGATCGAGGGTAAGAAAACTCAATTTATAGTTACAAGGTTTGGGAATGTGTTGGGCTCCAATGGTTCGGTAATTCCGATTTTCAGTAAACAGATACGGGATGGAGGCCCAGTGACAGTCACTCATCCTGAAGTATACAGGTATTTCATGACTATTCCCGAAGCCTGCCAACTTGTCCTTGAGGCAGGTTTTATGGGGCAGGGCGGGGAGATTTTTGTCTTCGACATGGGTGATCCGGTCAGAATTGCTGATCTCGCAGTTAATATGATCAGGCTTTCAGGGCTCGAGCCAGAAAAGGATATTAAAATAAAATATACAGGTCTAAGACCAGGCGAAAAACTTTGCGAGGAGTTACTTACCGATAAGGAAACCACTTTGCCTACTCACCATCCTAAGATAATGAAAGCAAGGATTGAAGAAATTGACGGTCCGGCAATACTTGCAAAAATCGACGAATTGATAGATATTATATACACTCTTTCCAAGCATCAGGTCGTTAAAAGAATGAGTGAACTGATACCTGAATATAAAACCAACAATGGGAAGCTGAAGGAAGCAAAAATTTACAGGGGAATATAGTTAGACTTCGCTTAAGCTTCGGTGAGGACTAAAGGTAATCCTTAGCCAAAGATTCTAAATACACATTGAGCATAAACTTTAGAATCTTTTACCTCGCGAAGTTGAAAGGATCAGATAAGAAATAAAACAGTTAACTTTATAACTTAATTCTCAGACACTCTTTATGTTTTATAATTTTTAATCGCATTTAAGATGAAAATAGACCATACAATTACCCTGATCTCATTATCAATTATCCTGATATTGAGTTCATGTGTTACCCGGAAAAAGCTGACCTATCTCAAGTATTCGGACAAGTTAGCTGATTATAATATACCGGTTAGCGATATCAGGACTTCCGTTACTCCGGCTGCATATAAGGTAATGCCCTATGATAACCTCTATATCAGAGTAATAACTCCGGACCCTGAGTGGTCGTCTTTGTTTAATATTATGCCGGTTGGCGCAGGTGGTGCTGTGACTGAAGAGAGCGCAGCTTTGTTTGGTTATCCCGTTGATGGTGATGGGAACATTGATATCCCGTTTGTCGGGAAAGTTGAAGCAGGCGGTAAAACATTGTCTGAAATAAAAGTTGAATTGGACTCGATTTTTAAAAATTATGTAGCTGATGCGGCAATAACAGTGAGGTTGGTTAATAATTATGTTAGTATAATCGGAGAGGTAAGAAGCCCTGGAAGATATCTCTTAACTAAGGACCGTGTGAATGTATTTGAAGCACTTTCCATGGCCGGAGATATGAGTCAATTCAGTAATCGACAGAAGGTACAGCTAATAAGACCCTCGCCGTATGGTCCGGTTATCAAGGAGTTTTCGCTTGCAGACAGAAGCATTCTGTCATCAGAATTATACTATATCATGCCCAATGATATCATCTATTCTATGCCTATGCAAGGAAGATCATTTGCAGTAAACTCTTCTGTCTGGACGTTGTTTTTAAGCGCAATCACATCTGCTCTCGGAGTAATAGCATTCTTCCGAACTCTGTAACTATGATGAAATCATCAGCAAGAGGCTATATCCCCATCTATATATGCTTGTACTGATTCAGGCATATACTTTGATGTAACGAGTTTTTACAGAAACAGAAGCAATATAATACAACAATGATGGAAAAACAGAACAGCTTTCAAAATGAACCACAGCGTTTACACCAGAATGATGGAGGGAAGAACGATCTGCAGATTATTCTTTCGCTGATCATGAAGAACTGGTACTGGTTCTTACTGGCAGCATCTATTGCTCTATTTTGCGTCCGCTTATATGTAAAGCATACCCTGCCTGTATACCACACATCAACAGCTATTCTGATAAATGAAACAGAGGATAATAGATCATTAATGGGTAACGCCCAAATTTTGCAGGGTCTGGGTCTTCCGGGTGGAATGAGGAACTTGCAGAATCAGATTATGATACTTAAGTCTTTTGCGCTGACTGAAACTACACTGAAAGAGTTGCCTTTTGAGATTGAATTCTATTCCAAGGGATTAAGAAACCGGGTTTCAATTTATCCGGTAGCTCCGTTAAGAATAGTATATGAAAATGAGATCCCTCTTCCCAGAGATACTGAGGTTTTATTTAATTACCTGGGCAACAATAGGTTCACTATTGTGTCTGAATCTGATTATTTTCCATACCAGAAAACTGCTTCTTTTGGAGATACTCTTGAAATTCAGGGTGAAAATTTCATGATTGAATGCAGAAATGAGGAATGGTTTAAAATAAATTATAATAAAAAGCTCTATTTCACTGTCCATAGTCGAACTAAACTAATTCGCTCATTCGCTGAACGGATTAATGTTCAACTTATGTCCAGGGAAGGTTCTGTGCTGGTAATAAGTATGTATGGAACTAACAGAGCTAAAGATATGGATTTTCTCAATAAACATATTGAGGGTTTTCAGGCCATTTCTCTTAACCAAAAGAATACCGAAGCTGAAAGAAGAATACAATTCATTGATGATCAGATTGTTGGAATCTCAGATTCTCTTTCAATAACAGAAAACAGGCTGCAACAATTCCGTTCATCGCACAGAGTCATGGACCTTTCTGCTCAGGGTCAGGCAATTATCCAACAGGTAACGGAACTTGAAAATGAGAGGGCTCGTCTTAACCTTGAGGCTAACTATCATGACTATCTTGCTGATTACCTGGCGAAAGACGAAACCGGAGAGATGCCCATTATTCCGATAACTATGGGCATAACCGATCCGGGATTGACAAGGCTTGTTGAAGAACTTGCTGAACTCCAGGGACAGTTATCCGCAAGAGGGGCAGGTGTGATGAATCCCTTACAACGAAACCTTGAGCAGAGAGTCCGCAATACAAAAGATGCTCTCCGCGAAACACTGAACGGTCTCAGAAGAGCAAACAGTCTGGCCAGGTCAGAAAATCAGGAGCAGATTAACAAGGCAAACTCACAGGCATCATCTTTACCTGTTACTGAGAGGCAGCTTCTTGGAATTGAAAGGAAATTTCGTCTTAACGATGAGTTGTTTACATTTCTGCTTGAAACCAGGGCCGAACAGGAAATGCAGAAAGCATCAAACCGAGCTGATAGCGAGATAATTGAACCTGCAGATGCACGATTCAGCACTCAAGTCTCCCCGAATCTTATAAAGCTCAGCTTTGTTGCCTTGCTTGCATCTATTGGGATCACTTTTTTAGTAGTATACTTAAAGTTATTATTTAATAGAAAACTCAAGGATGAAGATTTAAGGAAAATGACAGACCTGCCTGTTGTTGGCAATATACCGCATACTACAAAGAAAATCAAGACAATAATGTTTGATGATCCCAGCTCCCCAATAGCAGAGGCTTTCCGTATAATGCGAACACGGATGCAGTTCTTTACAAAAGAATCCAGAGCACCGGTAATTCTGGTAACGTCTGCCATGCCCGAAGAGGGAAAAACATTCACAGCAGTAAACCTGGCATCAGTTTACAGTTTGCTGGGTAAAAGAACAATCCTTGTAGGATTTGATTTGAGAAAACCAAAAATATTCCAGGATTTTAACCTCAGTAATGAAAGTGGTGTCTCCACATGGCTGATAGGCAAAGACAAATTGCAGGATATTATACAGAAAACATCATTTGAAAACCTGTCGCTGATTTCAGCCGGACCTGTGCCTCCGAATCCATCTGAACTCACCGCACTGGAAAAGACAGGTGAGCTATTAAATCTGTTGAAAGAAAGGTACGATTATATAATTGTTGACTCAAGCCCTATTGGAGTTATTTCGGATGCATACTACCTGGCGTCTCTTTCTGATGCATGTCTTTTTGTGGTTAAACCAGGAAAGACACTAAAAGATATGTTTGTAAATACTTTAAATGAAATACATGTCAGTGGCATAAAAGGAGTAGGCCTGGTAGTAAACGATATTCAATCAAGCAGTAAATATTATGGGTATGGAGAAAAATACGGTTACCCCAGTGATAAGAAGCGATGGAGAAAACATATATTCAAAAGAAAGAAAGTGAAATAAAAGGAACTTCACGTTAAACACTTAACTTTATTGGTAAGATTTATTTTAACGTGAAGCCGGAGCCCGGAACTCAGCAATAGTACCATTAAGCTAATTCTTGATAAATTTTTTTGCCGTGACTATATTCTGATCATTAGTTATCATAAAAATATAGGTGCCCGGTGCTGAACCTGACAAATCAATTTCTTTGGTATACACACCCTCATCTAATGTTCCATCATAAACAGTTTTACCTGCCAGGCTGAAAATAATCACTCTATTACGATTTCCAGGGAGCCTTGAAATGAGATCGATTTTAAAATGGCCATCATTTGGATTTGGGTAAAGATTAAGAATTTCCGAGTCAGGATCATAAACAGGAGTAGCCAGCACTACTACCACTTCCACAGCAGATGAAGTAGTAGTTGCATTTAAATTATCCGTGGCAACAGCTGTTAGCGAATAAGTACCCGGACCTACATCTTTCCAGGTATATGAATAAGGAGTTGATGTCAATTCAAAGAGCTTAATATTTCCATTATAGAATTCAACCTTGCTAATGGTACCGTCAGGGTCAGAAACGACAGTGGTAATATTAATAGTAGCAGGTGCAAAGAATGATGTGCCCTTTGTAGGTGAAGAGATATTGACGACAGGCGATTGGTTCCCTGAAGCTGTGCAATTGTTAGTTACCTGCCGGGCGCTGAGAGTTGCAGCCTGACCACCGGCGGTAGTCTGCAATGTATTACTTGCAGGTTTGGTATATGCAACAGTTACAACATCACCATAAACCACAGGGTTTGAAAGGGTCAACAGGACTTTGTTGCCTGAAATAGCGACAGAGGTTATAGATCTGGCAGAAGAATTAACCATTACAGTAAAGGAGGAAGCAGCCGGGACGATGTTAGCCAGGGTAAGATTATAAGTCATTTCCAGTCTTGAAGGAGTGGCATTTTGAATGATGGAGCTGACATAAACCGGAGTAGCAGGAGTAGCAGATCCTGAAGATGATTCAAACCATCCAATATCAGGAGCTTCTCCATTATAACCTATTCCAAAAACATCTATTCCTGCATCGATCAATGGACTGCCCGGAGCAGGTTTGCCAAAATTAGTTTCCGGTAATGATCCATCCTTCTGTCTTGTACCAACACCAAGCATTCCTGTTGTGTCAAGGCTTAAAAAATAAAGATCATTGACAGGTGTTCCCGTTACATTAAAAAGATTATTTGAACTGGCAGGACCAATACCTTCTAAAAGATCTCTTTCATCACCGCTGACATAAGACAGATTATTATAATAAACATGATCATAAAGTCCTACCGTATCTAATGTATGACCATCGTAAATATTTTGATGACCAGCCCCTCCGGGGGTGAAATTGTAAACATAGTAAGCATTATGATAATAGAAATTATTATATACGTGTGCCCTTGTTTCTGCATAAGTATTATGTTCACCAGAACCGCCATCCGTCCAGTTTATACCATACATCGCATTATAAGCACCAATACAATTACGCATTATAATTTGAACAACGCCTATTGTATTCTTTTTAGCAGCTTCACTATACCACAATTTCCATCCTGAACCTTTCCTAACTGTATTTGTTGCAAAAGGCACATTACCATTATTAATTGACCAACTATATTCACAAACAATCTGTCCGGCAGAGTTAAAAGCAAAACCCTGATCCGAACAATTCCAAGCCCTGCAACCATATAAATATGCGTAAGAATAATTGGCATTATCGAAATTATCTCTATTACCACCAACTACATAACCGCCTCCGTTGCCTCCTTCATCATAAGCGGTTAATGAATCACAACAATTAAAAGCATCACAGTTAATGAAATACACTGAATCAGATAATTGAACCTTAAAACCGGGGCCACTGGTATGATGGGCCACACAATTCTCAAACCTTATATCTCTTGTGATATATCTGTCTGAGTAACTTTCACTCCATACATACCATCCCACTCCTGAATTTCCATTTGTCGGCATAAACTGTCTGCAATTCTTGACGGTTAATCCTTTAAAATAGATATGACTACATCGCGAAAGTTCCACGCCAATATTGAACCAATTTGTAGTGTTCCTTATATAACAATCCAATACCGGATAATTTCCAGCAGCAAAATCATCGGGATATGCAAAAAAACAAGTTGGATTATCAATATAACCATCTACGGCTGTCGTATTTATTTTTGCTCCTATTGAAGTTGAATATGCCGGATAAACACCTCCCCTGAAATAACAAGTATCTCCTCTTGTTGTATTATTAAAAGCATAATGCCATGACTTCCACGGATTCTCAAATGTTCCTCGGGTAGGATAAGGACCATCCGTGCCGTTGGGCGAAACGTAATATGTTCTGGCTGACACCAGTGAGCTTATTATAAGGAATAATACAATTAATAACCTTTTCATTGTGCATTCTTTGTTTTGGACCAATATCGTAATACTTTTGATGAACAGACAAATATTGTTGATGAATACATGAATTTTAACGGATATTTCTGTGAAATGTTTCATTTGTGTTTTGAAGTCACGAATCTATGGGAGGATCAGGATTTGAGGGGCGCTTTTAAAGAGGGAGAGTAGAGAAGTAGTAATTAAGAAGTAAGTAGTTAGGTAGTATTTAGGGCATGTGAAATATTAGTATTTTGGTATTGATTGACAGGTGTAAGAGTATGCAAAAAAGTTATAAAATACTTATTCTAGCTTTCTTTTTAATGAATCTTTTTTTATGGATTATTTATTGTGAAATGTTACAAAAATATGGTATTCCAACAGTTACAAAATATATATTATCATTCATAGCCATAAGTTTTATTATATTTTACAGACTTACAAATCCCTCAAAGCCAACTCCCGGAGCATTATTTTATCCGGTTCTTATAGTTTTTATTGGATGGTCAATTGTCTTACTATTTTTGGTAAGCCTGAATCCTCATAGTGAATTGTGGCCCGGTCTCTCATTCCCGCAAAGGATTTTAGGGCAACAATTTTTTTTCCTTCCATATGTTTTACCACTAATCCTGTTATATGCAAAATTTGATCTAAATTTCTTCAGCCATCTTTTCCACATAGCTCTTATCCTGATTATTCCTGCTATTTTAATTCAATTATCTATTATTTTATTTGGAATTGCAGTAGGAGATTGGGAACAGCAGCGTCGAGCATTTATATTTGATATCGGGAGTAGTTTCCTGCTGCTAATTGCTCATTATTCAAAAAAGAAATACATTTTCAATATTGTATTATTATATACCTTATTGATGATCTTCCTTTTTGTTCAATGGGGTCGAAGGGCAATGTTAATAGATTCAATATTAGTAATGTTTGCCATGATTATTTTGAGGCTAAAAACATATTTTTTAACTTTTAATGACCGCATTAAGATATACTTTGCCGGTTTCCTTTTAATAATAGTTATTCTGTCATTTGGAAATATTGCCGAGTCAACCTATGTTTTTCAAAGAGGATTTAACAAAGAAGCCATTGACCAATCAAGAGGATCTGTTTATGAAGCCTTTTTTCTTGATTTTCACACAACTTCTGACTGGATTTTCGGACGCGGGTTAGGAGCAGCCATTTCACGGGAAGCATATTCAGATAGACTTGCAGATTTTGTTGAAAGCGGCTTTCTTGTCTTATTGTATAAAGGTGGATTACTTTATCTGATCCCTTTCTTAATTCTGCTCCTGAGAGCAAGTTATCTTGGTTTTTACAAGAGTAATAATGATCTGGTTAAAGCCCTTGCTCTTCTGTTACTTATTTATGTTATTTCTATGTATGCCTGGAATTGGCCTGAATTTTCTACAAAATATGTATTCATGTGGATATCTATAAGCGTTTGTTATACTCAGGAGTTGAGGAATGCCAGCAATGAAGAAATTTATCGGAAAATAAATTTCCGGGGCGGCAGTTTTTAAAGGAATTGAGGTTGTTTGCCACGATCTGAGTGTGACGAACCAGGTAAGGGCTGATGTTGAATGGCGAGTCACAGTAGATATATCAAATAATTAATGATAATAAGTTGGGATTAGACCAAGATACTGACCTGATCATTTGTAGATAGTGAATGATCATTTTAATTTTTTTACACTAATATTAAAGTTAACATCTAATACGTAATATAAATCTTATAATATCTGAATCTATGGATCGGCACTTCTTTATTCTTCGTTATCTGAAATTTAGAAATATACAAAACCGGCTAACTTATCTGCGATGGTATAATTTTATTGAAAAGTCGCAATGGTGGAGCAAAGAAGAAAACGATAATCATCAATGGACTAAAGTAAAGTTGTTACTCGACTACTCCTATAAAAATATTCCCTATTATAAAGAGATGTTCCTGAAGATGGGAGCAACTCCAAATGATATTAAAACATGGAGTGATTTCAGTAAAATTCCATACTTGACAAAAGAGATTGTCCGTAACAGAACCACTGACCTTACCGCATATCAGAAGATAAATATGTCGAAGCTTAGAGTTGCTAAAACCAGTGGTACAACTGGTGAACCATTATTAATTTATAAAATGCCGGATAGCGACGCAATTGAACGTGCATTTATTTATCAACAATGGAAAAGGGTAGGATATAATGAAAACGATACAAGGATAATTTTAAGGGGCGAGCCAGTTAAAAACCATAAGCTTTTCCAGAGATATAGGTTTACGAATGATTGGCTGGTCTCCTCCTATCATTTATCGCGAACTTATATAAAAGAGTATGTAGATTTCCTTAATTGGCTAAAGCCTGCATTCTTTCATGTATATCCTTCAAGCCTTTATATTTTTACACAACTGCTTCTTGAATCTAAACTTTCCTTAAATTTTGTACCAAAGGCCATTCTTAGCGGATCAGAGCCGGTTTATGATTACCAGAGGGAATTATTTGAAAAAACATACAATACACGTGTTTATAGCTGGCTGGGATTGGCAGAGAGTACTACATTAGCCGGTGAATGTGAACATAGTATTTCCTTACATGTCTGGCCGCAGTATAGTTATGTTGAATTACTTGATGAAAAGGGTTTGCCGGTTGATGAGAAAGGCTGTGTTGGTTCTATAATAGGAACTACTTTTAATTCTTTACAAACCCCTTTTATCAGATACAGAAGCGGAGATCTGGCAACATATGGAGGACCACAATGCAATCTTTGTGGACGTCAGCATCTTATTTTTGACCAGGTAGAAGGTCGTGAGCAATTATTCTTAATCTTGGCTGATGGCAGTGAACTACCCTTTAGAACACTAGGATTTTATATTAAAAAAAATAATGCTTATAAGCGAATTAAGGTGATGCAAATGATTCAAAATGTGAGTGGAGATTTACTGGTCAAATTAAGTACAACCAAGGATTTTACTATAGATGACGAAGCAGAGATCAGGGCAAAAATATGTTCCATCGTTAATAACCAGTTGGTTCTCAATTTTGAATATACAGATGATTTCATAAGGTCGAAAAGCGGCAAGAATATAGAGTTTATCCAAAGAATGAAAAGAAGTGTTGATTAATTTTAGTTAGATTTACCTTAAGTTAACCATCAATTAGGCTCACTGCAATATAATAATCTGTTTTTTTTCTTATACAATTAATTCATAAAAATTGAATACAATTCATCATATATTGGTATGAGAAGTATGTGATAATCATCACAAGAGACTGTTTTAATCGGTAGTATTGAGCTTGTATGACGAAAAAAATTAGTAAGTATTTTAGTTCTATTGATATGTTTGTGAAGTTCCAGTATGGACTACGAAGACGTATTTTAGAGTGTTATTACATATTGTTTCAAAAACGGATAGTCAGAAAGCTGAATAAATATTCCAATACTGCTGTCAGTACCGAGGAGTTCATTAATAAATTATCTTTCATTTTAAAGATCCCGGGTAATTTTTATATTGATGATGTAGAAAAGAGTATCATCCTCAAAGAGGCTGAAAAAATTTCTAATGGAGTATATAATATTCTTGGATCGGGTGATTTAGTAATTAATAATATTGAATGGCACTCCGATTTCAAAACAGGATTTCGATGGGCACAGGGTACATTTTATAGGAAATATATTCAGGAAAGCATAGAAACACTATCAGATGTAAAAATACCACGTGAATTGAGTCGTTGCCATCATTTACTAAAGTTAGGACTGGCATATAAATTAACTAAAAATGAAAAGTATGCCAGAATTTGTGTTGATCAGATTCAAAACTGGATTGATGAGAATCCCCTGATGTATAGTATAAATTGGGGTTGTACTATGGATGTAGCGATTAGGGCAGTTAACTGGATCTGGGCAGTCGGGCTAATAATAGGATCAGAGATCCTCGACAACAAATCAACGGAGAAGATAAAAAGCAGCCTATATCAGCATGGCTGGTTTATATACAGGAATCCTGAAAAAAGACAATTCAATAATCACAACCATTATCTCGCTGACCTTGCAGGACAGATACATCTAGGACTGGTTTTCGACGATCTTGAGGAGCCGCAAAAATGGTTGGAAGAAGGAAAACGTGAATTGTTGCATGAGATCAGATTGCAGATCCTACCATCCGGGATGTCGTACGAACGATCTACTAACTACAACCGTCTGGTACTTGAACTTATCCTTATTCCTATCCTACTCCTAAAGAATAATGGTCATGAAATTCCTCTAGATATCTGGTACAGGCTGGAAAAGATGTTTGAATTTATTATGTACAGTCTTAAAACGGACGGAACTTCACCAATTATAGGTGATCAGGACAATGGTCGTTTGTTACCGTTCGGGACCGAAGATTTGAACGATTTCCGCTACCTGATGTCGCTCGGAGCATTACTCTTTAACAGATCAGATTTTAAAGCTTGTGGAGATGGTTTTAATGTTTATTGTTCCATATTTGGAGGTTTGGAAGCATTCGAGAAATGGAGCAAAATATCAGAAATGGAAGTCAACCTCAAATCCAGAGCTTTCGCGGATTCCGGTATTTATATATTAAGAAATAGGGATAATTATCTGTTATTCAATTCGACCGGGAAAGGGCTATACCCTGAACTGGGATCTGGTACTCATACGCACAGTGACTTATTTTCATTTGAACTCTTTACACACGGAAAATCCTTTCTGGTTGACCCGGGGAGTTATGTTTATGCAGCAAACGCTGATCTGCGAGTGTTATTCCGGAGCACAAAAATGCACAACACAGTCACAGTGGATGGTGAATCTCAGAACAATATAATTAAGGAGGTGTTGTGGAACTTCAGCCGCGATGCTATCCCTGAGGTGCTGAAATGGGAGTCAGATACAAACCATGATATTGTTACTGCAATTCATAACGGTTATACCCGGTTACCAAAACCGGTACTACATGAACGAACAATCATTTTTGACAAGATAAATGAAAAGTGGACGATCAAAGATATTATTAGTGGGACTGGGCTTCATACAGTAGAATGGTTCTTTCATTTTGATACCGGTATTGATTTTGACATTAAGGACAATATCGTGGAAACAAGTTGTGAAGATAGTAAAAACATTATCCTGGTTTTTGAACAGAATCCCGGACTTATTCTGAGAAAAGAGAAATCGTTCGTATCAAAATCATACGGTCTAAAGGAAGATGGTTATGTCTTGGTTGCTTTGATTAAAGCAACTGTTCCGGTTGGATTAATAATTGAGATCATGAAATCCGATAAATTATGAAACAAATTTTTGCTACAAATAAAGGACTCAATGCGCTGGATGCACCTGTGCCAACTCCCGGAGATAATGAGTTGCTGGTTGCAGTCTATACCAGTGTTATCAGTACAGGGACTGAGACAATGGGCATGAAGAAGGGGGATGTGACACTGTCCGAAAAACTGCATGAAAAGAAATTATTGTGGGATAAAGTAAACCGGATAATACAGGAAAAAGGTTTCAATTCAGCAATAAAAGCGATAAAAAATAAATTAAATCCGGCTGAACAGGCTGTTATATTTAAACCTGTTGGTTATAGCAATGCCGGAGTTGTTATAGCAAAAGGGCACCTGGTGACAAATTTTAATGTGGGAGACCGTGTTGCGTGCGCCGGTGCCGGTATTGCAGCACATGCTGAGTTTACTTCTGTACCGGTCAACCTGGCTGTTAAAATACCTGATGAAGTCTCTTTTGAATCTGCAGGTTTTACGACTATAGGTTCCATAGCGATGCAGGGTATAAGGCGTGCCAATGTAACTTTTGGTGAGACAATTGTAATTATCGGATTAGGCCTCCTGGGACTAATAGCTGTTCAGATAGCAAAAACATGGGGTCTGGTCGTAATTGGCACAGATCTCAATCCATTGCGTCTTGAACTTGCGAAAGAAGTGGGGGCCGATCATTGTTTTGATGCAAATGACAAGAACCTTGTTCAAAAAATAAAGGATGCAACTCATGGCTATGGTGCTGATGCAGTTATAATTTATGCTGCAACAAAACATTCTGAACCGGCGAATCAGGCCATGGAAGCCTGCCGGAAAAAAGGACGGGTTGTTATTGTTGGATCAGTTGGAATGAATCTTGAGCGCGAGGCAATGTATTCGAAGGAACTTGATTTTGTAATGTCAACATCTTACGGACCAGGAAGGTATGATAATCAATATGAACTAAAAGGAATAGATTACCCAATCGGTTATGTCCGTTGGACCGAAAACCGTAATATGATGGAATTTATAAGGCTTCTTGCTACGGGTCAGGTGAAGGTAGATCCTCTTATATCAAATAGATTTAATATTGATCAGGCAGCCGAAGCATATAATACGCTGGTTGAAAATCCTGGAGGAAATATTTCGTGCTTATTTAATTATTTGCACGAGGAGAAGGTTGTTCCGGTAAGCCGTATGGAAGTACATCCTCGGAAAATTACTTCTGGGAAAATAGGAGTTGGTATTATAGGGGTCGGCAGCTTTATTCAAAGAAATCATCTGTCGAATATATTGAATATGCCGGAAGAATATGAATTAATAGGTATTGCCGAGAGAACCCCTGCCTCTGCAAAAACAGTCAGTGAGAAATATAAAGTAAATTATGTTTCAACAGACTATAGGCAGTTAATAAGTGATCCTGACATTGACCTGATTGTTATTGGCACACGGCATAATCTTCATGCTGTTTTGGTTACTGATTCAATCAGATCAGGGAAGAATGTGCTTGTTGAAAAACCACTGGCGATGAACCATGATGAATTGTCAATGATTGAAGGAGCAATACGGGAAAATCCGCATGTGGTTGCAACAGTTGGCTTCAACCGGAGGTATTCACCGTTAATCCAGAAGGTAAAACACGTAATTAAGAATAGCGGAACGCCTGTTGTTATAAACTATCGTGTAAATGCAGGTTATTTCCCTCCTGATATCTGGGTACAGGATCTGGAGGAAGGCGGCGGAAGAATAGTAGGTGAAGTGTGTCATTTTATAGATTTGATTGCTTACCTGGCATCAGGCAAGGTAAGGGAGATATATGCGGCCCATATACCAACTGATGGAAAAATCATACAATCAGAGGATAATGTAATAGTAACAATGGCGTTTGAGAATGGATCAATAGGCGTTCTGACCTATACTTCCATAGGTGGAAAAGATATGGAGAAAGAGAGGATTGAAATATTTACAAACGGCAGTTCCCTGGTAATCAATGATTTCATTGAGCTTCAAACCTTTAATTGTGATGAGACGGGGATGAAGCTAAAACAGGCTGACAAAGGTCATAAAGTATTAATTAATGAACTATCAAAGAAACTTAAGAATGAAGAGTCCCTTATACTTCCATTTGAAACTGATATTGAAATGACGAGACTTACACTTTCTGTTCTCGATCAGATTCACGGGTTGAAGCAGGTTGAGGAAGGTTGAAGGCGGAAGACGGAAGACGGAAGACGGAAGACAGGAGTTGAACCTAATACATCGATCTTCGGTCTTCGGTCATATAATTTATCAGTAATAAATGCCATCCAGAGAACTATGAAACTCCATCTCATTGCCGGTGCACGACCAAACTTCATGAAGATTGCACCCATAATTAATGCAATTCATGAAGCGAAGGAGAAAGGACATGATATTTCTTATAGGTTAGTTCATACAGGTCAGCATTATGATGAGAAGATGAGTAACGCTTTCTTCAAAGAACTCAACATTCCTTCGCCTGATGTCAACCTGGGTTGTGGAGGAGGAACACAGGCTGAGCAAACTGCAGCAATCATGATTGCTTATGAAAAGTATTTATTATTAAATCCTGCTGACCTGGTGATTGTTGTCGGAGATGTGACCTCTACTATGGCATGTGCAATTGTGGCCAAGAAAATGATTACCAGGGTAGCTCATGTTGAAGGTGGCCTGCGATCTTTTGATCTTACAATGCCTGAGGAGATCAACCGGATGGTTACAGACTGTCTAGCCGATTATTTCTTTACAACAAGTGAAACAGCAAATGATAATTTACGAAAAGCCGGAGTCCCTGAGAAACGTATTTACTTTGTCGGCAATGTAATGATTGACACGCTTCTAGCCAACCAGACTAGGTTTCGGAAGCCAGAGATATGGGAAGAATTCGGACTTCAGGAAGGTAATTACCTCGTAATTACACTTCACAGGCCAAATAATGTTGATAACGACTTACAGCTAAAGGCGTTACTGGAAGCTATCATTGAATCATCACAGAATATTCCTATCATTTTCCCGGTTCACCCGCGGACAGCTAAAAAAATTAATGACCTTATATCTCACCACTCACTACTCACTGCTTACAACTTACACCTTCTCCAGCCGCTCGGCTACCTTGAATTCAACTATCTTGTACAACACGCAAAAGCTGTCATCACCGATTCAGGGGGTATAACAGAGGAAACTACAGTTATGGGCGTACCATGTATCACCTTGAGAGATAATACGGAACGGCCGGAAACTGTTTCTTTAGGGACAAATGAGCTGATTAGCACTAATCCTGATTGTATTAAACCTGCACTTACAAAGCTATTTAATAGTGAATGGAAGAGAGGGGTAATACCACCAATGTGGGATGGCAAAGCAGCTCAACGTATAGTAGATATTATCAGTAAAATAGTATACTGATATTTATTCAAAGAATATCACTGGAATTCAATAAATATGTTATGAATATTAAGGAAAGGGATTTCATATATTTGAATTGTTTAGATTTTAGTGGAACTGTTTTTCAGACACAGGTACTGGATTGGCTTAATTTGTACCGTAAGTATGGTGTAAAGTTTGAATTAATCCAGGTATTCCGCATTAAAGAGATAATAAAACCCGGTTATATTAAACAGCAACTGGCTGGAATACATAAAAGCACTAACTTATTCAAAGGTTTTCTCTTCTTACTGCCTAGTAAAGGCTTATTTGCGATAATAAATACTATAATTATTTATCTAAAAATATTCCGGCATTTAATACAGAATGATGAAGTATTGATTTTTTCAAGAGCACTGATTGGTAAAGAAATAAAATACCTGCGAAAAATTACTAAATGTAAAATCATCTTTTACTATGATGCAAGGGCAGCTTCTGCTGAAGAAAAAAAATACATCGCAATAAAGCAACAGAACTTCACTCGTAGTAAGTATTTAACAATAGCCAATGTTTATTATCTTGAATACCAAACAATTTTATCAGCCAATAAAATATTTTCCGTATCAAACGTTCTTATGAATTATTTCATAAATACGTTTGCTGCTGCAAAGACTAAATTTGTAAATTATCCATCCCTGTCTGATTTGGAAAAATTTTATTATGACTCAGATCTTCGTTTGAGAATACGCAATGAACTTGGTGTCCGCGAAAGCACTTTAGTTTTTATTTATTCAGGTGGAATCGCGAATGAATGGCATGTGTCAGAACAAATGTTTGCATTCTTTAATGAATTGAATAATTACAAAGAAGATTTATTTTTTATGTTTCTTACAAAGGATAAGGCAGGTGTGGAAAAAGCCCTAGTTCAATACCCTGCATTAAAACAAAAGCTAATTTCATTTTCAGTACCCAATAATGAAGTATGCAAATATCTTAATGCAGCAGACTTTGGGATTTTATTCAGGGAAAACACCATTATGAATAATGTTGCATCACCAACTAAATTTGCTGAGTACATGTTATGTGGTTTACCAGTAATAATTTCTGAAGGTGTAGGGGATTATTCAACGTACACTGTTGAGAAAGAAGTTGGATTTCTATTGAAAGAAACAGAATTAAAATATCCTGATCGTTTTAATTTTAATTCTCTGATAAATATGAAGTTTGAAAGAAACCGGATAGCTGAACTTGGGAAGCAACACTTTTCAAAACAGTCAATAATTAAGTATTTAATTGACCAATTCAGGATCTGAGAGTAATTATCTTTTAATCTGCCAATGTTTTCGTCTCATAAAATAATCCATCATGTAATAAATATCCCCGGTTGGCGAACCAATCGGAAAATAGTCGTAATTGAGAGTGACGATTGGGGGAGTATAAGGATGCCATCAAAAGAGGTGTATGATAAATTATTTAAACAAGGATATCGTGTGGATTTACATCCTTATGAAAAATATGATTCATTGGCAAGTGAGGAAGACCTGATAGCCTTATTTGAAGTTCTTTTAAAATATAAAGACAGAAACGGGAATCATCCTATAATAACGGCTAATTGTGTTGTTGCGAATCCGGATTTTAATAAGATAAAAGAAAGTGATTTTCAAGAATATTACTTTGAACCTTTTACTGAAACGTTGAAAAGATATAATTATGAGAGTTCTTTTAAATTATTGGAACAAGGTTTAAATGAAAATATCTTTATTCCTCAATTTCATGGGCGTGAACACTTAAATGTTGCAGTGTGGATGAATGCACTTCAAAATAATGATGAAGATATTCTACTTGCCTTTAAGTACGGTATGATTGGGATATTCCCGAAAAATAATCATTTTAAAGGTAATCAGATAATGGTAGCATTAAATGATGCCGGATTTGAAAAAACAGCGCAGTTGGACTTAATAATTAAGGATGGATTAAATTTGTTTGAAAGGATCTTTGGATTTCGTTCAATGACATTTATGGCGCCATGTTATACCTGGAGACCTGAATTAGAAAAGACATTAATGGAATATGGCGTTTATGGATTCCAGGGGGCTTTGCAGCAAATTGTTCCAAATAATAAAAACATTACTCACTGGATGGGATCTAAAAATGTATATGGGCAATACTATTTTATTAGAAATTGCTCTTTTGAACCAACTACTGATGCAAGCTCTAATATAAAGAAGTGTATTTATGAAATTCAAACAGCTTTTCTTTGGAAAAAACCTGCTATCATTTCTTCACATCGGATAAATTATATTGGATCAATTCATCGGGAGAACAGAGAGAACAACTTAACACAATTGAATTTACTTTTAGCAGAAATTATTAAAAGATGGCCGGATGTGGAATTCATAAGTTCGGATAGATTGTTGGAAATTATTAAAGGGAGAGACTAAAAATTATATTGTTTAAAAGTAAAACAATATAATAATAATTTCATAGAAAGCATTTTACCTCCCGGATTAGGGGAGTCATCGTAATTACCCATGAAAATAGCGATTCATAATTCAAACCATTCATTTAGTAACCGCTGGATAAACTATTGCGAGCAAAAAGGTGTTGCATATAAGCTAGTAAATTGCTATAATAATAATATTATTGAACAATTGAGTGATTGCTATGCACTTATGTGGCATCATTTCCAAACTAATCCCAGGGCGATTCTTTTTGCCAAACAGCTTTTGTTTGCCTTAGAGCAATCAGGTAAAAAGGTTTTTCCTGATTTCAGAACAGGCTGGCATTTTGACGACAAACTGGGGCAGAAATATATATTAAAGGCGATAGGAGCTCCCTTAGTCCCCACGTATGTGTTTTATGATAAAAGAGAAGCTTTGGAATGGGTAAAGAAAACAACCTTTCCAAAAATTTTTAAGCTTAGAGGCGGAGCAGGTTCAGCCAATGTGAAGCTGGTAAAAAATCGATATATAGCAGAGAAAATGATTCGGAAAGCTTTTGGAAGGGGATTTAGTAATTATAGTTACTGGTCAAATTTTAAAGAAATAATAAGGAAATTTAATTTAGGAAAAGCCACGTTATATGATATAATAAAAGGATTTGTACATCTTTTCTTTCCACCGAAGTTTTCAAAAATAAAAGGTCGGGAGCAAGGCTACATTTACTTTCAGGATTTTATTCCCGGGAACAACTTTGATATAAGAGTAGTTGTCATTGACAGTAAAGCCTTCGCGATAAAACGTCTGGTCCGAAAGAAAGATTTCAGGGCTTCGGGTAGTGGTAATATTTTATATGAAAAAGATCTTTTCGATGAAAGCACGATAGAATTAGCATTTGACCTAGCTGATAAACTTGAGGTGCAATGTGTTGCATTTGATTTTGTCTATGATAATAAAACACCAAAGTTATTGGAAATGAGTTATGGATTTGTCCCGGAAGGATATGATCCCTGCCCTGGTTATTGGGACAGATCGATGAATTGGATTGAAGGCAAATTCAATCCATACGGATGGATGGTTGATGTTGTATTAAAGAATTCAAATGAGTAGCAAAATCTGTTTCATTGGAGGTGGATTAAGAGGTGGCGGTCAGGAAAGATCTCTTACAAGTTTTGCCAATTATCTTGCAGGGAAAGGATACCAGATTTCAGTCATTAACCTATATAAAACCGAACAATTTTATACACTTGAAGGAAGTATTAAGATAATCTGGCCAAAGGTAGAACGTAGCAAACATCACCGGTTAAGATACGCATTTTTGATTTTACCATTTTTAAGAAGAGCTATAAAAAGAATAAAACCGGATGTCTTGCTTAGTTATGGAGAGTGGTTTAATCCATTTGTGATTTTATCTACAAGGTTTTTGGGAATCCCTCTTTATGTTTTTGATCGCATGGGGCCTGAGATTAAGATGGATCCTCTTATAAGCATTGCACGAAAAATACTTTATAAATTTGCCAGAGGTATAATTGTTCAGACGCATACAGCTGCCAGAATAGTTGCAGAGAAAACAGGAGCCAGAAACATTGCAGTAGTTCCAAATCCAGTTAATGCCGTTGATACAGACATTTCAGTCAAGAAGAATCAGATTGTTACTTTAGGAAGGTTATCTCGTGAGAAAGGTCATTTTGTCCTTATTCGTGCTTTTAGCAAGCTACCACAAAAAGAGTGGACCCTGCATATTGTTGGCGATGGACCTGAAAGAACAAATTTGGAAAAAGAGGTTAAATCTCTTGGGATTTCAGAGAGGGTAATATTTTATGGTCACAGAAAAGATTTCAGCAAAATAATGGGTGAATCAGAAATATTCGTATTGCCCTCCTTCTATGAGGGTTTTCCTAACGCCTTAATTGAAGCTATGTCCGTACCACTAGCATGTATCAGCAGCGATTGTGTTGCAGGTCCAAAGGATATAATTAAAGAGGGGGTGAATGGCCTTTTGGTTGAACCGGATAATGTTGAAGCATTGACCTCTGCCTTAAACCGCCTTATTGATAATCCAAATCTGAGAAAAACGCTGGCTTTGGAAGCTTTTAATGTTAGAGAAACCCTTGCTTTTGATAAAATTGCACGGCAGTATTTAGATTTCATTTTTAGGTGAAAAGATAGTTAGGTGTCGAATGTCTGACATCAACTGATTTGGTAGAAATAATATCCGGAATAAGTTCTATATGATATTTATAGAGAATATAGTTTTTTCCAATCAAAAAATCGGGGGTATTTCTGTTGTATGGCACGAACATGTAAGACGGCTAGCCAATGACTGGGATTTGGAAGTAAAGTTCATAGAATATGCGGGTACCCAAAATAATATATTACGCAGAACTATCGATATACCTCAATCAAAATTGATATTAAGGAATTCAGTTTTTCTAAATTTTCGAAGGTTTTTTAATGTAAGATTGGCTTATAGATTACCTTTTATTTTCCATTCTTCAAGTTATCGTATAGCTAAGAACAAAAATGCAATAAACTTTATAACAGTTCATGATTTTATCTATTTCCTTTCTACACCTAAAGGAATCATTAACAGGTTTCTAAAGTGCCTTCATTGTCAACAGATAAGGAATGCAATACAAAAAGCAGATTACATAATTTGTGTATCAAACAATACCAAATTCGATCTGTTAAAATTTATTCCAAACGTTGAAGAGAGCAAAATCAGTGTTGTATATAATGGTGTCTCTAATGATTATTTCCCAATTACTGAGATAAAATATGCGAATCTGCCGTATCCTCCAAATACTTATGTATTATTTGTGGGCTCCCGGAGTAATTATAAGAACTTTAGATTGGCCGTAGCGGCCGTTAGCAAGACAGAGTTATCACTGGTTATTGTTGGCAAAGAGTTGTCTGAGGATGAAATAGCATATATTAAAAAGCAATCAATCGAAGACAGATATAAGTGTTTGTCAGGTGTTGATAATGTTTTGCTAAACCAGTTTTATAATGCCGCCTTTTGTTTGTTGTATCCATCTTCATATGAGGGATTTGGTATCCCGATTATTGAAGCTCAAAAAGCTGGTTGTCCGGTCATTGCTTACGATGCATCATCGGTACCGGAAATAATAGGCAAGACGCCACTGCTAATTAAAGAGCTGTCAATTGAGGAAATTCATCATTGTTTTACTTTATTAAAAGATAAAAAAATTCGCAATGAAATAATTGAAGATGGAATAAAAAATTCGAAAAAATTTTCCTGGGACAAAACTTATGAACAAATTAAAAAGTTATATGAAAGTGCTGTTTATTTCAATAGCATGGCCTGTTCCAAATGAAAGAAACCTTTACTCAGACCTGATGGACGAATTTGTGGCCAATGGGCACAAGGTTTATGTGATTGCGGCTTCTGATATGAATATTCAGGGCAATCATATGCCAGCTGTTGAAAATGGAATAACTGTTCTTCGGATAAACTCCGGCAAGATCCGGAAAACTTCAAATATCAGAAAATCAATTTCACTATTAACCCTCGGATACAAAATTTCATTAGTCATAAATAAACAGTTCTCAGAGATTAAATTTGATCTGCTAATAAGCCATACACCGCCAATTACGCTTTCTTCACTTTTTCGTAAATTAAAAAGGAAGAACAATGCCCCGTTTTATCTTTTGCTGAAAGACATATGGCCCCAGGGTTCTGTTGACCATAAAATATTCCGCAAATACAGCCTTCCGTGGTTTTACCTGAGGAACCATGAAATACGGATATACAAAATAGCTGACTACATAGGCTGCATGTCTCCCATGGGAGTTAAATATCTTATATCAAAAAACAAGTTTTTGAAACCGGAAAAGGTAGAGGTTTGCCCAAATTCGATCAGGCCAACCGGGGAATTAACGACAGTGGGCCATGCAGCGATCAGGGGAAAATATGGTATACCGTCCGGTGCATGTGTTTTCATCTTCAGCGGTAATCTCAGTAAAGGTCACGGTCTGGGCTTTTTGGTCGAGGCAGTCAAGAAACTAGCTGATTATCCTAAAGCTTTTTTTCTGATCGGTGGCTCGGGTACTCATTTCCATTTTCTTGAAAACATCTTCAGAAGTTTCAAGGGTGGAAATGTTTTGCTTTACAGCCGGCTTCCGACAGAGGACTTCAGACTGATCATGCAAACCAGCGATGTGGGTTTAATCCTTCTGGATAAATGTTATTCAGTACCTCAGTTTCCATCGAGGTTACTGACTTATCTTGATTATTCAAAACCGGTTTTATGCGCAATAAACAGAAGTACTGATATTGGCGCTATGTTAGAAGAAAACCGTTGCGGAATAACACTGATTCATGGAGATATGGTTTCATTTATTGAAGCAATTAAATTTTTCAGCGAAAATCAGGAAGAAAGATTGCTTATGGGTCTAAATGCGCGAAAACTGCTGGAAAAAGAATATACAACCTCTCGTGGTTATGAGATTATAATGAACCATTTAAGAACAGTTGTTTATGAATAAATGCTGAATGCACACCTGGCAGTATAAACTTGTGTAAAGCAGGTAATTATTTCTGACATGCTCTTTAAAAATCATATATAACAATATGGAACCTACAATCCGGTTAGCAGGTGAAAATGATAAAGACAATATTTTACACCTGCTAAATAATGTCTTTATGAATCAGCAGCGTTCTGATGTATTGAGAGGGGATCAATACTGGAAATGGAAGTTTACAATGTCTCCGTTTGGCAAATCAGTACTTACAGTTGCTGAATCAGACAATGAAATAATCGGTGTGGATAATTTGTGGCCGTGGGAATTCAATGTCAGAGGTGAGGTGTACAAGGCTTATCAACCCTGCGATTCAGTAGTTCACCCAGGAGCCAGGGGTAAGAGTTTATTCAAGAATATGCGGTTACACGGACTTGAAGTTATCAGAAAAGACAATCCTTCTTTTTTGTTTAATTTCCCGAATAATCAAAGTATAAATGCAAATTTATCTCTGGGATGGTTCAGTATGGGTAAAATACCATGGATGGTCAGGTTGATCAGACCTTTTAATGTTATCAATGGGATGTTTAAGACAAACAAAACTGAATCGATCCTGTTGGATGATGTATATAATATTAATATTTCGCTTCTTGAGTCAATAGATAAAGACAATTTAAATTATAGCAGTTATATCAAACCTCACAGAAAAAAAGGTTATTTTGACTGGCGGTATCTGCAGCATCCCAGAAGGCATTATGGTATGATATATCTTGAAAAAGGTAAATATGCATCATCAGCGATTTTCACTGTTAATCGGCGAAATTCTTACAAAGAAATGTTTATCGTTGAATTAATCGGTTGCCCGAAAATCACATATGATCTTTTAAAAACAGCAATTGAGATTGCAAAAAAAATGGATATTAGCATTTTGACTCTGACGCATAATTCTTCATTTAATATGAGCAAATTATGGCAGTTAGGTTTTATTAAACAGAAAGCCAAAAACATGGTTGTACTTCCGCTAAATTTAAACTTTGAAACAATTTTAAAAAGTTTTGCTAACTGGAGCATGTTTGCCTGTCTGCATGATTCTATATAGTAAGAAATTCTGCCATGAATCAAAGAATATTCATTTTTAGTACATTTCTCTTATTTGTTATAGTGTATGTCGGCGGTTGCCGCATGGCTGGATTATGGTTGGTCAAGAAAGATGATATTATTCATGCAGATGGTATTGTGGTACTCATGGGCTCAATTTCTGACAGGATCCTGCAGGCGGCAGATCTGTACCAATCCGGATTAGCTGACCTGTTATTTATCGTAGAGGTAGAGATGGACGGTTACGAGGAACTTAAAGCACGGGGAGCAGATATAATAAGCAGTTCCAGACAGGCAGGTAACACAGCCATCGCTTTGGGAATTCCGGCTGAGAAAGTAATAATCCTTCCGGGCGGAGCTCAAAGCACTCAGCAGGAAGCCATGATCATCAGGGAATACATAGCAAATAAACCTGAAATCGATACATTGCTTCTGGTCACATCAGCTCACCATATGCGCAGGGCATATATGATCTTTAAGAATACTCTCAGAAAATCGCAGAAAGATATTTGTTTATATTGCATACCAAGTTCATATACAGACTTTAACGCGAAGAAGTGGTGGAAGAGCAAGGATGGGATTGAGATTGTATTGCTGGAGTATTTGAAGTTAATGAATTTTGTGCTGTTTGAAAGCAGAAACTAGGAGGTGAACTTAACAGATTTAAACTCCCAGGTTCAACGTTAATCAGACATTGACATTCCGGAAGAGCCCGATATATAAGTTATTTCTTTTTGGAAAGTATTAAACAATTATATACAAAAGTAAAGACTCGGACTGTAGGTTCTCACGAGTTAAGTTCAGTTTA
Source organism: Bacteroidales bacterium (assembly GCA_022865305.1). GTDB lineage: Bacteria > Bacteroidota > Bacteroidia > Bacteroidales > VadinHA17 > LD21. The sequence continues at coordinate 47,181 of JALHSP010000074.1, read as the reverse complement.
TTTTAAACAGGTAAGTGCTACTTCTATTATTAAATTTGTCAGCGTTGTAATTTCTCTTATATATGTACCAATAGTTCTTGGTTTTCTCGACCAGACAAAGTATGGGATATGGGTGACCTTAACGACTATTGTCAACTGGATCAGATTAGCTGATATAGGAGTAGGGGGCGGAATGCGGCTTAAACTTTCTGAAGCAATAGCATTGAAAGATTATCAGAAAGGGCGTATCCATGTCAGCACAACCTATGGAATTATTGGAGGTATATTTCTTTTAGTGCTGACAGTATTTTATTTTGTCAATCCTTATTTAGATTGGCAGAGTGTTTTAAACACTTCAATAATCTCCCAATCTGAATTAGTCAGGTTAACTACAATTACTGTTTCCTTCGTTGTAATTGGTTTTATTTTAAAAACAGTTAATCAGGTTTATCTGGCACATGGAAATAGTACTGCAGAGAGCCTGATCCATTTAATAACTAGTTCTGTTTCTTTGTTTTTGATATGGGTTGCTACAATATGGGCAGATAAAGGTAATCTCATTTTATTGGCGACTATTGTCACAGGAATACCTGTTCTAGTATATGTAATTGCTACTGTCTATACTTATTTTTACAGATTCCCTCATTTCCGACCTTCGTTTAAATTGATTAAATTAAGCGAATCACGATCTTTAATGGTTTTGAGTCTGCAAAGTTTTGTGAGTTCATTTACTTTCTTGATCATTTACGGTTCTGTCCCGTTTGTAGTAGCTCATCTGTTCAGTCCAAATGAAGTCACCATTTTCAACATTGCCTACAGCATGTTTAATTTACCAATCATGATTATCAGCCTGGTAGTTATGCCGATAAAACCTCTTATCACACTTGCCTATACAAAGAAAGATTACAACTGGATACGATTGATGCAAAAAAAACTCAATAAGATGTCACTGATGATTGTGGCCGGAACTATAATTATGATAATATTCAATCAATTTATTTACCATATCTGGATAGGAGACAAGGTGACTATACCATTTATCCTGTCAGCTTCAATTGGAGTCTTCGCTATTATAAACATACTACAATTCTCTAATTCAATTATAGTTCTTGGTACTGGTAAGATGATAATAAATGCTATTCTTTCACCAATAAATATTGGATTATTCCTTACTCTTTCTATTGTTCTTTCAAAATTATTGAATAATGTAATCGGAGTATCAATAGCTCTCACCGTTACGTGCTTAGTTCCGTTAATAGTTTATCCATTATGGTTGAAGAAGATAATGCCAGTGCATTAAGTCTTAAAATGTCAAGCTGTATTGATAGCTAAGGGTATTTGTAGTAAAAACGGAAACCATAAGGAATCTTCCATTATGTCAATAGACGTTGAGGATGGCCTTAATATTCTGATGCATGACTACTTTCATATTGAAATGCCTCCAACAGAAAGGGTCCTAAAAAATGTCAATGTCCTGCTTAAATTATTTGGAGAAAATAAAGTCAGAGGCACTTTTTTTATTCTGGGTGAAATTGCTGCTACGTATCCTGACCTGGTAAAATCGATTGCCAATGCGGGACATGAGATCGGTGTTCATGGGTTTTATCATGATCAATTTTTCAAATTAAGCAGGGACAAAGCGAAAAAAGAGATATTCAGAGCCAAGGAATTAATCGAGATGATTACAGGAACAAGGATTTATGGCTTCCGTGCTCCTGCATTTTCAATTTCAGAGAGTACCTCATGGGCTTTGGAGGTAATCTCAGAACTGGGATTCAAATATGACAGCAGCATCATGCCTGCAAAAGCAAGTCGTTATGGTTGGCCAGGATTTTGTAAGGATATTGTCCGCCTGGAATTACAAAATGGTAATTCTTTAATCGAGGTCCCTCTATCTGTTGTTAATATCATGGGAAGAACAGTCCCGACCTGCGGAGGGGGATATTTAAGATATCTGCCATATAGTTTTACCAGGGAAGCAATTCTTTCCATTCAAAAACATCGTCCGGCTATTGTCTATCTTCATCCGTATGAACTAGACAAAGAAAAATATCCGGACTTTTTTTACAAAGCAAGATCATCATCAGAGTTACAAAAAAGATTACCATTAATGCTGTACCGGCTAAATAAGAAAAGTGTCGAAAAGAAACTTGAATATCTGGTAAAAGAATTCAACTTTAAGCCAATAAATGATATTATTGAAGAAATTGAAAAGCAAGGAAATTTGCCGGTTAAATACCTATAGTCCATTTTTAGGTATGCTGTAATATTCACTTCTTTCAAAAACAGTAAAAAGAATTTCAATTATCTAGGTGACTATGGATTTAAAGAACATCCTTGTACTAAATTTAAAAAACCTGCAGGGCAAGAGAAGCAAAAGAAAACTTCTTGTAATTGAGTGTGATGATTGGGGAAGTATCCGGATGCCATCAAAGGAGGTTTATAATAAAATCCTCAAGGCAAACATTCCCATAACTGAAAACAGGTTTAACAGGTTTGATACTCTGGCTGATAAACAAGACCTTGAATATCTATTTGAGATATTGTTAAGTGTTAAGGATAAAAATGGTCATGGAGCAGTTATGACTGCGGTAACAAATGTCGCCAATCCTGACTTTAAAAGAATAAAAGAATGCGATTTCACTGAATATTTCTATGAGCCATTTATTGAGACATTAAAGAGATATAACCGTGATCCTGATACATTCAACACCTGGGAAAAAGGGATGGAACTTGGGATCTTTATTCCTGAAATACATGGCCGGGAACATGTTTCGGTTCAATTCTGGCTGCAAAAGTTGCGTGAGGGTAATCAGGTTGTCAGGGAAGCGTTTGAGCATGAATTTATTGCTGTAAGTATTGACGGAATAAATCCGGTTCTTAATCAATTCCGTTCCGAATTCTATTTTAACAACCCTGAGCAGATAGAGTTTCTTAAAGCTGCTATTTCTGAAGGGGTTCATCTTTTTAAGGATATTTTTGGCTACACTCCACGGATTTTTGTACCAGGCAATAGTATTTTCCATCCTGTTTTTGAGAAGACTCTTGCTGAAACAGGTGTAAAATACATTTATGCAAGTACCTTCAATCCTATACCTGGGAAAAACGGCAGGATAAAATATAAGTACTTCAGAAACGGTAAAAAGACATCACATGGATTGATATATTATACAAGAAACTGCGCCTTTGAACCAACCGATCCGGGATATCGCGGAATTGATCTAACTCTTAAACAAATAGAAGCAGCTTTTCGCTGGAACAAACCTGCAAATATCAGCACGCACAGAGTAAACTTTGTCGGGGGGATCGAACAAAGTAACAGAGAAAAAGGATTGAGAGAATTGAAACTTTTACTTGATACTATCGTAAGAAACTGGCCCGATACCGAGTTCGTCAGTTCTGCAGAAATGCTGGGTGAAATATATCCAAATGACTGATAATGAGATAAAAAAAAGGGAGTCGATATTCAGCTTAGATATTAATTAAACCTGAAACCAGACATAAATGATGCTTAAAGGACCTTTTGTTTATTTGCTGTATTACATTAAAGAACTCGATTTTCAGAAGTTTGGCAGGTTTCTAAGCCATGCATCAAAATCTTCAGGCAAATCTAAAATCAACCTGCTGACAGATTCAGTTTATTCAGTGTTTAAGTATAATATTTCTTTACTGGATTATTTTTGTTTCAGATTCTTCTCAAAGGATAATTCCGAACGCTCTCAATGGGCTGGAACTGGTTACATGTATGAGTACCAGTTGAAAATGAATCCAGTAGGATCCAGGGAAGTCCTCTCAGACAAAATAAAATTTTTAAATCATTTTAAGTCATTCATAAGAAGACGCTATTCTGATATTCAAACACTTAAAGGTAACAGCAGAAAAATCGAAGAACTTCTGGCAAATAAATCGGGTAAACTTGTAATTAAAGGTTCGCGGGGACAGATTGGTGCCGAAGTTGAAGTAATTAGCTGTATTGATTACTCTCCCGCCTCCCTTATTGATCATATGGAGAAAAAGGGTTATGATCTTGTCGAAGAGTATATTGTCCAGAATCCAGCCTTGATGGATCTGTCGCCATCAGGTCTTAATAGTGTAAGAATCATTACTCAGATGACCGGGGGTCATGTCGATTTTCTTGGCGCCCGTTTAAGGATTTCAGTAAATTCCCATGTTGACAATATGGCTGCAGGTAATCTTGCTGCAGCCATTGACTTGCAGACCGGGATCGTAACGGGCATAGGTGTATATAGCGATATCACGAAACCGGAACACAGCATTCATCCTGTGACAGGAAAGCCTATTACAGGATTTGTTATTCCTTTCTGGAATGAGGTTATTGATCTGGCTGAAAGAGCTGCTTTTCATACACCTGAAAACAGGTCAGTTGGCTGGGATATAGCTGTAACCTCTGGGGGCCCTGAACTTATTGAAGGCAATCATAACTGGTGTAAGCTGCTTTGGCAACTACCTGTTAAGCAAGGACTTAAGAATGAACTGGAAAAGTATCAGTAATGGAAAAAATTCTGATCTTCATTAAGCATCATTTTAGTATTCTGTGGAAGTTAATAGAGTGGGGTAATGGATTCCTGTTCATGATTTTATTTAAATACAAGATGGAAAAAATATTACCGGATGTGTTCAATGAGTTTTCTGTCTCTCCGTTTTCTTATAGAAGACTTAATTCCGATGACATGATCCAGCTTTATGACCTAATAAAATCTCAGCCTGTCCCGGATCTTGATTTTTTCCATCCACATGAATTCGACTTGAATTCTCTTCAACAACAGCTGAGAAAAAATGCCTTTCTGATGATGGGAACATTTAGTGAAAATAAACTGGTTGGATATTTTTTTCTGCGCTTCTTTTTGAATAAGAAGTGCTTTGTGGGGAGGCTGATTGATGTAAATTACAGAGGGCGTGAAATAGGGAGGGTAATGAATAATATTATGTATGAGACAGCCTGGAGGATGAATTTCAGGTGTCTTTCAACCATCTCAAGACATAATACTGCTGTAATGTGGGCACATTTAAAAAACACAACGATGGTTATACTTAAGGAATTGCAGAATGATTATTTGCTGGTGGAATTTATAAAAAATCATGAGGGTAATCAGTGATCGGTATTCAGTAATCGGTAATCAGTACTATTTGTAAAATAAAGTAATAATGGTGTATGTGACAAGTTTTCGGGATCTTGAGGTATATAAACTTTCACGGGAAGTTGCTAAGGCAATATATTTTGTGAGTAAAAACTTTCCAAAAGAAGAAAAATATTCCTTAACTGACCAGATAAGAAGATCTTCAAGATCGATTGGTGCGCAAATCGCCGAGGCTTGGGGAAAAGAAGATACGAGATGCATTTTATTTCAAAGCTGACAGATGCAGATGCTGAACAGATGGAAACCCAGCATTGGATTGAGGTATCAGAAGAGTGTCAATATATTGATTCAGAAGAGACTGAGCGGTTATTGCATAAATGTGAATCCATCGGAAGAATGCCTCAAAAAATGATTGATAAATCCTCAACCTTTTGCATTAAGAACAGTAATCCGTGATCGGTAATTAGATGACTGAATACTGAATACTGAATACTGAATACTGAATACCTTCCTGAATAATGATTAAGAGGCTCTTTGACATTATCGCTTCATTTTTAGGGCTGCTCATTCTTTTTCCGCTATTTTTATTAATAGCATTACTAATCAGGATGCGAATGCCGGGGCCTATGTTCTTCTGCCAGAAAAGAGCAGGGAAGCATGGAAAGCTATTTATACTTTATAAATTCCGAACAATGGTTGTTGACCATGGAGGAAGCAGCATCTCGGTCAGGGGAGAGAGCCGTATAACACCACTTGGAACAAAATTGCGCAAATATAAGCTGGATGAACTACCTGAACTCTGGAATGTACTGAAGGGAGATATGAGTTTTGTCGGTCCGCGACCTGACTTGCCTGAATATATAAATAAGCTTACCGGTGAAGAAAAAAAGATTCTTGAACTTCGTCCCGGAATTACAGGCCCGGCATCCTTAAAATATGCCAATGAAGAAGAGCTTCTATCCTATGTATCTTCTCCACAGGAATATAATGATAATGTATTATGGCCAGATAAAGTAAGATTAAATCTCCAGTACTATATGAACAGGAGTTTCTTTGGCGATATTGTGATTATCCTGCAGACAATTTTCAGACGAGGAGCCTGAAAAAAATGTGACCAGGATTTTGTTCCTTTATGGTTATAATCATAAATATAAAATTCCCTGTTCAGCCGCAAGACAATACCGCAAAATTTAATCAAATTTCCATCTGGTCCGAATGTAGATGCCTTTGAAGAATCACCTTTCAGCTAGTGTGGAGCAGAACATTTAAAAGTTCAGAGTTCCAGACTCAGAGTTCATTGTCTTAATCCTGATATACAGTAATGCACGAAGATTAAAAGAATGAAAAGAGTATTCATTTTTTTTGCGTTATTTCCTGTATTGACTTTTGGTCAGCAAACCTATACTGTGAGTGGGAAAATTACTGACGTTGAAACAGGAGAAGACCTGATTGGTGTATCAGTACTGGTGGTTGAACTTGCCAAAGGCGTTGCAACTAATTCATATGGTTTTTATTCGCTTTCACTCCCTGAAGGCACATATACAATACGATGTAGTTATATAGGTTACGAAAAAAAGGAATTTGAATTGGAGTTTAATAAAAACCAGATATTAAATATTGAAATTTCACCTTCCGTAACGGCATTGGATGAAGTTGTTATATTCTCTGAAAGAAATGATATAAAGATCACATCGGCTGAAATAGGTATTGAGAAATTGAATCTGAAGGAGATTGAAACCATACCTGTTATTTTTGGTGAAAAGGATATTCTGAAAACAATCCAGTTACTTCCGGGTATAAGCAGCTCGGCTGAAGGAAGCACCGGTTTTAATGTGCGTGGAGGATCAATGGGCCAGAACCTGATTCTTCTTGATGAAGCATCAGTGTATAGTTCCTCTCATTTAATGGGTTTCTTTTCAGTATTTAATTCTGATGCTATAAAGGATGTAACTGTTTACAAGGGAGGCATACCTGCCTGCTATGGTGGCCGGGCATCGTCTGTGCTTGATATTACAATGAATAATGGGAATAACAAGACATTCAGCAGCTCAGGTGGAATAGGGTTGATTTCTGCTCGTTTGACCTTTGAAGGCCCGATTATAAAAGATAAAATGTCTTTTATTGTGTCAGGAAGAAGAACCTATGGTGATCTGGTTGCCAGGCTTCTGTTCCCCGAGGATCTGGTCAGGCATGATATGAAGTTCTATTTCTACGATTTTAATGCTAAACTCAATTATACTATTAATGAAAAAAACAGGTTGTTTATTTCAGGTTATTTTGGCAAAGATGTATTTGAACTAGGTAATGATGTTGGAACCATATGGGGAAATACTACAGGAACAATAAGATGGAATCATCTCTTAAGTAAGAAACTTTTTTCCAAAACCTCAATGATTTACAGCAAGTATGATTATGGATTTATTTCCGGCCTTTTTGGCATGAGACTTAAATCGGGCATTGAAGACCTGAGCTTTAAAGAAGATGCAACGTGGTATATTAATCCGGACTTCACTTTAAAAAGTGGCATGAATATTACTTATCACATGTTCAGACCAGGAGAAATAACTACTAATGATAGCATTGACTTCGAAGTAGCTCTAAGGGAGAAAAGAGGCTTTGAAGGTGCTTTATATGTTCAAGGCGAACATAAGATCACATCAAAATTAAATGCAAATTATGGTCTCAGGTTTTCTATTTTTAGTCAAATAGGTCCGGGTTGGTTCTATAAATATAATCCAGAAAATGAGCCGGTTGATTCAACGTATTATAGTTCGGGTAAAGCTGCTTACCCCTTTTTTGCTCTTGAACCCCGACTTTCAGTAAATTATATATTAAGTGATAAAAGTTCCATCAAGTTGTCATACAATCGAATGGCACAATACTTACACCTTCTGTCTAACACTACAACAGGCTCTCCTACAGATGTATGGATGCCGAGCAGCAATAATCTGAAACCAGTATTAGTTGATCAGGTTTCTGCAGGCTTATTCAGGAATTTTCTGAATAATAGCATTGAAACATCAATAGAAGTTTATTACAAAAACATGATTAATACAGTTGATTATGAAGATGGAGCTGAAATAATCTTTGATGAGCATGCAGAATCGCAGATTCTTACAGGAAAGGGAAGAAGCTATGGGTTTGAACTTTATATAAAGAAAAAGTATGGAGATTTTACAGGGTGGATAAGCTATACACTGTCAAGAGCAGAAGCTAAGATAGAAGGAATAAACAATTTCTCCTGGTATCCGATGAAGTTTGATAAGACACATGACGTGTCTTTTATTGCAATTTATAAGCTCAGTAAGCGATTGACGACATCAAGCGTTTGGACATATGCCACGGGAAATGCAGTTACCTTCCCTAGCGGAAAGTATATTGTGGACAATAATCCTGTACCCTATTATACTGAGCGAAATGGATACCGTATGCCTCCCTATCACCGACTTGACCTCAGCCTGACCTTACATGGGAAGAATCTCAAAAAGTATAAGTCGGACTGGACCTTCTCAGTTTATAACGTTTACAACAGACATAACGCATATATAATTAGTTTCCGCGGAAGCAAAACTTTATCTGGAGCAACAGAGGCAGTGAAGCTAAGCCTCTTTGGTATTGTCCCTTCAATCACCTATAATTTCAGGTTTTAAAATAAGTTTCATGAGCAAATATTCTTTAGTCGCAATCTCTATATTAATTATTATTGCTTCATGTGAGGAGGTAGTTAATATCGACCTGAATTCGGCTAACCCTGCATTTGTTGTTGAAGGTAAAATGTATAAAGACTCAACCTGCCTTGTCCGTTTAACTCAGACTACGAGTTATTTTTCTCTGGAGGAACCTCAATGTATTGAAGACGCCAGCATAATAATAAATGATGGAACCTCACATCAGGAACTGAGCTATACTGGTAATGGATTTTATATTGGTGATTCCGTTATTGGGACTGAAGGAAAAAATTACGAGATTGAGATAGTACATGACGGTATTATTTATGAAGGTATTTCATACATGCCTCAGAAAACAAATTTAATTTCAGTTAGCTATACTAAATCTCAATCACAAAGCATATTAAATCCAAATGCAGAGACAGTATTCACAATTACGTGCGAATTCAGTGATAATCCCGATGCAGATAATTTCTATTTGGTTCGCTTCATTTCGGATGGTGCAATGGCAGAAGACAGTTATTATCTTCTAACTGAAGAAAAGACCAACGATGGTATCATTAACAATACTAATAATATTATTAGTTTTTCAGAAAGTATATTTTATGAAGGTGGTGAAATTGATGTGCAGGTTTTCTCCATTGATAAATCTGTCTATAACTATTTTTTACAATTGAATGATATCCTTTTCTGGAAAAGAAGGGTGATGCCTCCAACTCCATATAATCCCATATCAAACATTACTAATGGTGCACTGGGTTATTTTGCGGCCTGGGCGTTTGATTCAAGGAGGATTATTCTTGAGTAATGTATGCCCTGTTTTACATCGGTGAGAATATAGAGATGAGAGGTGAGCGATGAGCGATGAGAAATGAGATAGATTACAATTTATGAGTCAGATAAATAGTTTCAAGGATTTAATTGTATATCAGAAAGCTTATAAGCTGGCGATGAAGATATTTGAGATATCAAAAGATTTTCCAAAAGAAGAAAAGTATTCTCTGATCGATCAGATTCGTCGCTCGTCGAGGTCAGTAACATCAAATATTGCAGAAGCATGGGCAAAGAAGCGTTATATCAAATCTTTTGTAAATAAATTATCTGATTCATTAGGAGAAGAATATGAAACTGAAGTCTGGTTGGATTATTCACGAGATTGTAAGTATATCTCAAATGAAATCCATGATGAAATAATGAATGAATATGATGAAGTTCGCAAGATGCTGATATCCATGATCAACCATCCTGATAAGTGGTGTTCTTAAATACTATTTGTTATAGACTCAAAACTCATTGCTCATAACTCACCGCTCATCGCTCACCGCTCACCTCTCACCGCTCACCTCTTTGCACTAGCATTCACCGAAATAACAAATTATCACAAATGTTGACAAATAAGAAACGAATCTACCTTTCAAGCCCGCATATGGGAGGTGCTGAACAAAAATATATTAAGGTCGCTTTCGACACCAACTGGATAGCTCCGCTTGGGGCGAATGTAGATGCCTTTGAAGAAGCTATTGCCAGGTATTGTGGCATAAAGCATGTTGTGGCATTAAGCTCCGGAACGGCGGCTATTCACCTGGCCCTTATTCTGCTGGGAGTCAAACCTGGAGATGAAGTTATTGCTTCCTCCTTTACTTTTTCAGCAACTATAAATCCGATTGTTTACCTGGGAGCAACACCGGTACTGGTTGACAGTGAACCTGGAACGTGGAATATGGACCCTGACTTGCTTGAGGAAGCCATTAAAGGGCGCAGGGCGCAGGGCGCAGAGCGCAGGGCACAAGGGAAATCTCACCACTCACCTCTCACCGCTCATCGCTTACCCAAGGCAATCATTGTTGTTCACTTATACGGGATGCCAGCTAATATGGACAGGATTATGGCTATAGCTAATAAATACGATATACCTGTAATTGAAGATGCGGCGGAAGCCCTGGGCAGTAAGTATAAAGGGAAACAAGTTGGAACTTTCGGTAAAATGGGAGTGTTGTCTTTCAACGGGAATAAAATCATAACAACATCAGGAGGAGGAGCATTGATCTCAGACGATAAAGAGATGATTGATAAAGCCAGATTTCTGGCGACACAGGCACGGGACAAAGCACCGCATTATCAGCATAGCCAGATCGGTTATAATTACCGGATGAGCAATGTTCTTGCAGGAATTGGATGCGGGCAGATGGAGGTTATTGATGAGAGAGTAAAACAAAGAAGATCAAATTTTTCCTTCTATTATGAAAACCTGAAAAAATATCAAGGATTAAAATTTCTCGAAGAACCTGATAAATCATACTTTTCAAATCACTGGTTAACTGCTGTTATTATCGATGCCGAAATAACAGGAATTACACGTGAGGATTTGCAGAAGCAGTTGGAGGAGAATAATATTGAGAGTAGACCATTATGGAAGCCTATGCATCTACAGCCTGTTTTCTCAGTATACCCGACTTATCTTAGCGGGGTCTCCGAAAGGTTATTTCAAAATGGATTATGTCTTCCTTCCGGCACCGGCATGACTGATGAAGAACGGCAAAGAGTACTGGAAGTATTATTGAAATGTATCAGGAAAGTCTGTTAGTCAATAGCTTGTGTTTGTCGGTCAAATTTAGTTTTCAATTTTGGGCAGATTCTATAATATTATAAGCACTTAAGCTCTGAATTAATGGGAATAATATCATTGAAGTTTGCGTTATTAGTTGTATTATCAATTTTTATTTTTTACCTGTTAAACCCTAAGTACCGGGTTGGATTCCTTGTACTGATAAGCTGTGGATTTATTGCCACTTTTAATTTTTTGCTTTTGCCATATGTATTAGTTTACTCTCTGATCAATTATTTTCTGGGGCAAAAGATCCCGGGATCAAAGCATAAGATTGCACTCTTCAGAACAGGAATTATCATAAACTTGTCACAGCTGATTATTCTGAAATATTCATCATTTACCATTGATCCGTTTCTGCAGTTATTCAATAGTAATATTTACGTATCCAGGCTTGCCGAGATTATGGTTCCGGTCGGTATTTCTTATTTCACGCTGCAGGGTATAGGATTTCTTATCAATGTCAAAATGGGATGGGAGAAGCCTGAAAAGAACCTGCTTAAATTCCTGCTTTACATCACCTTCTATCCAAAGTTCCTTTCCGGACCTATTGAGCGTTCCAATCACTTTATTCCCCAATTAGGTCTTGATAAAAAGATAAATGAGCAACAGATGGCGGAAGGACTAAGAATAGTATTGATCGGAGTTTTTAAGAAGGTTGCTGTGGCAAACCAGCTGGCGCCCTATGTGATCAACTCTTTTACAAACACCGCTTATTCCGACGGATTTACTTCATGGATAATTTTCATCCTTCATCCGCTTTACCTGTATTTTGATTTCTCAGGTTATACAGATATTGCTATTGGTATAGCGAAGATGTTTGGTATAGATCTTTTACCCAACTTCAATCGTCCCTTCTTTTCGGAAAACATGACAACCTTCTGGAAAAGATTCCATATATCTCTTTCATCCTGGTTTAATGATTATATGTTCAAACAAACTAGTTTCAGATACAGAAAATGGGGGGTGTGGGCTTCGGTCTATGCGATATTTATAACCTGGATGCTTTTTGGAATATGGCATGGAGCAGGCTGGACTTTCATGTTAATAGGAGTCCTTCAGGCCATTGCAATTAACTATGAGTATTTTACGAAAAAGCTCAGAGTTAAATTGTTTGCAAAAGTTCCCATATTTCTGAACACATGGTTTAGCAGAATCGTAACGTATTTATTTTACTGCTTGTGTATGGTATTGTTTTTCTCACCCGACGTAAAAACAGCATTGACATTTTTGACAAAACTGACCAGATTCAGCGGAGAAACACCCTTTGATGATATAAGTCTTAAACCTTTTGGTGTCTTGATATTTATTCCTGCCTTGCTCTTTCTGGAACTCCTGCAAAATGACTACAATAATGTTTACCTGAAGCTTGAAGCCTTCTGGTCAGGTGAAGCCAAGAGCAAAAGGGTGTTAAGATGGACTGTCTATTCAATACTTATCACGATCATCTATGTCACAGGCCTTAAATCGCAGCAATTCGTATACGCTAATTTTTAAAAATGAAAATAATTATAAATAGAATAGTCTTATTTATTCTGTTCTTTGGGTTGTTTTCAGTTATTGTGAATTCCATATTTCTTGCTACAATTGCGCTGACTGACTGGGACTTTGTAAAAAGACTTCAATCCCTTAAGTTTGAAAACCCTGATTTTGAATTATTGGTTTTAGGCGCCAGTCAATCCGAATATGCTTTTGACACCGAGTTGCTTACCTATTCAGGAATTAAATCCTTCAATCTATCATTAGTTGGAAGTTCGGTCAGGACAGGCTATATACAATTGAACGAATATCTTACAAAATACCCAAGTAAACCTCGTTTCGTTATTTTAGGAGTTAACTCATATCTTGAAGATTTTCATGGCGAGGGAATACAGCCGGTTGTTGAGTTTACAATGAAGGATCATAAATATGGGATCAAAGATATTCCTGTTACAAAATTTAACTGGGCAGGAATGGAGCTGCTAAAAAAAGCTGTATTAAGTGAATACAGGAAAACCACAGTAACATTTGGACATAAGAAGAGCCTTAGAACAATTCCTGATAATTCAGGGTATAAAAGCACAAGTCTTGATTTTGCCAAGTTTGAATCTGCGTACTGGATAAACAGGCTTGCAGAATTATGTGCACAAAATGGCATTGGATTTATTATTATAGACCTGCCGGGGGTAAGGGAGACACAAAACGTTTCCGGAATAGGCCCGTATACTATTCATTATTCCGATGGATCCCAGGCCTCGCTGTATAATTTGAATTCACAGGACTTTTGCAAGTATATTGACTATAACAAGGACTGGGCTGGATTGTCTCATTTTAACAAGTATGGTGCTGAAAGATTCACAAAAGAATTTTTTAAAATTGTGTTTGACAAACAAGGTTATTGAAAAATACTGTATGACAAATTATTAAATAGATTTCTCCATTAAGACTTTGACATTAAAAGGCATATAATTTAAGATATCTTTATTTTGTGAAACAAACTTTTTTACAAATCGAAATCCAATTTGTTCAAGAGTTATGATAGCACTTTTATTATTTTCAAAGGCTTGTGTTTGTGCTTTCTTTACATTTGGATCCAATTGCTTAGCATAGTCCAAATGAATTTTCATGAGTTGGTTAAATATTTCTTTGCCTCGATGGTTAGGGGCAACATAACCATATTCCAACTGGTATGTACCCTTTTCTCTTTCAAATTGTAAACCTTTTATTATATCAGATTTCTCTTGAGCCTTAAGTATGTTTTCTCTTGGAAAAACAAAACCAATTAGGTTCGATTTAATTAACGAGGAAGGCATATTGTCATAATAACATTCTAGCCAGCCACCTATTGCTGCAACTGGTTTTTCTTTGTAACAGGTTACAAAAAAACTGCTTATTGAAAACTCACAACCATCAACTTCTTCTTCCAGCATTGCAATGATCAGTTGTCTTAATCTCTCTTCCGATAACTCAAAAACTGTAGCTAATCCTATATTCTCTGTCAAACTTTTTTCTGCACCAATGATCACGTCAGCTAAAAATGTTACGTCTTTAATTGTTGCCCTTCTTATTGAATAATTTGTATCCATAGACATCTTTAATATTTAATCTTATAAAAATATTGTCGCTCAGCTTGCTCGACAAAAACCTTACATAATAAATGATAAAAATCCTGCTTCGACACAAAAATGGACCAGCAATAGAAATCTATAGCTTTTTAAAACTACTAATTTATTATAATTTTATCACTTGGGCGTCAAACAATTTAATAACAAATTGAGGTGTTTATCAAATAATGAAAGAATCTGATTAATCTGTTTTTTATTCAGAAATTTGGTTACAATTTTTAAAGTATAAAATTAAACTTAAACTTATGTTTTATAAAGAAGTATCAAAACCTTTATTGGAAGCAATTGATAAACATGGTTCCCGTAATGCGTTTTTTATTAATAATGAATATTATACTTATAAGCAATTTGCACAAAGAATTGTAACAATTGCAAAGTCATTGGAAAATATTGCCGATACTAATATCGCTTTAATTACTAATGACCATTTAGACACATATGCTTCAATTTTTGCAATTTGGTTCTCTGGGAAAGCTTATGTACCGTTAAATCCGGAAACTCCTGCTGAACGCAATCAGAGTATTATTGATCAAGTTGGTATTAAAACTATATTGAATT
This sequence comes from Bacteroidales bacterium, assembly GCA_022865305.1. Taxonomy (GTDB): domain Bacteria; phylum Bacteroidota; class Bacteroidia; order Bacteroidales; family VadinHA17; genus LD21. Next base: position 32,168 of record JALHSP010000074.1, on the reverse strand, counting down.
CGGATGAAACCAGATATCTTCTTTCTGAGGATTTTCAAGCATCTTTAGAGTTGTTGGAAACTTACACACTAAAGTCGAATTTTGAAACACAACTAGCTTATATTTTCTATACTTCCGGTAGTACTGGAATCCCTAAGGGAGTGATGATTACAAAAAAGAATGTAGCAAGTTTTGTTGAAGCCTTTTGGGCTATGAGGCGTGATATTAATGAAAATGACCGTTGTCTGCAAATGTTTGAACTCACATTCGATCTGTCTGTAATGTCATATCTTATACCTTTGCTTAAAGGTGCTTGTGTTTATACTATCCCGAAAGGTCAGGTCAAATATAGTTATATATCTGAACTCATGGATGAAAAGGAGCTGACAATAGCTTTAATGGTGCCATCTATATTAAATTACTTGCGGCCTTATTTTAGCGAAATTTATTGTCCGCAAATGAGGTATTCATTATTCTGCGGAGAAGCTTTGCATAGTGATGTTGTTGAAGAATGGTCGCATTGTGTTCCAAACGCAAGAATTGATAATGTATATGGACCAACAGAAGATACAATTTTTTGTACTTATTATACATATCAAAGAGCTATTATGAATGAAACACATAATGGAATTTTATCTATTGGGGAGCCGATGATGAACAATTTGGCTGTTGTATTTAATGAAAATAATGAGAAAGCAGATAATAATGAGACTGGCGAGCTTTGCTTAGCTGGTGCACAATTAACGCCTGGTTATTTTAATAATCCGCTTCTTAATCAGGAAATGTTTTTTACCACAAATTATGAGGGGGTTAGTACTCGTTTTTATCGCACAGGTGATTTGTGCCTGTTAAGAGAAAATGGCAATATAAATTACATAGGGCGAAAAGATTTTCAGGTAAAGATACAAGGATTTAGAGTCGAACTTTCGGAAGTAGAATATTATGCTAAAAAAGCTATTAAAGAAAAGACAGTTTTAGCTGCTTTGGCAATTGAAAACTCGGCAGGTAATTATGAAATTGCTATCGTGTTTGAATCTATGGAGTTTGATATTACAGGTGTAAAAGAATATATGAAGTCAAAAATACCTTCGTATATGGTTCCAACCCAATACTTTTTTATTAAGCCATTCCCTTTAAATAACAATGGGAAAATTGACAGGAAAATGTTGAAAGGTATGATCTTAAAGTAATGATCTATTGCTATGAAAAACAAGTTTCGGGGAAATAGATCAATTTAATCATAAAAATATGGATAAATCGGAGATACTTGAGAAATTAAGGCATATCCTGGTTTCAGTTTTAAAACATGAAAAGTTTGAAATGCGAGACGATTTGTCTGCAACAGATGTAGATGGCTGGGATTCTTTAACTCACATGATAATCATTACAGAAATTGAAAAAATGTTTAATTGCAGGTTTAAGCTTAAAGAATTAAACAAACTTGGGAATATGGGCACATTGATTGAATTGATCCAGTCAAAATTGTGAAATTAGTTCCTGCTAGGTTGTTATGACGTTTACCTCCTTTGAATTTGCTCTGTTCCTCCCAATTGTGTTTTTACTTTATTGGCTGGTATTTAATAAAAATTCCAATACACAAAACATACTGCTATTATTGTCAAGCATTGTGTTTTATTGCATGGCTGATTGGAAATTTGTCTCTCTTTTAGCTGCTTCAGGTTTTGTCAATTTTTATCTGGCAAAGCTTATTGCGAAGAAAGAAGAAGGTAAAATCCGGAAATTTATTTTCTATTCAGGAATTGTTTTTAATATAGCTATTCTTTTCTATTTTAAATACTTTAATTTCTTTGTACAAAGTTTTGTAACACTTCTTAACTACAGTGGCGTTAATATTAATTTTACCCCTTTTCATATTTTATTGCCGTTAGGCATAAGTTTCTTTACCTTTCAAATGATAGGTTATCTGATTGATGTTAATAATGAAGAAATAAAGCCAACTAACGATTTATTAAGCTTCTTTACCTATTTAGCATATTTTCCAAAAATCTTATCCGGTCCAATAGAAAGAGTACAGCGATTTCTACCGCAAATACAAAAGAAAAGGGAGTTCGATTACGACATAGCAGTTGATGGATTGCGGCAGATCTTATGGGGCCTGTTTAAAAAAATGATCATTGCAGATAGACTAACTCCAATTGTCAATAATATTTTCAATAATTATCAAACCCTTAATGGAAGTACTTTATTACTTGGTGCAATTTTCTATATAATTAGCTTATATGCAGACTTTTCAGGATACTCAGACATGGCTTGCGGCGTTTCCAAATTATTTAATATTCGAATAACCAATAATTTTGCATTTCCATTCTTTTCAACCAATATAAGCGATTTTTGGAAAAAATGGCATATTTCGCTTACATCCTGGTTAATGGATTATGTTTTTACTCCATTAAGCTTTATTCTTAGAGGATATAAAAAAATTGGCCTGGCCATTTCTATTCTCATTACTTTCCTAATAGTTGGATTGTGGCATGGGGCTAACCTGACTTTTATTGTATTCGGATTTTTACATGGTCTTTATTTTGTGCCGATCATTATCAAAGGATCTATGAATAAAAATAAATTCATTGCAGCAGGAAAACTTATACCATCGGCTAGTGAGAGTTTAGGAGTGTTAGGGCTTTTTCTTCTGGTATCCATTACTTCAATATTTGGCAGGTCTGAAAATATTGGACAAGCTCTGGGGTATCTGTCTGAAATAGTATCTCCTTCTTTATTTACGGTTCCAACATTGACAAACATGCAAAATGTACTAACAACAATGATTTTTATCGGTATTTGTATTCTCATTGAGTGGGGAGGAAGAGAGCAGGATCATGCCATTGCCATCATAGGAATAAAATGGAAGCGAACATTAAGATCTGTGTTTTATTTTGCAATTGTCTTGGCAATATTCTGGTTTGGTGGCAATGAGCAACAATTTATATATTTTCAATTTTGAATATGAAAGCTTTTCTTGGAAGATCATTTATTTACGTTTTATATTTTATCTTCTTTAATATCTTTTATATTGGAATAATTGCATATACAGATTGGGATTGCAGAAAGAGGCTTGAATCATTGAAGTTAGATAATCCTGAATTTGAACTGTTGGTGTTGGGAAGCAGTCTGGCAATGGATGCAATAGATTGTGAACTGCTTACTTCATGTGGAATAAGATCATATAACACAGCTTTGGGTGGCGCTTCCATTAAAACAAATTATATCCAGTTAAATGAATATCTGACGAAATCCTCGCAAAAACCAAAATATGTTATTCTCGGTCTTGGAACTTTTGGGGAAACATTTTTTAACGAAAGAATCCATCCCCTTGTTGAGGTTACAATGAAAGATTATAAATATGGTGTGAATGATTTACCAATTTTGAAATTCAAATGGTTGGGTGTAGAATTTTTAAAAAAAATTGTAAGCAGCAAGCACAGAAAAGCAAAAATTGTATGTGGTCAATTAAAATTTCAAAAGATTGTTCCTGATAATACAGAATATAATGACTCATATTTAAACATAGAACAGTATAGATCTTCACAATGGATTGGAGAAATAGCAAAATTATGTCATCAAAACAGAATAGAGTTATTAATTTTAGAATTGCCCGGATTTAAGCGTACACAAAATCTATCTGGAGTTGGTCCTTATTTACTTTCCTTCAATAATGGGTATTCAGCAAATTTGTATAATTTTAACTATAAAAATTTTTGTGAAATTTTTGATGCTGATCAGGATTGGATCGGCAATTCTCATTTGAATGAATTTGGTGCAAAAAAATTTTCAAAAGAGCTATTTAAAATATTAAACATAAATCATGAATAATCATTCGTAGACGCAAAACCTCCGGCATTTCTATTAGGAACCTCCATGTTAAAAAACACCTCAGCATCCACGCCAGGGGGGTACCTCACGCTAAGGGCAGAAATCTACTGGTCCGGTGGAAAAAGCTAAGATAATAAATTATGCCAATCCTAAAGCTAAGTAAGTGAACAATAAAAGTTTGGTTTCTTCGTTAATAAATTAAATTCGAAATTCACTTTATCTATCGAAAGTAATATTAAGATTATTTGGAATGAAAAATCTCATCAGTTTCACAGGATTAGTTTTCCTCATACTTCCAGTAATTTTACATTCATGCAAGAAAGAAAAAGAAGAAGTGACTCTTCCTGGGACACAGATCATCGCTGATCACACAGTGGTTGAGAGGTTTGATGATATTCCGCAATATTATATAGATGAAATCAAGAAAATGTGGCTTGTGTACGCTGGTGAATCACATTCAGCAGCTATAAGAACTGGTTTGACATTGCTTGAATCATTATACCCGGCTTATGATGTTAGCGTTACTGAATCTGGTACTCCTGAAGCATATACTACATCTCATTTAAGGGCAAGTCGTGCCACATGGGGTAGTTATTGGTATTCAACAGGATGGCAATATGGATATGGTGAGGGAGATTGGTATAACAATGCAACAGCATTAAGCAGGACAAAAGCTGGAATATCTTATTGTTATGCAAACAGTTTAACTATAGGAGCATTTGGTTATGGATGGTGCTGGGATATGACAGAAGGTTCTCCTACTGCAAATGCTGATCCTGTTTATGGAGTGCATTGGTACGGCAGATCAGTACATGGTCCGGAAGGAGATAAGGCATGGGGTCTTGATGCAGCAGATTATGCAGAAACAGGAAACTCACAAAATCTTGATTCATATTTAAATGCAACACAGGAATATATTGATTATTGTACTGCAAATAGTATCCCCACAAAAGTATTTCTTACAACAGGTACAGTTGATATGTATACCGGGGAATGTGGGTATCAGGGTTATCTAAAAAATGAGAGAATAAGGGATTATGTAGATGCTCATCCAAATACAATACTTTTTGACTACGCTGATATTTTATGTTATAATGATGCAGGATCAGTACAAACAACAACATGGAATGGCCATACTTATCCTATATTACATCCTAATAATAATGATGCTCCAAGTGTTGGTCATATAGGGCAGACTGGAGCATTGAGATTGGCAAAAGCTATGTGGTGGATGCTGGCACGAATTGCAGGATGGGATGGAAATTAACTTCTGAAAAAGACGTTAATATACATCCCCATTTGGGTGCTTTATTTGTGATATTTTATAATCTGTATCAAATCTGAGGATAAAGTCTGAAAACAATCTTAGGTTACTAAAATTAGGGTAAGCCTTCGGTCTGATGCATATTCTTTCCTCTGTTTGGCTTACATATCTACTATCGTCTGTAGTCTAAAGTGTCATACAACACTTATAAACAAGCAATTATGACATCTACTATAATTACCCTATGATTTAACTATATATCTATCAGTAAATTAGATATACAAGTATCTTATCTTGTACTTTAGAAAGGCCAGAATAAAATTGTTTAAATATCACTAAGGTTTAATTTTGGTAGAAATGCGAACTAAGTCGAAACCTTAATAGGGTAAGCTGTTATAAAACTGGGTATAAAACAGTATTTAGCTAGGTGTCATAACTTTCTCACTTGACAGCTTTTCTGCCTGATCCTAAAACCTTTTTAAGACATATATATATCATTGATATAGTGACCACACCATCGTTTGTTATGATGTGACAGATGTGATGGAAGTATGGTTCAAGATAAAGACACTTTATTAGCCGAGACAAATTATTAACGCTAGTATCATGAATCATGCACATGAATTCATTGATTTTGACTTCGTCGAGTTTCCCAGTAAATGCGGAATTCCGGTTCTTAGTTAACCTCAGCTCCATGGAGAGCGAAGAACCGAATAATCTCCAAAAGGGCTAACTTATTCGAACACAACAGTTTTATTATTAAAAACAAATACTCTGTCTTCAAAAACCAATTGCATGGCTTTGGCAAGTGTAGCAGTTTCATTTTCTCTGCCTGCTTTTATAAGATCTATCAGTGTGAACGAATGATTTACCGGAATAACTTTTTGGGTAATAATTGGTCCTTCGTCCAAATCGTTAGTTACGAAATGAGCCGTTGCACCTATTATTTTCACTCCACGTTTCAGTGCTTGCCTGTAAGGGTAAGCCCCAATAAAGGCAGGTAAAAATGAATGATGAATATTAATAATTTTTAATTTGAAAGACGTAATAAATTCCGGTGACAGGATACGCATAAACTTGGCTAAAATCAAATAATCTGGTTTATACGGAAGAATTATGTTCGTCAATTCAGCTTCAAAGTTTTCTTTGCTTTTATTCTCATGTGAAACTAAATGAAATGGGATACTAAATAGTTCAGTAATATTCTTCAAATCAGGATGATTGCCAATAACGCATTGAACATTAGCTCCAAGGGTCTTGAAATGATTTCGTGTTAGGATATCGCTTAAGCAATGATATTCTTTTGTAACCAAAACAACTATTTTTTTCTCAGGCAAAGGATTTACTTTAACGACGGCATCGGGAGGTAATACTTTTGTTATTGCCATCTCAATATTTTGCAGATATCCAATATCGTCCACTACGATCCTGGCAAAAAATTTATTCTCTTCCAAATCTACATATTCCCTCATGGAAACAATATTAAAGTCAGCTTTTGCCAAAACTGATGTTATAGCTGCAACCAGACCCACGCGGTCTCTACATTGAATGATTATGACCATATTGAATCCTATTACGATTTCGTAATTTTACAATTTTTATTTGCCATTCTTTTATTATTTATAGTTCTTTTATTAATTTTTGAATCCCCACGTGTGCATTCCACGTTTCTTCTTGAGAGGATAGGATCTTCATTTCATTTAAGAATTCAAATGGCTTATTGCCAGCCCTCAGAGATTAGCTCCGGGGGCTTTATTTATTTTAAAAAATTGGCATTGAATATTGAGGTTTTAAAAAAAAATTGAAAAATATTGATTTTAAAAACATTGGGGAGTTTAATAAATAAAGAAGAGGAATTGCTTTCTGGCAATTCCTCTTAGGCTAACTAGGAAACTAATTTAATCAACAATTAATTTATTAATCAAATAGTCAAGGTGCTAGAAAAGTTTGAATGACTCCATCCGCATCGTTCATAGTCCAATTAGTATAAACCGGACAACCTCCACTACTCAGGTTATCATTCTGCAAACCTTCTAAAGTGCCTATGTAAATATAAGTTTTATCCAGAGTACGACCTCCTACTGCAGTAACTATTATTTGACCACCACTATAAGTAACATTTGCGACAATCGTCCCGCCACTCACAATGTTAAAAGCGGAACCTGGATAGTTATTATATCCAAGTTTAAAACACCATGACGAACTTTGTGGAAATGCAGATGTTCCTTCACTATCACCATATTTAGTTAATCCACCTGGATAGGCTCCAGATTCCCAGTACCAAGATTTGACAGCTATAACTAAATTGTTTTCACACTCAACAAAACAGAAAGTCAGGTTGCTGAGACCAGCTGGTGTATTACTGGAATTTAATGGAGCCGCCAGACCGCCATCACTCAGTGTGCCATTTGCATAAAAATATATATTTGCCTTATTGCCCCCATGGACAATAACAGCGCCTATTTTGTAACAAGTTGCTCCGGTATTACTCATTGTAAAAGAAACAAATTTGCCATCTGTTATTGTTACATCAAGTCCAACAGGAAATGCTCCACTAAATTCATAATCACCATCTAAATCAAAATCCCCATAGCTAAGCTTGTCGCCACAGAGATCAAAAGAAGTATTAAATGCTTCTGCAACTTCTGCACAGGTTCTGTTACCGCCTCTGTTTGCACCGGAAATAATTACAGGTGTAATTAATCCATCAGAAATAGGTGAGCTTTCATTATTAATAATAGCGGCAGCAAAAGTGGAAAAATCATTTTGCCCCGACATTAACACACCTTGTTCCATATTATCCTTTTTACACGACACCAATGAAGCAACCATAAACAAGGATGCAAATAAAAAATTCAACTTTTTCATCTTTATAGCAATTTTAGTTTTTACTTTAAATTTCGGATGAAAGATATGTTAAAAAATATTACTTCTTAATTGATATTGACCAGTTTTGGTCAGTTTTTGACAAGCAACGCCTTTTATCTGATCAATGATTTCGGATGTTAGTTTCAAATTGTCTTTGTAGTAAGTTGAGAATATTTATTAACACCAGCAACATTATAGTATATGATTGTATTTCAGAGTATATCAAGCAATAGATATGTTAGCAAATTATGTGCAAATTGTAAATAAAAAAAGAGGGTGTCTAAAAAGGGCACCTTCTTTTATTGTTGATAACTGGCAGAAAGAGAGGGGATGCCTCCCCCCTCAAAGACCTCAGGTTAATTTAACTTGAGGTATGCAAACACATAAAACAAAGATAGTCTTTAAAGACTTTAGTCCCAACCATCCAGTTAGAGTTGTAAATCAGATTATTGACAGTCTTGATATAGATTTATTAATAAAGAGGTATAATGGAGGAGGATGTTCGAGTTATCATCCCCGGCTTATGCTTAAGGTACTTGTATATGGTTACTTAACCAATCTCTACTCGAGCAGGAAGATAGAGCAGGCAATAACACAGAACGTACATTTTATGTGGTTAAGCGGGATGAGTTACCCGGATCATAATACAATAAACCGCTTCAGGAGTGAAAGGTTGAAAGGTGTTCTTAAGGAGGTATTCAGTCAGGTTGTTTTATTACTAGTTGAGAAAGGGATAATAACATTGAAGGAGGCCTATCTTGATGGCACGAAAATCGAAGCCAATGCCAACCGTTATACTTTTGTATGGGGGCGCAGTATAACAAAAAGCAAGGAGTGGATAAAGAGACAGCTTAAGGAAGTATGGGCCTATGCAGAAACAGTAGCCAGGGAAGAGCTTGAGAATAATGAGCCTGATAGTTTTGAAATGATCGATCAGGAATCAATCATTCGAACAATAGAAAGTATCGATAAAGCGCTTAAAGGCAAGCCGGTAAATAAGAAAGTAAAACAGAAGCTTGACTATGCACGAAAGAACTGGCCTGAAAATCTTAAAAAATATTAAGAACAGGAAAAAACACTGGGTAATCGTAACAGTTATTCAAAAACAGATCCGGATGCCACTTTCATGAGAATGAAAGAAGACCATATACTCAATGGCCAGTTAAAACCAGGATACAACTGGCAGATCAGTACAGAGAATCAGTTCATTTCAGGGTATACCATCCATCAAACTACCAATGACACTACTACACTTAAAACCCACATGGAATCTCTAAAAGAGAGTCTTGGAAAGATGCCTGATACCCTTGTGGCTGATGCCGGATACGGTTCGTTAGAAAATTATGAATACCTAGAAAATAATGATGTTGAGGCTTTTGTAAAGTATAGTTACTTCCATAAAGAACAAACCACCAAATGGAAAACAGATCCGTACAGAACAGAGAATTTACAATATTATGAGGATTATGATTATTACATCTGTCCTATGGGACAACAGATGCCCTTTATTAAAGAACAAATAAGGATTACTGATAATGGATATAAGCAAATAAATCGACTTTATCAGGCACAAAACTGTTATGATTGCCCAATGAAAGAAACTTGTAATAAGGGTAAGGGTAACAGAAGAATAGAAATAAACCATAGCTTAAACCGATATAAATCGATCATTCGTGAGAGGCTAAGCAGCGAGCGAGGCAGAAAATATAGAAGCCAGCGACCGGTTGATGTGGAAGCTGTTTTTGGAATTATAAAAGGCAATAAAAGCTATAGGAGATTTTTGCTCCGAGGCCTTGAAAAGGTAGAAATAGAAGCAGGTTTACTGGCTTTATCACATAAATTGAGCAAAATTGCTGTAAGGAATTAGCAAGAAATCCTTGTTGTTACTTAAAAACATAAAAGAATCCTCAGAAAAACACGAGTAATGAAAAAAGGCTTAACTAATTCAAAATTAAGAAGCCGCCTCAATTGTGTTTTGAGACGGCCTCTTTATCCTAATTTAAATCGAAATATAAACCGTTTTATATTTACTTTTCTAAATCTCCCATTAATTCAATAGTTGGTGTAAATTCTACCAACTATTTTATCTATTATATCTTAAAATGGGGTAAGGTGTTGCCAGATATAACTCACCTCTTATCTTCACCCGTCAGATATGTCCCGGTTCCGTTATTTTCTACTATATCTATAATTCTGTTAAACAATAGCTTAACTACTTTGCTTGCAAATTCTCCATTCGGATGAGAATCACTGGCTGATGCCGCATATTCATCCTTAAAGTATAAACCTCCTTCAGTTTCAAGATTATAGAAGTCCCATAAATGAACATTATCACCGGGCAAATCCCATTCATCAATAACCCATTTAAAAAAATCTTTTGCCCTTTTGGCTTCGTCCTCCTTAATATTAGCCTTTACCTGGACAGCTCCGGTGAATAAAATGAATTTTGTATCAGGAAATTCATGAAGCTTATCTCTCAAGGCTGTATATTGAAGTTTATAGTTAGAAACTGTTTTCAGATCTGAGTTGATATCAGCAGAATCGGGATCTGCCTTAATATTGCTTACCGGGAAACAGTGTTTGAAAATAATCACATGGTATTCTTTTGTAAGCATTTCCAGAGTAGGTTCTTCCATAAAAGGTTCATCTCCTGCATTTTTAACCCAGATATTATAATAATCGTAAGGGAAATTATTCCAGCCATAAGGTGTACCTTTAGGAAATGTCAACTCTTTAATTAAGTAATTTTTATTATGCTCTTTATTATATGTTTCAAATAATAAAGGCAGACGAGCTTTTTTACTGATTAAATCAGCAAATTTGGTGCTGATCCTCCTTACAGCCTTTATGATCAAAGAATTTGAATAACCTTTCCATATAACTTCCCCGGTACTATGATGAAGGAAAATAATATTCATATCAGAAGTTGTTTCTTTTTGTTTGCAAGCATTAAACGCGATTATCATTAATAATACAATCAAAAAAGTAAGCCTTGATTTCATAATGATGTAATTTACATATAGGTAATTATAAATTTTATCAGAAAAACTATCTAAACGGTTGATACTGATTTTAAAAATAGCAAATTTAATTAATATTGGTTTAGATTCCAAAATAGATTGGGCTCAAAATACTTATAATATTCATGAATAACCGACTTTTTTATCCTGCTCAAACATTGCAGGCTGGTTGTTGCCGATTTATGAGCACTTATTTATTAAATAACATCTTGTGAGGTAGAAGAAGAATAAGAAAGTTAATAATTAAAATGGGAAAGTTATACAAAATACAGATATACAGTCTAATATAAGTAACTTATATCACAAATATACTTCTGCTATGCATAACTTAATATCAAACTTCGACAAGTCCTTTAACATTACCAAATCGGTTTTTAAAAGATTAAAAAAGAATTCATTAGTGTAACATTTTTAGTAATTAACCGTTAAATCTGTTAAAATCAATAAAGTTTATCAGTAGTTTTATGACATTCGTCAAAGTGATCTCATCTATAATTCTGAAGAAGATATTTATTTTTTGTATTAATTTGTATTTTATATAATACCATAGAAGTATGCGAAGAGTAATTTTACTATTGATTTTAATCCAGTTTTCAATTATTAATTTTGGTCAGATAATAGCAGATCACAGAGTAGTTGATAGGTTTGATGATATACCGGCAGAGTATATTGTAGAAATAAAAAAGATGTGGCTTTCTTATGCTGGTGAATCTCATTCAGCTGCAATAAGAACTGGTTTAACATTGCTTGAATCATTATATCCTGCTTATGATGTAAGTGTTACTGAATCTGGTACTCCTGAAGCATATACTACATCTCATTTAAGGGCGAGTCGTGCCACATGGGGTAGTTATTGGTATTCAACGGGATGGCAATATGCATATGGTGAGGGAGATTGGTATAATAATCCAACAGCATTAAGTAGGACAAAAGCAGGAATATCTTATTGTAATACAAACAGTTTAACTATAGGAGCATTTGGTTATGGCTGGTGCTGGGATATGACAGAAGGTTCTCCTACTGCAAATGCTGATCCTGTTTATGGAGTGCATTGGTATGGCAGATCAGTACATGGTCCAGAGGGAGATAAAGCATGGGGTCTTGATGCAGCAGATTATGCAGAAACAGGAAACTCACAAAATCTTGATTCATATTTAAATGCAACACAGGAATATATTGATTATTGTACTGCAAATAGCATTCCAACAAAAGTATTCTTTACAACAGGAACTGTTGATATGTATACCGGAGAATGTGGGTATCAGGGTTCTCTTAAAAATGAAAGGATAAGAGATTATGTGGATGCACATCCGACCACAATTTTATTTGATTATGCCGATATTCTATGTTATAATGATGCTGGGTTATTAAATACAACTACATGGAATGGTCATACTTATCCTATATTACACAATGATAATGATGATTCTCCCAGTGTAGGTCATATTGGAACAACTGGAGCATTACGACTTGCAAAGGCTATGTGGTGGATGTTGGCACGGATTGCAGGATGGGATGGTAGTACTGCTACCGGGATAAATAGCACAGAAGAAAATTCATCACCATCGGTAATAATTGAAAAAACTAAAGAAGAGATCAGAATCAGACTTGAAGATTCCTGGCCATTGGCAACAGTTAGTTTATATAATCTACAGGGGACATTAATCTCAAGCAAACACGTCAGTAGTGATGTCCTGGTTCTTGATATTTCAACACTTTCTTCAGGGATTTATTTTATACTGCTATCAGATGGAAGAGAGAGATTCGTTGAGAAAGTAGTTATACTCTGATTCGAGGCAAAAGGACACCGCATCTGTCAACAAATTTAATGATTAATTGATTAATAACGATACCCCAGGCTCTGACAAGGAAGATACACTTTTTCCCTGTATTTTCAGCAATATCAATTCATCTGCAATCTTTAATCAATACTCAAAGCAAAAAGAAAGATATCATTCTCTTTCCACTTTTTTGTAAAAATAAAATGAGTAAAACTCAAGACAATGAATTTTACTCATTTTAGAAATTTGTCCTTATTCCCGAAAATCCCTAAGATATGGAATGATATCAGCTATGGGTTGAGTGGGAACCTGCAGCCACCATTAACAGATAGGGAAATTAATATTAGGATTTATCGGTAAACAGGTCCTGGTCTTTTCTATTCCTTGTTGTTTTGATATTTATATAGTATCATATTCGAAGCAATCATGATTATGAAGAAGTTGGCTGAAAGAATAAAGAAATTTACTATCTCCGAATATCCAAATAACCTTGGACCATCTGGCCTTTCTATTCCTGCTATTTTTAGGTATATTCCAAAAAGGATTTGGATTATTCCCAATAGGATAAATAAAGATCCCATTCCTGCAGAGATCCATGCAATCCAGTTTAATGCCTTTAAGAACCATGCTGATACTTTCATAGGTTTAAATTTAAATTAATACTACAGTACTACATTTACATCAAATTTATATAAAAATTATATATATTGCAAAAAATAATGTAGGAATTAGTGGAATTTAACTAGTGTATAATCAAATATCTCAGTTTGAAAAAAGCTACATCCTCATGAAAACTGCCAGATTAAGTCAAAGATCGTTCGAATAAACTAGTGCCAGCTAACTACCTGTTAATTAAAAATCCAGATACAACCTTATTTACTAAATTTTTTTGATCTTCTTCCCTGTTGGACTAATAGTAAGGTCATCTTCAAGCTCAAATACCTTGGGAATTTTAAATAACTCCAGGTGTTGTGAGCAATGCTTAATAATATAATCTATTGTGATTGTGTTAATGGCGTCTTTTCTGATCACAACTTTAGCTTTAAGCATTTCTCCCTCAATTTCATCTTCAATACCCTCTATGGTACAGTCAATTACCTCTGGAATAGCAAGAATCACTGCTTCTATTTCTTTTGGACTGATCCGTTTTCCCCGTACTTTAATAATCTCTTTTGAACGTGCTGTAAGGTAAATATAATCCTCTTCATCTACAGTTCCCAGATCACCTGTATATAGCCATCCATTCCTGATTGTATTATTAGTTCCCTCCTCATCCTCAAAATAGCCTATCATAACATTATCGCCCCGGGCTATCACTTCTCCAGTCTCCCCGGGCTTTATTTTTTTCCCCTTTTCATTTACGACCTTCAGCTCAGCTCCCGGAATCCCTTTACCCATGGAACCCTTCTTCTTTTCATATAATTCAGGTGGTAACCACGATAACCTTGCTGTCGCTTCGGTCTGCCCGTACATCACTATGAATCTTATCTCAGGATGGCTCTCCCTGAATTCATCAATAAAGATAGTAGCCAGCTTTCCTCCGGCTTGAGTAACATATTTAAGATCAGGGAATTTTATTTTCTTAAATGAGTCGGACTTTCTCAACAAAATCTGAAAATGAGTTGGTACACCTGCAAAACCTGTACATTTATAATCTAGTAGACTTTTAATAACTCCACCCAGGAAAATAAACGAATTATTGAATACTATTGATCCTCCCACTCGTAAATGGGTATGCAGGAGAGATAATCCGTAACAGTAGTAAAATGGTAAAAAAACAAGTATCCTGTCATTTCCCGTCAGTTTTAAATATTCAACAATAGAACTTGTATTTGCTATCAGGTTTTTATGCGAGATCATAACCCCTTTGGGTTTCCCTGTCGAACCTGAAGTGAAGATTATCTCAGCACATCTTTCCCTGTCAAAATCCTGGTCAATTGTATTTAGTTCCTTTCCCTGTCCCTCAGGAAGTGAGTCAGGAAAAATTGATTTATCGGATTTTAGTTCCAGTCTCTTTTCAACATCATGCGTCAGAAATACCAGTTCCGGTTTTGTTAATTCATATATATATTTGAAGTTCTCCTTTTCGATATTCGGATCCAGAGGGATACATATATTACCTGATTTTATTATGGAAAGGTATGCTTTTAAAAAGAACAGGTTATTACCCGAAAGAATAATTATATGCTTATTGAGGCCAACTTTTTTCTCTAACCAGGCTGCAAGATTGAGGCAGGAGTTGTAGAGATTTGTAAATGTAATTTCCTCTTTTCCAACCAGAAAAGATTTGTCAAGGGTTGAGGTGTTCTCGAAGAAATAGTCAAATGCGTTCATTGTTTCGAGATTAAAGGTTTCAGGGTTTCAAGGTTTCAGGGTTTCAATGTTCCAAAATTTTATCTTATACATTGGAACTCTGAAACTTTTTACATATTATTTTTTCTTAGTGCCGTCAAATTTCGAAGCAGATAGATAACTTATAAAATGAGCTATTTTACCGGAAAGATTAAAGCAATCATTCAGTAAATCTTCATAAGTTTCTTCATTAAAATGGTTTGCATCAAATGATCTGTGAACTTGAGATCGTGTCTCTCCAAGTGAGCCTTTTGCAATATATAAGAAATTAATGAACTCTTTCTTCCCATCACGCTCAAAACCTTCTGCAATATTATCCATTACAGAGCCGCTTGATCTGAAAATTTGATCTTTTAATGAAAAATCCTTCCCTAATGAAGTCTGTTCTGCAACTCCTCTGATTTTCTTACAAAGTTCTCTGGCTTTTTGCCATATCTCCAAATCTTCAAACCGTTTTATTGTCATGACGCTTGGTTTAAAAGCATTGTTTCATGCGATTTATTCTAAAGTTTCAGAGTTTCATGGTTTCAAAGTTTCAAGGTTCCTTATCTCATGGCTTCAGAGTACTTTTAATCACAACTCTGAGACTCTGAGACTCTGAGACTCTGAAACAATGCCTTACGACTAACTCTGGTAATAGTCCCTAATCGGCGGCATCCTCAAATATTCTGTAGTCTTACGCTTTCTTTCAAAATTGCGATACAAAGCCAAAACCCTCTCCTCAGTCTCTCCCATTACTTCCGCAACCTCACCGGCCGGATACCCATTCTCATACCCATACCAAAACCTGTCCATAAGGTCGAAAGGAAGCTGGTAGAAGAATTCCTCCTGGGTCTGTTCTGCCGAATAAGTGTCAGTTGTTGGTGTTCTTTTAATTATCTCTTCCGGTACACCCAGGTATGCTGCTAATTGGTAAACCTGTGTTTTGTAGAGATTGCCGATTGGCATTACGTCTGCACCACCATCGCCATATTTAACGAAAAAGCCCTGTTCCTGCTCATGCTTGTTTGGTGTACCTATAACTGCATAATGCAGTGATTCAGCATGATAATACAACATCGACATCCTTGTTCGCTGTTTGAAATTTGAAGCAGCGACTATCTGAAGATACTCTTTAACAGGCAGCAGCTTTTCTTTCTGATTTCCGTCACTATCAACGATAGTAAGCGAAAACATGGGAGGAAGAGAAGTGAACAGGCCACTCTGCTTTATACCTATTTTCATTTTATGGGTCTCCGGATGATATTCCGGAAATACCCTCTTGACTGCTTCATCGCGTAGTTCGTAGCATCTGAATCCTGAAAGGGCAGGGGTGATCATTTCTTTGATTGACCTTACGCCGAATTTATCGGCCAGCTTCTGAGCAAGCATCTCACTGTCAGGACTGGAATCTTTCTCAGGCATCATGATCCCCAGTACCTTTTCAGGACCAAAAGCCTTCGCCGAAAGTGCCAGGCAGACTGAGGAGTCAATCCCTCCGCTGATGCCAACTACCGCACCATTCAATCTTAATTTCTCCAAAACATCCTGCCTTAATTTCATAACTATTTCATTGACAACGGTTTCAATGTTATCAAGCTGGATAATCTCTTTTGAAAAGGGTCTCTTCTGTGTCATGGTATTTGAATCTTATTTTATATTCCCTGATTTCAAACCCCCTTCAGGGGGGCAGGGGGGTAGTTAATATCGAGTAGGGAGAATCTATATGTCTTCAATTATTTTTAAGTTTTTTAAGGTTCCGGTTCTAAATTCTTCATTATGATTTTCAATGAATTGGTAATGTAACAGATGTGTCGAAATTACAGAAGTCAGTACCATATTATCAACTTCTGATGAGATACCTGTTTTTTCAATTTTATTTAGCAAAGCAGATATAGAATTATAATCGAAAATACCTGTACTCTTTACATAAGCCTCAGATAACATATATTTTACATATTCTGGTGGATTTTTCGACAGGAAGACACTCTGTATCGGCGCACGGTATGGTTGTTTTGGTCGTTTGATTATGCTTTCGGGGATCCTGTTTCTCATAAGCTTTTTCAATAAATATTTCTCAGTAAGCCCGTTAAGTTTAAATTTTGCAGGCAATCCGCCGCAGAATTCTATTATCCGGTAATCCAGGAAGGGATATCTTCCTTCAATCGAGTTGGCCATCCCCATCCTGTCACCCTGGGTGGATAGCAGGTAGCCTGACATGAAGATAGTTATTTCCAGCCATTGTGATTTGGCTAACGGATCCCAGGAGGTGAAGTCTTCCGGTAATTTCTCTGACAATTCAGTAAATGGAGAATAATTTTTCAGATCCTCATGTAATCCGGAGGATAAATGTTTCTTAATATGATTTGAATTGTTCCATCGCAGCAGATGAGAATAAAAAGGATTATTCACATCTTCAAGCTTATATCCGAAAAACATTTTCAGGATATTCGGACTGGCATTTTTCAGATGCGGAAGATCAGGATATATTTTCTTCAGCAGGAGAGGTCGCATGTTCGAAGTGGGTTGTGATGCCCAGAACCTCCTGATTTTAGCTTCCCTGAAAATATCGTATCCTGCAAGCATCTCATCAGAACCTTCTCCGGTAATGACTACCTTAATATTATTTTCACGTACCAATTTAGAGAGTATAAGCATAGGGGCAGGAGCAGTCCGTGTCATAGGAATTTCAGAACACCACACCACTTTAGGGAAAGATTCTGAAATTTCCTTTGAGGAACAAACTATTGATTTGTGTGTTGTTTTAAAATACCTGACTGCTTCTTGCTGGTATTTACTCTCATCAAAATCCTTCTCTTCGAAACCAACGGAAAAGGTATTAAGAATCCCTGGTTCAATATCTTTTATATAAGCCACAGTTGCACTTGAATCAATCCCCCCGCTCAGGTATGCAGCAACTTCAACATCTGCTCTTAACCGCAGCCTGACCGCACTGGTAAACAGTTCATGAAATTGTTCTACTGCATTTTCTATGGAAAGAGCTAAATTTGTTTTATTGAAATTCAACTCCCAGTACTTACCGATTTGTAAGCCTTTCCTGTTATAAACCAGAAAATGCCCTGATGATAATTCAAAAATATTTTTAAAGGAAGTATTTGGGGTAAGTGCTGACCAGAACGTGTAAACCTGCGACAGAATTTCCGGTCTCAGTTCTCGTGAAATAGACTTTTGCTCAAAGATTGCTTTAACCTCTGAAGCGAAAGAAAAGACACCATTTGTAATATTAAAGAATAAAGGTCTTATACCCACCCTGTCGCGGGCAATGAACAATTCCCCTTCCTTTTTGTCCCAAATTGCGAATGCAAATTGTCCGTTAAGCAGCTTAAGACACTCCTTCCCATACAGTGAATATAGCTGAACAATTACTTCTGTATCCGTATGAGTTCTGAAGTGGTTGCCTCTTTTTTCAAGTTCATTGCGCAGCTCCTTATGATTAAATATTTCACCATTATGAACTATCCAGTATCGTCCGGAAGGATCAGACAGAGGTTGCTGACCAGTTGTGAGGTCAACAATGCTTAGTCTTACATTTCCCAAAGTTGCATGACGCGAATGATAAATACCGCTTTCATCGGGTCCACGATAACTTATTACGCGGAGCATCGATTCGATTACACTCTTACTGTTTGATTTGCTTTGGTAATCAACTATTCCAGCTACTCCGCACATAATTAACTCTCAGTTTTACGAGCAATAAAATCGGTTATTGCATCGATTGATTCAAAATTTTCTTCTAACAGATCTGCATCGGTTGTCTTTATCCTGAACTCTTCCTCAATGTAAGTGACTAATAAAATAAATCCCATGGAATCAAAGAATCCCTCTTTAAAAATCAGGGAATCGTTCCGGATCTTTTCTTTATCCACATGAACCGCCTGATAAATATAAGATTTTACTTTCTCCTTAATTGTTGGAGCATCAATTTTTATATTATTCATACTAATTTTCAATTTACATTAGTTAATGCCGTAAGAACAGCGTAAAGATATAGGTTTAAATTTTACCGCCAAATACGGACAATCCGTAGTTACCAAAATAACCTATACTTTTTTAATATTTAGTCTTTGAAATAAATAATAATATCACTGAAAAAGGATCGTTGATTAATCAATTTAAAAGATCTATCAAAATAGTAAAATTTATGAAAAAAAGTTTGCTTTTGAGGTGAAGGAAATTGCTTATAATTAGTCAGAAAATTTAATTTAATATAAACCATACAACCATAGGTTCTAAAAATATTATCTTTGATTTTCAAATAGTCGGCAAATTCTTTATAATCAAAACTAAGTGACACAGGAAAGCTTTTTGCTTCAGGGAATAAGAATCTTTAGTGATTAGAAGCAGGATGGGGTTCTTCTGAAATGAAATATAATGAGATTTCAATAAAAAATAAAAAGAGGAAAATTTACCACAATGAGTAAGACAGCATTAATTACAGGAATTACCGGACAGGACGGAGCTTATCTTGCTGAGTTTCTGTTAAAGAAGGGATATATAGTTCATGGAATCAAAAGAAGAAGTTCTCTTTTAAACACCGACAGGATTGATCATCTTTACCAGGATCCACATGTTGAGAAGAGAAATTTGTTTCTTCATTACGGTGATCTTAGTGATTCGATGAATGTAACACGTATAATACAGGAATCCCGTCCGGATGAAATTTATAATCTTGGCGCCATGAGCCATGTTAAAGTCAGCTTTGACGAACCAGAATATACTGCAAATACTGATGGAATAGGTACTCTCCGTATCCTGGAAGCAGTAAGATTACTCAATATGATTGAGAAAACAAGGATATATCAGGCTAGTACATCAGAACTCTACGGGCTCGTACGGGAAGTTCCCCAGAGTGAAAAAACACCTTTCTATCCACGCAGTCCGTATGCCTGTGCAAAGCTCTATGCTTATTGGATAACCGTTAATTACCGTGAAGCATACGGATTACATGCAAGCAATGGCATCCTGTTCAATCATGAATCGCCAATCCGGGGTGAGACATTCGTATCCCGTAAAATAACAAGGGCGCTGGCCAGGATAGTACTGGGAATGCAGGATACACTTTATATGGGAAATCTGTCATCAAAAAGGGACTGGGGACATGCAAAAGATTATATAAAGGCGATGCACCTGATACTTCAGCAGGATAAACCTGATGATTATGTCATTGCTACCGGAGTCTCCACTGAAATAAGGGAATTTGTAAGGAGGTCATTTGCTCTGGTGGGAGTAGAGATCACTTTCTCAGGTGAGAAGGCAGATGAAAGAGGTATAGTTAATTCAATTGATGACCAGATCTTTATGAATAAAGTCGGCCAAAAGCACCTTGCAGATTTCAAAACCAGATGTAAAAATAATCCCGTAATCCTTAAGATTGATCCGGCTTATTTCAGGCCAACTGAAGTTGATTTTCTTCTTGGGGATGCAACCAGGGCAAGAGAAAAACTCGGATGGATACCTGAATACAATCTGGATGATATGATATCTGAGATGGTAATCTCAGACCTGAATTTAATGAAAAAGGAACACTACTTAAGAAACGGAGGATATAGAACGTTGAATTACTTTGAATAATTATTCGATTAATGGACAGATCATCTAAAATATATGTTGCAGGTCATACAGGACTTGTGGGTTCAGCAATCAGGAGATGTCTTGAAATGAAAAGTTATTTGAATTTAATTTGCAGAACCTTAGATGAGCTTGACCTGACTGATCAGAGATCCGTTGATGAATTTTTTAAGGAAGAGCAACCCGAATATGTTTTTCTGGCTGCAGCCCTGGTTGGCGGCATTATAGCCAACAATACCTACAGGGCAGATTTCATCTATCAGAATATTATGATCCAGAGTAATGTTATCCATGCCTCATGGAAATACGGCATTAAAAAATTGCTTTTTCTGGGATCCACTTGTATCTATCCTAAAAATGCTCCACAACCACTGAAAGAGGATTATCTGCTAACATCACCGCTGGAATACACAAATGAACCTTATGCGATTGCAAAAATCGCCGGTTTAAAAATGTGTGAATCATTCAATATTCAGTATAAAACTAACTTTATTTCAGTAATGCCGACCAATCTGTATGGTCCTGGGGATAATTTCAATCTTGAAAAATCTCATGTTTTACCGGCATTGTTACGTAAAATCCATTTAGGTAAATGCCTTGAAGAGGAGAACTGGGCAGCCATAAGAAAAGACATTGATAAAAATCCTGTCGAAAATATTAAAGGTGATGCAGAAGAAAAAACCATCCTTGATATCCTTCGAAAATATGGCATACATCTTAGAGAAAGTCAATGTGGTTACAAACATAAAGATGTGCAGAGTGGAATAAATAAAGTTGCTGTACATATATGGGGAACAGGTGCTCCATTACGTGAGTTTATGTATTCACAGGATATGGCAGAAGCGTGTGTTTTCTTAATGGAGAATATAAATATAAATGATCTAATCAGTTTGAACCAATCATCTACTCTATCAGATTATCATCCTTCTCATTTTTTAAATATTGGAACGGGAGAAGAGGTCTCAATAAAAGAACTTGCATCAAGGATTAAAAAGCTGATTGGTTTTAAAGGAGAGATTGTTTATGATACATCAAAGCCTGACGGAACTATGCGCAAAACCACCGACACAACAATTTTAAAACGCCTCGGCTACACTCACAAATATGATCTGAGTGCAGGATTAGCTGAGATTTATTCTTATTACTTAAAATAGTTGACAACTTTAATCACTCCAGGCTTTAGACACTTTAGGTACTTTTTACAAACCCGTTCTTTGGAATACGGTTCTGATTGTTTTAAACAGAATAATAAAATCCAAGCGGGGAGACCAGTTATCAATATAGGCTAAATCCAGCTCCATCCACTTTTCGAATTTGATGCTGTTCCTGTCAGGTTTAATCTGCCAGAAACAAGACAGTCCCGGTTTCACAGAAAGGCGCCTCAACTGCCACCTTTTGTAAAGTTTTGTTTCCTCCCGTAAAGGTGGTCTGGGTCCTATCAGTGACATTTCTCCCCTGAGAACGTTTATAAGCTGGGGGAGTTCATCCAATCCGGATCTGCGAAGAAATCTTCCAAACTTCGTTATTCTTGGATCATTTTTCATCTTAAAAGCAGGACCATCCATTTCATTCAGAGATTCCAGCTCACCCTTTATTCCATCAGCATTTACAACCATGGTTCTGAATTTATAAAGATCAAACTGACGTCCTCTTAATCCTATTCTTGCTTGCCTATAAAGAATCGGACTCCCGGAGGTAAGCCAGATCAATAAACCTGTAATTAACATCACTGGAGATAGAATTATAAGAAGAAGAACAGAAATGTTAATATCCATGAATTTTTTCACTGCCAGTGCAAAAGGTCTGTTAGGTACATTTGAGAAAGTAAGGAATTTTTCATTCGAAATGATTGAAATAAATGCATTTGTAAGCCGCGGTTGCCGGTCTTTTGTCATTAATCTAAATACAATACCAAACTCTTCACATGACCGTATGGTTTTTCTCACCTCAGCAGGATTGACCTGGTCTTTGATATAGAGCACTTCATCAATGATATCCGCTTCTATCGACTCCTGCAGGCTCTCTTTCAAAATATCCGGCACTATTTTATATATTCCTCTGTATGTTTCATTCAACAAACCTGAATTTGAAAATATCTGCATTATCCTATACCCCCATTCAGGGTATGACCTCAGCATTTCGATGAATGGTAATGAAGTTTCATCGGCAATTAAAACAATATTGACTATATTAAAACCTTTTAATCGGTAAGTCTTAAACACTTTATACTCAAAAAACCTGACCAGGAATAAGAACAGGAATCCAAAAAAAGTAAACTCAACAAGGAACCTTCGTGAAATATTGTAATTTCTAAAAAGAAAGTAGAAAACCAGGAGTAAGAGGGCGATCACAACAGCCGACTGCATATATTCAATAAACAAAACCCTGTACCGCTTTGTCCTCGGAATTTCAGTTGCCTTTAAAATGTACAGTGTAAAAAGCCATAAAGGAAGGATCGCCAGGAAGATGAATAAAAGGGTCTTATTTGAAAAAAAGAAACCTCCTGTGAAAAAGTAATTCTTGAAATAGGAGAGCTGGAATGCAAATGCAATTGCGAGGATATCAACAGCTCCCAGAATAAAACTCAATAGATTTCGTCTTTTAATGAACGGAATTAGCTTAAGCTCTATAAAGTGGCTGATGGAATCCATAATCAAAAATAGTCATTTTAATTCAGGTGTATATAATCAGTCGGAAGTCGGAAGTCCGGAGTCCGAAGTACGAAGTCTATAATTGCAGACTTTATCTGACTTCTGTCTTCCAACTTCCCACTCCAATACTTTTAATACGGAATAAATACATTCAGGTTAGATATAAAATTAAAAAAGTCGTTGATTAACGACTTCATTTATTAACATGGAGGCAGATTAAAACTTCTTTGCACGGAAATAAGTCAGCCCATTTAGTTCAGTCATGTCCAGAACCTTAAAACCATGATCTTCCAGAAGCAATGTAACATTCCTTCCTGACATGTATTTATTTATCCTTGAATCCATAATACTGTATATCATGTTTAAAAACGGATTCCTCGATACGATATCATTTTCAATGGCTAGAGAATCCAATGAATTTTCCCTCAGGACAAAGCCGTTCTTCTTCTTGTTATCAACAAAACATCCTATAAAATTGCTGTCTGGTGGTAGAATATGAAAAATGGAATGAAGGAAGCTCCTGATCTCTTTCATCTGATTAAGCTCAATCAGGTTTATTACAGTTTTAATCTTCTTCATTTCCTCTGCATCATAATAATAATGGTGATGTGATGAAATAACTATCAGATCCGGGTTTTTATCAAGGCCTAACCATTCTATATAATTAAAAAAGTTTTCACGACCTTCAGCAGCAAGAGATTTGGAAAGCGGATTATTTTTAACTAAATCAATCCCGGTTTCGCCAAGGTTGGTGAAAGTATTAAACTCCTGATTATCAACAATTTTAGATTGGTGTATTTGTAAATTATTCCTCATTTGCTATGTCAATGTCCGAAAAATGAAATTAGGCAATAAGAGGACTTATGTCAAGAGGTGGAGCCTTTCAGAATGAAAAACAAGGTTACTTTAATCTTTCATTAATCTGTTAAATTTGTATGAATATCTATAAAAATTATTCATTGATAAATAAAATATTATCATTCGTCAAAAGAATGTAATATTTATTAACTATTTCAGCAAAATTAAATCGGACAACAGACAGATCGTAAGAATATCTCTGATAATCATCTGAATAATTGATCTGATTTAGTTCAAATAAAGAACAAATTCAGATTAACAAATTTTGACGAACAGCAGCTATTTGAGGATGAAAATAAATGATAGTCAAAATTAACAATTTTAATGAAATCGGTATTGTAATTTATCTTTTGAATTAAATTAAATCCTTATGAATAATCCTGAAAAAAGAAATTCCAATTAAAATGGGGGAAATTCATCATAATTTCAAGATTTCAATTGGTGTATAAATAATCAAAATATAGAATAGATTTAATTATCGCTAATTGAAGTACCTTTCAACTTTGCATAATTAATAAACCCCATCTATTAAAATAGTTTTGTTTATTATTAATTTTTGAGTCTTAGAATACTTTGTGTAAACGCCTAAAATCAAATTCTGCATCTATCTTCAAATTTAATCAAAAATTGATGTAAGATCAAACCCCAATTTTGGATTGGCATGGTCCATTTTTTTTCAATATTCCCAATCGCCAGAGATACTGCTTTTAGAGCTGCCTGATCATGCGGGAAAATCGATTTTGTTTTAATGTATTTCCGGATCCCCCGATTCAGACTTTCTATAATATTGATTGTATAGACGATCTTTCTGATTTCCAGTGGATAATCGAAGAACTGAGTCAGGTTTTCCCAGTTATTCTTCCAGGATCTTACGGCATATGCATACTTGAGTCCCCATTTCTTTTCAAAGTTCTTAAGTGCTTGTTCTGCTGCTTCAATGGTGGCAGCATGATAAATTTTCTTCATGTCCATGGTAAACTCCTTCTTTTCTTTCCAGACAACGTACCGCTGAGAGTTCCTGACCTGGTGAACAACGCAAAGCTGAGTTACGGCCAGGGGGAACACACTTTTTATGGCATCTGTAAATCCAGTTAGATTATTGGTACTGGCGATTAAAATGTCATCTACTCCCCGGGCTTTCAAATCAGTTAAAACTCCCATCCAGAATGAAGCACTCTCTGTTGGTGCTACCCACATGCCCAAAACTTGTTTTAAGCCTTCCTGAGTCAGTCCAATAACCAGATAAATAGTTTTGTTGACGATCTTCCCGTTATGCCGGATTTTTATAGATATGCCATCCATCCAGACTACAAAATAGACTTTTTCAAGAGGCCTATTCTGCCATTCCTTTATCGAGTCTATCAAGGCATTGGTAATATTGGACACACTGGTAGAATCAACCTGGACACCGTAAATCTGTTCTACCTGTTCCTGAATGTCCGTGGTGCTCATACCCCTGGAATACAGCCCAATGATTACCTGGGCAATCTCATCAGACAGCCGGCTTTCATGTTTGGGAACAACTTTGGGATCAAACTCGCTGTTGCGATCCCGTGGAACATTTATGGTTACTTCTCCCAGGTTTGTTTTAAGCGTTTTAGGATAATCACCGTTCAGGGAATTACCGCTGTTATCACCTTCTTTTGAATGTTTTTCGTAGCCCAGATGATCGGTCATCTCAGCCTTGAGCATCTGGTTGATGCCTTCTTTGAAAAGTTCACTGAAAAATTCATCAAAATCCTTACTGTCTTTGAAATCTTTCCAGAAATCTTTAGGAATGTCAAGTTTCTTTTTCATCGCTAACTGATATTAAAATTAAAACTAATAATCTTTCGAGGATGATTTTTTCGATTTTTGATGTCGAGAAAATCTCCTCTCAGTTAGCGTTTACACAATCTAATCTATACTACCTAATTTTTTGCTTAAATTTAATCTAAGTGAACCTGCAATAGTTTTCCGGACATTTAATTAAGCTACTAATTGATTTATTAATATCTCTTTTTTATTCTTAATTGATGTTTTAATTGTTGTATGAATCCTGTTCACATTATACCAGGCTTCAATGTATTCGAAAACAGATAATTCTGCTTCTTTAAAAGTCTTATAACTATTATGATAAATATGTTCGACTTTCAGTGTTTTAAAGAAGCTTTCTGCAACAGCATTATCCCAGCAATCTCCTTTACGACTCATACTTCTTTCTACAAGTTTATAGGATGATAGCAGGTTTTTAAACTCATTACAAGCATATTGAACACCTCGATCAGAATGAAAGATCAGCATCCTGGTAATGGGTCGGTTCCTGATAGCCATCCTCCATGCTGGAATGGTTGTATAAACCGCCTTTAAAGATCTGCTAAATGCCCATCCAATAACTTTCCTATCATAAAGGTCTATTATAACAGTCAAATAAAGCCACCCTTGCGAAGTTTTAATATAAGTGATATCTGAGACCCATACCTGCCCGGTTCTGGTCACATTAAAGTCCCTATTGAGTTTATTTTCCACTACAGGGTAATTATGCCTTGAATCAGTTGTAGCAATCCACTTCTTACGTATAATACTCTTTAAATTTTGCTTTTTCATTAATCGAGCTACTCTTGGTCTTGATACATGTACTCCTTCTTCCAAAAGTGCTATTGTAACCCTGGGGCTACCATAGGTTCTCTGTAACCCTTCGGCCTGATGCATATTGTATCCCTGAGTTGGACGAGATAATTTTAAGCCCAAAACTGACGATATGAAAACTCAGGATCGGATCATCCGGCAGGAGGAGATGTTATCCCTTATCGAAAAGTGGCAGGAAAGCGGCAAAACTCAACAAGCATTTTGCCA
The DNA here is from genome assembly GCA_022865305.1 of Bacteroidales bacterium. GTDB lineage: Bacteria > Bacteroidota > Bacteroidia > Bacteroidales > VadinHA17 > LD21. Next base: position 5,161 of record JALHSP010000074.1, on the reverse strand, counting down.
GGAACATGATCTGACTTTTACGACATTTTATTATTGGCTTAAGCGTTATCGCCGTGAGCTGGATAAAAACAGCTTTCTTCCTGTCGAGATAAGTTCAGGATCTCATATTGAAATTCGTTATCCGGATGGAGTAATTTTGCAATTACCTGCTGCCACAAGGCTTTCAACACTTAAGCAACTATTAAACCTGTGAGCTGAATTGAGATGTTTTCACTCAGCTCCACTTTCCGGTATTATTTTTACAACTCTGCCACCGATATGCGAAAAGGCTTCGATGGTCTGTGCGGACTGGTACATGCGGAACTGTGTCGCCGGCCTGTAAGCGGAGAGGTATTTATCTTTGTAAATCATCAGCGTGATAAAATTAAATTGCTTCACTGGGAAGCCGGTGGATTTGTTTTGTATTATAAGCGACTTGAGCGAGGCACTTTTGAGCTGCCACGGGTAAATTCCGAGGGCAAAACCTGCCAGATCAGCTGGTCATCTTTGATGCTTATGGTAGAGGGTATTTCTATTGAAAAATACAAGCAACGAAGGCGATATTTTATTAACAATTTACTTCCTGCATCTTAATAAAAACCCCTGAAAATATTAGGGTTACAGCTCTGTTTTTGCCATTTTTGCAATATGCAAAACGGGCATGAAACATATAAAGACAGGGGTGAGTTTTTAACTCGTGAGATGTTTGACAAACTGATAGCAATAAACAGGGAGTTGGAAGCTGAAAATATGTACCTTAAACAGGAGCTTGCCCAGCTTAAACGGATGATCTTTGGCAGTAAAAGTGAGAGACACATCGGAGGCGATCCGGGGCAATTAAGCCTTGGACTGGATACAGAGACTATCGGGCAGCCGGCAAGAGAAACAGAACAGATCACTTATACACGCAGTAAAACAGATAATAAAAAAGGCTCGGCCATACGTCTTGCATTGCCCTCACATCTTCACCGCGAGGAACATATCATTGAACCGGAAGAAGACACGACCGGTGCCAGGAAGATAGGAGAAGTCATCACAGAGGTTCTTGAATATACACCTGGTAAATTTTACGTTGAAAGGTATGTGCGTCCAAAATACGTATTCCCAAAGGAGGAAAGAATCGTTATTGGAGAACTTCCTTCGCTGCCTATACCAAGAGGCAATGCAGGACCTGGACTGTTGGCACATCTTCTTATCAGCAAGTTTGTTGATCATCTGCCTTTTTACCGGCAGGTCCAGCAGTTTAAGAGACAGGATATTGACATAGCTGAATCGACAATCAGCGGATGGTTTACATCCTCTTGCCGGTTACTTGAGCCACTTTATGAAAGGTTGGTAAGCAGGGTACGTGGGAGTAGTTACCTGATGGCCGATGAAACGCCAATACCGGTACAGACCAAAGACAAACCTGGCTCGACATATAAGAGATATCACTGGGTTTATTATGCACCATTGGATAAACTGGTATGTTTTGATTACCGTAAAGGCCGTGGACGGGATGGCCCACAGGAGTTCCTTGAGTCATTCCGTGGAATGCTTCAGACGGATGGCTACAATGCATATAACATATATGAGAAGAAAGATGGCATAACCTTATTTGGTTGCATGGCCCATGCGCGCAGGAAGTTCGAGAATGCAAAAGAGAACGACTTAGAAAGAGCAGAATATGTCCTTGAACGTATGCGGAAGTTGTACATGATAGAGCGAGAGGCGAGGGAAAAGGATCTGTCGTTCAATAAGCGGAAGGAGCTTCGCATAAAGCGATCACTTCCGGTACTGCAGGAGTTGGAGAAGTGGATGAGAGAACAATTACCTGATGTATTACCAAAGAGTTCCATTGGTCAGGCTATAACTTATACGCTTGGATTATGGAACAGGTTAACCAGATATACACAAAACGGACAGGTTGAGATAGATAATAATCTTATTGAGAACAGCATCCGTCCTGTGGCTCTCGGAAGAAAGAATTATCTCTTTGCCGGTTCACATGAGGCCGCCCAGCAGGCAGCTATGATCTACTCGTTCCTGGGTACCTGTAAGATTAACAATGTCGAACCACTTGGCTTGTTAAAAGACGTTCTCCAAAAAATCCAGGATCATTCTATCCAGAAACTCGACGAATTGTTACCAGCAAAAATATGACCAAGACAAAAATAATTTATCAATCAAAAGAAGAAATACTCGGTAAGCATCTGCGATCCGGAGAGTGGATTTATTATACTGGTGACCTCACAATTTATGATCGGAAAACCTGTCCAATTGTTCTAAAACTGAAAAGTGAAATTATTGACTCCTTTATTGGAGAGTTAATGGAGGAAAAGAAGGAAATCAAAGGCAAATCCTTATCAGAGGTGTTCGGCAAAGTAGCAAAATGGTTAAATAATCGAGGAGTAATCTTCCAGAATTAGCAAAAACATTTAAAGGGACAAGGTGTAGATAGCCGAAGGCTTACGGTTCTCTTGCTAGACTCGTATATCTTTTTTATGCGATCTGATAAATCACAGTTTTCTATATCTCGCTTGCCAGGCTTATGCATCAACCAATTATAATATGAACTCCTGCTTACTTTTAATACTTTACACATCTTCTCAATGGGAAATATGGAGTTGTTAGCCTTTATGAATTGGAATATTTGCCATCGTTCTTGGAGAAAATGCTTACAGCTTTTTTTAAGATGTCACGTTCTATCTGGGCATCCCGAAGCTCTTTCTTTAATCTGACTATCTCTTTTTGCTCTTCTGTCAATATCTTATTCCCCTAGCCAGGGAAACTTGCATTTTGATAAGTCGTAGCTTCTCGCCTCCAGCGATAAATAAGATCTGCACGTATATCCAGTTCGGATGCTAATGCAGTGAAGTCTTTACGATTATTACTGAGCTCAACAACCATCTGTTTAAACTCTCGATCAAATGTTCTTCTTTTTTTCATATCCGTTAAATTAAGCATTTTAGCTTAACTTACTGTCCGGATAAAAGTAGCAGTTCCAGTTGCTGCTCCTCTTTCTTATGTATATTTATATGGTTGCAGAGCATGGAACTGTTCAGATCAAGGTTTTGCTTTAAATAGTTTTGGAGAGATAGTAGCAGATCATTGTTGGTCAATAAATAATGGAAATGTTCCTTTTGAGGAAAACACAGTAAATAAAGGTTCTGGTATTAAATTGTGGTTTCCTGATGCAGACGAAAAAGACAGTACAAGATTACAGATAACTATTCGTAACTTTATTTTGGCTCATAATACTTTATATGGTCTTAACTGGACTGATGCTGGTGCAGGTGCTAATGGTTATGCCGAAGTAAGAGCACATATACATAATAATTTTATTTATAATAATTCTTATGAAGTTTACAACTGGGGGGATTCATGGGGCTATAATGTTACAGATGATAACACCACAGATACAGTAGGACTTTGGGATCATAGATATTATAATAATGTATCCTATGTTAATCCAGAGAGCAGAGATGAATTGAACGGATTATTAGCAGAAGATAGAACAGCATCATATAATCGTTTCAATGTTATTGGCACTCCTGTCACTAACCTTTATTTTTTAAGTCTTGATACAACAGGGATGCTTGGTGGAGGAACAAGAAAGGCAGATGGTTCATTGCCTGATACTTATTTTGGAAAACCAGCATCAGGCAGTCCATTGATCGATGCAGGAATAGATGTTTTTGGAATAGGTTATAATGGAGAAGCTCCTGATATTGGATGGTATGAATCATCTTCAGGATCTGTTACTCCTGCTACTCTGGTTTATGTTAGTTCTAGTATTCAAAATGCCACTCCTTCAAGGCTGGAAATGACTTATAATCTTACCCTGGCTAACATCGTTCCCGCTCCTTCCTCCTTTACTGTAATGGTTAATTCTTCTGCCAGATCCATAACCTCTGTCGCTATTTCAGGCAACAAAGTCCTGTTGACCCTTTCCAGCCCTGTGGTCTATGGTGACGTCGTAACTGTTGCATATACCAAACCAGCCACAAATCCATTACAGACAGCTTCAGGAGGACAGGCCGCATCTATAAGTGCTCAGACCGTAACAAACAGAGTCTCGCCACCTTTACCAGTTTATTTAGGTTCAGAAGTTGAAAATGCCACACCTGCCAGGTTGGAAATGACATATAGTTTAACTCTAGCTAACATTATCCCAGCGGCTTCTGCTTTTACTGTCAGGATTAATTCGACAACCAGAAGTGTAAATTCAGTTACAATATCAGGTACCAATGTTATTTTGACTCTTGCAAGTCCGGTAGTATATGGTGATGTGGTTACAGTAGCTTATACAAAACCAGCGACAAATCCATTACAAACTACTTTTGGAGGACAAGCAGCAACTATCACAACTCAAACAGTAAAAAATAATTGTCTAAATCAAACAGCACCAACAAACCAACCTCCGATAATTAGTATATCATCTCCGACCAAAAACAGCTCATTCATATCTCCGGCTACAATTGAAATTGAAGCGGTTGCTTCTGATCCTGATGGCACAATTGGTAAGGTCGAATTATATAATGGAAATATTAAGCTCTTTGAATTGACAACAACTCCTTATTCATATACCTGGAAAGATGTAGGTCCAGGTACTTATTCGCTAACAGCTGTTGCCACGGATAATTTAAATGCAACTTCTACTTCATCTGCTGTGGAAATGGTAGTAGTGCTGGTTGCTCCTGTTAATGATCCTAATTCGGGAATTCTTAATCTTTACCCAAATCCAAATGATGGCCATTTTACCATTGAATTATTAACTTCTCTGCAAAATGAAATGAATATCGTAACGGTCATAAACTTAACCGGGGAATCCGTATACAAGGGAACCTTGCTTAAAGAGGAAGATACAAGACAATTTGACTTACTGAATTTAAAATCTGGTATTTATATACTTAGGATCATCAGTGATGAGATCATTGTTACGAAAAAATTCATTAAGAGATAACTTAACATTTCGAAATTTGATCTTACTTATCTTGTAGCTTTTAGTGTGATGAAAATTTTAAGTACAAGGTTTGTCTTCTTCTTAAACCATTTTTTCGGGATGTTCATAAGTACTGAAAACTATTGATTGTCAAATAGTTAAATCTCATTAATTTTAAGAAAAAACCCCGGGAAAGCTCGTTACAGCTAAAAACCGGGGTAATTTCTTAAAAACGTCATGAGAAAAATACGAAGAATT
>JALHSP010000073.1 GCA_022865305.1 Bacteroidales bacterium | reverse complement strand
TTGTGATAGTAATTGTCATTTCCACACCAAAGAACGAACCTTTAGTCTTCATAGGCAAAAAAACGCCATTAATTTCGGCATATTCAGACGGGAATGATTCAACTGTAGCCGAATTTCCTTCCAGATTAATGGTAAAAAATTGTTTGACCGGAAGATAAGAGCCTTTGTCTATGAAAAGATAAATAAATCCATCTTTGAGTGTAGCTTTTATCTTGAAAGCCGGACTTTCATTAACTATTTCTTCACCTTCCAGAGTAAGCTGACCGTTCTTATAATAATCCATCCAAATATTCTCGAACATATTCTGCCTGAGCATCTCTTTTACCTGATCTGGAGTCATTTCTATCACATTGCGTGAGCCACCGATATTGTTGACAATGTAACCTTTCTCACCATCGAAAACCTGGATTGATTCCTGGCCATTCATATTTGAGACAGTTTTTATTTTATTCGGATTTTTCATCCACGTTTCAGCTTGCATTTCCATTCCCATCACCAACATTTTGGAGGTTGTTTTTATCGTTTTTAAATTGGATAACTGATCTATCTTATGAACAACAGAGTATTTTTTTAAAATTTCTTCAAGCGATTGGGCACTAATGACAGAAAATGCCATCAGTCCTGTAAACACGAAAATGAGTTTCTTCATTGTACTGAATATTACGTTGGTTTATTAGCCGTTTCTGGATATAAAGTTACATCCTGTTTAAGCCAAAGTCAATTTTATTTCCTGATTCAATGGTGTTCAAATAAAAAGCATCCGGAGCTGATTTCCGAGGATTGGCAATGCTGCATCAGGAATAAGTGCTACAACTTAAATTAAGAACAACCCGAATCACTATTTTCCTTGGAGTTTTTCTAATTTCTGTCTTACAGCGGGTACTTCTTTAATTGATAATGCATTTTTGTAATTATCTATTGCATTGGCTTTATCTCCTTTAGCAGCATAAAAGTCACCCATTGAATTGAATACATTATAACTATCAGGATAATTGACGATATTTAGTTTGAATAAATAAAAACCATTATCGTGCATTTTATAAAATAAAAATGCCTTGGCTATGTTATCTACCATACTTTCAGGTGGTTTTACTTCATAACCTAAGTTTTTGGATATCTTTTCATAGAGGTTTTCAATATTCATGTATTCATTAGTAAATAAATCTAAACGATAGTAATTAAAAATAAAACGAAGTGCATCATATTCAGTAATAAACTGAACAGAAGCATGATAATCATTGTTGTAATACTTATATGCAAAATTTAATTGATTTTGCTTGTTATTATTTAAGCAGTCTCTTAATTCAAAAAGGGAACGAATATGTTCAGTACTTTTAGTTATATCTTTTTTGACTTTAATAGTATCCATTCCTTCTTTCAATGTGTTGGCTATTCCTAAAAACAATGAAATGCCTGAATAATTATTATTTGCTAATACCTTTTTTGTTTCTTTTAAATTTTTTTGATTATCCCATAACATCGCAGGGTCAATAGATACATAAGCATTAAATAAATTAGTGTGGTGAGTTAGGATATTTATAACTGCCAAGCCACCTGCAGAATGACCAATTAGCATTCTATACGGTGAGGTTGGATATAATGAGTCAACATGCGGTATTAATTCTTTCTCGAGAAATGAAACAAAATTTTCACCACCCCCCGAATTTCTTACAGTAATACTATCAACGAAATCTATAAACTGGAATGAATTCACATGAGTGGGAGTAAAATCTCTCATTCTGTCTGTATTTATTATTCCCACTATAATCATCTCTGGACAACTATAATACGAACTTAATCGTCTAATCATGCCTACGACTGAAGAAAAGTGGATAGCCTCACCATCTAATAGATATGCTACAGGGTAACGCTGTTTCGTATATATTTCACTTGATGCACTTGCTGGAACATAAATCAAAATCCTTCTTTGTTCATTTAATATTTTTGAATTTAAAATGTCTCTTGTACCATATGCAATTGCAGAAGGTTGGGTTTGCGTGGTCTGTGCTTGTAATCCTTCTGTGCTGAGTAACAGGAATACTATAATCATTGTGGTTAAACAAAATTTTTTCATGTGATTGGATTTTGGTTCACGAATAAAACTAAAATAACTGTACGTCAATAATATTGATGCAAGTTACACCAGTAAAAAAACAAAGTCAAATAAATATTTTCAGGTGTCAGCGAGGAGATTGCCTACTATTGAGTAATTAATGGTCCTGAATATTAATTATTTGGCTTGCTGAAATAAAATTGACTTTGGTTCTTTTCTGTCGTAATTTTGATAAACAAATCACTAACTAACTTTAAATTAACACCTAAAACCTGTTCTTATGAAAAAAATAATTTTTTTTAGCCTGATTGTATTGTTCATGATCGGAAGCTGTGTTCAGGAAAAGAAATCTCCGATTGAAGGAGCATGGAAACTTATCTATGGTAACTGGTATTTCAGCGACACTATGAATTATCAGTTTCCCGGTAATCTTACCATAGATCAAATCAAAATGCTATCAAAGGAATATGTTATCTGGGTTGGTCAGTATAAAATGGATACTGTAATTACTGACAATTATGGCGTAGGAACTTATAGACTTGATGGTAACAAGTTTGAAGAAAACATCTTCTATCGTACTAATTACACTCCGGATGCAGCTAAAGTAAAAGTGTTATTAGAAGTCAGGAATGATACACTTATTCAAAAATGGCCTGCAGATGAAAATTGGAACCTGCCAGAGAAATACAGTACAGAAAAATATGTCCGGCTGAAATAATTAAATTATTCTTCCGAAATTTGATATGAGGCATTTAACGGAGATAATCTCAAATGGGCAAGTATTACAAAAAGATGGATGCGAGATAGAAAATAACCAATAAATAAAGAGATATGAAATGCTTATATAATGATATTGAATGTGACTGGTCTGAACCAACAGGTGATATTGAATGTACTAAATGTGTTCATTATAATAAAGCAATAAAATCTACTTCTATACTTAATTGGTTATTAGAATTGTTTAATAAATTATTTACTAAAAAATGGAAGAAGCAAGTTTAAAGTCCTATAGATATAGTAGATATTCCTGTAAAGAAATTTGATACAGCGGCATTTCTTCTCACCTTCTCATTCAGACAGAGTTTAGGTTTAAGACATTGACTTCTATTTGGAAATGCCGCCTTTTTTTTATTATTAATTTCAAATAAGAATTTCTTTAACCGATCCAAGTAACACAATTAATTATCCCTCCTTCCTCTGCCAGTTTCTTTGATTCGATTGAAAATACTTTCCTGCCATAGGCTTTCTCAAGAATTTGCCGGGCTTCATCATCATTCTTCTCATCTCCAAAGACTGGCATAACGATACATTTTTCCAATATGAGGAAGTTCATATATACTCCAACTGCTGACTTATCGTTTTTGTTCTTATGAACAGTACAGGGTAAATAAATAGGATACCAATTCAGTTTTGCATTATCTAAGGATGTATAAAAGTTTCTTTTCCACTTCACATAAATGACTTTCAAATAAGGATACTCCTCGTCAATCTTCTTATCAAGTCCTGTAAGGTCATTTACCAATACAGTATCATCATTTATGAAACGAACCATGCCATCAACATGACCTGTGAAATCCCAGGGATCGGCAGGAACCACAACCATTTCATCCAATTTTAGCAATGTCTTGATCTTATCAAGAAGTACCGGAACTCCATTCTTCCAACTTGTAGTATTCTCCGTAAGAACTTTGTCTGAAATAATTGCCTTTTTACCATAGATTTCTATTGCTCCTCCATCGAGAATAATATCAGTTGTCTCAGGTTTTAGTCCGAGTTTCCTGCATATGGCCTGTTGATTAGGAATCGTGCTGCGATCTTTTTTACTTTCCCGAAGATAGGATGGATTATAGCTGAAAAGGACTAATTCGCCATCGGTTGCTTTTACAGGCATATAATCCCGGCACCATTCATTCTTATTATTGACAGAATTTGGAATTTCAATGACTTCAAAGTTTAGAGTAGGATCTGATACTAAAAAGTGAATCTTTTGGGCTATGTTTCTCCCCCGGTCTGTATTACCGAGATATTCTGATATATAAAGTTGCTGTTTCATAGGCAAGAATAAACCATAAATTTAAAGTAAATTCATGACTTAAACGAGGCAGGGGCAGACCTGCAAACATAAAGAGAGCAACCGAACAGCTATTTACCTGGTATTAATTACATAAGCCTGTTATACATTCACTTGTCAGAGTGGTGCAGTTTACTGTATTAAAAATAGTCTTTGAGATTAAAGTTTCTATGTATTTGAATCAGAATAACCAGGAAAACTCCCATTGAATTTTTAAATCAATCACAAATAAAAAAGTGCTGTGTTATGTGTGAGTTTTAATTACTTAGCAGCTTATGATTTTTCTGCTGAAGCGCTTTTGACCGTTAATACTAAATCCACCATTATAATCAATAATGCAAATGAACCAAGAATGGCCGGGATAATATATATTTTTTCATATACCAATCCGCCAAACCAGTTTCCAAAAACTGGTGAACCAAGCCAGGCGCCAATCCATCCAAAGATTACTTTTGAAACAAATGAAACAATACCTGGCCTTATATAGAATTTAAGCACATAATGCAGTACTGCTGAGACTACAATACTTATTCCCAGTAAAATTAAAAAACTGATAAAATTCATTCCAATCATAGTGATACCCTTCCTTTTAAGTTTAACGTTAGATTATAACACAGCACTATTATTAAAAACTTATTTCTATTCATCTTGAACTACTAAATCAACTTTTCAACACGTAATATGGAATAAACCTATTACTCTACCTGCGGCATCATTCCATTTTTCAACTGCTTTTGGAGTGGAATACATATCTATTTTACATTTCTTCTTTTTTAAATAATCTATGGCATCATCCGAAAGATTTACCATTCCTTGATGACCTGATCCGATTATCAACCGTTCTGCTCCATTCTGATAAATATACTTTGCTTCATCCAGGGAAATAATATGTGATGTACCGTAAATAGCTTTTGAAAGTTTCTTCTTTCGTTTTTTTATTGCTCCGGATAAAAGGATAATTATGTCATGATCAATCTTTGATCCCTCAACAGTAATATAACCAAACCCAGAATCGTTAATAACAGGTTTCATTGTTTAATTCTATTATACAAGTTAAGAGATAATCGCTTGAGATACAACAATAAAAGTTTATTTCATAAGCTATTTAATAAGTTCCTGTCGTAATAGATTACCCTTTGTCAAAGTTACATCCTGTTTAAGCCAAAGTCAATTTTATTTTAACACGTTATTTTAAAGGGATGGCTGAACTGAATATCTATTCCAATGATTTAGACATGAAATCCTGTGATTTGCTAAGGTGGTGTGCTAACTATTTTTGCCCGGCAACAGTCTTTTTTACTGATTCGAGATGAAGAAATACTGCATGATTTCTATTTTTTCTTTTTTTCAAAAACAATCCGATATCCAAATGTTAAATATGGCAGAAACGGATGCTCACCGTCAAAATAAAAAGGATATGAAAGACTAATATAAGGTTCCAACTGAAGTAGCTGATTAATGCTTTTTTTTCTTGTCAGCTTTAGTCCCGGAGTAAAAGCGCCATATTTCTCCCCAATAAAATTATATGCTAATCCTGAATACAAACTTAAAGACCATATTTTATTTTTTTTTGCAGAGAAGTAATGCCTTATCTCAAATGCCGCTTCAGGTCCCCCATTTATCTCAAATCCATAAAAAGGTGAAGATACGGCAGCAATCCCTCCCCAAAAAAGAAAACTTCCCGTTTCCTTGAATCCAAATTCGTATGAACCAAGTAATTCCAATGAAAGCACTGGTCCTCCAAGTGATTTTGATGATTTTGGGAAAGCATCCGCAAAAACAGAATTATGGGATGTTAATAACAATAAGAGGATAAAATAAATATTTTCCCCTATTCCCATTTTTTTTATTTTTGGTTCCATGTGTATATAAGCTTACAGGTGAATAGATATACTAAAATCGGTGGATATAAACACTTTTTACCTTTTACCTCTTACATCAAAGTTACACCACGTTTAAGCCAAAGTCAATTTTATTATTCCAGATAAGAATCCACCTAAGAATCAAATAAGATGGATGCAAGTGAGAGCAATCAAAAAACCTATTGACCTACCTTAGATCGTAAGGACTGGTTGGCATCCAGGCGGTGATTTATTTTTAGGTAGCTTCTGGCTCTCGATTTGGGCTTCTCTTGATTATTTGATGGATATTGTAAAAATGTCAAAATAAGAGACGGTACATATTGACTTTCAGGCAATAATGTTCGAACTTTGGAAGTATAGACTGGCTTGATTTTTGCGGTGAAAATAATACCACTTTGCCTAACAAAATGAAACCCTCATCATTCCTTATCATTCTTTTAATCCTCTCTCCATTTTCATGTCAGAAAGTCCAATTCCCAGACCCAAATACCCTTCCGAAAGGACTTATTGGTTCATGGGTTGAAACAAATACAAGAACTGATACAATAATTTTTGTCTCAAATAGAGATACTGGAATATTCTGGCTTCAAAGAGGATTTGAAATCAGAAATGGTTACCGCCTTCCTGTTATTGGAAGTACAGGATACCATTATGAAATATTCTCTGATAGCATTAAAGTAGTTGATGGACTTTCAAGTGCTTGGGAACAGGGGACGTATTATTTCCATTTTGATGAGCCAAATTTAACTATCAACATTGGCAAGTTTTCAAAGTATATTAATACAAGGAAATCAATCCTGACCTTTAGAAAAATCAACTAATGACTGTTATCAGACCAACAAAAAAAAAAGGAATAAAGGTCAACTATATAAGCAAAACAATATTCTCTGAAAAACTTCTTGAAAACAAGAAAACTGAAAGTGGATATTTGAAAATTTCATCACCTGCTCTTACTGCAGCAGATTTGATTCAGTTCGAAAAGAGAATTGGCGGAATAACAAGAGCCTCAACTGTCATAAATGAACTTACTGAGGTAATCAGAAAAGAAGAGTTTAATGAAATCTTCCTTAAAGAAGTACCCACAACCACGATCCAAAGGCTGGGCTATATTCTCGAATATGTTGTGAATAGAACGGACCTTTCGTTGGATTTATTTAAAATCTGTCGTGAGAATAACCTGAAGTTTTACCGTATCCCTTTAAAAGTATCAGATCTGATAAAAGGATTTCCAACGGATAAAAAATGGCAAGTAATTAAAAATATTGAAATTGAAATTGACGAATGATTCCCCAGACATATATTACTGAATGGTCCGGATTCGTTCCCTGGAAAACAAATGAACAAGTTGAACATGACCTTGTCATAAGCAGAGCTATTATCGAGATTTTCTCAGATCAATTCCTTTTCGAAAGACTTGCTTTTCGAGGAGGTACAGCATTACATAAGATTTATCTTAAACCACAATCCAGATACTCCGAGGATATTGATCTGGTTCAAATTGTCAGGGAACCATTTGGACCTGTAATTGACCATTTAAGAGAGCGATTAAATTTCTTATCCAGTCCAGGTCGAAAAATAAATAGGAACATCATTACTCTTAAATTCCATTTTGAATCAGAAATACCACCTGTTCAACCTCTGAAACTGAAGGTTGAAACAAACTGCTCTGAACATTTCACAGTCCTTGGTTATCAAAAGAGTAAATTCAAAATTGAGTCATCCTGGTTTAGTGGAAGTTGTATTCTGAACACTTATAAACCTGAAGAGCTAATTGGGACAAAAATCAGAGCTCTTTATCAGCGGAGAAAAGGTCGTGACCTTTACAATTTATATAAAACATTAATTACAATACCTGAATTAAATAGAGAAGAAGTTTTGGCTTGTTACAGAAAGTATATATCGCATTCTGTGTCATGGATTGTGTGGTAATTAAAGAATGTGCAAAAACAATGTTAAGGTCATCAAGAACATTTTTACAAGATTTACGTTATATTATATTAATATAGTTTAAGTCCTATCTTTTAATAGTTATGAATAAACGCAGAAAATACTATACTGATTTTTTAACAGCAAATTCGTTTGTTATTGGACTTGGCAGCGTTTTTAATATTGCCGGAAACTATTTCATTTATAATAGTTCTGAGAGTGCAGAAGAGGCAGATTTAATTGCATTAACAAATGATTGGTATGTTATTGGTCAGGATATTGATAATGCCCTGACTTTTTTCGACAAAGAAAATAAAAGTCAGAAACAACTTGTAATCCCATTTGTTGACTAATGAGTCAAAAAAGAGCTTATCAAAAAGCATTTCTTCTGAGAAGCATAATGAAAATCCTTTAAATCAACAGTTTCCTGATGAACTGAAATCTGTTTTGGAAAAATTGCCTCCAGATGATCAAAAAAAAATTATAAAATCAATTTCGATTTACTCCTCCTCGATTCATGCTTTTTTTGGACCACTACCTGCCCCAGAATCTTTGGAACAGTACAGTCAAATCATAGGATTAAGATCGAAGAAGAAGTTATCAAAGGACAAGTTAAACAATCGGAAAGAGGACAGGTTTTTGGTTTAATTATTGCTTTTATTACAATAAGTGCTTCTGTTGCGCTTGCAATCTTGGGTCATGATGCTGTTGCGGTTATTCTTGGTGGAGGAACCGTTATCGGCCTTGCAACAGTATTTGTAATTGGGAAACGTGAACAAAAGGAACAACTTAAAGAAAAGAGACCTGACTTTAGGCAGCCAAATCAAGTCACAAATGAATAGTCATCATGTTTATCCTATTCATAATTAAGGCATAACTTATTGTAATCTTCTCAATACTGCACCCCAAAAATCATGAAATTATGAATGAGATGGACAGGGAAATATTGGAACGGAACCTTAATGCTGTTCTCTTAATAAGGGGAAAGGTAAAGGGAACATCCTACAAGGAGTAATATCTTGCATTCTCAAAAGAATTGAGGGAAAGAGTAGAATTGAGTAAAAAGTCAGCTGAGGAGATCAATCAACAGTAGGACATGACGACCAAAGATTATGAAATTGACCCGAATCAAGACCTGGATGAGCAGTTGGGGGTAATTCTGGAAGGAGAAATGAGAGACCAGGAGGTAAAGAAGCAGAAAACTGATTTGGATAACTTATAAACATCCATCAATGCATTATAGTAAGTCCTGGAATCAACTCTGAGGGTTTACTGTTTATATACCTGGAATTTGTATCTTTGAAATAAAAATGCGGCATTTTTCTCATCAGAAGCCGAACAAATGTCCGAAATGTGGCTCTCCAAAGGTGGTTAATATCATTTATGGAGAACCAAGCTATGAGGCTTCTCTTGAAGCGGAAGCCGGGAAGATTATTCTTGGGGGATGCATTATAAAAGGTAATGATCCATACTGGGCTTGTATTGACTGCAAAGCCAAAATCTTCAAAAGAAAATTCAGAACCTATCCCTGAAATAAATTGATTCGCTGTTTGAAGGATTAATTGACGATTAAAAGCAGTCATGATTTAATATTTCATAACTGCCTCATTATTAGGGTGGAGATTAGGGGAATCGAACCCCTGACCTTGTGACTGCCAGTCACAACGGATATGTTTTGGTTACTTTTCTGAATACACACTATTGTTATTAAAATCAGTCTAATACGTATAGTTAGTTGTGATTATCTTTTGGATATTTATGTTTTATTTATTAATTTTGTGTATTCAGTTGTGTATTCACTAACCAGAAAACCATGCAAGCAACAGCAAGAATTTTTTTTCAGAAAGCACCGGCAAAAAGAACAACTGACAATCTTATTCCGGTAAAGTTATGTGTCACTCATAACAGGGAACGGAAATTTTATTCTCTTAAAGAGAAGATAAAAAAGGATGGTTGGATGTTTATTACTGAGGGAAACATTCCCAAGGTGATGGCTTACAGTCCCAGGGGCCAGTACAAGGATATAAGACTGGGATATGATCGTATTGTCCGGGAAGCAGAAGGCACAATAAATGAGATACCTGTTTTTTCCTTCGGGTTGTTTGAAGATAAATTTTTCAACAGAGCAGCATCCTGGGACAATCTTTTTAGTGCAATGATAGAACATATTCAGGTATTGAAACTTGAAAGTCGGTTTGGTTATGCTGCATCATTTGAATCTACATTGAGAGCAGTAAAAGAGTTCCACAAAGGGGAAAAGCTGGATTTTAATAGTAGAGACAAGGTTGAGACCAGGTACAAAGAATATTTGTCAGGGAAAAAACTCTCTTTTCCTGATATAACGTCCACGTGGTTAAAGAAATTTGATGCATGGCAGAGAGACCAGGGCAAATCAAGAAGCACAACAGGTATTTATATGCGAAACATACGTGTACTGTTTAATCTTGCTCTTAAAAAACATGGTGTAAAGGCTGAATATCCTTTTTATGACTATCATCCGAACCAGGCAGATGATCGGAAAATGGCTTTGTCAGCATCCCGGATGGCTCTGATGGCAAATTACAAGACTGAGAATCCACAGGAGCAATTTTACAGGGATGTTTTCATTTTCAGTTTTCTGGCTAACGGCATGAATCTGTCAGATATTGCAAAAATTAAGTATTCTGATATTGCCGGTGGCGAAATCTCTTTTGTAAGAGAAAAGACTAAACGTAAAAACAAGAATAAGATTTATGTTCCGATAACAACAAGAATGCAATCCATTATTGACCGGCATGGGAACAAGGCAATCGGGCATGATGCATTTGTTTTTCCTATTCTCAGGCCTGAATGGAACGACCAGAAGCAATTTGCTTCAATAAAAGAGTTGGTGAAAAAAGTAAACAGTAATATAAAGCATATAGCTGTTAAAGTCGGGATTACAGAGAGAATTTCAAGTTATACGGCCAGACATTCGTTTTCAACAATTCTGAAAAACTCAGGCACCAGAGTTGAATTCCTTAAAGAAGCCTTGGGGCATTCAAGTATCCGGGTAACCGAAAAATACTTGAAATCCTTTGAATCAGATACACGCAGGGAACATTCAGAACGACTGGAAGAACAGGTATTTCTAAAGCATAGTATGGACGGAGTATAACTCATATAAGTACAAGATATATTGACAGCTCAGCAGAGTTCTTTAGTGTTGCCATACATCCCCCCTATTCCTTCAACAATCTCTGTAAGTCTGGCATGCCCGGAAGAAATCCGGCTTCCCGGAGATCATTCCCCGATAAAAACAAAAGCATGCTTTCGATACCCCCCGGTGGTGTACGGCCAGGCACGAAGGACGACCACCCTGTTCCACCGAACCGGTCTCATCATTATTCAGGGGATATAATACCTTGTTCATCTTAATTTGTTATCATACTCTGCAAGATACATGGTATGCCCGGGAGAGATCATGTCTTAAATCGTTTCCTAAAGGGCATTTATAAAAGGTCAGGATAATTTGGTGACCCCAAAATCCGGATACTTTGTTAATAACTTTCGTTATAACTAATAATTTAGGCGCCAGTCTAATGTTTGATTTTCAACCAGTTATTTTGCAAATTCCTGTTAATAATCTCATTGAATATCTTGGTTTTGTGGTTTTTATTTGTTATATGTTTGAAAGTTTAAAATTATAAAAACTATGAAAATAATAAGTTTCAATGACGTGCCGCAGGTCCTGGCAGAGGTGAATCAAAAACTCGACACGCTGATTGCAGAATCAGCATCCAGGCCGAAAGAAGATAAAACGGCCCTGATGACAATTGATGCGCTTAGAGTTTATTTGCCTGTGCCATTAGCCCGACAGACTATTTATGGCTTGGTTCACAGGAGAAGAATCCCATTTGAAAAATTTGGGAAGCAGCTTTATTTCCGAAAATCCGCTATTGATGCTTGGTTAGCCAATGGGCGCCAGGTTGTAGTTTAACCTGATTCATTATGTCAGAAACGAGCCGGCAGATGAAAAAGGCAAGAATCGGGCTGAGGAGCTTGAGGCTTATTATCAGGAAATGCAGGATAAGATGAAGAACGGACTAAAAGAACTTCGTGAGTTGTCCCTGGCTGACAGCCGGAGAAAGCACCCTGACTTACCGGAATCAGCGAGATCATGCCGCAATTACACCGATAAGACATCCAACGGATTGACTAAATGTATCATTGACTTCTTACGATTCTCCGGACACCAGGCGGAAAGGATAAGCAACACCGGGAGATACCTGGACAACAGTAAGATTGTGATAGACGTCCTCGATAACTCTAAGTGGATCGGATCTGGCAAATGGATACCCGGGTCCGGCCAGAAAGGTTCAGCAGATATTTCAGCTGTCATTCAGGGTAAGGCCATCAAGATTGAAGTTAAGATGAAGGACCGGCAATCACCAGATCAGAAAGCATATCAGGCGCAAATCGAAAGATCCGGAGGACTGTACTGGTTGGTGAAAAGTTTCGATGAGTTTCTAAGATTCTATAATGAGATAATATGAATGAATTAGACATAATAACAGCAAAGAAGATTAACACCCTGCATGAAGGGATAATGTCTTTACTGCACCAGGGCATTGAGAAAGCTGTTGAGATAGGTGAACTATTGACTGGAAAGAAAGCAGAACTGCAGCATGGTGAATTTGGTATCTGGATAAAAGATAACCTGATATTCACAGACAGGACAGCCCAACGTTATATGAAACTCTTTGAGAATAAAGACAAGGTACTGCAGACCGGTAATATTTCAGAGGCTTATAAGATGTTAGGTGAAGGCAAAAACGACAATGTGTCGGATTTGAATAACAAAAAGTCTTTAACTATTGACACAGTAATAAAACAAATTACCGGTTTAATAAATTTCCCCTCTGTTGCTGATAAATTAGAATTTAAGGCAAACGCACTCATATTTAAAGAAGATATTACCCTTGATGAGTGGCAATTAGTGGGTAGTGCTTTGGGTTTGCTAATGAGAATGACTAATAATGTTTGAAGATATAATATGTCAGCAATGAGTAACGACAATATAAAACAAGTTTTCGATTATCTGCACAAGTTTAAATTATGTTTCCATTTTCTCCAACATGGTTTATTCCACCATACCATAAAATGGGACGTGGACCAAAATCTTACTGTTCTGAAGACACCTCCAGGTGCCCCACCCACAATAAGCATAACCCACGTCTTACGTGGGCGTAATGCTTATTATTCCTGTGGGTGTTTTTACTTGAGGTTTTACAGAACAAGAACAACAACTTACGCCATAAAATCTATCTGTTTAATTTACTGTCTGTTTCGTACTCAAATATTTGTACTATAAAGATACGAAATTCCTACCTTATCAGCCTTATTTACATAAAGAGCCCCCGGACTTGATTTCCGAGGGCTGTCTTCTCTATTAAAATAAAATTGATTTTACTTTAATTAGGGCTTACCTTTGTATATTGAACTATTAGATGTTAAACTAACTAATCATTAAATGTCATGAAAAGATTGTTTGCAATCCTCGCATTACTCTTTGTTTTCACTATTGGATGTAAAAAAGAAGATGAAATGAAACTCTCAGAATTTATAATCGGAGAGTGGGACTCTGAAATGACAGCTATTAATCCGGGAACTGTAGATCAAGTATTGGTATATTTTTATGCTGTGTTTAATACAAATAACACCTTTGATTTGGATTTTCTTACTTATCCTGATAAGCAGCCCATGCTCAGTTATGAAGATTTAAATTACACAATAAATAATGAATTTAATCTGACTATAGATAATCCAATGGTAGAAGGAGAAACTGTTAATTTTGACATAGTTTGGAATCCTAAATACAACAAGATGGTTTGGGTTCCTACGCCTGATCCTGATGATAATCCACCAACAATCGCATTTACTAAAAGATGATTGACATGTAAAAAGATCTTTCGGTTAGCAGGTGAAGTTGCTGAGTCGAGAACGGTCTACAATGAAAGTGATGTAGAACAATTAGGGAAAAACAATTGGATTTGCAATCAAATGAGTCAGCCCCCGGAGCTGATTCCGAGGGCAGTTATTAATAATTTTATAAGGTTAAAATAGTTTATATATTTCTAATTTAGTCTAAAAATACTATCCTCCATTGGAATGTCGACCTCAACATTTGTGATAGTAATTGTCATTTCCACACCAAAGAACGAACCTTTAGTCTTCATAGGCAAAAAAACGCCATTAATTTCGGCATATTCAGACGGGAATGATTCAACTGTAGCCGAATTTCCTTCCAGATTAATGGTAAAAAATT
>JALHSP010000072.1 GCA_022865305.1 Bacteroidales bacterium | reverse complement strand
TGATTATAAACAGCAAAAGATTGACAAACCTACAACTGAATAATGAAGACTTGCCTTTATTTAGCCTTTTTAAGCTTGTTTCTGGCATCCTGTTCTAAGCAATGGTGTTATACCACTTACCCGCCAGATACTACCAGTATCGAAACTGTGATATATAGGGACACAATTATTGAGGTTCATGTTCCCGGACACGATACGGTTTTTAAAGAAAGCACTATCAGGGATACTATTATTGTTCATTCCGGTACGGCTCATGGAAGGAGTTGGGTAATTCACGATACCATTAAATTGATGGTTTGGCAAACAGATACTATTCTTTCTGTTAAATTAGATTCCGCAATAAAAGTCATTAACGATAAGAATACTTTGATTTATACTATAAAGCAGAAAACAAAATTTGAAAGGTATCTCTGGCTTGGTATTGTTATTGCAGGGATCATCCTCTTAATAGTTTTGGTTCCACGAGTATTAAAGAAAAAATAGTTAAATAGTTCTCTCCTTTCTGGTCTTTATGCCCTGATTTGCCCTTTTCTGAGGCCGTTAGGGCTTTTCTTTTTTAAATGATAACACATACCACAAAACGGAGATAATGCCTTAAATCGAAGATATGGCGAAAATAACCATACCCGAAAGAAATGTTAAATATTACTTATTTTTGAAAAATAATTGAAAAAACATTTGGAAGTTCAATATATTATATTACCTTTGTACTTATTACTGCATTAATTTTGAAAGATGAAAGTAAATTCAAAGTTTATCAACCAGAACTGGAAGATCAAAGTTTCAGGATTTACAGGCAAGGAAAAAATACATAGCCTGATAGGAGTTGCTAAATTGATTAATATAATAGGAGTGAATCTTACCGAGACAATAGTAATTAAGGCAGACGAGAAAGGGATTGACAAAGTTACTTTCCGATTCCGCAGAGGTATGAAAATTACGCTTTATAGTAAATAAATAATCTTAACTCTAATTGAGATGGAGAAATGTTTGATATGTGATGAGCCTATCCTGATAAAAGGGGGACTCACTATTGACGATGCCGACAATATTAAAACTATCTGCCGGGAATGTAATGAATATCTGAAAGAAAGAATTGCATTGGTGGTTGTTGATCCGAGGACATTAAAGAAAACTGGGGAATTTGTTTTTATTGGCAAAATCGTATTTGTAAAGTATGCATCGGAACTTCCGGTCGGTGGTAGTATTTACATGGTAAATTCAAATTGTTTAAGGACGATAGTTGACCGATTAATCCACAGCGAAAATGAAAAAAAATAAAATAATTGTAAAAGTTGAATCAGAATTAATGGAATTTAAAAAACCCAAAGGATTAACAGATATATTTAATTCATGGGAATTTAAATTGCCGAGATATAGCGAAACATGGTTTGTAATTAAGAATGATTTTGGCAAAGAAATTATCAGAAAATCAGATAGATTAATAATTACTTATTCGAAGAAAGGAGTTTATTGTAAAACTCCAAGTGGTAATAATTACGGGCCACTTAATAAAAATCAAATTATAGAACTTATGAAGATAATAAAATAAATAGAAAAGAATGGATAACAGGAAAATAGATTTTGAGGATATTAAAAAGGTTATTTTTCGTGAGTTAATGATTTCAGAAGATAAGGCTGGGGGGAAAACGAGAAAAGGAGAAATGGTTTTTGCCAGGCAGTTATGTTGGTATTTCGGGGTAAATTATACTATATTGTCACTATCAAAACTTGGTAGAAATTTCAACAGAGATCATTCAACAGTAATTAATGGAGTTAAAACAATTCAGAATTATATAGATACGAATTATAAAGAAATTTCCAAATTGATAAACTACCTTAAAAATCTATTGGGACTTAATAAAGAATTACCGGAAGGAATAGTAACAATTAATAAAATCTCCGACAATTCATTTATCATAGTTTTAAATACAGTTGAACTCAAGAAAAACAATCTGACTGATCTCAATATGGAATTATTAAGGTATGAATTGGAGAGATGGCTACAACAAGAATCATTTTATAATAATAATATTAAAAACCAAAATAAATAAAATTAAAGATTATGAAAATCCAAAAAATTTTAAATCAAAACAGGCGTGATTTTACAGCCATTTATGAATGTGAACACTGTGGTTATACTGAAGAAGGTGGTGGTTATGATGATTCATACTTCCATCAAACTGTTATACCAGACAAAATCTGCACAAAATGTGGATTAAAGGCTCCAGAAGATTATAGGGCTTTGAATACGAAATATCCTGATTATATGGAAGTTTAATTAAACTAAAGACTATGGATGTATTCAAATTTTTGGGACAAGCAATAAGTGAAGCCCAGACAGAAGCCAAAGAACTTCCGATAAATCCTTGTGATGATTGTTACATAAAAGGATTGTCTGATTGTTGTGGTGCAGAAATAATCATGCATAATATCTGTTCCGAATGCTATGAATATTGTATTGATATTTGTGACGAATGTGACTGGAGGGGAAAATGATGTGGTATAATTCAATATTATATTATTTACGGATGCACGCAATAACGCAAAAGTATTTCCCGACACCGCCTCTTGTGATAGAACCTATATCTGTACCTACCGATGATCCTGAAAAGATAGGTAAAGTTTATGAAGAAAATGGACATAGATATAAATATACTAAAGACACCGAAGTAATATAAATTGTTAATAAATAATTTTGGAGGTAATAAAATATAGGTTACCTTTGAAATAAAAAAGATGGAAAAGAAAAATTATGAAGCTCCGGCAATAAAGAAAGTTAAAGCCGAGTTACAGATTAAAGAAGCTATAAGGTATTATAATTTGCACAGGGCAGAAGGGGTCCCGGAAATGACTGCGGCTGATTTAGCTTTGGAAGTATTCAAAGATAAGAAATCGAAAGATATTTGTAAGGTCAAATTATTTTACGGGATCATAAATAATCACAGGCGGTTTGTGGATTTGAACTGGCTCATTATTATTTCAGAGAAAACCGGGTATCCGAAAAGACTATTGATAAGATACATATAAATTTAATTTTAAAACCATCAATTATGGCAAAAGAAAAGCAAGTGACCCTCCCTGAATTGAGAGGGAAAATGACAGATGCCTCTTTACAGAAAGCATCAGAACGAGAAGCTGAACAGGCTTTTTGGGCAAGATTACAGAACTTTATGGAAATTCTAAACGGAGATGTTGAAAAGGATAAACTTCAAGATCATCCAATAGTCAAGGATTGCAAGTACCTTCCTATTTCCCATATGGAGATGGCACTGGATGAACTTTTCTTTGGGCAATGGAACACAGAGAATTTCAAATGGCAAGTGATCTCAAATGAAGTTGTCGGTTCGATTGAGTTATCAGTATTTCATCCTTTGACGAAACAATGGATCAAAAGAACCGGAGCAACGGCTATTCAAATAATGGTTGATAGTATTCCAGCGGAGCAGAAAAAGAAAATGAGCCGGCAGGAAATCAATTCATGGGCTGTTTCAGTTGATAATAAGAAACCAGGGGCGTTGACTAATGGAGGTTTTGCCAAACTAAAAGCTGAATGTTTTAAGAACGCCTGTCTATCCTTTGGACGTTATCTGGGAAGGGATGTAAACCGGGAACATACTGCTAGCGATTATCTTGGAGTAATCAAAGACCCTGACGAAAGGAAATCAGAACTCCGATCAATGATTAGTGATCTTCTCCGGGACAATCAGGATACAGAGTTTATTCAGAAAATTACAAATGAGATTCTTGCAGCCGAAGAATTTGATAAAAATACCATTGAGTTTTACAAGTCAATAATCTTAAAAATAAAACCCGATGGAAACGGTAATAAATGAGGAGTTTCTAAAAAAGCGTCCTATAAGTCAAACTAAATTAAAAAAGTTTCGTAAATCACCGCGACACTATATTTTAAGTCTTGATAAAAAAGGTAAGGACACGGATGCTAAAATAATTGGTTCGGCAACGGATTGTTTGTTAATTGATAATGAAGATGAATTTAATAAATTATTTTTGCCTTATACAAATTTTGAAAAAAGAACAAAAGAAGCAAAAGAAGAGTGGTCTAATTTAATTAATAGGGCAAATATAGAAAAGAAAAAACTTATAACAAATGATCAAATAAAATTAGCTCAAGAGTGTGTTGATGCAATTAAAAATTATCCAGATGCACAAAAATATTTAAAATTCAGGAAACGACATCCAAAAATGATATGGATAGATCAGGAAACAAAATTACCTTGTATTGCTATTCCTGATTGGGATTGTCTCTTAGATAATCAACTTTGTGTAGTTAGTTTAAAAACAGCAGATGATTCAGATCCAATTGAATTTACAAAAGATGCATGGAATTATGAATATTTCGTACAAATAGGTGCAGAACTTGCAGGATATAAACATCTCGAATTTCAGTTCCCTATGTATGTTTATATTGTTGTCGAAACATCAGAACTACATAATGTATCAATAAATTTTGTTGAAAATAAATATTTGGAATTTAGTAAAGAAGAATATCATGGAACACTTCGGGCTTTTAAATATTGTCTTGACAATAATCTTTGGCACATGGGTTATGAGTTCAGGCTGATGGACACGGCGGGTTATTTCGCGCTCCGCAAACCAGGATATGGAAAACCATTATTTGGAAGTTGGGATTAAAAATTATAATAGATGACCGTTAGAAATAATAATTTTGTAAGCCAGGAAGATTAATCATATCTAATCCTTTTATGATAATTTAATAATTTTTAAATAGCCATTTATTATGAAAACAGAATTTAAATTGATCACACCTGCAATAGCAGAAGATTTATTAAGAAAAAATCCTATGAATCGCACTCTAAGGGAAAGACTAATAAATGAATATTCCAGACAAATGTCTGCTGGATTATGGAAAGAAGAAACGGGCGAATCTTTAAAATTAGCCTTTGATGGAACAATATTAGATGGGCAACATAGATTGTTGGCATTAATTAAAGCCAATGTGAAATTATCTTTTTTATTAATCACAGGATTAGATAAAGAAGTGTTTACTGTATTGGATACAGGGACTACTAGAACCGCTGGTGATATATTTCATATTGCTGGCGTTACACAATCTAATAATCATGCAGCTATTATTACAAAATATTTATCATTGAAAAGCGGTTCGACCGCAGTATTACTTGGATCAGGAGGACATAGCGGTGGTGGATCAATGCTTAAAAATATTAAATTTTCTAAAGCAGAATTATTCTCAGTATATAATAACCGTAAAAAATTCTGGGAATCATCTCTTTTAATGGCAGATCATTGGTACACTCAATTTCAAAGAGTTTTGACACTTTCTGAAATAGGTGGTTTATATGCCTATTTATATGATATAGATAATGATGATGCTTTTACTTTTATTGATTCATTATGTAGCGGAGTCGAACTTGATCGAACAAATCCAATAAAATTGCTTAGAGAAAAATTGATTTTTTCAAAAACGAATCTAAAATTTAAATTAACTCCAGTTCAAAAACTTGGATTAATTTATAAAGCATGGAATTATTTCAGAAAGAAAACACAAATTTCTGTTTTAAGATTTAGTCGTGAACTAGATAATTTTCCTATTGTTATTTAATAAAAAGTTAGATTCAAAATAACTATCAAAAATTTGCATAGAATCAAATATAATTGTAATTTTGTATTCGTAGCATTGATTCAGATGATTAATAAAAGTTACATTTAAAATACAAGGGTTCCTCCGACGGCCTTTCCTCTCTGGATCGGTGCTACAACGGCGGGGGTTCCCTTTAATATTGTAGCGTTATGAATAAAGAGACTTTTTATTTTTCCCATGATTACAATGCTCGGTCTGATCCTAAATTAGTACGATTAGTAATGAATGAAGGAATGATAGGACTTGGAATTTATTGGAGTGTTATTGAAATGCTTTATGAACAGAATGGATATATTGAATTAAAAAATATAGAGAATATTGCATTTGAATTACATTCGGAATGCGATCGCATTACAAACGTATTAAAAAACCACGATCTTTTTAAATTCAAAGATAATAAATTTTATAGTGATTCCGTTTTGCGAAGATTAAAAATTAGAAATGCGAAATCTGCAAAGACAAAACAGTCAGCATTAAAACGCTGGTATCCTGAAAGATATAAGGATGCGATCGTATTGCCATCGCAATCCGAAAGCAATGCTATTAAAGTAAAGGAAAATAAAGTAAAAGAAAATGGAGAATTAAGTAATCGTGAATTAAAATTTAAAAGTGAAGTATTTGAATATTTAGATAAATATCCTGAAAGTCTATTAAATTCCTTTTGTAATTACTGGACAGAAAAAAACAAGAGTAAAACAAAAATGCGTTTTGAATTGGAAAAAACATTTGAAATATCCAAAAGATTAGCGACTTGGGCCAGTAGGGATAAAAACTTTGATAAAAATAAAATGTCTATAAAAGAAATGTTAGATGAACGGGAACGGACAAGATCATAAT
This sequence comes from Bacteroidales bacterium, assembly GCA_022865305.1. GTDB lineage: Bacteria > Bacteroidota > Bacteroidia > Bacteroidales > VadinHA17 > LD21. The sequence continues at coordinate 41,072 of JALHSP010000072.1, read as the reverse complement.
TTGATTACAAAATTACCGGACGTTGGTAAGATTCCGCCGCAGGCTATTGACATGGAAGAAGCGGTACTTGGAGCTATGTTACTTGAATCTTCAATAGTGGATGAGGCAATAAGCATATTAACTCCGGAGATGTTTTATAAGGAGGCTAATAAAAAGATATTTGAGTCTATTATTAGAATTTATAAACATAATTCTGTGATAGATTTGCTTACAGTTACAAATGATCTTCGGGATTTTAGAGAACTAGAATCAATAGGTGGCCCGGTTTATATTACAGGACTTACATCAAAAGTAGTCAGCGCGGCGCATTCGGTTTACCATGCGATCATAGTTAAAACAAAATATATCCAAAGGGAAATGATAAGGCTTTCGACTGAACTTCAAAACAGAGCTTTCGATGATACCTGGGATGTAGGAGATTTGATGGAATTTGCAGAGAAAGAATTTTATACTCTTGGAGATACGGTGACTCATAAAGAACCGATAAAAATAGGGATTCTGTTAAATAATCTGGCAGATTTAATTTCCAAAAGAGAAGTAAATGAGAATTCATTACTCGGTGTTCCTTCCGGGATATCTGAACTTGATAATATTACTATGGGATGGCAACCGGGAGATTTGATAATAATAGCTTCCCGTCCTTCGATGGGTAAAAGCGCATTGGCAATTCAGTTTGGAAAATTCGCTGCACAAAAGAATCATCCTACATTATTATTCAGTCTTGAAATGACAGACGTACAACTTGGGGAACGATATTTAACTGCGGAAACAGGACAGGATTCATACGATCTGAAACAGGGAAGAAATATTGATTGGCCTAATATGGAGCGAGTTATTGAAGATAACAAAACTGTTCCTTTATGGATTGACGACTCGGCGCACATGACTATTTACGAATTTCGGTCAAAAGTTCGCAGGGCAAAGAAACGGTACAATATTGAACTTGTGATTTGTGATTATCTTAACCTATTCAAAGGAGATGCAGCCAAAGACAATATGAGTGAACTATATGGATCAATTTCTAAGATGTTCAAATCGGTTGCAAAAGAATGTCAGGTCGCAGTAATAGCACTAGCACAACTTAACCGTTCCCCAGATATGAGAGCAAGTTCACTTCCTAAACTTTCTGATCTTAGAAATTCTGGGGAAATAGAGCAGGATGCGGATATTGTAATATTTCCTGTAAGGTATCGGGCAATAGGAACGCCGGTGATTGACGGGAGGGATGTATCGGATAGGGCAAATATTGATGTGGCAAAAAACAGGAACGGAAGGACACAGGCTATTGAAGTCAGGGTAAGTCCGGATTGCTTAAAATGGGGATTATTGGACGAAACGCCATTCCCTGAAAATGTTGATTTTACAGAGCCAAAGAAAACAGATGAACAATTAAAATTTTAAAGAATTGAAATCATGTTTTTAGATGATAAACTTTATAATCAGGTAAAACAATTTAAAATTGAAAAACCTGAAGATTTTAAGATTTTGGTAAATAGTCTTTTTAGAATTTGCGAAGATCATTGGAAACCAAAATTAGATTTGAAAGGAACATATAAAGAGGCAAAACAAATTCTTGATCAAACATTTAATGCATGGAATCTTTTTATTAAGAAACTTGAAAAAGAGAATTGGTATTTAATTGATATTCTTAAAGAAGAAGGAGATTATAAACAAACATATTTAAATAATAAAAAGTGTAAAGAAATTTACGAAAAAGGGAAGTAAAATAATTAATGATAATTATGGGAAAACTTATCAGGCATAAATGGAATAAAATAACCGGAAGCGGAAAGTTAAAGCATTCGCAATGTGAAAAATGTAAATGCCAAAGATGGTGGAATCCGAGATTTCAAAGGTTGATGTATATTGACAGGTATGGGAGAATTCATTATAAAACTCCGTCTTGTGTTTTACCGAATACAAAAATAAATTAATCAAATTTAAAAACTATAAAACTATGAAAGAACTATTTGGACTTAAAGACAAAGAAGGCAATGAATACAAAATTCTTGCAGAACCATATCGTGATGGTTTTACTTATAATGCAATTATGCCGCTCGAAAAAGAACCTGAATTTAAAATACCGGGATGGTATATTATTAATAATTATTCACTTTGTAATAAAATCGTTTATATAATTGAAAGAACTGAAATATTCTTAATTTCAGAAAAAGGAGATCGTTTTCATATTAAATATAGTAATCCCGCAACCCAGCAAGAGATAGAATCACACCTGAGAAAGATTTGTGATGAGAAGTATATCGGGAAAAGGGTGAAGGGGATTAATGGTTTTACAGATATTATAAGTAAATTTCTTTCTTATGAATCTGATTCTGATACTATGCGATACAAAGGGGAAGGAAATTTCATTATATATCTTTATGAGAATGGCAAATTCGCAGAGATAATCTCCGACAAGAAGAAACTGCCAAAAACAAAAGAGGAATTTAAAAAATTCATAGGAGATGTTATCGAATGGTATAGTGGCCCATCAAGTACCTATGATTTATTTCTGGTATTTATAGGCTCATGGCTAACAGTATTAACCATAAAATGGATTAAAGATGAAAAGACTAAGCGCGATATTACTAATGCTGATAAGCATTCAGTTGTATGCTCCTGGGGGAATAGCGGAACTTTCTATTGTCGAAACGTCCCCTATCAATCCCTACGAGAAGATATGGAACGCGGTAAAATGGGTAGAGACCAGGGACCGGGACACAATCAACTACAAGGAAGGAGCCTACGGCCGGGGCCAGATCCGGAAGTGCAAACTGGACGAGTACAACAAAGAGACAGGGAAGAGTTATACCCTTCAGGATTGTATGAGAGAGCCGGTAAGCAGAGAGGTATTCATGAGGCACATGATGAAATACAACGATACGGACCAGGCAGTCCGGAGATGGAACGGATCAGGAGCAGCAACGCATGAGTATTTGAAGAAAGTAAAAAATCATTTAACAGCTAATAATCTATAAAAATGAAACGAGTGACTAACAAAATCAAAGATTTCTGCCGAATTACAGGAATAAACATTGACCAGTTTAATGGCAGGGAGAAGGTCGGGGGTTCTCTTTACCTGAGTAGCCTGACTTCAATCCCTGAGGGCTTCAATCCTACTGTCGGGGGTTCTCTTTACCTGAGTAGCCTGACTTCAATCCCTGAGGGCTTCAATCCTACTGTCGGGGGTTCTCTTGACCTGCGTAGCCTGACTTCAATCCCTGAGGGCTTCAATCCTACTGTCGGGGGTTCTCTTGACCTGAGTAGCCTGACTTCAATCCCTGAGGGCTTCAATCCTACTGTCGGGGGTTCTCTTTACCTGAGTAGCCTGACTTCAATCCCTGAGGGCTTCAATCCTACTGTCGGGGGTTCTCTTTACCTGCGTAGCCTGACTTCAATCCCTGAGGGCTTCAATCCTACTGTCGGGGGTTATCTTTACCTGAGTAGCCTGACTTCAATCCCTGAGGGCTTCAATCCTACTGTCGGGGGTTCTCTTTACCTGCGTAACCTGACGAGCAAAAAACCTACTTATAAGAAATTAGCAAGCGGGTATCTACTATCATGGCAAGATGGTAAATACTTATTGGCTGACGGAATATTTACAGAGGTAATAAGTCACAGAGGTAATGTATATCATGTACGCAAAATTGCATCAAAAGAAATCATCTGCCTGGTAACAGACGGAGATGGCAAATGGTCGCATGGCGAAACTTTAAAGGAGGCCAAAAGCGATCTTGTGTTCAAAATCAGCAACAGGACAAAAGATGACTACAAAAATCTAAAGCTAACAAGCATATTGCCATTTGAAGAGGCAATAATTTGTTATCGGGTGATTACCGGAGCTTGTTCATTTGGGACAAAAGACTTTATAAATAACAGGCTTACTAAGAAACAAGGCAGATATACCATTTCCAAAATTATCGAAATCACTAAAGGAGAATGGGGACATAAGTCGTTCATTGATTTTTTCAACAAATAGAAATTAGAATGTTAAAAATCAACTTATAGGTTTATGAAAGAGCGACCAATTTTATTCAGTACCGGAATGGTCCGGGCAATACTGGACGGACGGAAAAGCCAGACAAGAAGAGTCATTAAAAGTATCAATGATCTATCAAATGAACATTTCGGTTTTACTTTGAGAGAGGTTAAACCAGAGTTTGGATATGCGGGGTTTGATGGATTATTGCCAATAATAAAAGAAAGGAACTAATAAAATTTAGAGAATGGTACAGTTTTAAAAAACTTGAAGATAAAGGCACGCTTGATGTCCCGTATAGTATGCAAGCAGTTGATGAATACCTAAAGACACGCCCAAAAGATAATTTCACAGACAAAGACACAGATCACGCAATAACAGGAAACTAAATTAACTAATAATTAAATATATGAGTAATAGTTATCCATCTAGGAAGAATTTAATAACAGGGAAAGTACAAAAATCACTTTGTGCGAATTGTGCCAATAATCTTAAAATAAGATATATAAAAACAAGTGCGTTTTGGAAAGATGATATAATGGATGCATCAAAAGATATTAAAAAAGAGAAGGTTTTCCATCATCATCAAAAGTGTATTTATCTTAACTTTTCCAATCACGATATGGAAAGAATTAGAGTTATAAAATGTAATCAATTTAAAAATAAGGATATGAAAAAAATTAAAAGAGATCCATCTGGTTATGGGAATAATGCAGTTTGTACTATTACAGGACGACCCAATGCTGAATTAAATAGAGACGGAGGTAATGGTTGTTCAAATCCTCATTGGGGAACAGGTGAACATGGCGATTCTAATCCCGATACACAAAAAGAACTTACTGCTATTCAGAAATATGAAAATAATCTTACAAAGGTTAACTAAAACCCGCTAAAGATGGAAACAATAAGAAAAATATTCAATAAGCATTGTACTTTGGTAAGCAAGGATTATAATGAGTATATCATCTTAAATAAAGAGGCGTTTATAAAAGACTTGGAATCCTTACAACCATGTGAAGAAAAGAAAGTGACGGATGAGGAGATAGAAAGATGGGCAGATAATGATACCCCCAAAGATATTGAACTTATAAAAGCACAAGGCATTATTGCGGCGAAAATTATAGGTGCAAAGTGGATGCGTTCTAAACTGATTTAAGATGAAAAAAGAGAATGACAACTGATGAAACAAGTAATACTAAATAAAAAGACAATGGTTAATAGAGAAAACATTAAAATTGGAAAAGTAGCTTTTGAGGGCGATAAGAGGGGCTATCACTTTAAAGCAACTTATTTGGAAGAACCCAAAGGAGAGGCATTAATTGAAATTTCAAAAGATGATAAAATTGTAAGGGAATTTCTTTTTCCTGCATATAAAATCTGGAATATTTCAGCTCATGCGGATGATATTGTTGACGGGATTGAACAGGGAAGCGACAAGGGTTTATTAATAGCTGGCTCAAACGGACTTGGTGGTAATAGTTATCCCCGCTAAAGAAAGTAAACTAATTTAATAAAAGAGATATGAAAACAGAAATTAAAGATTGTTATTTCAAAACAAGGGAAAATGATATTACGATGTTTTATCAAAATCCCGATAATAAAGAAACCTATTTTATAAACTTAATAGGGATGGTACTCTTACCAGTTGAAACTCCAATAAAAGAAGTTGTAGAAATATTTAATAAACATAAATTATCTCTTGAATATGAAGATTTATGTCCTTCATGTGGAAATTTGATTTAATCCCCGCTAAAGTAAAAAACAAATAACTTAAAATAAACGAAAGATGAAAAAAGGTGATGTTATTGAAATAAGAGGAGTTAAATATGAATTTCTAGGATGGGATGCTTATTTTTCTTGGTATCCCAAAAGACATAAGTTTATGCACCAGTCAGCAAAAATCTATATTAGAGATAATAATTTGAAATTCGTTAATGGTAAATGGAAGAAACCTATTTTAAAGATATTGGAGTTTTCTAATCCCAGCCAAAGTAATTAATCACTATAAATAGATGCGTAACAGAATAAATAATGACAAATGAATGAAGTAACTATAATTGGTAAGATAAATGAGGATTGCAAAGTAAAGGCAGTTTTCACTCCTGTCTATGAGCAATTTTTAAAGGAAAATAAAGGATCAAATATCTCAATGACAATTACAGTTATTGGATCGAAAGGAACGATTCTGCAAGAAACTTATTATCGAAAGGTTGTATTACCATGTCTTCAAAAAGGATTCAAAATAACCGGAGATGATATAACATTACAGGAAACTCATAATCAGATTCGATCAATGTGTCCGGAAACCTGTTGTATATCAGAAGAAGAAGAATTAAGTAAACACCAATTAGCCGAATTAATTGATTACAGTATCAGAATATGTGCAGCCAATTTCGGAATCATTGTTCCTGAACCTAATAAAGATTGAATAAATATTTGCTAATAAGAATATAAAATATTACCTTTGAAGTATAAATTTAAAAACGAAAATTATGAATGGAGTAACGAGAGAACAATTTGAATTGTCTAAAGTGAAAGTGCTTAAAGACGGTTCCGGAGTTGAAGTAATCTTCAATGTTAAAGGAGTTGAAGGTGGAAATCCTTCCTATGACATGGAAAATCCTGCTTTTCCTCATCCTGATCTTATCAATGCGGTAAGTGTATTAAAAGATACTTTATTAAATGCAATCGGCAAAGAGACTATTTTTACTGCAGGTGTCGTTTCAAATTTTAAAGGCCGGTTCAAAAAAGAATCTGAATTTGCCGAACTTGAAAAAGCTATCGAGGCTCATGTCCTTGATGAAAAAACAAAAATCACAGTTACTGGAGTGGCTGTTTCTGGATTTGATTCTAACCGGGGCGGGATTATCACAGGAACTTATGCTTGTAAAAACGGTTCTAAGATAGCTCTTAATTCACCACGTATCCGGTTTGAAGGAGAACTATTTGGATTTGAACAGGCGTTTCAGGAAATGGTAGAGGTTATTGAAGATGAGGCTTATCTCTATACTTTTAAGAATAAACAAGCACAGACCGAAATCGTTTTTGAAGAAGAAAAATGAGCTGTCCGATAAAAATATCAGATTTTAAAATGCCAAAACCAGATCCAGAAGAAATAAATAAATTCATTAAGTGTTTTGGCAGTAAAATGAAAGACAATCAAATAAAATTATTGCAACTTATGGCAGATAATATTTATAGATTTCATTTGAGAAGTCATAATACCGACTGTAAAAGTAATAGTGAAAGAGTTACACACACCTGTATTTTTGCATTTGAACATGAAAATGTAAAAGGAGAAATAACTATTTTAATATGAGCGAGGAAAAAATTATAATATTGAATCGGGATTCTTATAATTTCTGGAAGGAAAACCATGAACCTTTAATTTATCCGGGATTTGATATTGAAATAAATCTCAGGAAAGAGATTCAGGATGAATTATTCGGGAGTGATTCTGCGAATCCAAATAACAGACATAAATTTTTCCTATGGGTTTGGGAACATAGAAATCATGTCTGCGAGGAATCCGGAGCTTTTTTAGGTTATACTATGCAGGCAGATTTCATGAGTCATATTCTTACACGGGGGGCGCATATCGAAATGTGGAATGATCCCAGGAATATTAACTTATTAACTCCTGATAATCATAGAAAATGGGAAACCGGCAAGCGGGAAAAGATGAGGATTTGGGATAAGAATAAAGTGATCATTGCGCAACTTAAATCTGAATATTCAAAATTAAAAACATACACAAATTTTCCAAGTCCAGAAAATAATGATCTTAAAGCCGTAAAGTGTCCGCATTGTGGAGGAACAGTATTTGTAAATAAATAATAATTAATTAGAAAACATGGAAAATTTTATTTTAATTGGATTATGGGTTTTATTTATTACTATTAGTTTCATCACATTGGAAATAGATGAAAGAAATAATTATAATATTAAAAGAATCTACTCTACTATTTTTGGAACTGGGTTTTATATAGTTGGACAAACTATTGGCATTTTAACTTTAATATATTGGATTTTTGAATTTATAAAATCAATATAATTGCTATGATAATCTTACAAGCCAAACTTAAAGGATTAAAAGAATTTATCACAGGGAAGCGATTGGTATTTTTCATTCCAAACGATAAGATAAGCGAAAATGATGATCTTGCAATAAGGCAGGAACTCGGTGAAGAAGGATGGCTGACATTTTCCCCGGACAAATTGAAAGCTGAAATAGAGGTTGTAATGAGAAACAGGAAGATCGGAGCTTCGGAGGAAGGGAAAAGCAAATCGGAGATTCTCCGGGGAACTTTGTTTCAATATTGGAATAAGAATTATAGCAAAAAGCCGTTTGAAGAATTTTATCAGGAAAGGATGAATGATATAATAACTTCTATAAAACAGGAAACTGAAAAAATTGATATTGAACGAATTGACGAAACATTAATTTAAAAGACGATGTTAAATAAAATTATGCTTATTGGAAGGACTGGCAAAGACCCGGTTCTCCATACGACAAAGAGCGAAAAGAAAGTAGTAACTTTTACACTTGCAACCTGGGAAAATTTTAAAGACGAAAAAGAAGAATCGGGCTGGCGTACAGAGACAGAATGGTTTAATATAGTTGTCTGGGGAGATTCAGCTGAACCATTATCTAAGAAAGTCAAAAAGGGCGATCTTGTACTTGTCGAAGGAAAAGTGAGAACTCGGAGTTATGAGGATAAGGAAGGAACTACAAAGTACATTACCGAGGTAATCGGATTTGCCCGCGCAATTAATCCGAGTAAAAAATCTGAAGTTCCTGTGCCGGAAGAAAAGGCAGAACCTAAAAAGTCAAAACAGAAAGATGAAGTTCCTGAAAAGGTTTTAGATGATCTCGATGAAATAATCAATAGTGGCGATGCGCCTTTTTAAGATGCTAAGAGAATCAAAAGGTAATATGTATAGTTGGGTAACGCACACATGGAATCCTATTAAGGGCGAGTGTCCGCACGGCTGTACTTACTGTTATATGAAACGCTGGGGCAAACAGAAACCCGTTCATTTTGACGAAAAAGAATTAAAGACAGATTTGGGGAGTGGTAATTTTATTTTTGTTGGGTCAAGTTGTGATATGTTTGCGAAAAATATACCTGATGAATGGATAAATAAAACAATGGAACATTGCAGAAAACTTGATAATACATATCTGTTTCAGAGTAAAAATCCTCAAAGATTTATGTATGTAATTTTCCCACCAAAAACGAAACTTTGCACTACTATTGAAACAAATAGATGGTATCCTGGATTTATGAATGATTCCCCTATTCCTACTTATCGGTCACTTGGTTTATCAGGATATATCGGAGATAAGTATATCACAATAGAACCAATAATGGATTTTGATTTGCAGGATTTAGTTTATATGATAAAAAAATGCAATCCTATTCAAGTTAATATAGGTGCAGATTCAGGTAATAATAACCTACCGGAACCTTCCAAAAAAAAGATACTTGCCCTTATTGATGAACTTAAAAAGTTTACAGTTATAGATCAAAAGAGAAATCTAAAAAGACTTCTATGAAAAGACTGCTGATAACAATTCTTGCGCTTTTATTCGTTACGAAACTATTCGCAGAATGGAATTAAATAAAATTGATACGGCCATACAAACTATTCAGAAAGCAGAATCACTTGCTTTAAAGTATCAGGATTATGGTTTTCATTTGGCCTTTAGCGGAGGGAAAGATAGTCAAGTTATTTATGAGTTATGTAAAATGGCAGGGGTTAAATTCCGTCCGGTTATGCAAGTAACTACACTCGATCCTCCGGAACTGATGAAGTTTGTCAGAAAGAACTATCCTGATGTGATAATGGAAAGACCTGAGATTAACTTTTATAAACTGATCGTAAAATATCAGTCATTACCTACAATGATGCGACGGTTTTGCTGTAAGGAATTAAAGGAACAATCAGGGGCGAGTACTGTAACAATTATCGGAATAAGGAGAGCAGAAAGTAATAAAAGGGCAAAAAGAAATGAACTTGAAATATCAGGACATAAGTATTCAAATTCACTTGACCAGTTTAATATTGATAATCAAAATCAGATACTTTGTATAAAGGGAAAAGATAAAATATTACTTTCTCCGATTATTAATTGGACAAATTCAGACGTTTGGAGCTTCATTAGAAATAACAATATCGAATACTGCGAACTCTACGATCAGGGCCATAAAAGAATTGGCTGTATGTTTTGTCCTAATTGTTCGGTAAAATCAAAACAAAGGGATAGAAATAATTATCCGGGCGTTGAAAGAATGATAAAGAAAAGCATATCTGAATTAATGGACATGGGTAAATATGCGGACTTTAAAGACGCAGATGAGGTTTTTGATTGGTGGGTTTCAAATGTTAATCAAGCAAAATATAAAGGGATGAAACAAAATTATACTATTAACTATGAAAAATAAAGTTTATTTAGCAGGTGGTTTTTCTGGATGGAGAGAAGATGTTAAGGAATTAACTAATATAGAATGTTTTGATCCTGAAAGTAAACCTGATAAACATTGGTCAGAATATGGAACTTGGGATATTCATTTCATAAAGCAATGTGATATTTGTTTTGCTTATTTAGATAAGAACAATCCTTCTGGATATGGTTTAGCAGCAGAAATTGGTTATGCAAAAGCACTTAATAAAACAGTTATTTTAATTATAGAACCGGGACATAAAAAAGATAAATATTTTCAGTTTTTAAAGCAATTTGCGGATGTTGTTTACGAATCGCTTTATGAAGGGATTGTGTTTTTAAAAACATTTTGAATGAAAAAAACAATTTTACTGATAAGTATAATACTACTCGGTACAAAACTTTACACACCTGAAATAAAATGAGGCATGGAAGTTTATTCAGTGGTATCGGTGGTTTTGATTTGGCGGCCGAATGGATGGGATGGGAGAATGTATTTCAGGTTGAGATTGATAAATTTTGTCAGGGAGTATTAGCAAAGAATTTTCCAAATGTAAAAAGATATGGGGACATCAAAGAATTTAACGGAACAGAATACAGGGGACTTATCGACATTATTTCAGCTGGAGTACCATGCCAGCCATCCAGCGTTGCAGGGAATCGAAAGGGAGAAGATGATGATCGTTGGCTCTGGCCTCAAATGTTTAGAATTGTCGGAGAGATTCGCCCGCCCTTTGTCGTTTGCGAGAATCCTCCTGGCATCCTTAGTCTGGCAAAGGGCGAACCATTTAAAAAGATATTATTTGCGTTGGAAAATGAAGGGTATCAAACCGAATTATTTATTATTCCAGCTTGCGGTGTTGGGGCGTGGCACAAAAGGGAACGAGTTTGGATTATTGCTAACTCCAACAGCAACAGAAAGGTGGTGCAAGGACGAAACAGAAATAATAATAACAGCGAATGGGACAGCAAGAAGAAAATACAAAAATGGGGGAACAAGCAATTTAGGGTTACGAAGTCAGATGGTAAATTTAATTCCAACAATAGGAGCAAACGAAATGAAAGGGAGCAGTCAAAAGAGATTCAGGAACTCGAAGGATTTCAGAGGGGCAAAGACCAGCGAATATATGCGGATTGGGAAAGAAGACCCGATTTATTTACACCCATCCTTTGCAGAAGCTATGATGGGTTATCCTATGGGATGGACAGAATTAAAGGACTCGGAAATGCCATCGTCCCGCAAATCGCATACGAAATTTTTAAAGCAATAGAAAAGTATGAACTAAATTATAAAGAATGAAAAAAGCAATTTTACTGATAAGTATAATACTATTTAGTATAAAGTTATTCGCACCCGAAGGCCGAGCGGTATTGATTATCCCTGCAAGCGAATCCCTGCAGCCCTACGAGGCACTTATTAAAGCCGTAGTACTGGTAGAGTCGGGCGGGGACAATAATGCTTACAACTGCAAAGAAAAGGCTATGGGTGCATTTCAGGTAAGACCGATAAGGCTAAAGGATTTTAACAGACGGACGGGCAAGCACTATCGGTTGTTAGATATGTATGACTTTGGGAGGGCCAAAGAGGTTTTTTTGTATTACTGTTCTGGGGACTATGAGACTGTAGCGAAGTCATGGAACGGAAGTGGTAAGAAAACTATTGAATATTGGAAGAAAGTGAGGGCGGCATTATGATACTTACAACTCTTTTTAAACTCAAAGCCGGAGATAGATTCTATTTTGTCGGTGACAAAAAGAAAAAAGTCTATGAGGTTAATCATTTAACTTACAAGCGGATTTTCTCAAAAGCTCCTCAATTTGTAGTTTTTACAGATCATACCGAGAAGCATCAGGATCGGGAAGTTGTATTATTAAGGAATGTAAATAAATAAACAATGAAGCGGAGGTGCGTTCTTTCAAATCATCAGATAGATTTATTTTTATCATACTCTTTTACGGTTACAAATGCTTCCGCTTCATTTTTAAAAACTTAAAATATGAAAAATTTATTAAGGTACATTTTTGACGGCCCCAGACTTCGGGGAAACATTCTCAGAAAGATAAATGAGAAAGAACATCTGATTTCCATTATTGAAGATAAGATTGAATTTAACATTAATGAGGGACATCCGATAATTGCAAATAGATTTAAAAAGAATCTTGAAAGGCAAAGATTAATATTAACAACTTTTAAAGATTTACTATAATGGCATATAGAAATATGAGAAGGCAGAAAAACCGTGTTCAGAAAATTCATAGAGATAACAAAGCAAAATTAGCTGAACAATTACGGCAACAAGTATTCAGAGAAAAAGCTGAGGCATTGAGAAAAATCAAAGAAGTAATGAATCCAAAACCTCCTGAGTCTTTTATTAGAAAATTAATCAGAAAGTTGCATTTGAAATAAAACTCGTATCTTTGAATTGTTAAAATAATTTAATGGCATACGACAGATCAAAGATATTTGAGAAAAGTAAGTCCGTTATAAAAAAGTACAAACTTTATTTCATTGAGGATATTGTCGCTTATTTGCCAATTTCAAAAAAAACATTCTACGAATTCTATCCGGTTGAGGGTAACGAATGTAACGAGTTAAAAGAACTACTCGAAACAAATAAGATAAACACGAAAGTTGCGATAAGGAAAAAACTGCAAGCAGGGAATAAAGCAGCTGAACTTATCGCTCTTTATAAACTGATCTGTTCTGATGATGAACGAAAAGCATTATCTATGCAACAGATTGCTCATACAATTGAGGACGACAGAATACAAATTACCTTTACAAAGAAGTGAACCTCGAAATTGAAACCACTGGAATATATTTTAAAAATCTGGAAGCCAAGACCAGATATGTTTTCAACGAAGGCGGGACAAGAAGCTCAAAGACATATTCAATAGGGCAGACAATTTACACGCTAGCTGCTCAAGATGTAGCTCCGACAATCAATAGCATAGTATCAGAGACAATGCCTCATCTCCGCAAAGGAGTGATGCGTGACTTCTTTCATTTTCTTAAAACCAATAATCTTTATTTTGAGAAAGATCATAATAAGAGCGATAACATTTACCAAGTCAATAAGTCTATTATAGAATTCTTTTCAGTCGATACTCCCGGAAAAGTTCATGGGCCTGAAAGAGATCGGCTATTTGTCAATGAGCTTCAATATATAGATTACGATACTTTCTTTCATCTGGCACAAAGAACTCGAAAGCAGATATTTTCAGACTGGAACCCGGTTAGTGAATTTTGGGTTTATGAACAATATATTAACAATCCTCAATATAACGGAGATATCACTGTTATTCATTCCACTTTGACTGACAACCCATTTTTGGCTGAAGAGATTAAGAAAGATATTTATCGGAGAGCTGAACGTGATCCGAATTACAGAAGGGTTTATCTCGAAGGGCTAATAGGTCAACTTGAAGGAGTGATCTATCCTAATTGGAGTTATGGAGAATTTGATAATTCTTTACCTTTTGGTTTTGGTCTGGACTTTGGTTTTCATCCTGATCCTGATGCTATGGTCAAGATTGCGATAGATGAAAAGAATAGGAAGATTTATGCAAAGGAATGTTTCTATCTTAATAACTTACAGATTTCAGATTTAAAGTCGCAAGTCAAAACCTTTGCCCGTCCGCGTGATCTTATCATTGCCGACTCCGCAGACCCGCGAATGATCTCTGAATTAAGAAACTCACAACTCAATATCAAAGGAGTTATAAAAGCAGAAGGAAGTGTTATTGAAGGCATCCGGCTGGTTCAGGATTATGATATTATAACCGACAAAGAATCTATTAACCTGGTCAAGGAATTAAGGAATCATACATGGAACGATAAGAAGGCCGGTATTCCGAATAAAGGTTGGAACCATTTGCTTTCAGGTATCAGATATTATGCACAGAGTACAACAGCACGAAGGCAAACGCATCAGCAATGGTATTAAAACCCATAAACAAGATTTCCTTCCGGGAGTTTATGTTGAACTTCTTATTATACCAGGGATTACCTGATGGTTTAGTTCAATTACCTGTCCCTTTGACAATCAGAATTGGAAGATTAAGATATGCAGTCCCTCAAACTTTAGAGGAGTTCACAAAGACTATTTGTTATGGACAGCGGATATTTTTAACACAAAATGAAGAAACTGAATTTGGTACAATCATCAGAGTAATTGATGGTTACTATTATTCGATAGTCACAAAAAAGAAATGGGATTCAGATAAAGCGTTATTATTCGGAAAAAAGGTTTTAACTTGCACCGTTAATGAATTATATCCTGTTGCTATGCATCTCACAAATCTTATAGGTGAAATGACTGACAGGGAACAACAACTGTTACACCGGGAACCTTCCAAGATGGAGCTGGCTGCTGGCATCGAAAAACTCAACGTCTTTTCTGAATTAACCTCACTCGATTTTCTCCGGGATGCAATGAAAATTACAGTGCCGGAAGTTCTACTAACTCCTTATAATGAATGTCTTGTAAGGTTTATGATCGCTAAAGAAACAACAGACTATCAAAATAGATACTTTGAATTGGCAAAAGAAGAAGGTAAATCAAAATCAAAATACATGAAATGAAAGAAATAAATTGGAGAACATCAACTTGGGATGAATATGAACATTCTGTAAGAATTACAATATGGATTGTATTTATAATTCTTTATGGGATTGCAATTTACTGTGCATTTAACTAAATCAAAATATGCAAGATGAAATATTGTTGTGGTAAAAAAGAAAAGTTAAACATGGTAATTATGTTTTGGTATTTGCTAACCGGACAAAAAGAAAAGTGATGTTTAAGAAAAGATCATTTATTCAGCGATTAATCTTACTTCCTTATTTTTGGAAAGTTTGTTGGTATTATAGTAAACACGCTAAATTTTTTGGTTTTAGAAATAATTTCCATCGAATTTGTTATGTTATTTCAACCACTATAATTGTAATGAAATGATCACAGCGAAACTGAAACAGATATTAACTGATAGTGGATGCACCCTGGTTTTATATGAACAGGATAAACTTGCCAACCTCAAGACAGATAGGAGTGATCAGTTCGATATTATCGGTTTGATAATTCAGCCAAATGATATTGCATTAGAAGTCAAGGCAAATGCTATCCTTGAACATTACAATCCTTTGACTATTGAAGTTATGCAACAGGTAAGACTTGAAGATGATGCAGATAATAACGAGGTTCAGTTTCAGTTCTTACTTGACAGATGTAAAGAGATCATTGTCCGGCTCATTGCTGATGAAGAGTTTCAGACTTTGCGTCCAGTGACGGTAAATAAGATTCTTGAAACGAAATATGATGCGAATGTTATCGGCTGGTCTATGCCACTTGACTTATTATATTTGAAAAACGAAAATAGAAATCCGTGTCTCTAATCATAATAAAAATATTAAAATATGGCAGCAAAAAAAGAAAAATCAGGTAAAGGTAAAGGAACTAGAAAATATGGTCGCAATAAACGTCCTGTAAATTCCGCTATGAGTGCTTATGTTAGAGGAAAAATAACTTTTGATAGTTATAAGAAACAAATGAATATAAAATGATACCTGATTTAAAACCGGAACTAAAGGCAATGATAAATAACATTGCACAAAAGAATATGTTCTATGGAAACAAGGTTCCTGCTTCGGTTATGGCATTGTTTGAGGTTGTGGAAACAGATTTTAATGTCGGAGTGTTAGTACCATATTGGTTAGGAGTCTTACAGCGAGGGCGAGGGCCAAGGAGAAGCAGTCAGAGTTCAGGATTAGTAAATAAGATTTATGCATGGATGCAAAGCAGGAATATGTTCAGGTCAGGAACTGCAAAGGGAAAACTCAATGAAGCGCGGTTCATAACTTTATATATCAACAAATATGGCAATGTTCATTTCAGGAGCAAACGGTTCATAGATATTTATGAAGCAGAACGCAAAAAGGCGATCGAGTCTATCGAAAAGAAATTCACTTTTGAGATTAACAAAATTACAATGGAGGTTTTATAACGTGAGAATATTAACTTATAATAAGACAAAAGGCCATTTCTGGTTTAGATTATTTGGCAGAGGATTGCTTATTAAAAATATAATGATTTATCCTCTATTATTTTCACAAAGAAATGGATATACTAAAGGCATTTTAATTGGTAAATATTGGATTGAATATGTATCTAAAAATTATTTATGATAACTCTAGTTAGCACTCCTGCATACGTTGACCCGGCTGATCCGTCAGTTATTTGCCGATGGCTGGCGACTGAAAGCCCTAATAACTTCCGATTACAAAGGAGAGATTATATTATATTGAATTCAGGGCCGAATGCTGGCTATATGTCATTTCAGCCGGATCATACATTTACTGGAGTAACAGGTGCTAGTATTACGGTTGTTGATTCAGCAGGTAATTCATACACAGGGACAATATCAAGCATAACCGATCCTGATCTTCAGGTTGATACAAGTCTTCTTTGGAGTTCATTTATTGCTCCTCCGTCTTACGTTAATGACAATACACAATTTAAGAATTATTATTTTGAAGGGCAGTTGACAATAAACGGCATTCTATATCCTTTGACAATAATTGCTTCTCCGGATAGTAAAGGATATGCTGATCTCGATGTGTCTGGGATTTTGCGGATAGTCACTTCACTTGGCAAAGTCGGGAACTACACTTCACGGATAATGAAGGAAACTACCAAGTCGGGTAAATTTGAATTTGAATATCGTGGATGCTGGATCGGAAGTACAGAATCATGGCAAGGCGATATCGTTACTTCCCCGATTGCTTCCCCCCCGATTTGTAATACCTGGTATTATGGCGAATCTGTAAGGAGTGAGGAACAGGGATCAAACTTGCATGACTTTGTTGCTGATGCTTTGAATGATGCGCCTTTCTTAAATCAATTTGAACAACCTGTCTATTATCTTGGATTGCCTTTCGATCTCTCTTTCATTCTCCCGGAGATAGCGATTGTCAGTCCGATGAGCGATATAAAAGTGGAGATTAATATTTATGATGCAAATAACTTACCGCTTTCAAATATCGTGGAAAACATACCTGCCGATCAACTTGAAGGATATATCTGTTCTTTGAATATAGATCAGGCTTCAATACCGGCCGGAGCGGCGTTTATGACAGTAGAAATAACAGTCTAAAAATTAAAGATATGAAGAACTGGTTTTTGTTTTTTCTCGGCACGCTTGGTTATTTTCTTTACAGATACAGCACTCGTAAGGAAAAGAGACCAGACTTTGACTTTAAGTTTTGGATCAAAGATAACTGGAACGAACTATTGCTGACGTTTGTCTTTGATCTGGCGGCAATAATCATTCTGCTTGACCCTGACACAGCCATTGATCTGACAAAGATAGGATGGTTCCCCTCGTGGCTCGTCCTTCCTGTGAAACTTGTAGGATCGTTCCTATTAGGTTACGGTGGTGGTTGGGCTGTTTATGCAATCTTTAAAAAGAAAGTGAAATATGCACAGGATAAGGAATTAAATAGGAAATGAGTTGGGGAAAGAATCTATATGATCTCGTAAGGATACCTATTAAGAAAGTCTGTAACGGTTATTATCTCCGGTGGTATTATAACGGCTGGCATTATTGGTTTTTCCTTCCCGGCAAATATACTATGGTAACAGAAGGAGAAAAGTATCGAACAATAGGAACCAGACAGATAGCGATGGGAACAGGACAGATAACCCGAAGTCAGTCCGATGCTATCCGAACAATAATGAATACCCGGGAAGTTTATCTTTTAACTATTGCAGGATGGATGAACATTCGCATTGATCCAGGGACAATCAATGTTTATGAGAATGAAATTACAGGAGATGAATTTGAGTTTATTGCGATAATCGGAAGTAAGGAAATTACATATTCGACAGGATATAGTCCTGTAAATATTATCCCGGTTGTTTTGCCTGATGTGACGTTTTGTGAAATCATTATTGGTAGTCAAGTTTGGATGTGTAAGAATTGGGATGCCAAATATCCGGGAAGCAAAGTTTATAATAATGATGAAGCAAACAGGACAGTCTACGGAGGGCTTTATTCTTATTCACAAATAAAGAATCCGGGATTTTGTCCGGCAGGATGGCACATACCTACTCTCGTAGAATGGCAGAAGATGATTACTTTTGTCGGAGGTGATACAGTTGCGGGAGGGATTCTAAAAGAAAGATTATTTGCACATTGGAGTTTTCCAAATACTGGTGCTGTCGCTGATCCTTTTTCATTTACAGCAAGAGGAGGAGGTTGGTGGGGATGGTTTTATGGTTTGGGAATGGGATTTTATAATATTTACACTCGTGCTTATTTCTGGGTTGACTCTCCGGCAGGTTATAATAATATTTATTATTTAAGGAATGATTCTGCTGCAATTACATTATTGACTGCTACTCCGCCAACTAATTCATTATATGCACCTTACGCATCTGTAAGATTAATAAAAGATACTCCTGCCCCTCCGATTCCTCTTAATGATTGGTTTCTCCCTTCATTAGACGAACTTAGTGCAATGCGTACAGAACTTTATTTGTATGGGATTGGAGGATTTTCAACTTTGACTTATTGGAGTTCAAGTGAATCATTTGCCTTTAGTGCTAAAGAAGTTTTCTTTTTTGATGGAACAATTAATGATAGTGTAAAGGGAAATTTAACAGTTTATACGAGAGCTTGCAGATTTTTTACTTCAACATGGGTTTATAATTTGCGAGACATTGGCCCAGCTGGCGGATATATATTCTGGAAATCAGGAAATGATTATCTTGAAGCAGCCCCGGTTGATCAAAGTTCAAATCAACGATGGAGTAATATTTCAGTATTAATAGGTACGACAGGGACAGCAATAGGGACAGGACAGGCAAATACAAATGCTATAATTGGACAGGCTGGACACATTGATAGTGCCGCAAAACTTTGTGATGATTATGTTAATTGAGATTTTAAAAATATCATTGATCGCTTATATGTTCTGTGCTTTAGGACAGGATGAAGGAATGATTTTCAATTGGTATCAGAAAATGATTAAACAATTACCTCAGTATATTTCATGGCCTATCGGTGGTTGTTATATCTGTTTCACAGGTCAGGTTTGTTTTTGGTTTTATCTTTTAAAATATTATCAGGAATATAAATTATTCGATCATCTGTTTTTTGTTTCTGCCGGGATTTTGTCGGCAATGATTTATAATAAAGTTTATTGTTGGTTAAAATAAGATGGCAGTATATTATGTAGCGACAACGGGAGATGATGGAACTGGAGATGGTTCAATAGGTAATCCCTGGAAAACTATCACTTATGCTATTGACTCTGAAATGTCAGGGCAGGATAAATTATATGTGCGAGGCGGTACTTATAATGAAAAAGTTTATATAGGTGCAATAAATTCAATTCCTGGTATTGCAGGAAATCATACGATAATAAGTTCTTATCCAGGGGAATCTGCAATTATTGATGGTGTCGGTGTTCTAACAGGGTTAAATTTTCCAATTGTTTATATTTATGATAATTATGTTGATTTTATAGGTTTTGAAATTAGAAATACTACAGGCGGAATCAATGGTAATGATGGCATAGATATACATCCTATTGCAATGAATGTTACAGTATCTCATTGTACGATTCATAATGTATGGGGTGGTGGAATAGTCTGTCAAGGTGATTACGGAATAATAGAATATAATACTGTTTATGATGCTTCAATGAATAACGTAGGTGGTTTAGCTGGCACTAATGCTATGGGAATTACAGCTTGCCGTTTTCCTGATTATTGTATAATCAGACACAATATAGTACATGACATTTGGGGTGAAGGGATATCAACTTTTGAAGCAACAAATACAATTATAGAAGATAATATTATTTATCAAATTTGGGCTGTTGGTTTATATGTATCTGATGCAACAGATTGTTTGGTTCAAAGGAATTTAGTATATACAACTTCTATAATGGGAATAGGTGGCGCACAACTTGGCATCGGACATTGGGACGAATTAAGTATTCCACCGTATGTTTGTGCAAGAAATACATTTATAAACAATATTTCTTATGGGAATAGAAGAAATTTTGTAAGTATGGTTTTAATGGATCATCTTTTTGTTGCTAATAATACGTTTGTAAATAGTCTTAACGTATGGTGTGTTCAATTAAATTATTTTGTAGGTGAAAATAATTCCTTTTTTGAAAATAATATAGTTATTCAAGATGATGCTTTAGATTGTATTTATTATGATCCTGGAATACCCGGAATAATATTTAGTCATAATTTATACAATAAAATTTATGATGCAGATGCCATTGGCGTGGGAGATATTATTGCAGACCCATTATTCACAAAGTCAGGATTACCAACGACAGCAAATTATTATAAACTTTCGGTAGGTTCTCTTGCAATAGGAGCAGGCGCATCATTAGGTATCGCGGATGATTATGGAGAAAATTTAAGATTAATTCCTACAACGATAGGAGCATGGGAATATTATGAACCTTCGCCGCCATCTCCTTCATTACCATTAAGAATTGGTGCTATAAAAGTTTTGATTTCAGAATGTGCTTCAATTATTAATACAGGTATTTATCCAAGCATTTATTTACGTTGGTGGTTTAATGGCTGGCACTATTTCAACTTCATTAATGGCTATACTATTCAGATGAAAACTGAAAGTATGGGAACTCAGACTACTCGGTACTTTTCAATAATCTCGAAGATAGAAAGGCCGACACGAATTAAAGCTGAATATTCATATAAGATAACATTGGAAGGGATTACTGCTCCTAATGTCGGAGGTTTCACAGGTTTGCTGATGGCAGAAAAAGTTGAACAGTATGAAGGTGGAATATGGAGGGAAGTTGATATTACAAGAGGCGCACATATAATCAGGGATCAGGATGCACCGGGATATATTCTGAACTTTGAAATTACACGGGATGAACTGCCTGTTAAATCTTCTGTTTATCAGAAGTTCTTGAAACTTTATATCGGCGACATTCTTTGTGATCTTGATGATGATGAAGCAGTTCCCATAAATAAGCAGGTGAATGATATTGCAGAGATGCAAGACCGGCAATCAGATTTCACGGCACAATTCAGGATCAGGAAAACAAGAGAGATGAAGGATTTGTTTGAATTATCCGGAGAAGTCGGGATAAATACTGTATTCCCTTATGAACATAAAAGTTGCAAACTCATACAGGATGGGATAGAAGTCATTACCGATGGGAATATGATTCTTGATAAAGTCGATGATCAATATTATTATGTTGCTATTTATTCAGGGAATCTTAATTTTTTCAGCTCCATTGAAGGATTGAAGATAACTGATCTTTTACTTCCATTGACAAATCATAAATGGACTGCTGCGAATATGGTCGCTACCCATGTTGCAGATTTGAATTATGTCTATCCTTTGTGTGAACCTTCAGATGATGGAGGTATCGCTCCGGTAACCGATGATGGAGATAATGTTGAAATGTATGCAGGATGGATATGGCCTTTCATAAAATTGAAATATATCTGGGATGAGATATTTGTAAATTCAGGATTTACAGCCGAAGGCGACATATTGACTGAGGAGAAATTTCTGAAACTGTTCATGCCTATTTCTGATCTTGCTGTATCATATATTGATATAAAACCCTGGTTATTTTCTGTTAAGGTATATACAAGGAAGGTAATGAATAATGCTTTTAACCTCTTGGATATGGTCAATGGAAGGGTCGAAGTGTTTTTAGCCGATGATGCTTTTAAGAATTCAGCGATATATCTTACAAGGATAGCAGGTGATTATACCTTCAGGATAGTATGTCGTGCATTTACCGGAACTGTCGGTGATACCGTTCCCATAAAAGTCTTTCTTTATGTAGGTGGTGTTAATGTAGCAGAATTTTATGATGATGGCACATATCATCCTAATATAACAATAAGAGCTTACAGATGTACCTATACATTGACGGCTGGTCAGTTGGTTACTTTTTGGTGTTCTATCTGCGGACTTGAGATGTTTCATTTACAGGTTATCAATATTGAAGATGTAATAATCGCTTATGGTTCTGATATTGTTCCCCATTATCATCTGCCTGATATAACACAAAAGGATTTTATTAAGATGGTTTGTAATCTTTTCGGATTAATCCCGGAAGCAAATCCAAGAAGCAGGAAAGTTAAATTTTGGAATTATTCTATACTTTACGATAATATACCTATTGCCAGGGATTGGTCTGCTTATCTTTCGGAACGGGACGATGAAGTAGAATTTAAATTTGGCGATTATGCACAACATAATTATTTGAGATATAAAGAAAGCGAAGATGTTGTGAAAGACCGGGGAATGGGAGTTATGCAGGTTGAAGATGAAAACCTTCCTTTTGAAAAAGATGTCGTTGATCTGGAGTTTTCAACAACTGATGAGGTTACTATTCTGACTGATGTCGACGTGAGCAGGATCGCTTTTAATAAATACAACCCTGATACAGGAGCTTACGATCAGGAGCGAAGCATTGACCCCCGGCTCGTTTATGTCAATGAGATTCAAGACCCCTATACAAGCCCTCCCTATACTAAGGAATTTGATATAAGAACTCTAGTTCCCCCGGGGACGGGATGGATTGGTCATATTGTCGATCCAAAAAAAGCAAGTACATTGGAGATTTATTTCAGTACCCTTTCGGAATATTATTCAGCTTTGGCAAATATGCTTAATGAGACTAATCTAAGAAGGTGTAAATTCAATCTTCCTGTTTATGAAGTAGCAGGATTCCGGCATGATGTTCCTATCTATGTAAGTCAGTATAAAGCTTATTTTTATGTCAATAAGATTAACAATTATGTTCCGGGGCAACTATGTACTATTGATTTGATAAAACTTTAAACGATGGCAGACGAGAAAAAAACATATCTGGTAAATGTAGAGAGCAATCTCAAGAAATATATTGATGAACTTATAGAAGCCAAAAAGAGGCTTGATGAGGCTAAATTAGCAGTTGATAATCTTCAGAAAGGGCAGTTTAAATCCCGTGAGGAAATTGAAAAAGTCAACGCATCTTACAGACAGGCAAAGACAGATGTTGGTAATGCCAAAAAGATGCTTGATACTTATAATTTGGCAATTAAGGCTGAAACCGGAAGTTATGAACAACTTTATCGGATAAAGAAATTAGAGGAGATTCAACTCAAGACAGCTCCGGGAATGTATAAAATAGGAGCAAATGGAATTTCGGTATTAACTGATAAGTATATTGCACATTCAAGAGCTACAGATAACGATACTAAATCTTTACTTGCCTTTGGTAAAGGGATTCACGATAATAAATTGAATGTTGGCAATTATTCCGAGGTATTGCAAGGAGCAATAGGGAATATGGCAGCATTGCCGGGACCAGTTGGTAAGGCAGGACAAGCAATTGAAAGATTCACAACTACTTTATCAAAAGTCGGACCGATTGGATTGGCTATTGCAGGAATCGGAGCAATTATTTCAGCACCTTTTATAGCCTTTTTCAAAAGCACACAGGAGGGTATGGATATGATTAAAGGAATTACTGCGAGACTTGGTGCTGAATTTGATGTGGTTAAAGGGAAAGTCGCCGGACTTGGTAAAGCAATAGTTGATGCATTTAAAAAGCCAGAGGAGGAAAAAGGATTATTTGTAAAAACATTAACAAGTGCATGGGAAGGAATTGAAAAGGTTGCTATGGGGATTACCTGGTTAGGAACTTCCATTATTCCAGGTATGCATAAAGGGATGCAACAATTTGCTGATGATTTAAAAGAAGCCGGTGATGCAGGGAAACAAATTCAATTAAATAATGAGGCACTATATGATGCAGAAACCAAATTAATTCCACAAAGAGCTGAAGCAAATAAGCAAATTAAAGAAGCCCGTTTGGCTTATTCTGATATTAATAAAACAAATGAAGAAAGGATAACTTTGCTTGACACGGCACTTAAACTTGAACAAAAAACAGCAGATAATGAAATCGCACATCAGAAATTAAATGTTACAAATATAAAGGCCAGTATTAATTTGAAAATAAAGGAAGGACTTGATACTCGTGAAGATTACCGAAAAATAGCCGAGGCAGAAGCAAAAATAATTGACTTACAAGCCGCAAGTGCTGCTCATCAAATATTTGCCACAAGTCAATTAAAATCCGCCCGGAAAGAATTACTAGCCGAAGATTTTAAACTCATATCATCAGAAAAGAAATTAGATGATATATCAACTACTGCTAAAATAGAACATCTTAAAATAACTAAAAAAATTGTAAAAATCAATTTCGAGGAGATGCTTGCGGATGAAGCATTTAGTTATGATGAACGTGAAAAGATGCGCACTGACTTTGATCAATTGAATAGAGATATTGATGAACAAATTTTAAATGAACAAAAAATATTATTAAAAAATAAAAGAGATTTAGATATAAAAGAAATTGATACGAGAATACAAAAAGAGGAATTATCTGCAAATGAAAGGGAAAATATTGAAATTCAATATCAAGCTGACTTAGCAAAAATTATTGAAGAGGGAGGTGCTGCAATAATTGCGGCTGATGCTGAAGTAGAGAAAAGAAGGCGAGATGCTAAAGAGACAAGGATTAAAGCAGGTATTGATGCTGAAAAAGCTGATAATGAAAACAAAATACAAACTACCTATGAATATTTAGATAGTCTTGAACAAATAATTCTTAAAGAAAGAGATATTGAAAGAGCAAGTACAATATTTAAAGCAAAATCCAAAGAGGAACAACTTAAAATAGAGACAAGATATACGGCTGCACTTTTGGCATTATCAAGATCAAGGATACAGCAAGAAATTTCTGATATGTCAAAACTTGGTGCAGCTTTGGGTCAATTGGCATCTTCATTTGAGGAAAATACTGCGGCTTATAAACTATTCTCAATCGCACAAGCAACAATAGCTGTTTTTACAGCAGCAGCACAAGCGATGGCAGATTGGCAGACTAATGGTGTTGTTGCGAAATTAGCAAGCGTGGCTCTTATATTGGCTGAGGGATTTAATCTTATAAATGCAATTAAGGGTGTAAGTACGGGTGCGCCAGCACACGCTGCTTCTGCAGGGAGTTCTGCAATAAACAGACCTTTGGCACAACCAGTTGGCACTACGATATTAAACCAGCCACAACTTACACAGGCGCAGACTAATTCAATAGTTTATCAGAATATGTTTACGATAGAAGATTTTGTTAAGGCATTGGAGAATTTACCAAATCCGATAGTTACGGTTGAAGATATAAATGCCAAAACAAAATCAGTTAATAAAGTTTCTGTAAGGGCTAACATCTGAAAATGACACGCTTCCAATATATAAATACCAATATTGAACAGATAAAAAAAGAAATCAAATTAGGTTTAATATCCACTACTGTCTTAAATCATTATGCAATTTATTCCCGGTATGATTATTATAGAAGGCTTGGTAATTATGTCGGTTATGCAGTTTTATTTACAAGTGAAAGTTGTAAGGTGAGTGAACGTTTTGTTTATAAGATCATTAAAGATATGGAATCTGAAATATGAGATTTTCAGTTATAATGCCAGTATGTCTTGAGCCTTATCCGAATTGCGCAAGTAATCGGGAAAGTAAATTTATTAGGTCCGTTAATTCATTCATTCGACAGATTTTTACTGATGCTGAATTAATCATTATTTCCGACGGGAGTAAGAGGGTGCGGGAAATTTACGAATCTACATTTGTAGGATTTCCTAATATTAAGTTCATCTATCTTGATAAACAGATATTATTTAGCGGGAAAGTCCGGCAGGCAGGATTGGAAATTGCAAAAGGAGAAATAATATGTTATCTTGATGCTGATGATGTTTTTGGTCCGAATCATTTAGCTATAATTAATGCAGATTTCAGAACCGATCTTTATGATTGGATTTATTTTGATGATGTAATTATGACGAATACTGAAAATAATATTTACCAATATAGGGGAACTACTCCAGCCCCGGGGCAGATTGGATCAAGTAGTATTGCGCATAAGAGAATAATAAATGTAGTTTGGATTGACGGGTATGGACATGATTGGGCCCTAATTGAAAAATATCTTATAGGACGTCCATCAATTAAAATCACAACTCCGGAATATTGCGTTTGTCATGTCATTGGCTTTATAGATGTTTAATTATGATAACTGCCTTAACTGTAAATTATAATACTCCAGACTTACTAGAAAAGTTAATTGTTTCTTTCCGGCAGTTTTATGATATTCCATATACGGTGGTGGATGGATCAAGTGAAATTAATTTTGAGAAAATCAAATATTTCCCAGAAAAATACGAAATAGAACTTTGCCATTTTAATTACAATATTCATCATGGGCCGGGATTAGCATGGGGAATGCAGCACATTCAAACAGAACAAATACTTTTCCTGGATTCTGATATAACTATATTGAATAATAGCACTATAGAAAATTATAAGTCAAAACTTAAACCAGAAAGTTATGGAATAGGAGGGATTTGTTTTGTAAACGATAACGGGGTGAATGTTATTAATGGGATAAAATATCTTCATCCTGCCTGTGCTTTAATAAATCGTAAGATCGCATTAAAATATCCATTACCAATAAAACATGGTGCGCCCATGTTAACTACAATGAAGTATCTTTATTATCATAATCTGGACATTTTACAACATGAACCTAATATAGTTAAAGGCATTATTGCACACGAAATATCTGGGACAATTAGTAGAACAGGAGGAATACATTTATGATAAGTATTGTAATGACATATTATAACAGGCAATACCAATTATCAAAAACATTGGAATCCTTGAAGCAATATAATCCGAAAGACTTTAATGTTATCATAGTTGATGATGGCAGTACAGAAGATATTGTGTTACAAATATTACCTTATGAAGTCACAATACTTAAAGTCGAGAACAAAATTTATCCTGATCCGGGATATGCTTATAATATTGGTTTCAATCAGGCATTGAAAAACAAACCAGAGATCATAATAATTCAAAATGCAGAATGTTATCATGTCGGGGATATACTCGAGTATGCTAAACGAGTTAATGAAAAAACATATATTTCTTTTGGTTGCTTTAGTATAAACGAGGAATTAACATTTAAAGAATTTAATATCAATGAACTCTTAATAAAAAATGAGCATGGAGTTTATGATAGGAATTTTGGGACTCTTGGGTATGATGGGCAAACAGCTTGGTATAATCATCCTATTTTTCGCAGAGCTGAGTTACATTTTTGCGCTGCTATAACTACTGAAAACTTGATTAAACTTAATGGATTTGATGAAAGATATTGTTTTGGCATTGCTTATGAAGATAATTATTTTGTTCAGCAAATTAAGAATCTTGGATTAACGATTGAAATAACAGAAACGCCGTTTGTAGTTCACCAATGGCATTATTATAGACATCTTATCAGACCCGACATAGATAATTTATTAGCGATAAATCGCAAACTTCATTTAACAATAATGCCAAACGGTATTCGTTCAGTTCATTTATTAACACCAAATTTAGATGGAAATAGTTGATTCTTATCAGTGGAGTTCTCATCAACCTTTAATAAAGGCGGTGATGGAGCTTTATGTTCCAAAATTCGTATTAGAATTAGGAATAGGGATTTATTCAACGCCGGTATTTTTAGAATATGACATAAAACATCTCGGAGTTGAAAGTAATAAGGAATGGATTGATCATATTCAGGGAATATATAAGGGAATCAATGTTTTATATCATGATGTCGGAGAAATTACAATCGGTATGCGTTTGAAGGAATTAACGGAATCTCAAAAAGCAGAAATCTGTTTTTATTATACCAATATAAAAATTCCTGATCTTAAACCTAATCTCTTGTTTGTGGATCAATATATTTCTTGTCGGACAATGTCTATTAATATGATAGGAGAAAAATTTGACATAGTAATTTACCATGATTGCGAACCTGCCGGGATCATTGCTTATGATTATAATTTAATCGATGTAAAAGGATTTAATACATATTATTTAAAGACTACAGGATCATGGACTGCAATAATGATTAAACAGGAAATCGATAAGGGCTTTAATGAATTACAAAGAATAATAATACCCATTATTGAAAAATATAAAATCGGATATGCGGAAACATTTTTCATGGAATTAACTGATAAATATTAACATGGAATGGTATTTAAAAGTACCTAAGATAATACATTTTGCATGGGGATCAACTTTATTGCCTTATCTCAGGTTGTTATCTATTAAGTCATTTATGAAGTATAATCCGGATTGGCATATTATTCTATGGACTACTTCTAATAGAGGTCCGTTAGTTACATGGGAGAGGGGAGGCGCGCTTGATTATGAACTTTCCTGTACGAATTATTATAATGAATTAATGAATCTTCCAATACAAAAAGAAGTGTTTGATATAAAGCAATATGGCTTTAGTAATACTATTTCAGAAGTACATAAATCTGATTTCCTGAGATTGGTTTTATTAGGTACATACGGGGGGATTTGGTCAGATATGGATATATTGTTTTTCAAACCGATAAATAATTTGGCAGTGAATATTCCGGAGAATAAAGATAAAGAGACTTTTGTCTCATTTTCTTATTACGGACATAGTAACGCATTTATGATGGCAACAAAAGATAATATATTATTTAAAAGTCTTGCATCAGTGGCAAGAAATTATTTTAATCCGGTAGCGCATCAATGTATGGGATGGGATTTATTTAATAGATATTATTCTGATTTTAAATTGATGGGGTCACTTGCTATTAATATTGGTATGGATGCTGTTATGGCACACGATATAAATCATATTGAAGAAATTTACAATGGATCAGAACCTAAATTTACTGAAAATTCAATAGGTTGTCATTGGTACGCAGGACATCAGTTATCAGGGAAATTTTTAATAGAAACAAACGGGGGGTTGATTAATCTTCCGAATAATATACTCGGGAATTTAATAAAAGATTATGAAGGTATTACTTATTAATCCCTGGGAATCAAATTCTCTTCCACCTCCTTCCATTGGTTATTTACAGGCGGCATTGAAACATTGGAAAGTTGATGTCGTGGCAAAAAACCTCCCGGAGGCAATGATAGATACGAATGATTATGATTTAGTAGGTGTTTCATTTCATAGTTTTTCAGTTAAATATGCCAGACAAATAAGGGATAAATTCAAAGGAAAATTAATTTGTGGAGGTCATCATCCTTCTGCTTTACCCGAACAAATGTTATCAATAGGCTATGATCAGGTGGTCGTTGGCGAAGGGGAGAATGCTATAATTAATATTATTCAAGGGAATAATAATAAAGTTATTTATTCTAAGGATTGCGAACATAAATATTTTTATGGAATAAACGAAATTCCAATCCCAGATTATACGGGATTAAAATACACGGGATTTAGTGGGGATGTTCCTTATGGAATTAATATTATAACATCACGCGGATGTCCGTTTTCTTGCAATTTTTGTGCATCCTCTGATTTTTGGAAACGTAAATATACGACAAGGTCCTCTGAAAATGTCTTGAATGAAATTAATCAAAGAATAACAGAGGGATTTAAAACATGGATATTCGAAGATGATAATTTTACTGCTAATAAGAAACGAGTATTTGAGATTTGCTCACAACTTGATGGTAAATTACCGTGGCTTACTATCGGAAGGGCAGAATCACTTGATGAAGAATTATGTCGGGAATTACGCAGGGCTGGATGTTATAAGATATTTCTCGGAATAGAATCATTAAGTCAGGAAGTTCTTGATAGATGCGGGAAGAATACAACAGTCGAAAAAATGATGAAAGGTATAGAGATAGCGGAAAATGCAGGTATTGAAACAATATCTCAATTTATGGTGGGATTGCCTGGAGATACGATCAAAAATATAGAAGAAACTAATTACAATCTTAAAAGAAGTAAAATAAAGACTATGGTTGTTCGTATATTATGGATATTGCCAAATACTGAAATTCACAGGAAGGCAAAGGAACATGGATTTAATGATAATATTTATTTAGAATCCGGAGTCCCTTTTTATACTTATGAACAATCAATGGAAACACTAAATCAATGGACTAATTTAATTTTAAATAAATGATAGTATTAATTACTCCTACCGGTGCAAGGCAAATGCAATTTGATCTTTGTACCTATTTTATGAAAAGACAGACTTATCCGGGAAATGTTACCTGGATAATAATAGATGATTGTAACCCGCGAACGACTGATAATGTAGGTGAAGGATTTCGGGATAACTGGACTATCATAAAAGTTTATCCGACTCCTCTGTGGGATGGAAGAAATACACAGGCAAGAAATCTAGGTACAGGGATAGATGTGTTATTGAATAATTTCAAACGTGAAGATGTCGAGGCTATTTTTATGATCGAAGATGATGATTATTATAAGCCTATTTATATTGAAAGGATGTTACTTCGATTGAAAGGATTCTGGGCAGCAGGGGAAATGAATACGATTTATTACAATGTTCTTTATAATAGTTATGCCGATAACAATAACCGGGCGCATTCAAGTTTGTTTCAAACGGCCTTCACTTATGATGCTATTCCAATATTTCAACAATGCCTCCCTGCAAAATTTATTGACGCTCATTTCTTTATGATAATGGATAAAACGAAAGTGAATTTATTCAATGAAGGGAATTTGGCAGTAGGTATGAAAGGACTTCCGGGAAGGAAAGGAATAGGAGCCGGACATAATAGGATGGTAGGTCATCCCATAGATCATAATTTTCAATTTTTAAAATCAATAATAGGTGAAGATGCAAAATTCTATGAAGGAAGTTACCGGGGTGGTAGTTTCTCACAATACGACATCCTTACTAAGAAACGCTTATGAGTCTGTCAGGAAGTGGTATCCTGAAATGCTTATAATAATTGTTGACGGATCAGATTTTAACGATCCCTGCCGGCAGTATGTTGAAAGTCTATCCTCTCCATATACGATGCTTATATTATGCCAGACAAATATCGGACACGGGCGCGGTATGGATTTGGCAATAAGACAGATAAAAACAAAATTCGCTTTATTATTTGATTCGGATATAGTTATGCTTAAAAGCCCGGTTGAGCAGATGCTGTCAATGATGGAGGAAGATACTTACGGAGTCGGTTATTTAGAAAAAACCGGATATGATGGTTATGAATATGGGGCGCATCCGCATCATAAAAACGAAAGTTTTATGATGATGTTACATCCGTATTTTCAGTTACTTCAGGTTTCGGAATATTTCAAATTTCATCCATATATACATCATGGCGCACCTTGCTATTTGGCAGCACTTGATATTCATAATAAAGGATTAACAGGTAAGATCATAAAAGAGTTTCCCGGTCTTGGTCATTCATCAGGCAAAGGATGGTGCTGGACAGGGGAACCGAGGGAATATATTCAGCATGATACAGCTGGGACAAGGAGAGATAGAGTAAGTAAAGGAAAATCAGAAATAGAGGGAACATGGACATATCAATAGCAGTTTTGGGGTTGGGTGATTCTTTAGCATTATGCAATCCGTCAGATTATAATATGACAATCGGAGTCAATGATATTTGGCGTTATGTTAAAACAGATGTCGTGGTCTGTGTCGATAATCGAAGTGCTTTCACTCCGGATAGATTAAGGATAATCAATGAATGTAATCCGAAAGCATTTTACAGTCAAATGGTAATTTGGGATGTCCGTCCCGATTTTGTAAAGATTGATATTATTCCCGGTTATCCGGATAACTTTTGTCAACTGGAAACTACTGCACTTCATAAATCATATTGTTCTCCTTTTGTTGCTGTGCAGATAGCATGGAAATATTATCATGCAACTGAAATCCATTTGTTTGGTATTGATATGGTCAACCATCCGCATCTCGATAGTAAACTTTGTGCCAAAATTAAAGTACATTTTAAGCATTTAAAAACGGCTTTAGAAGCGAAAAATTGTAAATTTGTAGTTCATGGAAACGGAATCCTTGTAAATATTTGAAAATTTATAAATAATTTATATCTTTGTAAAAGTTCGTTGAAGTTATTAGGCGGTATTTTGGACACGGGTTCGAATCCCGTCAGCTCCACAATCACCAGTTAATTCGCTAATCTGTCGCGTAAGTACAGTAGGGGCTGATTTGGTTTTGACAAAATATAAAGCAATAATGGAGAACTAAAGTCCTAAATGGCAAAACAATAAAAATGTTCACTCAGCCATTAAGAATGGTTGCGTAAACCGTAACAGTAACGAAATACTGAAGCCTCTCAGAAATGAGGGGCTTTTTTATTTACTGTACAATATAGTACAGCAAAATATTACCACTATCAAATTACCTTAGTAGCCTAAATAAAGAAAAAGACTATGGGCGGTGATGAATTTTATGTTTGTTATGCTTATTGGTTAATTTTCGGAACATGGTTTTTCATCAATGATTTTTCAGCTTGTGATACAAGTATCTGGTTAGCAACTGACATTCTGGATTGTTTAATAGTACCCCAGGGAAATTAATTATGGAAGCGATCCTGAAAATTTACGGAGATATTGGCGAACCTGACAAAATGATTGAAATGTTTGGTATTGCTGATGATACAGTATCACTCAAACAAGTATCTCAATTCCTTGATGATAATAAAAATGCAACTGATATAATCGTTCGGATTAATTCCAGAGGCGGGGACGTTCAGGAAGGCTGGGCGATTTATGATTTGCTTGTTAACTCAGGGAAAAAAATCAAAACTATCGGAGAAGGGAAAGTATATTCTATTGCAACAATAGTATTTCTTGCTGGTACTGAAAGGGAAATAATGCAAAATGCTGATGGTTTAATTCATAATCCATATATCCCTCCTTATACTTTGGCAGATCAATATGAATCAGATGATCTTTTAAAAATTGCCGAAGGTTTAAAACAGGAAGAAGCCAAAATACTTGATTTTTATGTTGAAAAGACAGGGACTCCCAAAGAGAAACTTGCAGAATATATGAAGGAAGATACCAAACTTTCAGCAGAGGATATGTTGGAACTTGGATTTGCTACAAAAATAATTGAGCCTATGAAGGCGTATGCATATATTAAAACTAAAAATAATTTTGAAATGACAGAAACTGATGTAAAAACATTCGGACAAAAGATCGATGCTATCTTAGAAAAGATAAAGGGTCTTTCAAGGATTACTCCTGCCGATCAAATCTTAAAAGATAAGGACGGCAAGGAATTTAAACTTGAGAAAGAAACTGGAAGTCCGGCAGTAGGCGACAAAGCTACTCCGGATGGTACTTTTGTAATGGCAGACGGTAAAACGATTGTCATTGCTGGTGGGGTGGTTAAAGAGATAAAAGAACCTGTCGCTGCCAAAACGGAACTCGAACTGGAAAATGAGAAAATTGCCGATTTACAGAAGCAACTCGATGCCGAGAAAGCGAAGGTCGTTGATGCTGAAAAAACAAAACCTGATCTCGTTGCTGCTGAGGCTTCTTTTAAAGCAAAAGAAACTGAAGCAAAAAACCTTATTACAGAGCTTCAAGGTTTGAAAAATTCATGGAGGCCGGAAGTAAGAGGTAAATTCAGCACTGGTGATAAAGTCGGGGACGTTGATCTCGCCCGCGTACGGGAACTTCAAGGAAAATTAAAAGAAACCAATAAAAAAGAATAAATATGTCACAGACTTCTCCTTCGTGTGGACACACGATAAACTTGGACAATCTTCATTTTACACCTGATGAACTCAGGTCGTTAAATGAACTTGTGGTAACTGCCGTACTTGAAGCACCTGAACTGTCTTCATTCCATACCCTAGTAACAGGGATAAAAAACGACAAACGAATCGGTATCATCCCGGGAACATTCGGGTTGGTAGGTAAAGCTGCTCAGGCTTGTAATCCCACAGCTCAGTGCTATGAAGATCAGGCTATCGAGAAAACATGGTCTCCAAAATATCTTGAGGTCATAATAGATATGTGCGTTGATGAGTTGGCTGATACGCTTATGAAACTCGCAGTAAAATGCGGTGTGGAAGTTTATGATCTTACCAAGACTGAGATTTTCACCTTCATCCAGAATATCCTTGCAAAAGACATTGCAAAAATGGTATTTCGCTTAGTATGGTTTGGAGATACAGCAGCAAGAGCATTGCCTCTTGGAAATCTTACTGTCGGTACTGATCCTGCTTTCTTCAATGTGATTAATGGATTTTGGCAGCAATTTGCAGCCATTTATGCTCTTAATCCTTTGCAACTTAATGCTATGCCGGGGAATGTGGGGATAAATTATGCACAGCAGGGAATTCTTGCAACTCCACTTTTGACTTACAATGCTGTCAATGCACTTATTGACAATGCAATTTCCGAACTGGCAGCTCAACCTGACAGGATTCTTCTTGTAACGAGGTCTGTTTTTGACAGGCTCCGCAGACAACTTCAGGCTTTGGGAACAGCATTTCAGGATTACAGACTGATGATCAACGGACTTGAGTTTGCAACATGGGACGGGATCAGGATTGTTTCGCTTCCTTTGTGGGATCAAATAATCAGGGCTTATGAGAATAACGGTGTACGTTGGAACGATCCTCACAGGGTTGTTTATACAACTGTTTCGAACCTGAATATCGGAATGGCCTGTACTTCGCTATTTGATAACATAAATTCCTTTTATGATCCGAGAAGTCGTTTTAATCGTATCGAGGCTGTTGATGCTTTCGATGCCAAGATAATTGACGACAGGTTATTAATGGTTGGAAGATAGGAGGCTATTATGACAATAGGTTGTAACCAAATTGTAGATTGTATCCTTAAAAACTGTGCAAACCTTGTACCAGGGATTAAGGATATGGCTTACTTCATTAACTACGATTGTGTAGATAAAGATTTAAGTACGTTCGATCCTGCGAATTCGCTGTTATGCACTCAACTTGTTCTTAAAACGCCATCGCCTCCATGTTATGCGTATTGTGTTGAGGGTTATAACTTCTCGAATGAACATAAGACTTCCCTTGTTAAAAAAACTTATCAGAAAGTTTGGGAACACGGATTTATATTCCGTCTTTTTGATAATACTCCTGAGACAAAACTTTGGGTTCAGAATGCCGTTGATAGCCGTTTTATGGTTATCATAGAGAATAATTATAATAAGGATGTTCCGCCGGTTGCTGCCGGGAGGACAATTTTTGAGATTCTCGGATGGGATTTTGGTCTTGAACTCAACGCAGTTGAAAGGGATGCAAATTCTGATGAACTTCTCGGTGGATGGCTTCTTACCGCAGGATGTTCCGATAAACTAAAAGAGTCTTTGCCTCCTTTAGCATACTTTGTTGGCGGAACTATTGCTGCTACAAGAGCTGCACTGGCTTCGATGCTTGCTCCATGTTGTCCTTAAACTGAGTGCGGACTGACTATCCGCGCTCTTTTTTTTATGACACTTATTGATGAGGTTATTGCGTTTTCCCGCGATTATATTATTAATCGTTCTTACAGGACGGCAGAACGCAAAGAAAAAATTAAGCAAGTTTTGAGGTCATTAACAGGAGAATTGATTAACTTTGGATGTTCAACTTGTTATATCGAAGCTTTATTTAAAATATTAAATTTAACGAAAATGGCAACACCAAAAGGTTATGAATTAAAAAGAGGAGTTCTTTTACAGGCTTTCGGAGATGCATCAAAAACCTGTACCAATGACACACTTACTGATGAACTTGGCGACTGGTATATGGCAAATCAACCGGAGAAAGTAATTTATTTTTCCAGGCTTCCTGCAACTCCTGTGATTCCTCCATCAGTAGTAATTATCCCTCCGACATTTCATCCGATAAAAGAAAAAATACCGGAAGAAAAGAAAGAACAGATGCCGGAGATTAATACAAAATTAATTGCTGATGTATTAAATGCAGTTTCAGGTGCGGAACCTAAAAAGGAAATAATTGAGCCGGTGAAGGTGGTTAAAAAAACACCTAAGAAAACTGTTAAAGCCAAGAAATAATGAGAGTTTCCGCTACAAAAACAGCCCCGAGGGTTGAGCGGAATGTTTACATTACTTCAAAAAGAATAAAGGGATATGGTCAATACAATGACTATCCGCAGAAGGTCTTGGAGATCGTAAATAGTTCCGGCACAGGTCGAACCTGTATGGACATTTACGTTAAGTTTGTTGAAGGAGCCGGATTCACAGATCAGGTACTTGCCGAAACTATCCTTAATTCCCGGGGAGAAAGATCAAATTCTTTATTACGCAAATTCGCTAAAGACCTTAAAAACTTTAATGGTTTTGCTTGTCTCGTTAAATATAACGGGATGGGATTGCCTTATGAATACTATAATGTCCCGTTTGAACATTGCCGTATTGAGATAAAATCCAATGGCGAATATACCGGGCGAATTGCTATATATCCTGACTGGACCGGACTCACCGGGAAACAGTTCAAGATGGCGGATGTTAAATTTATCAATTCTTTTAATCCTTCAAAAGTCATTTCAGAGATAACAGAAACGGGGAATCCTGAAGATTATCTCGGACAGATACTTTACTTTACTGCTGACGGAGATTTTGAATATCCTATTTCTCCTTTTGATCCTATCATTACAGATATGCTTACCGAAGAGAGCGTTTCAACTGTCAAGCATCGTAACGCAAAATTTAATTTCTTACAGGCCGGGATGTTAGTTCGTAAAGGGAAAAAACCTGTTACCCTTGATAATGGAGCTACTGATCCTAATGATCCATATAACCAAGAACAGTTGGCAAGTGCTAACATGATAAAGAAATGGCAGGGAGATGAGAATGCGTGTAAGATGCTAGTTGTTGATATTGATGCCGATGAAGAAGTTCCCGAATTCAAATCATTTGTAACAAATAATTATGACCGACAATATGAATTGACAGAGAAAACCGTTCAGCAGAATATAGGAGGTATGTTTATAATTCCCCCTGTTCTGAGAGGGATAGATGTGGGGACGGGTTTCGGAAGTGATCTCATAGAAAACGCATATCAGTTCATGGCATCTGTTACAAATAATGAACGAAGGATGATTGAAACGGCCTTCCGGGATTTGTTTGAATTTTATATGATTAAGTTTACTGATTTTTCTATAATGCCTTTAAAATATATTATGCCGACAATATGATAAGTTTAGTTACAAAAGCGGATTTGGATAACCTGAAATATATTTCGGATAGTATCAAGAATTCGACAACCTGGCCTCAGTTCGTATCCGAGGCTCAGATGCTTGATGTTAAATCCTGGCTCACTGATGCTTTACTGCTTGAGATAATAGGACAGGCTTCAACTTTGCCGACTACAATATCGGCAGCGAATCAGATTCTTTTGGATGGCGGGACTTATATATATCTTTCTAAAAATTATTTTTTCCAGGGATTAAAAGCCTGTATCATTTATTATGCCTTTGCACGGTTTACTAATAGGACGGCATTCAATTATACGGCTGCAGGTATAGTATTAAAAGACAGTGATCTCTCGACTCCGGTTTCCGATAAGCAATTACAGAGACTTGAAACGGAAGCACGACTCACGGCTGATGCTATCAAATGTGAGGTAATAACTTATCTTAATAGAAATTATACTTTATACCCACTTTGGGCGGACAAGGTTTGCGGATGTGGAAGTTCATGTAATGATCCGAGGCCGTTTACTGTAATGGGAGATTAGAAGATTAATAATTAAAATTTAAAAATATGAATCCAAATCAAGCATTCGCATTAGGAAACATTCTCCGAGTTGTCCCGGTTAATCCGGCAACCAATGGAGATTTCACAGATGAAAACGGTTTTTTCATCAGGGCAGAAACTAAAGGGTATCTTAGATATTGTCCTAAGAATAATCTCGACACGGAATATATTGAGAAATATTTTGATGCTTCAAATATCTTTGTTGACCCGGAACTTTGTCGGAAGATATTCGGAACGGTTCTTGGTGGTGCAGGACAGAGAGATATGGCATCAAGTATATATATCGGATATGGAGTTTAACTATGACAATGGTTTATAACACTGATCCTGCAAAGGTTGATATTTTCGCTATCGAAGGCGATACTATTGATATGCGTTTTTATGTCAATTATGAAATGACTTTGACAGGCAAAAAATTTTATGTCGGTGTTAATTCTATTCCTGTAAATGGGAGTCCTTATAATTTGGGGGCATTGAAAATTCAGGTTCGCAGGAAAGATTTTTTATTATTGAAAGATTGGCTGTCAGGTGTCTCTCCTTCGGATATAGTTGTTTCCGGGGCAAGTTTTCATTTATTCGATGCAGACGGATTTTTGGAGTCAGGAACTTTTGATTATGATGTTATGGAGTTTGATGGAGTTCATGGATTCAAAAGAATCATGAAAGGTTCCTGGGATGTTAAAAAACAAATTACGATATAAAAATTATAAGGAATGTCATTACGTATTGGTATAGGAACAAATTTAAGAATTCAAGGTTTTGATTGGGCTTCGTACTGGAATACGAACTATTTAGGAACAAGAAGGGCATTTGGTGATTCAATAACTCACGGTTATATTAGTAATGTTGATGATCCAACAAATGCGTTTGTTAATTTGGTTGCTAATGAAACTGGCTGGACAATTGTAAATCAAGGAATTATATCAA
This sequence comes from Bacteroidales bacterium, assembly GCA_022865305.1. Classification (GTDB taxonomy): domain Bacteria; phylum Bacteroidota; class Bacteroidia; order Bacteroidales; family VadinHA17; genus LD21. The sequence continues at coordinate 2,032 of JALHSP010000072.1, read as the reverse complement.
CGGAAATGGCAGATAATGTAGGGGGTCAAATTTATTTGAATCCCACATTAATTGGAGAAACTTATTTATTGCTATCTGGCTATAATGATGCGAGGCACATGGGCGCAGCAGGTAAAAAAACATTTATTGATGCTTTGCGATGCGCTTTGTGTTGGTTAGCAATTCCCAATTCTGCTAAAAGATATGGACAAGATGGCTCAATAACACTTTGGCCAGCAGCGGACTGGCATCATCTTATTTTGTATCCAACGGGTACGGGTATTATACTAGATGAGTATTGTTCTGTTAATGATTATACTGCAACATTTGTAGCAAATGGAACAACTATTTACATTGCTTATACGGCAAGACCAATAGCAGGGATTGGTGCAACATTTACAGTTACAATAGATGGTGTTTTGAAGGCAACTGTTGATACGAGTGCAGTGGTTCCAGTATCCGCAATTCCTTTTTGGCCTTCATTAGTTAGAATTAGTGGCCTTACTACTGGGGATCACACAGTTATAATAAAAAATATTATTAATGGGAAATTTCTTAATTTGGATTGGATAGCATCAAATGGTTCTTTACCAGCATATTCGCCACAAGTTTTTTCAGGTAATACATTAAAGATGAATGTGGCAGGTTATGCAATAGGAGGTCCAACATATAATAATGCGTCTGATGTAATCATAGATGATTATAATTTGGATCATCTTGCATTAATAAATGAATTGGCGGGAGACGGGTTAAAAGTTAATTATGTTGATGCTTGTTCAGAGTATGCAAAGGATGTTGGTGCTGATAATATTCATCCAAGTTTGGCGGGGCATATAAAAATAAAAAATGCTTTTTTTGATAAGATAAAAAATCATGTTACTTGATTCTCATTTTAGCACTTTTTTAATTCTCTTTGAAACCGTTTTTGAAGACTTAAAGACAAGAGGCAAACATATAATGGGATTAACATTTTTAATAAGATAGACATGGAACCCTGTATTAAAGAAAGTGAACTCGAAAAGATGGGTTCAGATATTTATAGCAAGAATGGTATTATATCAACGATTTCAAGGATAGAAGAGAAAATCAATAATCTCGTTATTGCTAGTGCGGCACAGACTTCTGTCATCACCAATTTGCTTGCATTTCAGACAGAGTTTAATAGTGTAGAACGGTATAAAGAGAGACAGGGATTCTCGGCAAGACAAAAAGCGGGCATATATGTCACTGCAATAATCGGAGTGAGTGCCGTTGCGGTATCTTTAATTGTTAATTTGATATAAAATGCCACAATTCAGCAGATTATCAAAGGAGAGATTAAAGAGTTGTCATTCTGATTTGCAGATACTCTTTAACAGAGTTATCGAAGATTATGACTGCTCCGTTATTTGTGGACACAGAGGCGAGGAAGATCAGAACGAAGCGTTCAGTAATAAGGCTTCGACAAAACGATGGCCTGACTCAAAACATAATACAGAACCAAGTCTTGCCGTTGATGTTTCTCCGTATGAATTTTCCGGTGTGGACTGGGGCAAAACACAAAGTGCAGATTTTTCCGGCTATGTTATGGGAGTGGCAAATGAACTTTTTAAACAAGGGATAATGAAACACCGTATCCGGCGCGGACTGGATTGGAATATGGACAACGATGTGGACGACACTAAGTTTTGGGATGCGGGACATTTTGAAATAATACCTAATTAATGAAATTCTGAACCATTTATAAATATTATATGATTATGAAAAAGATTTTTGAGTATTTGAAAATCGGTATTAAGGCAATAGGGAAATTTCTTAAATATACCTATGCCTCGAATATCATTTGCCTTTTTGAAGCTGTCCTAATTGGCCTCTGTATCTCTGAATTTCTAGGAGTTATCTTTGTGTTACTGTCTCTTATTCTCTGGCTCAATGATTATAAACAGCAAAAGATTGACAAACCTACAACTGAATAATGAAGACTTGCCTTTATTTAGCCTTTTTAAGCTTGTTTCTGGCATCCTGTTCTAAGCAATGGTGTTATACCACTTACCCGCCAGATACTACCAGTATC
>JALHSP010000071.1 GCA_022865305.1 Bacteroidales bacterium | reverse complement strand
GTACTGGTTTATGCTAACTAAGAAAAAGCTTGCAAAGAATGATAAAATAAAGCAATGGATCTGGATTACAATTACTTATGCTATGGCTATGGAATTGTATCGCCACATAACATCAGGCGTATCATAATTTATATATGCGCCTTTTTAATACGTTGATGATATATATGAAGAGGGAAATTAACTTATACTCAATGTATTACCTCCCCTCTTTGCGAAGCAGAGAGGGGGCAGGGGGGTGAGTACATGAAATATACAGGGGGATTGGGTGGCCAAGCCCTGCACCCTATGCCCTTGCACCTTTGTGCCTCTAGCCATTATGCCTTTATGCCATTATTATTCTGTCTTACCTTACTATGTCTTATGCCATAGAAGAAATAGATACAGAATCCAATAGCCATCCAGATAATGAGCCTTAACCAGGTATCGAGGGGTAACGCAGCCATCTGAATAAAACAGATCACGGCTCCCATAATTGGAACAAACGGAACCCATGGTGTTTTAAAAGGTCTTTCAATATCAGGTCTAGCTTTTCTAAGAACGATAACACTTATGCAAACTATAATAAAGGCCAGGAGAGTTCCTATTGAAACCAGCTCTCCGAGGATACTGATAGGAAGTATTCCTGCAATAATCATAGCGACTACACCCGTGACAATTGTACTTATATAGGGAGTTTTAAACTTAGGGTGAACTTTTGAGAAAACCGGAGGAAGCAGACCATCCTTCGCCATTGTAAAAAAGATTCTTGGCTGGCCAAGAAGCATTACAAGTATAACGGAGCTTAGTCCGGCAATAGCAGCAACTTTAACAATCGGCCTTAGCCAGAACATTCCTTTGCCCATCGCATTTACACCAACAGCAACTGGATCAGCAACATTTAATGTAGTATAGCTTACAATACCTGTAAGTACTATTGCGACAAGAATATAAAGAACAGTTGAGATTCCGAGCGAGCCCAGAATTCCCACAGGCATGTCTTTCTGAGGATTCTTAGCCTCTTGTGCCGCTGTAGATACAGCATCAAATCCAATATATGCAAAAAAGATCACACCTGCTCCCCGCAGGATACCGCTGATCCCATACTTTCCAAATTCCTGGCTATAAGCTTTCAGCCATTCCCAGAATGATCCGTATTCCGAAATGGGAGTTGTTTCAACCTTGTTTGGCGGTATGAATGGATGCCAGTTGGCTGCTTTAACAAACATAAAACCTAAAACAATGAATAAAATGATCACTGATACTTTGGTTATTACCATTACATTATTAAAGTTGGCCGATTCTTTTATTCCTATCACCAGCAATGTTGACAATAATGCGACTATAAACATCGCTGGCAAATTAATGATGCAGGTGGTATGAGCAAGGGAACTGACATCGATACCTGAAGAAGCCAGTGTTTCAGCAAATGTTTTATTAAGAGTCATCCATCCCATATCCGGTACATTTACAAGAGTAGTGCCTGTAGCACCTGTAAACTGAGCCGGGATATTGATATCAAAATCTTTCAGGAAGCTCACCACATAACCTGACCATCCGACAGAGACCGTTGAAGCAGCAAAGAGGTATTCAAGTATAAGATCCCAGCCGATGATCCATGCTAAAAATTCTCCAAGGGTGGCATAAGAATAGGTATAGGCACTTCCTGCTATCGGGATCATTGATGCAAATTCGGCATAACACAGACCGGCAAAACCGCAGGCTAATCCTGAAACAATAAATGACAAAACAATAGCCGGGCCTGCATATTGCGCGGCAGCCTGGCCTGAAAGAACAAATATTCCTGCTCCGATAATAGCGCCGATACCTAATGTAGTCAGATTGAGTGCTGTCAAAGACCTCTTTAAACCACCTGATTCTTTTGATTCAGTGAGCAATTGATTAAGTGGTTTCGTGATGAACAACTGATTTTTCGACATAGATTATTTAATAAAAGTTACAGGATTTGTTTTTAATACTTGCAAACGTAACTTTTTTTTAATAAAAAAAGGTGTTATCAAATTTAATATTTCTACATTTTATTAATTTAATCCTACCTTTATAATACTAACTGAAAAACCTGTCTGAAATGTCCCGGTATTTTCTTTCATTAATTTTCCTTTTACTTCTTTCCTGTTCTCCCCTGAGGATGTATCAGGAGCTCCCTGAAGTGAAAGCATGGGAGACGGAAATTGCAAAATTTGAGGAGTTCGACAAAACAGAACAATATGCCACCGATGCAATAATTTTTGCCGGAAGCTCGAGTATAAGGCTATGGTCAACTCTGGCCGAAGATATTGCACCATTTAAAGTAATTAAGCGTGGTTATGGAGGAGCCAAATTAAGCGATTTTGCAACGTATGCCGAAAGGATATTTTCTCCTCACTCATGCAGCGCTGTGGTTATATTTATAGCAAATGACATTATAGGGAGCGACAAGGATAAAAGCCCGGAGGAAGTAAAAAGATTATTCCTGAGTGTTCTAAAAACGATCCGGAGGAGTCATCCGGATGTGCCTGTATTATGGATTGGCGTTACACCAACTTCATCAAGATGGAAAGCATGGCCGGAGATCAGTAAAGCAAATGACCTGATCAGTGAAGCTTGTCAAAATCGTCGTAATACATACTTCATCCGGACCGATTATGCATTCCTGAACGGGAACGGGCAGCCAAGAGACGAACTTTTTGTAGCTGATAAATTACATCTGAACAGAGAGGGATATAAACTCTGGACTCAAATAATTAAACCAGAAATAGAAAAAGTTCTGAACAAATGACCAATTATAAATATTTGAAATAAATCTCCATGAAAAAATCACTTTTACTTGTATTAATTATGTCATTAGTTACATCCGTTCCTGCACAGGTTAAGATAATTGGTCACAGGGGTGCCTCTTTCCTGGCTCCCGAGAATACAGTTTCTTCAGCAAGGCTCGCATGGGAAAATAACGCTGATGCCGTTGAAGTTGACATCTATTTGTCAAAAGACAATAAGATCATATGCAGTCACGATGCAAATACAAAAAGAACTTCAGGGAAGGATCTTAAAATACCGGAGACAGATTCGAAAATCCTGCGCAAGTTAGATGTAGGTTCATTTAAAGATTTAAAATATAAAGGTGAAAGGATTCCCTTTCTCAAAGATATCATCCGTACTGTTCCTTCCGGTAAAGAACTGGTTATTGAACTTAAATGCAAAAGCGAGGTGTTACCATATCTCAAAAAGATTATAAAGAAAAATAAGAATTTTGTTTTTATCTGCTTCGATTTTCAGACCATTGTGGAAACTAAAAAAGTTTTTCAGGAGAATTCATGTTACTGGTTGTGCAGTAATTTAGAATTACTGGAAAAATATTTTGATAAAGTCGCTGAATCAAAGCTTGATGGGATTAGCCTTGGTTATGCTATAATAAATGAAAAAGTTATGGAAAAAGCTAAAAGCCTGGATATTGAAGTTTACTCATGGACCGTTGATGATCCGGCCGAAGCAAAACGGCTCATTGCCCTGGGAGTGAAGGGAATAACAACTAACCGTCCCGGATGGCTCAACGAACAGATTGGTCTTCACTAATAGAAAAATTAAACTTTTAATAAAGCTTATTCCAGAGTCATATTTGTATTTTGAGGTTATTATCTGATATAGAGCTCTTTAATATAAATCATTAAGATTATTTAAATATCTACTTAAACTATGAAAAACTCTATTTCCCGTCGAAATTTCGTTTACAAAACTGTTGGAGCCAGTGCAGGAGCTCTTGTTATTCCATCCATTTCAGGATTTACACTTCAGGATAAAACCAGAGGTATTAAACCACTGATCATTACCAGCCATGCCAACGAAACCGGGCAGAAAGCAATGGAAACCGGATGGGAAATTCTCAAGAATGGTGGGTCGGCTGTTGATGCAGTAGAAAAAGCTGCAAATATTATTGAACTGGATCCTGAGGATACCAGTGTAGGATACGGTGGTTTACCAAATGAGCGTGGTATAGTACAGCTTGATTCTTCTTTCATGGACGGTAAAACATATTCAGCAGGTGCAGTTGCCTGTCTGGAGAACATCAAAACCCCGGCATCAGTAGCAAAACTTGTTATGCAGCATACCGATCATGTTCTCCTGGTAGGAGCCGGTGCATTGGAATTTGCAAAAGCATGGGGCTTCCAGGAAGAAAATCTCCTTACAGAGAAAGCCCGTAAAATATGGCTTCGCTGGAAGGAAGAAATGAGCCCTTCAGATGACTGGGGATCTCCAGAGCATCTTCAAAATCTTTCGAAAAATGAGACATATTGGCACGATTTCCCTGATATTGAGCACCATTACGGCACAACCAATGTATTAGCAATTGATAGTAATGGTGATATTGCCGGTTGCACCACAACAAGTGGCCTGAGTTTTAAACTTAATGGCCGTGTGGGCGACTCACCCATTATAGGGGCAGGGCTTTATGCAGATAATGAAGTAGGTGCTGCAGGTGCTACCGGACGCGGAGAAGATGTTATAAAATCCTGTGCCTCTTATTACATTGTGCTTAGAATGAAGGATGGACGCACACCACAGCAAGCTTGCCAGGATGCATTGCAGATGATCGTCGACAGATATAAAAAAGTAAATCCAGGTTATTTCCCAAGTGAAAAGTTCGTGGCTATAAACAAATTCGGGGAAGTAGGCTGCGCCTCTATGAAGGGAACCCGCAATCCGCAGATATCGGTAAGAACAGATAAAGGCTATGACAGGTATGATGGTGTTGTTGCATTTCCCGGAAAATAGAACTAAGTCCACTAAGTCTGTAAACTGTTTTACAGAACTAAAATAATTGCAAATTTTCAAGATTTGACCAGGAGACAATATTTAGCATTTTCTGACATTACCGTGTTGCAATTTTCAAAAAAATATTATATCTTGCAGGGTTAATGCAAATTATATCATATAATTTTAACACCGGCTTTCTCGTTATAGGATAAGAATATTTATCCGGGTTAAATCAGAGTAACATGAAAAAAATTTTATTTTTTTGTTTAGTTGTCTTCACTGCATGTGCCACTACCACAAAGCAATCTTCTGTGCAGGAGGATGAGTTGATACTGACAAGGAAATATGTGGGTAATTTTGTTGAATACAGGCAATATTTACCGGAAAAGTTTTCCGATCCGTATCTGATCTGGATTAAAACAACTATGGACAGCACTTATGGAAAGATTTCAGCTTACAGCCAGAAATGTGAATTTGACCTTGGTGACCGTCTATACGTCAGAAGAGTTTATTATACACCGGGCATTTCTTTAGGCTACTGGATGTATCAGATTGAATCAGCCGACAACAAAATTTATTACCGCCTTAGCGAATTCCAGCACGATAGCCAGGTTTTAATAGAAAGCTGGTTTACATCTCAATTCTAAGTACAATTTCTTTTAAAGAAACCCTGAAGCTTTATAGGGCGGGTTATTCAAAATCTGAATAGTATTAATTCAATTCAATATTTTCTACATTGGAAATTCCTGATATAATATGAATTTAGTTTTGCAGCAATGAAAAAAAATGCAACTCAGGATGAGTTGCATTTTTGATTTAATCAGTGTAACCTTTATTTCAGCCTGATGCTTTGATTGTAAAGCTCCTGCCAATCCTGAGTCCCGGAGTCTCGGGCAGGAATATTCATATTCATAATTTTTCTTTCAATACTTTTGATGATGATTTTTCTGTCACGTCTTCCTTCTCCCTTACCATGATCCACAATATCAACATAGGCAACAAACCAGTTTATCTCGTGCGGAAGGATCTCAGGCGTACGGATGAACCCAACATCTTCACCTCTTAATGCAACATTATCATGACTTTCTTCCCAAACATCGACATAATAAACATAAGGCCCCAGGTTTGAGAATACAACTTTACCGTTGGCATTAGTATATCCTTCCGATTCCATATTTGTCTGGTCATCCCAGTCAGGAAGAGTGGGATATAATCTTACACTTGCATTTGGTACTACATACTTATCATAGTATTCAAGAACCTCTATCTCGAGAAGTGTCGGAATCATTACTTCAATTGTAATGGTTGCTTTATCAGATGATCCGTTATTCGAGAATATTGTCAGGATTACTTCAAATGTACCGGTACCTGTATAAATATGGCTCGGATGCACTTCATTGGAAATAAAACCGTCACCAAAGTCCCATTCAAATTCCACTGCGTTTTCTGACTCATTGGTAAAGAAGACTTGCTGCCCTACCTCCGGTTCTATTGTGTCAACAGAAAACTGCGCCTCAGGCATCGATTCGCATGAGAAAATCAGGAGAGGCAGAACCAGTGAGAGATATATAATCTTTTTCATTTCTGTAAGTATTAATCGTTCACTTAATTAAATTCAAATAGCGTGCCACTATTATCAGAATGGTTATTCAGCGCTCAGGATCAGACTTTTTAACTCAGAAATTTTAAAAATTATAATTATCTTTGCACTCCAGTAAAAAGAGGCGGTTTAATGATAAAGATAACATTCCCTGACGGGACATTTAAAGAATATAATAAAGGCATAAGTAGTCTTGAAATTGCTGAACAGATAAGTCCCATGCTGGCAAAAGAGGTTTATGCTGCCAGAGTCAACGGTGAGGTCTGGGATCTGACAAGACCTATTAATTCAGATGCAACAATTAAGCTGCATAAATGGGAAGATGAAGCAGCAAAACACGCGTTCTGGCATTCTTCGGCGCATCTTATGGCTGAAGCCCTTGAATCGCTTTATCCCGGAATAAAATTTGGTATAGGCCCTGCTATCGAAAACGGATTTTATTATGATGTCGATCCGGGAGACGGAAAAGTAATAAATGAGACCGATCTGCCGGCAATCGAAGACAAAATGAAGGAACTTGCTGCCAGAAACCTGGTTTATAACAGGAAAGAGGTCAGCAAGAAGGAAGCAATGGATATCTTTTCCAAAAAAGGTGACGAATACAAAACTGAACTCATCAGCGAACTTGAGGATGGCACTATTTCATTGTATACACAGGGCAATTTCACTGATCTCTGCAGGGGACCTCACCTGCCCTCAACAGAGCCAATCAGAGCAATAAAGCTGACCAGTGTTGCCGGTGCCTACTGGAGAGGGAATGAGAATCGAAAGATGCTTACAAGGATTTATGGCATCACCTATCCAAAACAGAAGATGCTTGATGAATACCTTGTTTTTCTTGAGGAAGCAAAAAGAAGGGATCATCGCCGGATAGGTAAAGAACTCGAACTTTTTACATTCTCGCCCAAAGTCGGAATGGGCCTTCCACTATGGCTTCCAAAAGGTTCGGAGGTCAGGCAGAACCTGATAAATTTCCTGACTTCTGTTCTCAAGAAAAGAGGATACAAGATTGTCACAACTCCTCATATAGGAAATGTAAACCTTTATAAATTGTCGGGGCACTTTGAGAAATACGGATCAGATTCATTCAGACCAATCTCGACACCACAGGAGGGAGAGCAGTTTATGCTTAAACCTATGAACTGCCCGCATCATTGTGAAATATACAACGCCACCCCACATTCCTATAAAGAGTTACCTCTCAGGATGGCCGAATTCGGTACTGTTTACAGATATGAACAAAGCGGTGAATTACACGGGCTTACCAGAGTAAGGAGTTTTACCCAGGATGATGCACATCATTTTTGCAGGCCCGATCAGTTGAGGGATGAATTCAAGAATATTATTGATTTAATTCTTTATATTTTCAAAATTCTGAATTTTAACGATTTTACTTCTCAGATTTCGTTAAGGGACTCTGAAAACAAACAAAAATATATCGGATCGGACGAGAACTGGGAAAAAGCTGAACGCGACATCATTGTAGCAGCAGGCGAGAAAAACCTCGAGACTACGGTAGTAACGGGGGAAGCGGCATTCTATGGGCCCAAGCTCGACTTCATGGTGAAAGATGCCATTGGCAGAAAATGGCAGCTGGGAACAATCCAGGTTGATTATAACTTGCCTGAAAGGTTTGATCTGACATATAATGGCAGCGATAATCAGAAGCATCGCCCTGTAATGATCCACAGAACAATTTTCGGATCAATGGAAAGATTTGTGGCAGTACTTATTGAAAATACTGCGGGAAAATTTCCCCTTTGGCTGGCTCCGGAAAAAGCCGTCATTTTACCAATAAGCGAAAAATTCAATGATTATGCCGGAAATGTTTTGGAAATACTAAATAATTCCGATATTTGCACCTTGATTGACGACAGGAGTGAAAAGATAGGTAAGAAGATCAGGGATAATGAATTAAAAAGAATCCCCTATCTACTTATAATAGGAGAAAAAGAGGTAGAGAATGGTACAGTTGCTGTCCGGAAACAGGGTGAAGGGGACAAAGGCAGTATGAAAGTTGAAGAATTTGTAAAATTTATTAATGCAGAAATTAAAAAGGAGACAGCATTTTGAGAATGCAATTATAATTAACCTTAGTATTAACAAAAATTAGGAGGAAAGAATTATAACCGGACCAGTCAGACGAAGCCCCGGCAGGATTACCCAGCCGGCTCACAAAATTAACAACAGGATCACTGCCAAAGTGGTCAGGGTTGTAGGTGATGAGATAAAAGCAGAAGTCATGAGTATCCAGGATGCCCTCAGACTGGCAGACAAAATGGAGCTCGATCTTGTCGAAATTTCCCCGAATGCGGATCCACCTGTTTGTAAAATCGTTGATTATCAGAAATTTCTTTATCAGCAGAAAAAGAAACAGAAAGAGATCAAAGCCAAGACAGCAAAAATTGTCGTGAAAGAGATAAGGTTTGGACCAAACACTGATGATCACGATTATAATTTCAAGCTCAAGCATGCAGTAAAGTTCCTCGAAGAGGGAGCAAAAGTGAGAGCTTATGTGTTCTTTAAGGGAAGATCGATATTATTCAAGGAACAGGGTGAAGTTCTGTTATTACGCTTTGCCAACGATCTTGAGGAATACGGGAAGGTTGACCAGCTTCCCAGACTTGAAGGAAAAAGAATGATTATCGCTTTTTCCCCAAAAAAGAAGAAGTAGTTTTAAATTTTTTTGATAAAACAGAAATGCCAAAAATGAAGACTAATCCGGGTGCTAAGAAGAGATTCTCGCTGACCGGAACAGGAAAAATCAAACGCAAACATGCATTCAAGAGCCACATTCTGACAAAGAAAGCAACAAAACGTAAGAGAAATCTTGCATATTTCGGTCAGGTAGATAAGGCTGACAAAAAGAACGTCAAGCTTTTGCTTGCCAGCAAATAATGTTATGAACATTAATAAATTAAAATAGTATTAACCGATTGTTCAGCAGAGAAGAGTCCGCCATAGGCGGAACGCTGACATTCAAAAAAATGAATTATGCCAAGATCAGTAAATTCAGTTGCTTCAAGGACCAGGAAAAAAAAGGTACTTAAGCAGACAAAGGGAAACTTCCTTTCAAGAAGAAATGTTTTCACTGTAGCAAAGAACACTCTCGACAAAGGACTGGGTTATGCATATCGCGACAGAAGGAAAAAGAAAGGCCAGTTCAGAGCTTTATGGATCCAAAGAATAAATGCAGGTGTCAGGCAGTATGATATGAGCTATTCCGAGTTTATAGGGAAGCTTGATAAAAAGGGAATTACACTAAACAGAAAAACTCTTGCCGACCTGGCTATGAACCATCCGGATGCTTTTAAAGCTATAGTAGATAAGGTAAAATAGCAGAAGATAAATTACTTGACCTTCATAAACATTCTTTTCAGCCTGATTTTATTCAGCCCTTGGGCTTCCTTGTTAATCGAAAGCCAAATGAATTTCGGTTTACCCACGATATGATCTTCAGGCACAAAGCCCCAATATCTTGAATCAGCAGAATTATGCCGGTTATCCCCCATCATCCAGTAGTAGTTCATTTTAAAAGTATAGCTGCTTGCAGGTACATTGTTTATCAAAATGGTACTACCTTCAACTTTAAGGTCATTTGCTTCGTATACATCAATTATCCTTTCATAAAGACAGAGGTTTGAAGTATCAATTGTGACAGTTGTTCCTTTTGAAGGTATCCAGAGAGGGCCAAAGTGATCTTCATTCCACCTTAGAACAGGGTTATAAGGAAAGATTTTAGGAGCATATTCGCCTTCTGTATAATGAAATGGATATACTTTTACAACATTTGAAAACTTTGAAATTACTTCTGCGGTTGGTTTTGTCAAGAAGAAGGTATAGGTAGAGTAAGAATCCATTACCTGGTCGGCTTTTGAAATATTGAGCCGTTCAAGTGCCTTGGGATTAATTGAAGTCCCGTTGGTCTCGACTAAATATGTGCTTTGCTGTGTATTATTATCGGGTACCAGTTTGCTGTTAACATAAAGTGCTCCTGATCTGATTGTTATGGTATCACCCGGTAACCCAACGCATCTTTTTACATAGTTATCGCGCCTGTCCGTCGGACGATATATCACCTCATACCTGTCCCAGATGTCTTTACGCGCCATTGGTAAATAATATGACAAAGGCCTCGATTTATGATTGACATAATAATCAGTTTGCTGCAACTCCCTTGCTTTCATTCTAACAATCTCGTAATAGCTTGTTTCCTGCTCTTCAACAACAACGGTATCTCCGGCGGGGAAATTAAATACTATTGGATCATTATTTTTCACTTTGCCAAAGCCAGCAAGGCGCTTATATGGCCACAAAATAAGATTTGACCAGGATTTACCTTTTGTAAAGGGCATGGTATGCTGGGTAAAAGGAAAAGCAATGGGAGTGTTCGGCATCCTTGGGCCATATGCTATTTTGCTTACAAATAAATGGTCCCCCACCATTAATGATTTCTCCATTGATGGTGTCGGAATCCGGTAATTCTGGAACAGGAATATATTGATCAGGGTTACTGCAATCACTGCAAATATCAATGCATCAAGCCATTCGATAAATGAACTGTTTTTACCGTCCCTCCTTTTCCAGAAAACCCAGTTCACCTTTTCTGTAATATATAAATCAAAAATAATTGCCAGTCCTATCAAAAGCCAGTAGTTACCGATCCATATTACAACCAGGATATACAGAAGGGCAGCAATAGCAAACTTTATGTATTTCTTTTGAAAAATCTGAGTCATGATAAAAATGATTTTTTGAAGCGGTAAAAGTAAATAAATAATCAGAATCCAAGCACATCATTCATGGTGAAAATTCCTTTTTTCCCATAAATGAATTCAGCTGAAATGACTGCTCCTAATGCAAATCCCTTCCTGTTCCTGGCTTCATGTTTAAGGCTCAGACTGTCGATTTCGGAATCCCAGATGACGGTATGCGTACCGGGAATCGTCCCTTCACGTATGGAACGTATAGGAATTGATTTTTCAGTTTTATTCCTGTCAGAGCACCAGCCTGTATATCCCGAATGATGTTTCTTAATTCCTTCCGCCAGTGCAATTGCCGTCCCGCTTGGTGCATCCAGCTTTTTAATATGATGTATCTCCTCAATGGAAACACTGTAATTTCTGTAATGCTCCATTTGTCTGGCCAGTTCACTGTTAAGCCGGAAAAGAATGTTGACACCGATGCTGAAATTTGAAGCATGAATGAAAGAAGTTTCATTTTTAAGGCATAAGTCCGAGGCCTTATCAAAATCCTTCAGCCATCCGGTTGTACCTGACACAACAGGTATCTTCATTCCGAGACACACCGAGATATTTTTAAAAGCAGCATCGGGTGATGAGAACTCAATGGCGACATCAACTTCTTTAATATTTCTTTCGTTCAGATCTTCAGTATTGTCCTTATCAATAATAAGCTTAATCATATGACCTCTGCTGATGGCGATTTCCTCAATTTCATGACCCATCCTGCCATAACCTATAAGTGCTATATTCATTCCTTTGATTTTCTGCGAATTTATCTCTTTTAAGATATGAAGCCTCCTAATAAACTCATAAAATTCTTAACAAGAAGTTAAATTCCTTTGTGAAACCTGGAGTTTTAGTGCCCTGGTGGTAAAAAAAATACCACAAACCTGCCTGCCGGCAGGCAGGGACACCAGGACACAAAGAAGCACTAATAGAAACAAAATAGAAAAATTATTAACTTACCGGATAAAATAAAAAATAATGAAAAGCTTAACTATTTTATTATCAATAACAACCATAATTATGTCAGGTTCATGCGTTAAAAAGGAGAAAGCCGACCTGGTAATAATCAACGGGAAAGTCCTGACAATTGACAGGGATAATCCGACAGCCGAAGCAATTGCTGTCATAGGTGAAAATATTATTGCTGTTGGCACTACACAAAAAGTATCAGGATTTATTGATAAAGGAATTACCCGTGTCATCGATGCCGGAGGAAGGCTTGTACTTCCAGGATTTAATGACGCTCATGTGCATTTCGGACCGCTCGATCCCGATTTTATTGAGCTTCGGTACACAACTGATCCATCAGTAATTACTGAAAAAGTGAAAGCTCAGGTTGCCAGGTCAAAGCCCGGAGAAGTGATAAGAGGTGGACATTGGGAACATGAGATGTTCATCGACAGGAATTGGCCTGCAAAAGAGCTTATTGATAAAGTCTCCCCAGATAATCCTGTGTTGCTGGAACGTGCAGACGGACATTCTGTGCTTGTAAACAGTTACATCCTGAAAAAATCCGGTATCACAAAGGATACCCCTGATCCCTTTGGAGGAGAGATACAGAAAGATCCCCTGACCGGTGAACCGACAGGGATACTTAAGGAAACAGCCCAGGACCTTATCAGGCTGGGAGAAGTCAGAACTGTAAGAAATCCCGAGGAAGAGGCAACCAGAACCTGGCAGGGGTATCTGCTTGCCATGAAGGAAGCCCGCGAACTGGGTGTCACAAGCATACAGGTTGCCGGCAGCGCCGACTATGAAGCATATGAAAAGCTGCAAAAAGAGGGTCAGCTGACAAGCAGGATAGATATAGGTAAACCATTGACAGGAGACACGGCTGTTCTCAGAAAATACAGTGAAATCGCAAAGAAATATCCGAAAGAAGGAAATTGGATAAGGTTCGGATACCTGAAAGCTTTTATTGACGGTTCTATGGGATCGGGAACAGCTTTAATGTTTGAACCGTTTAATGATAATCCCTCTTCATCAGGACTGGCAATGATGCCTTATGAAGAATTTGAAAACATGGTAGTTACAGCTGACAGGTATGGTTTTCAGATAGGCGTCCATGCAATTGGTGATAAAGGTAATAACTGGATACTGAATGCATTTGAAAAGGCTATTGAAGTGAACGGAAAGCATGACAGCCGTCACCGGGATGAACATACGCAGACACTTCAACAATCGGACATACCACGGTTTGCACAGCTTGGAGTTATTCCATCAATGCAGCCGACACATTGCATTTCTGATAAAAAGTTTTATGAAAAACGTGTAGGAATCGAGAGATGTAAAGGTGCTTATGCATGGAGAAGCCTTGTTGAAGCAGGTTCAACCCTTGCCTTCGGAACCGATTACCAGGTAGAACCTCTGAATCCCATGGAAGGGCTTTACGCTTCAGTTTCAAGAAAAGAGAGACTTGGTGAAGAAGGGGAAGGATGGTTTCCTGAACAGAGGCTCACAATGGAGGAAGGAATAAAATATTATACCCTGGGTTCAGCATATGCCCAATTCATGGAAGACAGAAAAGGAATGATCAAAACAGGATATATTGCTGATATAGTGATTGTTGACAAAGACCTCCTGACCATACCCGAAAGTGAGATCATGAAGACGAAGGTGGATTATACGATTGTAGATGGGAAGGTTGTGTACAATTCGAGGAAATAACCCCCCTTCAGGGGGGGTGGGGGGTCATCTAAAGGGCTTGGGAGATCCGATAACGAAGAAAGAATCCGAATCGCCTCCTCCCTTGAATATCCGCAAAACTCCGGTTCAGCCTTATAGTCGGAACATACCTTTGGTCTTGAAGTATTCCCGTATAAAGCACATTTAAAATCACCAAGCAGGTGGATGCACCTCACCCCTGCCGGTTTGCCGTCAGGCATTCCGGGGATAAGTGATGATATTGATGTTGCAATACAGCATGCACCACAGTCGGGACGGCAATCCATAGGCGATGTATTATGCTATTATTCATGTAAATATAATAAATAGTCGGAAATTATTGTGTGGTCGTGCAGTAGTGCTGTCTTGTGACATTACGCTGTTGTGACGTTGCGCCTTTTCCTTATTCTTAGTACATTTATAGAAATAAAAATATACAGCTCAGCATGACCTTTCAGAAAGAGAATTAATATTAAGAATATTTAATGTGTATTATGATAACAAAAATTTTCAAGTCCTTTTTTGTTTTTCTTTATTTTTTACTATTTCTGCCAGCCTGCACTAATGCACAGCAGGTAAACCCAGGGAATCCAGATACCACAAGCATTTATTCGGCAGAGCAGCTTGAGACCCTGATGACCAGACCCATTTGCCTCGAAGGATACAGGTCTAATCAGACAGGTCCTTTAACCCGGATTGATGAAAATGGAAAGGAGACAACAGACAGCACTTTTACTGTTGTGAAGATGAAAATACCAAGTGATGGATTAATGATAAATGGCTGGCTCCATCTGCCGCTGGGCGAAGGCAGGTTTCCTCTTGTGGTTTTAACCAACGGAGGCGGGGATGGTTCCCGTCCTATCAAATCACTTTCCAACTGGATTGCTCCAATACTTGCACATTGCGGAATTGCTGCATTTGTACATGATAAAAGGGGGACCGGTGAATCGGAAGGTGATTATGTCAAGACTACTTATGAAGATTATATAAGAGATGCCGGGAATTGTGCAGAATGGCTCTCAAAACATGAAAGGATCAATCCCGAAATGGTCGGCGTCATGGGTGGAAGTGAAGGTGGCAGAATTGCAGTACTGGCCGCAAGCCGGTATCCTGCAATAAAATTTGTTATAAGTCAGGCTGGCACAGTTGTAAGCACTGTCGAAGACAGGCTTTATGCTCAGCTCAACGGGATGAAAGATGCAGGGGCATTAACTGATTCACTCCTTAATACGGTGAGACCTCTCTGGAAAAAATCATTCCTGGCCTGGGCAAGCAATGATCCCTCCAAGCATGAAAAGGTTAATAAGGAGATTGCTGACTGGCGAAAAAGGTATAACATGGAAATTCTGCCTTATACAAATCATGAAATGGCCAGCAATCCTGCTTTCAGGGCGGTACTGCCAACGTGGTACTCTATGCCGAATGATTACTTATCGGAGCTCGCACATTTCAACAAAAAGTGGCTGGCAATATTCGGTGAGGTTGACAGGGTAGTTCCTACTGAAGCCAGTATAAAGAACATACTTCATTATATGTCATTAAGTGGTAATAAGAAGTACAACATCGCTGTCATACCAAAATGCGGTCATGCACCTGTCAATGTTGAGACCAAAAGGCTTATCCGTATCGATTATCTGGTTATTAACTGGTTAAATGAAAATGTAATATACTAAAAAATGAGAATAGATATCCTCACAGTCCTACCGGAACTACTTGAAAGCCCGCTGAATCATTCGATAGTAAAAAGAGCAAAAGAGAAGGGACTTGTTGAGATAAATGTGATCAACCTTCGGAATTTCACCACTGACAAGTATAAAACCGTTGATGATTATGCTTTTGGAGGTGGTGCAGGTATGGTAATGATGATCGAGCCTGTTTTTAAGGCAATTGAAAAACTCAAAAGTGAAAGGCATTATGATGAAATAATTTATACTTCGCCTGATGGTGAAAAATTCAGTCAGAAACTGGCAAATCGTCTTTCAATTTTAAATAATATAATTATACTGGCAGGACACTATAAGGGTGTAGACCAGAGAATTCGGGATAATTTGATAACCAGGGAGATATCAATTGGTGATTATGTTTTATCCGGAGGCGAAATGCCTGCCGCAATAATTGCGGATGCCATTGTAAGACTTATTCCTGGTGCAATTTCAGACGAACAGTCTGCCCTCTCCGACTCATTTCAGGACGACCTCCTTGCTCCTCCTGTTTATACCCGGCCATCAGAATTCAAAGGATGGAAAGTACCGGAAATTCTTTTGTCGGGCAACACTGGTGAGATTGAAAAATGGAGACATGATCAGTCAGTCGAAAGAACAAGAAAATTAAGACCGGATCTCGCTGATAATGAATAATTTACTTTTCTTACTGAAATGTTCATTGATATTCCCGTTATCAGGAATATTATTTTCCTGCAGCAATACAGGATCTTCTGATTATCTGAAACAAGGATTCCTGAATCCTCCGGATTCAGCACGTCCAGGGGTTTACTGGTATTTCATGGATGGGAATATAGACCGTGGAGCTATTACAGCAGACCTGGAATCGATGAAAAACGCAGGAATAGGTTATGTGCTGTTTCTTGAGGTTAATGTCGGAGTACCACGCGGTAAAGTTGATTTTTTAAGTGAAGAATGGCAGGAATTCTATAAGCATGCGGTAAAAGAGGCAGAAAGGCTTGGAATAAGGATCATTCTCGGATCCGGACCGGGTTGGGCAGGAAGCGGGGGACCATGGGTAATCCCTTCCCAGTCTATGATGCATCTTGTTGCCAGTGATACAATAGTAAAAGGACCATCAGTATTCAATGGGAGGTTGCCAATACCGAAACCAAAAAAACCATTTTTCGGGGAAGGGAGTCTTACACAGGCACTCAGGCAACAGCGGGAAAACTGGTACGAGGATGAGTTTGTTCTTGCCTTTCCTGCATCAGATCACCCGGCAATTATAAATGGGATAGAAGAAAAAGCTCTTTATTACCGTGCTCCTTATACTTCTCAGCCCGGTGTGCTTCCATATCTCCCTGCTCCTGCCACTTATCATGAAACAGGAGGTTCTGTAATTGATCAGAAAAATATACTTGATCTCACTGATAAACTCTCAGAGGATGGCACGCTCAACTGGATTATACCGGATGGTAAGTGGACTATTATGAGATTCGGTAAACGCAATAACGGAGCTGTAACCAGGCCTGCCCCCCAGCCCGGGCTGGGATTTGAATGTGACAAATTTGATACTGCTTCGTTTGATGCACACTATGATGCATTTGTCGGGAAATTAATAAGAAAGGTGTTGCCTCAAAAAGCAAAAACAGGAGGTGGATGGACAATGATCCATATCGACAGCTGGGAAATGGGTGCACAGAACTGGAGTCCGGGATTCAGGGATGAGTTTAAAAAAAGACGTGGCTATGATCCATTACTTTTTCTGCCAGTATTTACTGGTCTTACAGTTGCCAGTCATGAGCTCAGCGAACGTTTCTTGTGGGATGTCCGGCAGACTTCCGGTGAACTCATAGTTGAGAACCATGCAGGTCGCTTTAAGGAGCTCGGAA
Organism: Bacteroidales bacterium; assembly: GCA_022865305.1. GTDB lineage: Bacteria > Bacteroidota > Bacteroidia > Bacteroidales > VadinHA17 > LD21. The sequence goes on along the minus strand of JALHSP010000071.1, from coordinate 130,859 downwards.
GAAAAAACGGATTCCGGCTATCTATAGAGCCTTATGATATGAATCCTGCTTCAGATCTTGATCTTGGTGCAGTAGCAGATGTACCTATGTGTGAATTCTGGAGTGATGGGTATGGTTTTAATTCCGCTTTCAGCTGTGTTGAGTCCACTTCAATTGCTCATGTGAGCGGAGCCCCTGTTATTGCTGCAGAAGCTTTTACCGCAAACAGCAACGAAGCCTGGAAGAAATACCCCGGTGATATGAAAAACCAGGGCGACTGGGCTTTCTGCATGGGTATTAACAGACTGATCTATCACACATTTGCTCATAAACCCTATGGCGATCAGTTCCGGCCAGGTATGACAATGGGACCGTATGGTGTTCACTGGGATCGTGGGCAGACATGGTGGCCTATGGCTTTCAGTTACCATAAATATATTACACGATGCCAGTATATTCTGTCTCAGGGTAAACCTGTTGCAGACATCCTTTACCTTGCAGCTGAAGGGGCGCCTCATGTCTTCCTACCTCCATCATCAGCCCTTGAAGGTACATCCGAAATGCCTGACAAACGAAGCTTTTCCTTCGACGGTTGTTCTCCTCTTTTCCTTATTAAATATGCTTCAGTAAAAGATGGACAGATTGTCTTTCCCGGAGGTGCTTCCTACAGAGTCCTTGTATTACCGGACGTACAAACGATGACACCGGAACTGGTGAATAAAATAAAAACTCTTGCAGAAGCCGGGGCAAAAATAATTGGCAATCCTCCGTTAAAATCACCGTCACTCACCGGTTTTCCGATGTGTGATGACATTGTAACTTCTACAGCCATTGAACTTTGGGGAAATAATGAGATACCCGCACGACTTACTCAACGTATTTACGGGGATGGAGCTATCTGGTGGGGAAAAGAACTTTATGGGCAGCATAGAAATGTTCATAATGATCCTGACTCACTTACGCTCTACCCCGATTATGATGTAACACGAAAATTGCTGGTTGAAGCAGGAATAAAACCTGATTTTACAGCCTCAGGGAATATCCGTTATGCACACAGATCCCTGCCGGATCGTGAAATCTACTTTATTTCCAACAGAAAAGGTGAGATGGTAACCGATACATGTTGGTTCCGTGATGGAAGTCCTGTCGCTGAAGCCTGGGATGCTATTACAGGAGAAATCAGGCTTCTTAAAGATCTATCAGAACTGGATGGTGTAACTTGTGTTCCTGTCAGCCTTGAACCTTTTGAGAGTTATTTTATAGTTTTTTATGATTCCGAAAAAACAAACAGCAAGGATATTAATGAATATGAGAATTTTCCTGAAAAACAAATTCTGATGACACTAAACGGCCCTTGGAATGTAGCTTTCGATACTTCATGGGGCGGACCTGAAAAAACAGAATTTAAAAATCTTGATGACTGGTCAAAACGACCAGAAGATGGAATAAGATATTATTCAGGTACAGCAGTTTATTCAAAGACATTCGACCTGCCAGATTCTGCGGGATCGATTCATAAATCAAATTTTTATCTTGATCTGGGAAATGTAAAAAATATTGCCAGGGTAAGGATCAATAAAAAAGATCTTGGCGTAGTATGGACTTCACCATGGCAGGTGAAAATTTCAGATGCGGTTAAGAAAACGAAAAATCATCTTGAAATTGAAGTGGCAAACCTTTGGATCAACCGGCTTATTGGAGATGAATCAGAACCATGGGATGGAATTGCAAACGGGAAATGGCCGGAATGGTTTCTCAATGGAACATCCCGTCCCGGCAAACGTTATACGTTCACAACTCACCGATATTATAAAAAAAGTGATATTCTGGTTGAATCAGGTTTATTAGGTCCGGTAACGATCGAAAGAAGTGTTGAGCTTCCCTGACACGGTAATCATTTTTTCATCCTGATTTTGAAATTATAAAAAGCTTTCGTAAAATTGTGACTTATATTAATCAAATCATAACTAATTAATAATCAACAAAATGAATACACAGGATTATATTAACCGGGAAGACAAGTATGGTGCTCATAATTACCATCCGCTTCCAGTTGTTCTTGAGAGAGGTGAAGGTCCGTTTGTCTGGGATGTTGAGGGAAAAAGATATTTTGACTTCCTGTCGGCCTATTCAGCTGTGAACCAGGGCCATTGTCATCCCAAAATTATTAAAGCTTTGACTGAGCAGGCACAGAGGCTTACACTTACATCAAGGGCATTTTATAATTCTGTTCTTGGAGAGTATGAGGAGTATATAACAAAATATTTCAAATACGATAAGGTTCTGCCAATGAATTCCGGAGCAGAGGCTGATGAAACAGCACTTAAGCTGTGCCGTAAATGGGCTTATAAGAAAAAAGGAATTAAGCAGGACAAAGCAAAGATTATCTGCTGTGAAGGCAATTTTCATGGCCGCACTATCACAATAGTATCTATGTCAACAGATCCGGATGCCAGAAATGATTATGGACCGTTTACTCCGGGTTTTGTTATCATTCCCTATAATGACCTACGTGCCCTGGAGAATGCTCTTAAGGATCCTGATGTTGCAGGATTTCTTGTTGAACCAATTCAGGGTGAAGCAGGAGTTTATGTTCCGGATGAAGGTTACCTTAAAAAATCATATGACCTCTGCAAAAAACATAATGTTCTTTTCATTGCTGATGAGGTGCAGACAGGACTTGGCCGTACAGGAAAACTGCTTGCCTGCGACCATGAGGGTGTCCGTCCCGACATTCTGATACTTGGCAAAGCCCTTTCCGGAGGTGTTATGCCTGTATCTGTTGTACTGGCTGATGACGAGATCATGCTGACGATAAAACCTGGCGAGCATGGCTCGACATTCGGAGGTAACGCATTGGCAGCAAAAGTAGCGATTGCAGCTCTCGAAGTTATTAAAAATGAAAAACTTGCCGAAAATTCTGAACGTCTTGGGAAGATCTTCCGTGATGAAATGAGAAGCATTAAATCTGATATGATAGAGCTTGTCCGTGGAAAAGGACTTCTGAATGCTGTCGTTATAAAACCAAAAAAAGGGAAAACAGCCTGGGATATCTGCCTTGCTATGAAAGATAAAGGATTGATTGCCAAACCTACACATGAGCATATAATCCGTTTTGCTCCTCCTCTTGTTATTACTGAAAAGCAATTAAGGGAAGCTATATCTCTTATCAGGGACGCCTTTAAACTTTTTGAATAACATTTTGTTTTATTCCTGGAACAAATCTGGTCTTCTTCAGAGGTTCCCCTGAACTTAAATGCTTATTATGGATATAAAGTATGCTTTGAAATTCATCACCCGGACACTGCCTGTGATGGTTTTCCTGATATTTCTTTCATGTACATCGAAACAGGAAGTTACAGTCAAAGAACTTCATGATCATATAGAATATCTTTCTTCTGATTCTCTGAAGGGCAGGCTGGCAGGTTCTTCCGGAGATAGTCTGGCTGCGGAATATATAAAACATGAATTATTATCCTATGGGTTTATCCCTCTTCCCGGTGATGGCTTGCAGAGATTCAGCGTAACCAGCAGGCTGGTTGCCGGAAAAGAGAATATAATGACTTTAGACGGAGCTAATCTTATCCCGGAAAAAGATTTTATGCCGTTTGCTTTCAGTTCAAATTCAGGTCTGGAATCAGAGGTGATCTTTATCGGATACGGATTTATGATCGATGAAGACAGTCTGAAATGGAATGATTATCAGGGGATTGACATTAAAGGTAAGTGGGTTATGATGCTGAGGGCAGACCCGGAAACGGATAAGCCGGCGAGCCCTTTTATTCCATTCAGCGGAGACCGGGATAAGGCAATGCTGGCAAAAGACATGGGATCTGCCGGAGTGCTTTTAGTTTCCGGTGCTGCATTTGACCCGCAGGATACTTTTGAATCACTCAATTCAGGAGATTTTTCTGTTGATATACCTGTTTTAAGAATAAAAAGAGAGGTTGCCGATATTATACTTTCAAAAGCAAAAATATCTGTAGCCAGCCTTGAAAATAAGCTCAATGATACAAGAAAACCCTCAAGCTTTCCAACAGGAACAGTGGTAAATGCAAGAGCCGAAATTAAAAGGGAGTTGCGTAATACCAGGAATGTAGTTATGGCACTTCCAGGTGAGGATGAAATCCTTAAGGATGAATATATAATTATAGGTGCTCATTTCGATCACCTTGGTATGGGTGGAACCGGATCATCGAGTATGGCAGGTGACACTGTGGCTGTTCATCATGGCGCCGATGACAACGCATCGGGAGTCGGTATGATGCTTGAGCTGGCAGAAAAATTTGCACTGACAAAAGGAAGTCATAAAAGGAGCATAATCTGCATTGCTTTCTCAGGTGAGGAGCTTGGTCTTCTCGGCTCAAAATATTTTGCGGAGAATCCCGGCATCGATCTGACAAAAGTAAATGCAATGATTAACCTCGATATGGTAGGCAGATTACCGGAGACAAATGTTCTGCAGATCAGCGGTGTCGGTACTGCCGAAGGATTAAAGGAACTTGTCGTTTCCGAAAACGATACAAACCTTATCAGTCTTGTGTTTTCTGACGAAGGTTACGGACGGTCGGATCATACATCATTCTACGGGAAAAATATCCCTGTTCTCTTTTATTTTACAGGTGCTCATCTTGATTACCATAAGCCTGCCGATACTTATGACAAGATTAACTACGACGGTATGGTAACTATTTCCTCATTAATCTTCAATGTGACAGAGAAACTTGCCTCTTCTCCTGAAAGACTTCAGTTCAGAGAGGCCGGCCCAAAACCAGAAACAATAAGGAGCATCAGAAAAAAAATTGTAACTCTTGGAATCATGCCCGACTTTGCAGGAATTGTGAAGAACGGAATGAGGGCTGATGAAGTCTATCCAGGAAGGCCAGCGGCTCTCGGAGGGATGAAAAAAGGTGATATTATAACCGGAATAAACGGTAAAATTATTAATAATATCCAGGACTACATGTTCAGGCTTGGACAAATAAAATATGGTCAGATAATAACTGTTGAAGTTTTACGGAATAACAAAAAGATTGTTCTGCTGATACAAATATAATAAGGTGTGTCAACATTGATAAATTAAAGTATAATGAAAAAATTTACTCTGTGGTTCCTGGCATTCATTATAACTGTTGGTGCTGCGTATTACCAGAGAAAAACAGGACCCACTTACCCAAAACGGTTAAACGTGACTTTGAATGATTCTGTTTATGAACTGAAGCTTGTCCGAAGCATCGGGCTGGACGAACGGTCAGAGGTTAAATTGAATATTAAGGATTCTTCCATTAAGGCTATTTTGTATTATAAACGTTTTAAAACAGAGGAAGAATACAAGAGTGAAGTCTTCACCTGCAAAACTTATCCGGTACGATCTTTCATCATGAACAAGGTATTTAAAATCACCGAGGAAAAAGGATTTTTTGCAGATATACCTCCACAACCTGCAGCCGGAAAACTTCAATATTATATCGAACTCACTGATTCGGACGGTACTCAATCGGTAATGAAAGAAACACCTGTGATTATCCGGTTCAAAGGCGGAGTACCCGGATATATACTTGGTCCGCATATAATCCTGATGTTTCTTGCAATGCTCTTTTCCACCGGTGCAGGATTACTGAGCATTTTCAGGGTACCGCAATATAAAAAATATGGAATCTGGACTCTGGCATTGTTGGTTACCGGTGGTATGATACTCGGACCAATAGTCCAAAAATATGCTTTTGGTGAACTATGGACAGGAGTGCCATTCGGATGGGATATGACAGATAATAAGACACTTATCGCATTAATATTCTGGATACTTGCAGTTGTCATGAACCGCAATAAAGAAAAACCTCTTTTTACTTTGCTGGCTTCTATTGTACTTCTGCTGGTATATTCAATACCTCACAGTCTTTTTGGTTCAGAACTTGATTACACCACCGGGGAAGTATCTCAGGGAATCATTCTTACTTTTTTCCTTTATAAGCAAAAATTTTCTTAAATTGAGTGCAGCATTAAATATTATCCCACGTCTTTTGATCAGAAAACAAAAAGAGAGTGGGTGCAGCATACTATATTAGAACTAGTCTTTACACAAAGATGGCAAATGTAGAAGCAGCATTCAGAAACTTACACCAGGATCTTTTGGACGGATGTAAGACCGGCGACCAGAGGGCACAGTTTCAGATCTATAAGTTGTACTACAAAGCAATGTATAACACGAGCCTGAGAATTGTGAATGATACGATGGAAGCCGAAGATGTGATGCAGGAATCTTTCCTGTCGGCCTTTGAAAAAATTGATACGTATTCAGGAACGGTCAGTTTCGGTGCATGGTTGAAAAAAATTGTGATTAACCGGTCACTTGATACCCTGAATAAAAGAAAAGCGGTCTTTGAAGATATTGATTCACATGTTAGTATAAAAGATGAAAGTGGTGATGAATTGGTGCGGAGCGAAGAGGTTGATGTCAGAGTTGAAGAAATAAAAGAAGCTATTGAGAAACTTCCGGACGGTTACAGGATCATTCTTTCGCTCTACCTTCTTGAAGGTTATGATCATGATGAGATTGCAGAGATATTATCGATTTCAAGCAGTACATCACGATCACAGCTCTCAAGAGCAAAACAAAAACTAATCGGTGAATTAAAAAGGAAATGAAATTTAAAGGGAATGAAAACTATAGATGAAATAATCAGGAGCAACAGGGACTTCTTCGAAGACGAAGAACCTTCGGAAGGTCACCTGGAGAGGTTTAACAGGAAGCTTGAAATGAGATTCCATACCGGTGGGATCAGGAGAAGTATTGTACCTTACCTGCTTAAAGCAGCAGTTGTTACGCTACTGGTCACCCTCTCCTCACTATGGACATGGGATCATTTCATCAGACCTGACAGAAACAGGATGACCTTAGGCGATGTCTCACCCCAGTACAAGGAAGTGGAAAACTATTATATCCACCAGGTAAACCTTATGGAGAATGAGATCGGTACTGTTAATCTGTCAAACAATCCCGAACAAATGGACATGCTCCGGATTGAGATGAAAAGTATGGATTCTGTTTACGTTCAGCTTCAGAAAGAACTTAACGCAAATCCCAATGATGAAAGAATTATCAATGCAATGATTGAGCATTACCAGACAAAAGTGGAAGTTCTGTCCTTCGTTGTAAATCAGCTTAAAGCAATCAGGAATGAAAATCAAAATACATCAGAAGATGAAAAAGTCCGTATATAAACCAGGAATAATCCTTGTTACAACATTATTCCTTCTGTCTTTGACAATCTCCGCACAGGAGGTTACAAAGGAATATCATAAGGAGTATACAGCCAAACAGGGAGCGATGCTTGATCTCAGTAACAGGTATGGAGATATTATTGTACAAACGTCTGAAAATAACCAGGTTGTTATTGACGTAAAAGTAACAGTAAGATATCCAAACCAGGAAAGAGCCGAAAAACTTTTAAGTTATATCGAGGTAAAGTTTGCGGAAAGTGAGGATCTTATTTCAGCCAAAACGGTTATTGATGAGAAATTCAGTTTCAGCGGGTGGAGTGGCGAATCAAGGAAATTCACCATTGATTATAATGTTAAAATGCCTTCAAGGATGGATCTTACTCTCGCTAACAGGTACGGGAATACTGATCTTGATGAACTTAAAGGGTTCGTCAATCTCAATATCAAATACGGCAATATCACAGCATCCAAACTATCAAGGGAAAATGAAAAACCTCTGAACGTTCTCAGCCTGGCTTATGGGAAAGGAACAATTGATGAAGCAGGCTGGCTTGACGCAACAATCATGTACAGCGGGAATTTTACAGTAACAAAAAGCCAGGCACTTCTTCTTGCTAGTAAATATTCATCCGTCTATATCGGAACTACAAGCTCAATTGTGGGTGAAACAAAATACGACAAAGTAAGAGTTGAAAGTGTTAATAATCTGGTTCTTGATGCCGGATATGCAGATATTAACATCGGATTGCTTTCCAGGAAGCTTGTGTTTGAAGGAGGGTACGGTTCATTCAACCTCGACAGGGTACCTGGAGGTTTTGAATCTCTGGAGGTTGACACACGCTATATGGGTGTAAGAATTGGAATCGATGAATCTGCAAGCTATAATCTCGATGCAAAAGTATCTTATGGAGGATTGAAATTTAACGAAGAAAACTTCCGTCATAAGAGACATATTGTTGAAAATACTTCCAGCGAAACAACCGGAATAGTTGGAAAAGAAGAATCACCCTCGTCAAATGTTAAAGTGCTTGCTTCTTACGGGACAGTAAGACTCTACTGATAACCAGATGGTTATCCATAATATAAACCCACCCCTTCCCTACCAGGAAGGGGATTTTTTATGTAAAATCATGGCCAATATGGGAAAAAGAGGTATCAGAGTTTCCCTGGGAATATGATGAGACTGGTACTGTTATATTCTTGAACTTAATTGTTTATCTGATGATCGATGAAGTCCAACAGTTCATTGTATAATTCAATCTTCCTCCGTTCCTTTTTCTCATTGGACAACTCCCCGGCTTTAAAAATACCGCTTAAATAATACCTTCTTACAAAAGGATACATAGTGAGAATTGCGTCCAGCGCATGGACTTGCTTAAAGGTTATATAAGTAATGCATCCAAGCAAAGCATTCAAAAGGAATGAATTTGCAGCTTCTCCAAAATATCCTTCAGAGAGTTGTCCTGCTCCAGGCACAACAGCGCTTAAAACAGCAGGGTAAACAGAAGACCTGGAATAGTTCCTGCGGGCTTTGCGGAAAAGAGTGCTGACATAACATGAATCATACTCTCCGGAGGACCTTACAAGCAGATTGGTATATGTTGCTGAAAGCTTAAAATCGTTGATCTGATAATAAGCCAGTGCTGAATAAAAATTTCTTTTCTTTTCGAAATATGCTGACCTGATGTCATTTACTTTTTGAAGCTCAATAAGTGCATAAGCCGGTTCCTTATTTCGCAGATATAAGTTGATCTTCCTGAACAGGAGCTCATTTTTCAGGCTGTCATTCAGTTCCAGTTCAGCAGCGAGAGACAGGTAATTGATGGCGTCATCGTACAATTCCATCTGCACATAGCAATCGGAAAGCAGCATGTAACCAGGGAGACTGATAAGATCGTCGAAAAAGAGAGCCCTTTTTGCTTCAAGTATTGCCTGAGAATAATTCTTTTCATCATACCATCTTTCAGCCATAAGAAAAGCATCGTAAGCTGACTGGGCATGGCAAGTGCTGACTGAATTTCCGGCAGAACTAATAATTATAAGAAGAATCAAAAACCTTTTTGATAGCATGATGAATATTTTGTCGGAGTCTGTAATTCCTCATGTTTGCTGCTTTGTATGAGCCATACAGGTTACTTATATAAAAGGAAGCCGAAAGTGAAGTAAATATCCAGGTATAAGCCCTGTCAGCGCCATAAATCTTAAAACCACGAACTGCCTGCCATGCAGTGATCCCAATTGTTGTCAATGATATTAATCCATCATACCAGTACCCGCAGTACATTTTTCCTGTTCCGGGGATAACAGCAGAAAGCATTAGGCTTACGCCAGGCTTTTTATATTTCAGGTTACTGATGTCGTAAATAACAGAATTGTAGGGATTTATCTGCAAGTCAGCTGTGAGCGCTGATTCTTTCATTACAACTCGATCCCAGTTATCAGAGAATAAATCATTTGAAACGTTCAGGAATGAGTGCTGACCGGGAGATAAAGTCTTTGAAGTATGAAGAAGCTTTTCGACATCCGTAAAATCTGCATTCAACAAAAGCATTTTACCATAAACCATCTCGAGAGTATCGTTACCGGATAGACCTTCCGGATAGATTGACCTGTAAGTGTAAAGACCGGCGTTATATTGCTGCATCTGAAGGTATGAGTTAAACAGCTTTATCTGGCAGGTTGTATTGCAATATTGCAGGAACAATGCATGTTTATACTCGTTTATAGCCAGGGGATATTCCTTGTTTCTGTACAGATAGTCGGCAAAACGCAGGATATGCTCTCCATCATAAATATTCTGTGCCAGAGAAAAACTTCCCAGATATAAGAAGAGAATTGTCAGTTTAATCTTTCTCATACCTGAGGTTTCTGACTTCATCAACCGAAAGTCCTGTTTTTTCATCTGGTAAATAATTGCGTATATTTCCGCTGTGACAGCGTGTAAGCCTGTCGAGGGTATTAATTGAACCGACAACAATTCCTTGTTTACGGATTGCAATTATTGCATATTCAGAACAGGAAGGTGTAAAACTACATTTACCATAGTCCTGTGAGGAAATATACATTTTATAAAACCTGAACATCATACCGGAGTACACATCGGTTCTCCCGGTGTCTTCCTGTGAATAAGCCACATATGAATATTCGGTTTTTCCTGGTATAGCAAGCTTCAGGCTTTGAATCTCACCGGAACTTTGTGCCTGTAAAATACAAGAGAAAAACAGGCAGAAGAAGCCTGGTAATATTACTTTTAAAAAAAAGATTATTCTCACAGAATCAGCTATGTTTGAAGTATTGAATCTGCAGGCATCTAGAAAATGTACCTTAATCCCAGGGAAACCTTAACATTACCTGTTGCAACAACATCCAAATTATATCCCTGATTTATTAAATAGTCTAAACGGCTTTCCAGTTCACTGTCATCAACAATATATATTATATCAAAATCGAAACCCCAGGTTCTGGAAATATCAAGAGCCCACTGGAATCCGGCTCCCAGAACAAAACTGTTAAAGCTTCCTTTTTCAACTGTTTCTCCGTTTGAATCCTGTACATTTATCATTGATGCAGTTCCATAAAGTGCCTCAATACGAGGTCTGAATTTATAATTGCCGGAACGGAGAAAACATTTTAATCCTGCACTGTACATAGGATTAACCCAAATGCCTGATCCAAGACCGGCAGTTACATTAAGAACTCCTGCAAGCTTGATATCAAGATTTGCACCAAGTACGCCATATGGAATGCCAAAACCCACACCCAGGGAACCCGAACTGTAGTGAGACTGCCTGTTAATCTCAATAATCTCACGTGTGCTGATTGTCAATGATTTATCACCAGGCAACAGTAATAACACCTTATCAGGATCAACGGATACTATCCTTGCTTTATATTCCATACCATTTTGCACCCTAATGGTGTAGTAAATCTTTGAACCAATCTCAACGCCAGCAAAGAGGTTGCTATTCTGGATGTCCTGTGCAAGCAGCGAATATGACAGGAGTAATAATGCTATGAATGCACAAACTTTTTTTAATCTGCTGTAATAAAACATACTTTTTCAGTATTATCAATAACAATTTAAAATACTCTGCTGTCCCTGCGCAGAATTGATGCAGGTTATAGTTTTCTCAAGAGAAGCAATACGGCTATTGCATTTATCAATCCTCTCATTAAGGTACAGTCTTCGGCCGGCTTCATAATCGACACCGTAGTCACCATAATAGTAATAACCTGTAGCAGCTGTGGAGGCTGCAACAAGACAAACCTCACCGCAAAATTTTGCAGAATTTTTTGCTCTGATCTTGTTGAGTTCATTCTGGTACTTTTCTTTGGCAACCTTATAAATATTAAGGCTGTTCTGAAAATAGCCAAGCTTCTGGTTATCCGGGACAAGGCGTGCATTAACCGAATAAACGAATGCTGTGGAATAGCATGATTCATGTATATCACATAGCATCGGATTCTGAAGACCTTTATTAAGAAGGCTTTCAACAATAATTGCATTTTCATGCTCGGCAGCCAGGTACAGGTATGGTTTTTCTTTCTCAGATTGCTGAAGATTTACATTATTTTCCAGAAGTAATCCGACAAGAGCATTATCGTTACTTGAAATTGCATAGTATATGCTTGTGTTGCCCTCCTTATTCTTTAAATTAATATCCGCACCGAGGCTAATCAGCTTTGCTGCCATTGCTGTACGGCCGGCAGCGGCAGCTTTGTTCAGAGGATTGTCACCTTTTGCATCAATAAGGTTTATATCAAGGCCTTGCTGAATGAGAAATTTTGAGAGCGTATCACAACCTGCCTCCAGCGACAGGTGAAGAGAGTTTTCATTCTCGGATGTGATCCTGGTAAAATCGGCTCCTTTTTCTATCATTTTAAAAGGCAGACCGATATCACAAGAGTATAAAATGCTGTAATGGAAAGGTGTATACGAACCCCTGTTGCCGGCATTGATATCAATCCCTCTTTCCATAAGAAGGTTTATGATATCGCTGTTTTTGCAATTTTCTATTGCATAGTGCAGGCTTGTATTACCATGGCTGTCAGTCGCTTTAATATCAGCACCTCTTTCCATTAAGAATCTTGCAAAACTCACCTTATTGGTCTGGAGGCAGTAGAGCAAAGGTGTTTTTCCATCAACGTCACGGGCATTTATATTATAACCCTTATTCATGTAAACAAGGGCTTTTGCCGTGTTGTTTTTAACAGCACACCTTACATACTTTGTATACTGTTTGTCGGTTCTGACCTGAGAAAAGGTACAGGTCACTGCCAGAATACTGACGAAAATGATTGCATAATATCTTTTCATTTATGCCTGATTATTTATTTACTGTAATAAAGTTAATAAATACTGTTTAAACTAAGCTGGTAAAATCGTTAAAAATCCATTTCAACTACAGTAATCCCCGATCCACCCATATCTAAATGTTCATCACGGAATGATTTTACGACATCTACTGTCGCCAGGTATTGACGTACAAGCTGCCTGAGTATGCCATTCCCCTTACCATGAAGGATACGCAGGTTGCGGTGCTGTACCATTACGGCATCATCAATAAGGTCGCGGACCCGGCTTATTGCTTCTTCTCCCCTGACACCTCTGATATCGATCTCAGGCTTGAAGTTCAGCTTTCTCTGGCTCAGAACAGGATCAGGCTCCCTGTAGACCTGTCCGGATTTAAGGCTTTTTTTAAGTTCGGACCTGCTGATCTTTTCTATCCGGTCAGCAGAAACCGAAAAACGGAAGCTTCCTGTTTCAACCTGTACCATTTTGTCCTTTATCTCAATGATCTCCCCTGCAGCCATAGTGTCTATCATTCTTACAGCATCGCCAACCTGCAACGGTTTCACAATCTCCGGAGCTACAGCTTTCTTTTCAGCACTCTCGTTTGACTTGAATTTTCTTGCTTTATGAGATAGTACCTTGACCTTCTTTTCTACATCAGATTCAACAGGTTTGATTTCTTCAACCACTTTGCTTTTGAACTCTTCAAGCTGCTGTCGTACCCCTTTTGTTTTTTCTTTTTCTGCCTGTGATTCTTTTATTTGCCGGATTGTATTTTCAATCATCCTGTTTGACTCTTTCAGCAGGTTTTGTGCTTCATCTTTTGCCTTTGCAATTATCTCCTTTCTGAGTGACTTTGCACCTGAAAGCTCTTTTTCATATTCATTAATGAGCTCTTCGAGCCGTTTTTCATGCTGCCTGATGTTCTGCCGTTTTGTTTCCCAGTATCGTTTATCACGAGCTATATCTTTAAGATGCCTGTCATAATTAATGTTCTTTACACCGGCTTTGCCGGAAGCCTCATTCAGGATATCTTCCGGAAGCCCTATTTTTCTTGCTATCTCAAAAGCAAACGAGCTGCCGGGCTTTCCGATATAAAGCTGAAAAAGAGGCTGCATCAGGTGATTATCAAAAGCCATAGCTCCGTTGACAATTCCATCAGTAAGCGACGCAAAATGCTTCAGGTTGGTGTAATGCGTCGTTAAAACGCCAAATACCCTTTTTCTGTTCAGTTCTGCCAGAATGGCCTCAGCAATCGATCCTCCAAGCATGGGTTCGGTACCAGTGCCAAACTCGTCAATAAGAATAAGACTCTTATCAGTGCCGTTTTTCAGAAAATATTTCATGTTGATGAGGTGAGAACTATAGGTACTCAGGTCATTTTCAATACTTTGCTCATCACCAATATCAATAAGAATATTTTTGAATATTCCTGATTCAGATCCTTCTTCTACAGGGATTGTAAGTCCGCATTGTACCATATACTGGAGAAGTCCCACCGTCTTGAGGCAAACTGACTTCCCTCCGGCGTTCGGACCTGAGATGATCAGTATCCGGTCTTTTTCATCAAGTTGTATATCCAGAGGAACCACTTTCCTGCCCGGTAGCTTTTCAAATGTCAGTGAGAGAAGAGGATGAATTGCCTTTTTCCACATCAGGAAAGGTTTATCGGACACAACAGGTTTAATTGAATTAAAGTGATTACCCAGTAATGCCTTTGCCCTCAGAAAATCGATCTCACCAAGAAATACATTTGATTCGAGAAGATCATCAATATAAGGTCTGATATTATCTGCAAATGCAGTAAGGATTCTTACTATCTCACGTTTTTCTTCATATTCAAGCTCCACAATATCATTATTCATCTCGACAATTTCTTCAGGTTCAATGAATACCGTTTTACCTGAAGCTGACTGATCATGAATCAATCCTTTAATCCTTCTTTTATCATATGCACTTACAGGGATCACCCCTCTTCCATTCCTTACTGAAGCTGCAGTATCCGCATCAACAATACCTTCTGCCTGTGCCTGCTTCAGTATAGCATTCAGCCGTTTTGATACCTGGATAGTTTTTACTGCAATCTCCGATCTGATCTCCCGTAACCGCGATGAAGCGTTATCTCTTATTGTACCATGTCTGTCTATTATCCTGTCAATGGAATCCAGCACATAGGGATATGTTTTAACCGGCCTGCAGATATCTCTCAGAACAGGATATTTTTCAATATCCCTGGTTCTGAAAAAATTCAGAATCGATTTTACTGTTTCAAGGGATCTTTTAAGGTCATAAACCTCCTGTACTTCAGGAAAAGTACCTTCAATTCTTATCTTGTTGAGACAATCCGAGACCGTGAAGAAATTATCTGAAGGGAAATTATCCTCATACTGAAGGATCTGCTGGAATTCAAATGTCGCTGATAACTTATGGGATAAGATTATGGGGTCATCAATAAACCTGATCTCATCAACCTTTTCAATCCCCATCGGGCTGATGCATTTGTCAGTCAACAGCTTTTTAATCCTGTCAAATCCGATCTTGGATTCAAAATTGTCGGGGTAAATCATGAAAGGTTAAATGATTCAAATATTAAGGTAAAGTTAGTTAATGTTAATTCATTTAATAAATAATGAATATATGGTTTCTATTTTATTTATTTTTACCCTTGCCGTGATAAAATAAATTTTAAACATTGTCAATATGAGAACCAAAAGGATTTGTGCCAGTTTATTTCTGTTGTTTTATCTGCCAATCTGGTTAATAGCGCAAAAAGAAAATGTTGATCTTGCAATGATCTACAAGATCAAGCAGGAAGGTACAAGAAATTCAAAAATTGAAGACCTGGCGTTCGGATTGACCGATTTTGCAGGACCAAGACTGACAGGCTCCACAGGGAGTAACCGTGGTAATGAATGGGCAAAAACAAAAATGGAAGAGCTTGGCTTTCAAAATGTAAGAATTGAAGAAACGAGTGATTTCAATCGTAGCGGATGGGATAACCTGAAAACCTATGCAGCAATGACAGCACCTTACTATGCTAACTTTGCATGCAATCCGGTTGCCTGGACAGGAAGCACCAACGGGCTTATAAAAAGTGAAGTTATTCTATTGGATGTCAAATCAGAAAGCGACCTTGAAAAATATAAAGGCAAGCTCGCAGGAAAGATCATACTGATGCCTTCAACAAGGACAGCAACCTACGAAATAAGCTATGAGCCGCTGGCAAAGAGATATACCGATGAACAGCTCAAGGAACTGGCAATGGAATCCATACTACAGGGACGAAGAAGGGGACAACCTTTCGATTTCGCCGCAATGATGGCACAGATGTTGCTAAGAACTAAGATTACCGCGTTATTGAAAAGCGAGGGAGCAACCGTTATCCTTAACAACTCAGGAACATATAATATCCCCAATTCAAGTACGGCCGATTACAATACCGGTAATAAAGATACTATTGCTGAATTGAACCTCCCGATGGAAGCCTTCGGCAGGATCGAAAGACTGCTCAAAAAAAGCGTCCCTGTTGAAATGGAAGTTGAGATAAAGAATAATTTTTTCCAGAGTCCGAAAGTTTATAATGTGATTGGAGAAATCCCAGGTACTGATAAACTCCTGAAAAATGAAATTGTCCTCCTCGGAGCCCATATTGATTCATACCAGGGAGGCACCGGCGCCGCCGACAATGCTTCGGGTTGTATTGTTATGATGGAAGCTCTCAGAATTCTTAAAAGCCTGGGGATCGCTCCACGAAGGACCATAAGGGTTGCCTTATGGGGTGGCGAAGAACAGGGATTCTTCGGTTCACGCGGATATGTCAATAAGTATCTTGTGGACCCCAAAACAAGAGAGCATAAGCCCGACTGGGATAAGTTTTCATGCTATTTCAACATGGATTACGGTTCTGGCAGGTACAGGGGTATATATTTGCAGCAGAACGAAATGGTGAGGCCGATCTTTGAAGAGTGGTTGAAGCCATTTGCTGATCTTGGCTGTTCAACAATTACTATAAGGAACGCTGGCGGCACCGACCACCAGACATTTGACGGTGCAGGACTTCCGGGATTTCAGTTCATCCAGGATGATATTGAATATGACCGCACTTACCATACTGTAATGGATACCTATGAGAGACTGTCTCTGGCTGACCTGCGTATAAATGCAATTATCACTGCATCCTTTGCATATAATGCTGCAATGAGAAATGAAAAGCTTCCCAGGAAACCTGAAATGAAGCCCATGTCGGGTGGTCAACAGGGTCCGCCAATGTTCTGATCATCAATTTCTCCCGATCAATTCCAGTAATTCTCCAATATGGTGTTCATAAATGCCTCTGGGACTGGTATTGTATTTTTTACATAATGATGCAGCATATCCCACGGCAACACCCATTTGCCCTGTCGTATTCATAACTCTAGGCCCCCCAAGACCCACGTGCGAGCAGCTGAAACAACGACCTGCCATCAGCAGATTCCTGATATTCTTCGAATAGAGTGAACGATAAGGAATATAATAATGATCAACTTTATAATAAAGAGCCTCTGAAAGAAAATCAGGTTGGGCGCTATCCTTAAGGTTCTGCTGATAGTGAACGTCAATATTCCTTTTTTCCTTTACCACAGCATCAGGAAATTCAGCCATATTCCTTTCATCTTTAAAGGTATAAACATAATCACCGACCAGCCGTCTGGACTCCCTTTTACCTGCCAGATAAGAGACCCATTCAAGGGCAAGGTTCGAGTCTTCCGTTTTCTGTTTTGCATTATAAAAAGACCCGTAAATAGCTTTCAGCATATGATCACGGATATACTCTGCATCGTCAATCTGGTTAAGATCGTTTCGTGAAAACTCCCACTTCCATGTACCCGATGCGGCAGCATGATCGCCCGCCACATCCATTGCCCATGGCACTTCAGGAAAAGTGACCGGTTTATCTGCATCATAAGTCCGCCACAATACAGAAGTCCCCATCACCCTGTTATCCTGGGTTCCGGGACTCCATAGCTCCCCATATTCTTCCCAGTTTTCATTATACTTTGATGAGTCCTCCCTGCCATACATATACTCAGCGCCTGCCCAGTACCCGATCCACCCGTCACCTGTACAGTCAATGTACAATGGTGCAATAAATCTCATCGTTTCGCCATTTGAAGTATGCCGTGCATCAACCGATGTGATCGAATCGGATAAAGTATTTGAATTATATGCACGCCAGTTTAGAAATACTTCGATATTGAAATATTTCCCAATATTTTCATGCCGCTTTATATCATCAAGCGCTGCATCAGGTGATCCATTTGGCCACCAGACAGTATTGAGCATGCTCAGTATCCTGTCTGATTTCCATGTAATCCCTTCTGTATGAACCCGTATTTCACTACTGGCATTACCTCCCAAAACCGGTCTGTCATGAATAAGCGCTACTTTCATACCCTGCTCTGCTGCAGCTATCGAAGCCGCGCAACCGGCAATACCTCCACCTGTAATAACAAGGTCAAACTCCCTGGTTGTCATAGGTATATCTGATTCACCCGTCATTTTCCTGCGCCATTGTTTTAACTCAGCCGGATCATCGGGAGGAGAGCTGTCTTTTGTGCTCAGGAATATTGCATCACAGCGGCCATCAAATCCCGTAAGGTCTTTAATCTTCACTGATACCGGTGTATCCTTTATTGATATCCGGCCGGCATATTGCCACCTCCATCCTTCTTTTGTACCAAGGATTTCTTTCAACTCCCTGCCATTGATAACAATTTTAAACCTGCCCGGGGCTTCCCAGTCTCCCGGAGCCCAGTTCATGGTCCTGATCCATACAAAGTATCTGCCTTTTTCCGGAAGAGTTATTTCAGTACCTGCATCAGCTAATGGAATTCCAAGTCCGTGAGCAAGCAGGTATGGAGATCCCATCTGCTCTACAAACTGAGGATCAACAACCCATCCTCCAGTGTCGTCAAAGCTTTCAGCTTCAATAAGAACTTCATACTGATTATTCCTGCATGACACTAGCACCAGGACAATAAAGAAAATAAAACTATTGAATTTGGTCATTGTACCTGACTTATTTTGAGACATCCTTTACAGCTTTACTTTATCTTCTGATCCACATCCTTCATAGATAGCTGGATACGTTTTCTTTCAGTATCGACCGCAAGTACTTTAACCATAACATGCTGGTTTATTTTAACAACAATGGCAGGATCGTGTACATAAGTTTTGCTGAGATTTGAAATATGAACCAGCCCGTCCTGTTTAATACCGATATCGACAAATGCACCAAATTTTGTAACATTTGTTACAATTCCGGGAATAACCATACCAACTACAAGATCGTCTATATCATGCACATCTGCAAACCTGAACTCTTTAATCTTTGACCGGGGATCACGACCCGGTTTTGTCAGTTCGTCCATTATATCCACGAGAGTGGGCAAGCCTGTAACCGGTGTGACATACTGTTCCAGTTTTATCTCCTTTCGTTTGTCTTCGTTACTTATCAGTTCCCTGATATCACATCCAAGATCTTCTGACATTTTTTCAACTACATGATAGCTCTCAGGATGAACCGCACTGGAGTCGAGCGGATTTTCTGCATTTCGTATACGGAGGAAACCGGCACTCTGCTCAAAGGCTTTTGCTCCCATTCTTTTTACTTTAAGAAATTCCTTCCGCGATTTGAACGGACCGTTTTCTGCCCGGTATTCGACAATATTCTGAGCCAGTTGCGGACCCAGCCCTGAAATATATGTAAGCAGATGACTGCTAGCAGTATTTACCTCAACACCAACAGCATTTACACAGCTCATTACCACGTCGTCGAGAGCATTCTGGAGCTTCTGCTGATCGACATCATGCTGATATTGCCCTACTCCTATCGATTTAGGATCCAGTTTAACCAGCTCTGCCAGGGGATCCATAAGCCGGCGTCCAATGGAAACAGATCCCCGGACAGTAACATCATAATCCGGAAATTCGTCACGCGCAATCTTCGAGGCTGAATAGATAGAAGCTCCGGCCTCATTCACAATAAAAACCTGGATGTCATTTTCAAACTTTATCCATTTAATAAAGTCCTCGGTCTCACGGCTTGCAGTACCGTTACCTATAGCTATTGCTTCAATTTTGTAAGCATTTATAAGTGAAAGTATCTTCTTTATCGACAATGCTGTCTGATTCTGAGGTGGATGAGGATAAATAGTCTCATTGTGCAACAGGTTTCCCTGCCTGTCAAGACAGACAATCTTGCAACCCGTTCTGAAACCCGGATCAATAGCGAGGACGTTTTTTTCGCCCAGAGGTGAGGCAAGGAGAAGCTGACGAAGG
This sequence comes from Bacteroidales bacterium, assembly GCA_022865305.1. GTDB lineage: Bacteria > Bacteroidota > Bacteroidia > Bacteroidales > VadinHA17 > LD21. The sequence goes on along the minus strand of JALHSP010000071.1, from coordinate 111,046 downwards.
TTTTCTGCAAATACTTTTATTGCTTCCTCGTCGGCTTTTTCCTTTGAAATATTCCTGAATTCAGTCTCCATAGAAGACGAAAGCAGCCTTTTCCAGCAATCTTTTATCGCTACTTCCACCAGAGCGGATGATTCATTATTTCCTTTAATAAAAAGAGAGTTAAGAATTTCAAGTGCATTCTCTTCTTCGGGTTCTATTGAGAGCTTCAGGAATCCTTCCTCCTCTCCCCGTCTCATCGCCAGCAACCTGTGGGAAGGACATTTTTTAAGAGGTTCTGACCACTCAAAATAATCGCTATACTTGATACCATCAGTTTTCCTGTCCTTAATTACTTTTGAGAAAATAACCGCTTCCTTTTCAAAAAGATACCTTAACCGTCTTCGTGCTTTTTCATCTTCATTTATCCATTCGGCTATGATATCACAGGCACCAGAAATAGCTTCTTCCAAAGTGGTGACTTTATCATTAAGAAATTCTTCTGCTTTAAGATCCGGACTGGTTTCTTTCTGTTCCAGGATAATAACTGCAAGAGGTTCTAATCCTTTTTCCCTGGCAATTGTTGCACGTGTCCTGCGTTTTGGCCTGTATGGCAGGTATACATCCTCAAGCTCGGCCATTGTGCCTGCTGCCTCAATCTTCTGCAGGAGTTCAGGAGTCATCTTCTCCTGTTCCTCTATGGATTTTATTATGGATTCCCGTCGTGTATCAAGCTCCTTAAGGCGGTTATACTCCACCTTTATATGCATCAGCTTAACTTCATCGAGGCTGCCGGTCATCTCTTTCCGGTACCTGCTGATAAATGGAATAGTTGCTCCATCATCTGTCAGCCTGATTGTATTTTCTACCTGCCATTCATGAAGTCCGAGCCTGTTTGCAATTAATCCAATATTTTTATCTGTAGCCATCATTAAAATATATCAACTTTTTGTATGAACCCACCCCCTGCCCCTCCAAGGAGGGGAACTGGCTTTCATAAGCCTTTGTGCCTTTATTCTACATAAATTACCAGTCCTTTAAGATATTCACTTTCAGGGTGATAAATATTGACAGGATGATCAGGTGGCTGCACAACCTGATGAACTATCCTTACTTTTCGCCCCGTATTTGCTGCTGCTGCAAATACCGACTTCCTGAAATTCTCTTTAGTGACCACCTGTGAACATGAAAATGTAAAAATTATCCCGCCCTGGTTAATCTGTTCAATTGCCTTCATATTCAACCTTTTATATCCCTGCAGTGCATTCGACAGGACATTATTGTGTTTTGCAAAGGCAGGCGGATCAAGGATAATAAGGTCATATTTATTCTTTATATTGCCGAGAAACTCGAATGCATCCGCCTGATAGGATTCATGCCGGGGATCATCCCCGTAATTCAGCCTGATGTTCTCGTTCGCAAGCTCCGTCGCAGAGGAAGAACTGTCTACTGTATGGACCAGGGATGCATTTTTCATAGCATATACCGAAAAGGCGCCTGTATATCCGAACATATTCAGAACATTTTTCCCTGCAGTATATTCCATCACCAGTCTCCTGTTTTCACGTTGATCTATATAAAATCCTGTTTTTTGGCCGGTAACCCAGTCTATTTTAAATCTGAAATTGTTTTCGGTTACAATAACAGGACCGGAATTACCATATAAGAATTCATTTCTGGCTGATATTCCTGACATATATGGTATGGTGCCTTCACTTTTGTCATAAACAGCAATCAGCCTTTCAGCCAGCAATTCCTGCAGGATTGCTGTGAACTCCATTCGCAAATTGTACATACCGACCGAATGCATCTGCATCACAGCAACACCATTATAGAAATCAATTATCAGCCCGGGCAGGTCATCTCCTTCTGCATGAACCAGCCTGTACACATTTGTTTGAGTATTTTCTGTCAAACCAAGCGATTTCCTGTATTTAATTGCCTTTTCAATTCGCTCCCTGAAGAAACCGATATCAGGATTTACCTCAATAAAAGAGAGGATTCTGACTGCAATAGAACCAGGTTGATAGTGCCCTACTGCAAGAAATGAGCCCTTATTGTCAAAAACCTCAACAATATCACCTTCAGCTGGTGTACCATAAATCTTTTTTATAGCTCCCGAATAAATCCAGGGATGGTACCTGCGTATTGACTGGTCTTTACCCGATTTAAGAACAATTTTTACTTTTTCCATCAGAAAATCGGTCTATCTATTTCATGAAGTAAGAGTTCTATAGATTTCATGGCAGACCCATGCATCAGTAGCAGCATAGATTTGTTGTGCCTCTGAAAGCTGGTTAGCTTCCCAATCGGTCACCTGCTGCCGTTTTGAAATTCTGAATCCCAGGACTATTGCTGTAAGCTTCTTCAGACCAGAGCTTTGAATACTATAATTTTTTACCAGTTTTTGTAAGTCAATGAAACCTGCGGGATTAAATTTCCTTATACTTTTCAGGAACCGGATATCATCGTGCACAGCCACACCTGCTTTAACTACTTCAGAATTGGCCAGGAGTTTTATCAACTCTTCAGGAATACCTATTTTATTAATTCTGAATAAACAGGCAAGATTACCTGATGCCAGCTGGATTAAAGATACCCTGTTTTTTGCACCTCGCCTGAATGAGGGTCTCGTCTCAGTATCAAAACCCAGCATCTTTTCATTACACAGCCTGGGAAAAACCTTATTGAAAGCCTTGCGATTGTCGACAACCACTATTTCCCCCTTAAAACAGGAGAGTTCATAATTTTTCAGGTCCTCACCTGAAATGTTTTCAAGATATTTATTATTCACCATCCTCTCTGAATTCCTTTTGTCTCTTTGAGATAAACCAGTCTGAAGTATTTCTGGCTTCATCATTTGTTTTTTCATCATTTTCCACTCTTCCTATCTCCGCTCCCGAATAAATAAATTTATGGATTGCCCTCAGGGCATTTACGAGCTTTTGTCCCCATATATTCTCGAAGTTCATTTTACACTCCCACACTGCATCGTTCATAACCTCCTTTGTACCCGTCTGATACAGGAGAAGAAAGTCTTTCATATCCTGGTAAATATCGGCCATATTCTCTGCCAGACTTGACGCTACCGGGATTTCAGATTCATTAAATTTATCATCAAAAACCTCCAGGTAATCATCAGCTGTTCCGAATTTTTTCCTGAATGTATCATGTATTCTGGACCAGTCAGATTCAGTTACAAACTTTTCATTTCCGTCTTCAAAGAAAGGTTCGAACGCCGGTAAAAGAGAAGCTTTCAGATACATCAGTGGAAGAAGGCGCTGTAATATTTTCAGCATCTCATCACCTTTCAGTTCTGAAGCATGTTCTGCATATTTGCAGAATTCATTTGCAACTGCTACAAATTCAACAACATTCCTTGAATATACGGGATCTGAATTTTTATCCATATATTTTCATAAAACAGATAACAAATTTAGACATTTTTCTGTGTTATAGTCCAATATCAGGATTAAAGGGAGATCATATTTCAGAACACAGTTGTGTCCCTGACACCTTTGATAATATTTTCTCCTTTAATGGAAATGAGTAATGAATATTTAACGAGAAAAAAGATCAGGTTCTTTCCATGTCAGAAGGTGTCTGTCGTCCATTACTATTTTATTATGATCGAGTAACCAGCGGAGCACTTTGATAACCTTTTCTTCAGGGTAGTTGATTTTACTTACAAGCTCCTGAGCATCCGGTTTCTGTCCGGCAAGAATATCTTTAATCTCTTCCAGTATAAGGTCAAATTCATATTTGCTCAGATCGAGCTCATTTCGTTCACGGCAAACATCGCAAATACCGCATCTGTCAGATTCCTCCCCGAAATAATCGAGCAATGTAACTGCCCGGCACCTGGTATTAAAATCAGCATAATCAATCATTTTATTTAACCTCATAATGTATTTCTCCTTGACATGAAGATAATTTTCGGGAGAGATCTTTAATGCTTTCCTGACGAGTCTTTCTTCGGTAAATATCACCAGGGCTACTTTTTTCCCGGGAATATACCTGATAATATTAAGAGCCGATAACCTCATCAGAAATCTGTACACGGAATCTCTTGATAATGCTGATTTTTTTGCAAGCGTTTCCTCATTGATCGTAACAAATTCAGTGAACATACCTGTATATGATCGCAAAAGCAACTTTATGAATCCGTCAAATGATTCATTTGCCACCTGAAATTTGTAAAGGTCATCGCGTCCTACAATAAAATGGACTCTTGAAGGATTATTTATTTCTTCAGTGAATTCAATATATCCTTCCCTCTGAAGAAATGTGAGGCTGTTATAAGTTTCAATGACAGGCAGCTTGTACTTTGAAACTAAATCGTACATATTAAAATCATATACGTTGTCTTTGCCTGAACCGTAAGGAACCTGCAAATAATTGCACAATGCTTCATAAATATCTTTTATTTTTTCGACCGGTGGAAACTTCTTTCTTAAGGAATCTTCGAGGTGTCTTTTATCTGACGGTGAATATAGCAGCAATGCATATGCTGGTTTATCATCCCGTCCTGCTCTCCCGCTTTCCTGAAAATAACTTTCAATAGAATCAGGTATATCATAGTGGATTACAAACCTTACCTCAGCTTTATCGATACCCATCCCGAATGCACTTGTAGCGACAATCACGCGGATCTCTCCTGTTGACCATGCAGATTGCTTCTTGTCTCTGAGTTCAACAGGCAGGCCTGCATGGTAGAAATCAGCACTTATCCCGTTGGCAACCATAAGTTCTGCAAGCTCTTTGCTACGTTTTCTGCTCCGGACATATACTATTCCACTGCCTTTTGCCTTATGCAGTGCTTTAATAAGATAGGTTCCCTTATCTTCAACTTTCCTGATCAGGTATGATATATTTTTCCGATCAAAACTTGTCCTGAGAACATTTTTTTCTTTGAAAGCCAGCTTCTTCATTATATCTTCTGTTACCTGAGGTGTGGCAGAAGCAGTAAGCGCCAGGAATGGCACCTTTTCGGAAATATAGTCTCTGATTGTTACAATTTTCAGATATGATGGTCTGAAATCATACCCCCACTGCGATATGCAATGTGCCTCATCGACGGCAACCAGATTAAGGTTAAGCCGTTGAAGCCTTGCTTGAAAGATCCTGGTGGAAATTCTTTCAGGCGAAATATAAAGGAATTTATAATCACCATAAATACAATTATCGAGAGCAATATCAATTTCTTCACCAGACATTCCGGAATGTATTGCTACCGATTTGATCTCAAGTGTGTTGAGACGATTCACCTGGTCTTTCATTAAAGCAATAAGCGGGGTGATTACCAGGCATATACCTTCCCTTGCAATTGCCGGGACCTGGAATGTGATCGATTTTCCACCCCCTGTTGGCATAAGACCAAGAGTATCCTTCCCTTCTGCAACAGATTTTATAATGTCTTCCTGCAGTGGTTTGAATGAGGTGAATCCCCAGTATTTTGTTAAAACCTGCCTGTAAAGTTCTATATTCATTAATTGCTGCAATACAATACCTTTTACAAAAATAGCAACTGCTTATCAATTTTTTATGATAACTGAAGATAATGAATATTTTATGAGTGATGAATTTTTCGTAATTTGCGCCAACAGAAATTTAATACCCCGACCGATGACAATTTTTAAAGATAAAATACTTTATGAAGGTTTGACATTTGACGATGTTCTTCTTATTCCTTCATACTCCGAGGTACTTCCCCGTGACGTGGATCTGAGCTCGATGTTCACAAGAAATATCCGTATCAATACACCTATCGTTTCGGCAGCAATGGATACTGTCACAGAAGACGAACTCGCAATTGCTATTGCCAGAGAAGGAGGTATTGGTGTTATTCACAAGAATATGAGCATTGAAAAGCAGGCTGCACAGGTAAAACGGGTCAAAAGAGCTGAAAATGTTATGATACTTGATCCTATTACCATTAACCTTGATGCCACAGTTGCCGAAGCACTTAGTCTGATGAGCGAATATAAGATCGGAGGTATTCCTGTTATCGATAAAGATGGCATTCTGAAAGGAATCGTTACTAACCGGGACCTGAGGTTTGAAAACAACCCTCAGAGAAAAATAACCGAGGTGATGACCACGAACCTGATCACCACAAATCATCAAACCACTCTGGAGGCTGCTGCAAGGATACTCCAGAAGCATAAGATTGAAAAGTTGCCTATGGTCGATGAGGCAGGAAAACTTAAAGGACTGATTACCTATAAAGACATAACCAAAACAAAGGATCGTCCCAATTCCTGCAAAGATGAAAAAGGAAGACTGAGAGTTGCCGGTGCTGTCGGTATAGCTGCTGATACTATCCAAAGGGTTGAAGCTTTGATCAATGCCAATGTGGATGCACTTGTAATAGATACAGCCCATGCTCATACAAAGAGTGTGATCAGGATCCTGAAAGAGATTAAGAATCGTTTCCCCGGGATAGACGTGGTTGCAGGGAACATAGGAACTGCTGAAGCTGCAAAAAAACTGTTAAGCGAGGGAGCTGATGCATTAAAGGTAGGCATAGGTCCGGGTTCTATATGTACAACAAGGGTTATTGCAGGAGTTGGTATACCTCAACTTTCGGCAATATACAACGTGGCAAAAGCAGTTGAAGGTTCCGGAGTACCGATAATCGCTGACGGAGGAATCAGATATTCAGGTGATATAATCAAGGCAATTGCAGCCGGTGCCGATTCTGTAATGGCAGGTTCGCTGTTCGCAGGTGTGGAGGAATCTCCGGGTGAAACCATAATTTATAATGGCCGGAAATTTAAAGCCTACAGGGGAATGGGATCAATAGAGGCGATGCAGCAGGGATCAAAAGACCGATATTTCCAGGATATGGAAGATGATATTCAAAAGCTTGTTCCTGAAGGCATTGCAGGCAGAGTACCATATAAAGGTACCCTGTCGGAAGTTATTTACCAGATGACAGGAGGCTTAAGAGCAGGAATGGGATATGTTGGTGCAAAAAACATCAGTATTCTTAAAAAGGAAAGTAAATTTGTAAGAATCACCAATTCGGGAATTGTTGAAAGCCATCCCCACGATGTTTCAATAACAAGAGAATCTCCAAACTACAGCAGAAAATCATTTGAATGACCCGGTATCTAAAAATTCTGATGAAAATAAAATCACTCCTGATAAGTTTCATAATATTTCTGTATCCCTATCTCTGTCAGGCGCAGGGTCTGAATGATAAGACTTTGATAACTGTAGCGGGGAAGACAGTTTCTGCAGGAGAATTCATAAGGATGTACAAAAAGAGCTTCTATCCTGGAAACCAGCCTGATATTGACAGTTATCTCCAGCAATTTATTACATTTAAGCTTAAGGTTGCTGATGCAATCAATAAAGGGATCGATACCACAAAAGAATTCCGGAATGAATTAACCGGCTACAGGAATCAGCTTGCAGAGAATTATCTTACTGATTCTCAGACAAAAGATAAACTGCTTCAAAGAACTTATCAGAGGTCTCTGACTGAAGTCAATGCCTGGCATATTTTAGTAAGCTGTCCTCTGGAAGCTAAACCGGCTGATACGCTTAAAGCCTGGGAAAAAGCCTCCGACATCAGGGAAAGGATAATTTCAGGCGAATCCTTTGAACAGGTAGCCCGGGCCGCTTCGGACGATCCATCAGTCAGAATAAACGGAGGAAACCTCGGCTATTTTACTGTATTCCAGATGATTATGCCATTTGAAGATGCTGCCTATCATCTTAGAAAAGGAGAAATTTCGACACCGGTCAGGACATCTTATGGATATCATATTATCAGACTGGCTGATAAGCGCCCCTCCAAAGGGAAAATCAGAGTAGCTCATATTATGAAAGCTGTTCCTCCCGGTTCAGGCGAAAAAGAATTAAAACAGGCAGAAGAGGATATTTTAAATATTTATAACGAATTGCAGGCTGGAGGTTCTTTCAGTGAGCTTGCCAGAAAATATTCTAATCATAAAGAATCCGCTTTAGCCGGAGGTGAACTTCGCTGGTTTGGAACCGGAGAAATTATCAGTGATTTTTCGGATGCAGCATTTTCAATCACTGATACAGGGATGTATTCCAGACCTGTCCGGACAACAGCTGGCTGGCATATTATCAAATTACTTGAAAAGAAAGCACCGGGCTCATTCGAGGAAACAAAATCATATCTTGAAAGTAAAATCAATCAGTCATATCTTAATTCAATAAGCAAAAAATCCTTTATTGAAAAACTGAAAAAAGAGTATAATTTCAGAATAAACCAGACAGCTTATGACTGGTTTGTTGAAAATACCGATACTTTAATAATCCGGGGTTTAGCCAGGTACAACAGGACAAACATGCCTTCAGGTTACATGTATACATTTGCTAATCAACATTATACAACAAGAGAATTTGCAGGTTACATTGAAAAAAGAGGATCAAGAATTGTAACCAGTGATCCGGTTTATTTTATAAACCAGTCGATTGAAACCAGGGCATCAGATCATATCTACAGTTATGAAAATTCGATACTCGAAAAGAAATATCCTGATTTCAGATTTCTGATAAACGAGTTCCATGATGGTATACTGCTGTTTGAAGTATCCGGGGAAAAAGTCTGGAACAAGGTCCAGGAAGATTCACTTGGTCTGAAACAATATTACGAGGAACACAAAGGTGAATTTCTGACCCGCAAAGGAATAGAAGCCAAAATTTACTCTCTGAGATCCGCAAAAGGAGAAAAAATACTTCGGTCTGCTTTTAAGAAATACTCACGTAAACCAGGAACTGATGAACTGATGACTGGAAAATTCAATAAAAACAATGACTCCCTTTTAATAATTTCTGAAGGAAAATGGCTTACCGGTGATGATCCGGAAATAGATAAAATTCAATGGACGACCGGTTCACAGTTTCATAAAATCAATAATTTTCCATCTATCATCGTTATCAATAAGATTTTCGAACCGGAACCAATGCCTTTTAAAGAAGTTCAGGGAGAAATGATGACCGGTTATCAGGAATATTTAGAGAATGAATGGATCAGACAATTAAAGGAAAAATACACCGTTAAGATTGATAGTCTTGTGCTTGATGAGGTTAAGAAAAGTTTTAAAAATGAATAGGGTATTATCATTACTATTGATCGCGATGTTTGCGGTCAGCTGCAGGGATTATAACAATCAGGCTAAAAGGGTCCCTGTGGCAAAAGCCGGAAATGAGATACTATTCCACGATCAGATACTTAACCTGGTTGAACCAGGTACCCCTAAAGCTGACAGTACTGTTATTATCCAGAATTACATAAATAAATGGGCAAAGAGGGAGCTTCTTTTTCAAAAAGCTGAAGATAATCTGTCGCCCGAATTAAAAGATGAAATCGAAAATCAGCTTGAAGAGACCAGGGAAAACCTTGTTATATATCAGTATCAGAGGCAAATGATGCTTGAGAGAATGGATACAGTACTGACCGAGGCTGAACTTGAAAGTTATTATTCTGCCAATGAAAAGAGCTTTGTTCTCGGAACGAATATTATTAAAGCCCTGTTCATTAAAATTCCTGTTGAAACTCCGAATATATACAGGATCAGACAGTTGGCACGATCCAATGAACAGGCTGATCTCCAGCAACTCGAGATTTTGTGTTATCAGTTTGCCGAGAAATTCGATGACTTCAATGAAGAATGGGTTCCGATGGACAGGCTGACAGTCGAACTGCCTCAAGATATTGAAAACGAGGAATACTTCCTGAGAAGAACTAAATTTTTTGAATCAAACGATGCTGATTCGACTTTTCTGTTTCTGATTACAATAAGGGATTACAGACTCAGATCATCGCTGGCTCCATATGATTATGTGAAAGAAGATATAAAAAGGATCATCTGGAACAATCGCAGGTTCAAATTCATTCAGTCACTTGAGAATGGTATTTACAATGAAGCTCTTAAAGAAAATATTTTTAAAATATATCAATAAATGATAAAAAGAAGTTCCGGATTATTCCTGATAGCGGCAGTTGCAATGCTCTTCGCAGTGCTGCCCGTAAATTCGCAGGTGTTGGTGGAGTCTGTTGTAGCAATTGTCGGGAATGAGGTAATATATCTTTCAGATATAGAGAATATGGTTATTGAATATAAACGCAATGGCAGTAAAGCTTCAGTTGAAGAGCTCAGGTGTGCAGTCCTGGAGGAACAGCTTATTTCGAAATTGTTTCTTGATCAGGCACGCATCGACAGTATTATTATTACTGATGACATGGTTGAAGGTGATCTGAATATGAGATTAAATGATGTAATCAGAAGAGCAGGCAGTGAAACGGCTCTTGAAGGATATTTTAAGAAAAGTATGATTGAAATACGCCAGGATATCCGCAAAGCGCTTATTGAACAGGAGACAATGCGGGAAGTACAGGCAGGCATTGCTGAAAAAGTCACCGTTACACCGGCAGGTTTAAAAAGATTCTTTTCAAATATTCCAAAAGACAGTCTTCCTGTTGTTCCCGCCCGGGTACAGATCAGTCTCATTCAGCTCGATCCTCCGGAAAATGAAGAAAATAAAACTGAAGCAAGACAGAAACTACTCGATATACGAAGCGAGATACTTGCCGGGAAAAGCTTCAATGTGCTGGCAATTATGTATTCTGAAGATAAAGAGACTGCCTCGAACGGAGGTGAAAAGGGTTATTTAACAAGGGGAGAGCTTGAAAAGGAGTACGCTGATGAAGCATTCAGTCTTACCAGGAATATTGTCTCTAAAATAGTTGAAACCAGACTTGGTTTCCATATCATCCAGCTTATAGACCGTAAAGGAGATCTGGTAAATACACGTCATATCCTGATAAAACCGAAAGTCAAACCCGATGAAGCAGTCAGAGCTTTGACGAAGCTCGATAGCATTGCAAATCTTATCAGGAAAGACAGCATGGAATTTGAATATGCCGCAAGAAGGTACTCAAGTCATAAAGACAGCAGAATAAACGGGGGAAAATTCGTAAGTATCGACCCTTCTGAACGGGTAACCTGGTTCACACTCGAGGAATTAAATCAGGAGATGTATATCCAGGTGAGGGATCTGAAAGTAGGTGAAATATCTGAGCCTTTCAGAACAACTGATGAAAATAATAATGTGGTTTTCAGAATTGTAAAGCTTGATAATGAGATACCGGCTCACAGAGCCAATCTTGAAGATGACTACCAGAGTCTTGCCAATGCAGCTTTAATGGAGGAACGTACAAAAACCTATGATAAGTGGATAAGGAAGAAAATTGAGAGCACTTATATCAAAATAAGTGATGAATTCAAATCATGCAACTTTCTTCAGACAAAAGGATGGCTGAAATAAAACTATTCCAATCTCTTTTCCGTATCTTTTCTGTCAGACATATTCTAAATGTCGCGGTTATATTGTTGTTATCTTTTAATATGCATTCCCAGGATACCCAGGTAAGAAACCAGGGTAAAAGAAAAATAGACCTGATATGGGCCGATGAGGATATTATTGAGCAGGACAAAAAAACAGGGAAAGACTGGCACAGGCTTCTGGGGCATGTTTCCCTTTTACATAACGAAATATCAATGTCGTGCGACAGTGCACATTTCTACCCCGACAAAAACCAGGTAACTGCATTCGGCAAAATCCATATAGAGCAGGGAGATACTCTTGACATTTCAGGTGATTATCTTTTTTATGAGGGCGTCACAGAAAAAGCATTATTAACAGGTAATGTCGAACTCGTTGATAAAGAGACACATCTCTTTACGAATTCAGTGACTTATGACGTTAAAAATAAAATAGCGCAATATACCGACAGCGGTAGAATAATAAACGGAGACAATACACTTACCAGTAAAATTGGCAGATATTATGCTTCCAGAAAACTTTTCTATTTCAAAGATGACGTGAAAATTGTCAATCCCGATTACGTAATGACTGCGGATACAATGGATTACAACACCGAAACCGAAACCGCATTTTTTACCGGACCATCAGAAATGAAGGGGGACAGCATATATCTTTATTGCGAAAAGGGGTGGTATGATACAAAAAACAAGGTCTCCAGTATCTGGAAAAATGCTTTTATTGATAATAGGAAGCAGATCATAAATGGCGACTCTCTCTACTATGATGAAAGCAAAGGATATGGTCAGTCGTATGGAAATATCAGCATCGCCGATACAAATAACCATATTTTAGTAAAAGGGGATTATGCCTGGTATTATAAAGAGCCGGAAAGATTTATGGTCACAGACAGCGCCGTGTTTATTCAGATAAACAGAAAGGACTCTCTTTTCATGCATGCCGATACCATAAGCGTAATTACAATTGCAGATACATCAGCAGATGGCTACAGGCTGATGAGAGCATATTATGGCTGTCGGGTTTTCAGCAAAGACCTCCAGGGGAAATGCGACTCCCTCTCCTATTCATTCCAGGATTCAGTGATAAGATTATATGAATACCCTGTACTATGGTCTGAAGAAAATCAACTCACTTCCGATTCAATGGCAATATTCACAAGGAACAGGCAAGCCGACAGGATGGAACTATATAATTCAGCTTTCGTTACAAGTCAGGTTGATACTTTGAGATTCAATCAAATAAAAGGAAGATCCCTTATAGGGTATTTTAAAAATAATGAATTATACAGGATTAATATAAACGGTAACGGGGAATCTATTTATTATCTCCTTGATGGTGAGAATATTGCCGGGGTCAATAAAGCAACATGTGCAAGTATTGAAATTCTGGTTGAAAATGGTAAGATTACAGACATTTTTCAATACCAGAGCCCCGAGGGAGTAATTGATCCTCCGTCTGTGCCAAATGACAAGACTTTGCGTCTTGCGGGATTTAACTGGTTGGATACGATCCGTCCAAAACAAATAGCAGATATATTCAAATAAGAATAGACAATGTCTGATAAATACACCATCCCGTCGTAGCGGGAAGAAAGTTAATGCCCCATAAACTAATACTTTCCCCTCCTTTTCAAAGGAGGGGTGTCCCGATTTATCGGGACGGGGTGGTTAATTAAACTTTTTGAACAGGCTTTCCTTGTTAATATTCATCTTCGTTAAAGAAGAAGTCGTCTTTACTGGGATAATCAGGCCAGATATCTTCAATACTTTCATAGATATCTCCCTCATCTTCAATTTCCTGGAGGTTTTCGATTACTTCCATTGGGGCACCTGATCTAATGGCGAAATCAATCAGCTCATCCTTGGTGGCAGGCCATGGTGCGTCCTCAAGTTTTGATGCTAATTCAAGTGTCCAGTACATAGTTTCCTGATCAAGTCAAGCTTTTAACAAAGTGTGCAAATATATATATTATTTTATATAATAAACAATACCTTTCGCCAGATTTTTAATTAGCTAAACAGACCACTTAATCTCCTCTATATCAAGATCTAATGATATTTTTCTGGATAAAACGAATAAGTAATCGGAAAGTCTGTTCAGAAATTTATTGATTATTTCAGGAGATTTTTCTGTTTCATTAAGTCTCATTACTGCTCTCTCGGCTCTGCGGCAAACACATCTGGCTATATGACAATACGATATAAGAATATTTCCACCAGGAAGGATTAATTTATCCAAAGGAGGAAGAGTTGCTTCAATTTTATCAATTTCCTTTTCCAGTATAGAAACGGAATCAGCATCAGGCAGAAGTTTCTTCTGCTTGTTTTCTCTATAATCTGAAGCGAGGGAAGCAGCACAAATCATAAGCTGCTCCTGGATATAAATCAGGATTTCTTTTCTGCCAGAATTCTCTTTATGATCCCGTAAAAGTCCGATCCATGCAATAAGTTCATCCAAAGAGCCATAAGCTTCCACACGAATATAATGTTTCGGAACTCTTTTGCCTCCCGATAAAGAAGTAGTGCCATCGTCACCTGTGCGGGTATAGATCTTCATAACCCGATTAAAACAATGTTAACCTGTAATTACTGAAACTAAAGACAAAACGTCAGGCTTTTATATATTTTTCGTTATGATAGTCCTGTGAGACCTCCCCATCAAGAAGCTTGATTATACGTGCAGCATGTCTGGCTATATCTTCTTCGTGTGTAACCACGATAACAGTATTTCCTTTTCTATGGATCTCATCAAGTAGACCCATTATATCCAGCGAGGTCTTGCTATCGAGGTTCCCGGTTGGCTCATCTGCCAGAATAATTGAGGGTTTATTTACAAGTGCCCTGGCTATTGCAACACGCTGCCTTTGTCCTCCTGACAATTCATTTGGCTTGTGATTCATCCTGTCGCCAAGCCCTACCTGCTCCATTGTTTCCATTGCCATTTTTTCTCGTTCAACTTTCTGAAGGCCTGCATATATCAATGGTAATGTAACATTTTCAAGTGCAGTATACCTGGGCAGAAGGTTAAAAGTCTGAAAAACAAATCCAATCTCCTTGTTTCTGATTTCAGCAAGAAAATCATCTTCCATCTTACTCACATCGGTGTTATTAAGGATATATCTTCCACTGGTAGGTGTATCCAGGCAACCAAGAAGGTTCATCAATGTTGATTTACCTGACCCTGACGGGCCCATAATTGCAACATATTCATTCTTTTCAATATTTATTGAGACGGACCTTAAGGCCCTGACAATCACTGATCCGACCTGGTAATTTTTAACTATATCATGAATCTCAATTACTCTCTCCATAACCTTTAAAATTTGAATTTTCGAAATTAGATTAATTTAGCTAAATAAGAAATTATAATATCTTAATTTTTGTTAATACCTTATCACATAGTTAAAATGATTCATTCCATCCCTGAAAAAAATTAACCCCATTCTGAAGATATCAATGCTGAAGGTTACTTTTTCATGCTTTTTTACCTCAATCCACGCTTCTTCCATTTCTCCCGATGAATGAATATCATCAATTATTACTACAGTTTTCCCGGACGATATTTCAGCCATCTGGCTGAAATAACTTACCACAGGTTCCTTCCTGTGATTTCCATCAATAAATACAATTCCGGGATTGCCGGCTTCTTTTTTAATCCCGGGCAAAAGCTGATCAAACGATCCTGTTAATGATCTGATGTTCATAAGTTCTGCTTCCTGGAAATTCTTTTTTGCTATTTCAGAAGTCTCCGGGCAGCCTTCCATTGTGTAAACAATCGCATTCGGGCATGATGCAGCCATATACATTGTACTGATTCCTAATGAAGTACCGAATTCAACTATGAAAGGTTCACCAAACTCCGCCGCCATATTTGAAAGCAAAATCCCGTATTTCTTCGGTACGGCGGAATATCTGGCAATTTCTGACACTTTTCTGAAGCTGGTTTTCATTCTGGATGATCCGTATCCAAGATCAATAACTGAAATGGATTTTTGGTCGGATATCATTTTCTTTCTGATCTTTTCAATTATTAAGACAATATCTGGACTGATTTTATTCCGGAAGACCTGCGATACAAGGTTAAAAACATAAGGACTGTGCAGACCGTGCCCTTTTCTGTGTCCCGATAACAGGATATATTTCAGATATTTTAATCCTCTGATAAAAAACATTTATGCTTTGTTAATATATTAGGTAAGCTCTTCAAAAATAGTTATTTTCGGTTATCTTTTCAGTACATTAAGTAACCATAATAAATGAGCATTTATAG
Source organism: Bacteroidales bacterium (assembly GCA_022865305.1). GTDB lineage: Bacteria > Bacteroidota > Bacteroidia > Bacteroidales > VadinHA17 > LD21. The sequence continues at coordinate 95,473 of JALHSP010000071.1, read as the reverse complement.
ATTGATCTGATAAGATCTGTCATGCAGGATTTCCTCGAAACAAATATAACTTACCTGTCTGGTGTTGGTCCCAAGAGGGCAGAACTCCTGAATAAAGAATTAAACATATTTACTTTCAGGGACATGCTATATTATTTCCCTTTTAAGTACATCGACAGAACCAGATTCTACAAAATATCGGAACTTGATGCTGACCTGCCTTTTGTGCAGTTAAAAGGAACAATAAAAGGATATATGACCGAAGGCTATGGAGCAGGAAAAAGGCTTGTGGCTGATTTCCAGGATGAGACCGGTACTATCAAACTGGTCTGGTTCAAAGGCGGTAAATGGATTACAGGAAGCTATACCCCGGGGATTGAGTATATCGTTTTTGGTAAACCGGGGATATTCAACGGAATGATCAATATTATCCATCCTGAAATTGAAGCTTCAAGCAAGCTGGCAGAAAGGATCAGCTCCTCACTCCAGGCGCAGTACAACACTACTGAAAAACTAAAGAACCACTTCCTGTCATCAAAAGCTATCAGCAAGCTGATTGGTAATCTTATAAAACAATTAAAGATTAAAATACCTGAAACGTTACCTGCATATATAATTTCGAAATATCACCTTATGGATCTTCACCATTCCCTCCATAAGATTCATTTTCCGTCAAATCCTGAGGAACTCGAAAAAGCCAGGTACAGGTTAAAATTCGAAGAACTGTTTTATATCCAGCTGAATCTGATAAGATTTAAAACTAACCGGAACAGGAAGTCCAAGGGATTCGTTTTTTCGAGTGTAGGTGAAAACTTTAATAATTTTTATTTTCACAATCTTCCATTTTCGCTTACTGAAGCACAGAAAAGGGTTATGAAGGAGATCCGTAAAGACCTTGGTTCAGGCAAACAGATGAATCGTCTTCTTCAGGGTGATGTGGGATCCGGCAAGACACTGGTAGCACTTATGAGTATGCTGATTGCAATAGATAACGGATACCAGACCTGTCTTATGGCTCCAACTGAAATTCTTGCCGGACAGCATTATCAGACAATCACAAAACTGCTTGAAGGGATTGATATCAAAATACGTCTGTTGACCGGATCGTCAAAGAAGTCTTCCAGAAAAGCTATTGAAGAATCACTTCTCGACAAATCACTTGACATACTTATCGGCACACATGCCCTTATTGAAGAAAATGTCCAGTTCGGAAATCTCGGCCTGGTAATTATTGACGAACAACACAAGTTCGGTGTTGAGCAGAGAGCTAAACTCTGGCAAAAAAGCCTTAATCCTCCGCATGTACTCGTCATGACTGCAACACCAATACCCAGAACTCTGGCTATGACACTTTACGGAGATCTCGATGTTTCGGTAATTGATGAGATGCCACCGGGGAGGATCCCTGTAAAGACGATGCATTTCTTTGATTCGGAAAGAAATAAAGTTTTTGGATTTCTACGCAGCCAGATTGCTGAAGGCAGACAGGCTTATATTGTATATCCTTTGATAAAGGAATCCGAAAAGATGGATTACAAAGACCTTGAAGACGGATGGGATACTATTTCCAGGTTATTCCCGGCACCGGAATATTGTATAAGCGTTGTTCATGGCAAAATGACGCCGGCAGTCAAGGAAGAGTCGATGAGACTTTTTAGGGATGGACAGGCTCATTTTCTTATTGCAACAACAGTTATTGAAGTTGGAGTTGATATACCTAATGCAACAGTCATGGTCATCGAAAGTGCCGAGAGATTTGGACTTTCCCAGCTCCATCAGTTAAGAGGCCGTGTCGGAAGAGGTGCTGACCAGTCATACTGCATCCTGATAAGTTCAGGTAAATTATCAAAAGAAGCTGCAAGAAGGATAGAAGTTTTGGTCAGGACAACCGACGGCTTCGAGATTGCAGAAACAGATCTTCAGCTCAGTGGGCCGGGTGATATTGAAGGAACTATGCAGAGCGGGATACCTTTCGACCTTAAAATTGCTAATCTGAGCAAGGATGGACAACTAATTGAATATGTCAGAAATATTGCAGAGGATATTTTTGCAAAAGATCCTCTCCTGGAAAACGAGCAGCATCTTATCTTCAGATCTGAACTCACACGCCTTTTCAGCCAGCGGCAATCCTGGAGCAATATAAGTTAATGATTAGCTATGTTTAAAAAAACTCTTTGACATTCACCTCTCCCCACCCCTCGACGTTGCTCGGGGTTGCCCCTCCCCCATGAGGGAGGGGCTAATAAGCAGTATATCTTTTTGTTACCCCCTCCCTCCTGGGAGAAGGGGGACAGGGGGATGAGGTCGAAAGTTGCATTCAATCCTGGAGCAATATAAGTTGAATGTATATTTTTAATCAGAATAAATAAGAAAACAATTGAAAACCTGACAAAAAGCAGACATTGTTTGCACAGTAATATTAATTTTGCGGATTGAAATTTCCCGGATATTTTATGGCAAAGTCTGACAATTTCGGAAGTATTGAACACGAAGGTATTGTGCAGAAAGCAGATGAAGGATCTGTTACTGTTAGAATATCCTCAGCTTCTGCCTGTTCAGGTTGTCATGCTGAGGGATCATGCACGTTGTCAGCGAAAGAAGAAAAAATTGTTGATATATCAGGTACCTATAATGTCATGCCAGGTGATAATGTCACTGTAATAATGAAAAAATCGATGGGATATACTGCTGTAGCCTTAGGTTATGTTTTTCCTCTTTTAGTTGTAATCACCATTCTGATCATTCTTGCTTCATTTTCAGTACCGGAATTAACTGCAGGACTGGCATCACTGGCAATACTGATACCATATTATTTTATACTCTATTTTTTCAGGAATCGTATTAATAATAAATTCACGTTCACTTTAAAAGCTTAATTAATGAGTCTTACGGTTCTTATAACAATTATTAGTCTGAGTCTACTTGCTCTGATATCATCGGTAATCCTATATTTTATCGCTCAAAAATTCAAGGTTTTTGAAGATCCCAGGATTGATGAAGTTCAGGCAATTCTTCCGGCAGCCAATTGCGGAGGATGCGGTTTTGCAGGGTGCCGGAATTTTGCTGAAGCTCTTGTTAAAGCAGAGACTTTTGAAGGTTTAAATTGCCCTGTAGGAGGAGCCACAGTAATGGGATCAGTAGCAAAACTTTTGGGAAAAGAAGCTCCTGTTGTCGATCCGATGGTTGCTGTTTTGCTCTGTAACGGATCACCTGAATTCCGGCCACGTACATCTAAATACAACGGTGCATCAGATTGCCGGATATCACATAATCTTTATATCGGGGAAACAGACTGCAGCTATGGTTGTCTTGGTCTTGCCGATTGTGTCAGAGCCTGCGCATTTGATGCAATGTATATGAATAGTGAAACCGAATTGCCGGTTATTATTGATGATAAATGTGTTGCTTGTGGTGCATGTGTGAAAGCATGTCCGAGAAAAATTATTGAACTCAGGAAAAAGGCAAAGAAAGACCGCAAGATATACGTTTCCTGCTCTAATTGTGAAAAAGGAGGTCCGGCACGCAGAGCCTGCAAGGTTACCTGCATTGCCTGTGGAAAATGTGTAAAGGCTTGCGAATTTGATGCAATAACCATCGAGAATAACCTTGCGTATATCGATACGAACAAATGCACATTCTGCAGGAAATGTGTTACAGAATGTCCAACCAGCTGTATTATTGAAGTTAATTTTCCTCCGAGGAAACCCAGAATTGAAGTGCAGGCTGAGGTTGTTAATGATAATCCAAATGTCTAATATCTAAATAAATACAATAGTGCCGAAAACATTTCCCATAGGAGGTGTTCATCCACCCGAAAATAAGATTACTGCTGATACAGCTATCGAATTATTGCCTGTTCCTTCCAGTGTTGTAATACCTGTGTCACAGCATATTGGTGCTCCTGCTGCAATAATAGTCAACAAAGGTGATTATGTTAAAACAGGTCAGAAAATTGCGGAAAGCAAAGGTTTTGTTTCATCAAATATACATTCATCTGTCTCGGGAAAAGTAAATAAAATTGACTCAATAATTGATACCTCCGGGTATAAGCAGACTGCAGTTTTCATTGATGTTGAAGGAGATGAGTGGGTCGAAACAATAGACAGAAATAGTGAAATTATCACCGAAGTAAGACTGTCAGGCGAAGAGATTATAAAGAAATGTCTTGAATCAGGTATTGTTGGGCTGGGAGGTGCTACTTTCCCTTCGCATGTTAAGCTGACGGTACCTGCAGGTAAGAAATGTGATGTCTTGATAATAAACGGAGTTGAGTGTGAGCCATACCTTACTTCCGACCATCGTCTGATGCTGGAAAAAGGAGAAGAGATCCTTACTGGTGTTACCATACTGATGAAAGCTCTGAAGGTGGGCAAAGCCTTGATAGGTATAGAAAATAATAAGACTGACGCAATAAACCACCTTACAAAGCTTGCTACGATTTTCTCTGGAGTAACAGTTCATGCACTTAAAGTCAAATATCCCCAGGGTGCTGAGAAACAACTTATTAAGGCCCTCATTAACAGAGAAGTACCGTCAGGTCGTCTTCCACTGGATGTAGGAACTGTCGTTCATAATGTCGGTACAGCTTATGCAGTTTATGAGGCTGTTCAGAAAAATAAACCCTTGTTCGAAAGAGTTGTTACGATAACAGGAAAATCTCTTTCAAGACCGGGTAATTACCTTGTAAGAATCGGAACCCCTGTCAGCTGGCTTATTGAAGCCGCCGGCGGAATGCCTGAAGATACTGGAAAGATTGTAAGTGGTGGTCCTCTGATGGGGAAAGCTATTAATAATGCTGACGTTCCTGTTGTAAAGGGAACCTCGGGTGTTATTCTTCTACCAAAAGATGAGTCCGAAAGGATGGAAATAAGCAGATGTATAAGATGTGGAAAATGTATAGAAGCATGTGCTCTTAATCTGGAACCATACCTGCTTATGACTCTGTCAGAAAAAGGACTATTCGAAAAAGCAGAGCACGAAAGGATTACTGACTGCATGGAATGTGGTTCCTGTAGTTATATATGTCCGGCAGGCAGGCCCCTCCTTGATTATATCCGGTTGGGAAAGACTGCTGTCATGAAGATGGTGCGTGAACGGAATATGAAATAACGAGCCTTATAATATTGTACATGAGTAATATACTAAATGTCTCTCCCTCGCCTCATGCGCATGGAAAAGAGACAACAAAAAAGCTGATGTTCGGAGTTGTGGTGGCACTCCTCCCTGCGCTTTTTACATCAATTTTTTATTTTGGATATGGTGCCATAATTGTAACAACCACATCTGTCATTTCCTGCCTTGCCTTCGAATATCTCATCCAGAAATTCATATTCAGGAAACCAGTTACCATTACTGATGGATCAGCTCTTGTAACAGGTATGCTTCTGGCATTTAACCTGCCATCAAATATCCCGGTATTCATTATCATCGTAGGTAGCTTTGTATCAATTGCAATTGCAAAAATGACCTTCGGGGGATTGGGTAATAATCCATTCAATCCTGCACTGGTAGGACGGGTGTTCATGCTTATATCATTTCCTGTTCAGATGACCAGCTGGCCTGTTCCTGCAGGATTTAGTACAGGATATGCTGATGCAGTCACAGGAGCAACACCCCTTGCAATAATTAAAGAAGGATTAAAGAACGGGGAATCTTTATCGCAGCTCGTTACCCAGATTCCAACGCCCTCACAAATGTTCCTGGGTAATATGGGTGGCTCTATGGGAGAAGTTGCAGCTTTTGCCCTGCTGATCGGATTCGCTTATCTCCTGATCAAAAAAATAATTACCTGGCATATCCCTGTTTCGATTATTGGAAGTATCATGATTTTTACCTTGATTCTGTGGTTACTGAATCCGGAAAAGAACGCAGACCCAATGTTTCATATACTGGCGGGAGGTGTGCTGCTTGGAGCTATTTTTATGGCAACTGATTATGTTACTTCGCCAATGAATCCGAAATCAATGATTATTTATGGTTGCGGTATCGGTATACTTACAGTAATAATAAGGGTATGGGGAGCATATCCGGAGGGTGTATCTTTTGCCATCCTCATTATGAATGCATTCGTACCTCTTATGAATGCATATATCAAACCTAAAAGATTTGGAGAGGAGGTAAAAAATGGCTAAGACCGAATCAACATTCAGGAATATGGTGCTGTCACTGACAATAATATCGCTGGTAGCATCAGCATGTCTGGGCTTCGTTTATGAGCTGACAAAAGAACCTATCGCCCTGTCTGTTCTAAATAAAAAACTTGAAGCGATCCAGAAGGTAGTACCGGAATTTAACAATAACCCGAACAATGAAATGTACAGGTTGCCTACTGGAGAAGGAGACAGTCTGGAAATCTATCCCGCAAAAAAAGACGGGGAGATAATCGGGTATGCAGTGAACACTTACTCAAGAAACGGATTCAGCGGCAATATAGGTCTTATGGCAGGCTTTAAATCTGACGGGACAATAATAAACATTACTGTTCTGGATCAGAAGGAAACGCCGGGGCTAGGAACAAAAATGGCAGAACCCGGATTCAAGGATCAGTTCAACAATAAGAATCCCGGTGAGTTCAGCCTGAAGGTAAAAAAAGATGGAGGTCCTGTTGATGCTATTACCGCAGCTACGATCAGTTCCAGAGCTTTTTGTGATGCGGTTCAGCGTGCATACAATACTTTACAGAAAGGAGGTCTGAAATGAATCAGCTGCAAAATTTCACTAAAGGATTCTTTAAAGAAAATCCAATACTTGTCCTGGTTCTTGGTACCTGCCCAACCCTTGCAACAACCTCTTCCTCATTAAATGGAATGGGAATGGGTATCGCCACTACTTTCGTACTGGTCGGATCCAATGTTGTTATTTCATTACTCTCAAAAATGATCCCTGATAAAGTCAGGATACCGGCTTTCATTGTTATCATTGCTTCATTTGTAACAGTAGTGGATCTTGTTATGCAGGCTTATGTTCCGGAATTATATGAGAAACTGGGAATATTCATCCCCCTGATAGTTGTTAACTGCATTGTCCTTGGCAGGGCTGAGGCATATGCCAGTAAGAATTCAGTTTTATCCTCATTTTTTGACGGACTGGGCATGGGACTTGGTTTTACAATGGCACTTGGGATACTTGGAGCGTTCCGCGAAATAGTGGGCAGCGGAGCAATATTCGGATATAAATTCATCGGAGGCGACGGGATACTTGTTTTTATTCTGGCCCCGGGAGCATTTATGGCATTGGGATATCTGATCGCACTTATTAACCGGATAAAAAAAACTTAATTTAATCGGAAATGGAATACATATTAATTATTATATCTGCTGTTCTGATAAATAATGTAGTACTTGCCCAGTTTCTTGGAATCTGTCCGTTTCTTGGTGTTTCAAATAAGGTAAATACCGCGATGGGGATGGCAGCCGCTGTTGTTTTCGTCATTGTTCTCGCGACAATTGTCACTTATCTCATTCAGATTTATGTACTGAATAAACTGGGTATTGCATTTATGCAGACCATCACATTTATCCTTGTCATTGCTGCATTGGTCCAGATGGTAGAGATCATTCTTAAAAAAATAAGTCAGCCTCTTTACCAGGCGTTGGGAATATTCCTTCCTTTAATAACCACTAACTGTGCAGTTCTTGGTGTTGCCATCCTGGTTATTAAGAAAAACTATAACCTGATGGAAGCCGTCGTTTTCGGTGCGTCTACTGCAGTAGGATTTGGCCTGGCTTTGATTATACTTGCCGGGATAAGGGAACAGCTTGACCTTGTTGATATACCGAAAGGCATGAAAGGGGTTCCGGTCTCTCTTGTCATCGCCGGAATACTTGCCCTTGCTTTTATGGGATTTACCGGAATCGTTAAATAAGTTAAGATTCACCTTAAAAGCTGAAAAATAATTCGTTAATTGTGTCATATTCTTGTTATTCAGAAAAAGATGACCTTATCGGATTATTATCAGATTCTGGGATTACCTGTAAACTCTTCAATTGAAGAAATCAAAAAGGCTTACAGGCAAAAGGCCCGTATGTATCACCCTGATATTAATCCTTCCCCTGATGCCAAGGATATGTTTATTCTGGCAACACAAGCATATGAATTTTTACTGGCAAATCATGATAAGATAATCAGTGACGAGGAAGCTTATCGCCAGGCTATGGAAGACTGGAGAAAATACAGGCAGGACAGATCAAAACAGCGTGCAAATGCTTATGCCCGGGCATCATATGTCCGTTTTAAAAACACTAAATTTTACAGGTCCACCAGAATATTTGATGCTACAAGAATAATTTATAGTCTGATAATATCAATTCTTGTAATCGTTTATACTATCAGCGGATATATGTACAGGTTGAGACATCCACTTCCGGATTTCGAAAATCCGGATGTGCTTGCTTTTATATTACTGTTAATTTCCGGAATGATCTTTTTCGCAGTTTCCTTAATATACCTGAAAGCATATTTAGATACTTCAAGAAAGCATAAGAAGAAATCTTAGGAATATGGCATGGTTTTTGGATTAAAATTAAGTGATCCGGACTAACTATCTCGTTTGTCCCTAAAAGATATTACTATGAAAAACAATATTTTCAGAACAGTATTGGTTTTTTTAATAGCCATTCCACTCTTGTTTTCGAAATGCAGTAAAACTCCTGATGAAATACTTCCGGAAGATCCGGTCCCGATAGATCTGACTGCAGATCAGGTTGCTTTGATCGAATCGGAGAACTCTTTTGCATTTGATTTCTTTAGAGAGTTGATGAAAACAACCGGAATAAGCGGGAACGTAATGGTTTCCCCTCTCAGTATTTCCGTTGCACTTTCAATGACGCTTAATGGTGCTGACGGAGCAACCCGCGATTCAATGTTAAAAGCTTTACGAGTCGCAGGAATAACACCTGAAGCAATAAACAACTCGTATAAAAAGCTTACAGAAGCACTTCTTTCAGTCGATAAACGTATTAACATATCGATTGCAAACTCGGTTTGGACTGAAAATAACTTTGTCGTCAAACAACCATTTATTGATATACTGAAAAATTACTACGATGCTGAATCCGGATCTTTTGACATTAATGATCCGTCAGCGCCGGATGATATCAATGCATGGATCGAGGAAAAAACAAATGGTTTGATTAAGGAAATGGTTGAAAGCCTTAACGATAATACCGTTATGTTATTAATCAATGCCATCTACTTTAAAGGAAAATGGAAATCCCAGTTTGATGAAACCAAAACTGAGCAAATGCCATTTTATTCACCTTCAGGTTCATCCTCTGATGTCCCGATGATGAGGCAAACAACTGACTTTGAAGTGTATGACGGCGATGGTTTTATTCTCGCCGAGTTTCCGTATGGTCAGGGCAACTATGTAATGGATGTCGTTTTACCTGATGAGCAGAACGGAATTGCAGGATTGCTGCTTTGTTTACCGAAGCAAACTTCCAAACCTGGATAAGCCATCTGGCCGAACGGGAAACCAATCTTTATTTTCCACGTTTCAAATATGGATTTAAAAAACAATTGAAAGATATCCTTACAACTATGGGTATGGGTATTGCTTTTACCGATGATGCAGATTTTTCAAATATTTCTGATCTTGACCTGCTGATCAATGATGTAACCCATCAGACATTTATTGAAACAAATGAGGAAGGAACAGAAGCAGCTGCTGTCACAATTGTGGACGTTGGAACAACTTCAATGCCCCCACCTCCATTAGTAGTTAAGCTTGATCATCCTTTTATCTACCTGATAAGGGAAACAACTACCAATTCAATTATCTTCATGGGCATGGTAGCTGACCCCCTGGCAAATTAGATATTACTTTATAAAAAAGCATTATAATCCTATCCAGAGGCTGTCCTGATACAGCCTCTTTTTACGTGTGCCCGACCGAAGTGTTGGAACGGAGTGGTTCATTCAGCTTTTGAGCCATTCTCTTTTTTTATTACCTTTAGCTGATCTGAATGGATATGAAATACCTGATCGCCACATTATCGGCCTTTATAATCCTTACCATGCCTGATATTCCAAAACAGGGAGATTCTCAGCCCGTCAACCAGACCCAGAAACCTCTTTTTTCTTTCGGAATAATAGCTGATGTCCAGTATTGTGACTGTGATCCGGCAGGCAACAGATTCTACAGATCGTCACTTTCAAAACTAAGTGATGCGATGATTTCACTAAAGAAAGATTCTGCTGAGTTTGTGATTAACCTGGGAGACCTTATTGACAGGGACTATAATTCTTACAAACCTGTCATGGATATGCTTGATTCCTCCGGTATTGAAATATATCATTGCACAGGAAATCATGATTATTCGGTCGAAACACGGTTTAAAAAAAGGCTTCCATTAAACCTGCGGTCAAGAGAAGGCTATTATGCATTTGTTTATAGTAATTTCAGATTTATAGTTCTTAACGGGAATGAACTGAGCACATACGCTTCAGGCAATAAAGCATCAGTTAAACAGGCAGAGGATTATATTGCAGCACTCAAAAATGAAGGCAGCATCAATGCAATTGACTGGAACGGCGGCATGAGTATTAAACAGCTTGAATGGCTGAAGGCTCAGATGGATGAAGCAAGTGCAGAAAACGAAAAAGTATTTATAGTCTGCCATTTCCCGGTATTTCCTGTAAATATGCATAATCTGCTTAATTACAGGGAGATCCTTCCTCTTCTTGAAAAATACCACAATATTATTGCATGGTTTAACGGACATAACCATGCAGGAAACTATGGAAATTTCAATATGATACATTTCCTCACAATGAAAGGAATGGTTGAGACTGAAAACACAGGGAGCTTTGCACTCGTCGAAGTCTACCGGAATAAGATCTGGATCAGGGGTTCGGGACGTGAAAAAGAACAGATTCTGGCATATTGATGAATGATTCAGATACTGTCATAACATAAAATCAATGACGAAACTGGCAAAAGAGCTGACCCTGTATGGGCTTATCATGGTAGCAATTGGCTCCTGCATAGGTTCGGGTATTTTTGTCACTCCTTCACAAATTGCAGGACTGATCCCCTCTTCAAAACTTATTCTCCTGGTATGGGCTCTGGGTGGTATCATAACATTGACAGGCGCACTTACTTTTTCTGAACTGGGATCTCTTTTTCCGCATGCAGGTGGTATCTATGTCTTCCTGCGGGAAGCATATGGCGGATGGTTTGGTTTTTTGTACGGGTGGGCATATCTGCTGATAATTACCTCAGGTTCCATCGCTGTTCTGGCTCTGGCTTTTTCCTATTATCTCAGCTATTTCATTCCCATGAATGAAACCTGGAAAATTGCAACCAGCATAATTGCTATTTCCCTGCTTACAACGCTGAATATTTTCAGAGCTAAATTCGGGGAGATATTCTCAAATATTTTTACAGGATTAAAACTAGCAGGTATACTTATTATTATTGGGGTCGGAATTCTTTTTGGTGACAGCGAACTGTCATTTAAAAGCTTTTCTGCCCCTGCCTTTTCAACCGCAGGCCTTTCAAGCTTTGGAGTTGCCCTGACAGGTGTTTTGTTTTCTTATGGCGGATGGCAGCATGCCTCCTTCCTGGCCGGTGAAACGAAAAATCCGGCAAGGAATGTTCCCATTGCAATGATCACAGGTGCCATTGTGGTTACGTTGATTTATCTTCTGGTGAACACCGGCTATATGCTGCTTCTTCCGGTCGAAACAATTGTTACTTCCCAGAAGGTAGCTGCAGAGGCTGTCAGCACTGTAATTCCATTCGGAGGTATGCTCGTTGCAGGGATTATTGCAATCAGTACTATTGGTACAATTGGCATTTATACGCTTTCAGCTCCCCGTATTTATTATGCCATGGCCTCCGACGGATTATTTTTCAAAGGAATTGCTAAAATACATCCGAAATTCAAGACCCCGGTCAATGCGATTTTGGTACAATCAGTGTGGGCAATTGTGCTGTTACTGTTCTGGGGAACATTTGAAAACCTGATTACCTATACTGTTTCTGTTGAATGGATATTTTTCACTTTTGCTGCCGCAGGAATTTTTATCTTCAGAAAAAAGTTAAAACATGTTGAACGACCATATAAAACATTCGGATACCCGGTCACTCCGATTATATTTATTGTTATAAATACATGGTTTGTCTTTAATATAATGATTAATAAGCCTTTACATATGGGAATCGGATTTATCTTCCTGCTTCTTGGAGTCCCGGTTTTTTTGTTTTTTAAAAGAAAAAATTCAAATTTACCAAGATAATTTTCTTCTGATATGAAAGATATCTCTTATATAATCAATCACCTTGGGGAAGATCGCGAGCATTATTTCAACGCAATCACTCCTCCGATTTTTCAGACAAGTAATTTTGCTTTCAGGAATGTTAGTGAGCTTAAGGATGCTATAGCGGATGAAAAGAACAGACATATTTATTCAAGGGGAAATAATCCGACAACTGATATACTTTGCAGGAAAGTTGCTGCACTCGAAGAAACCGATGAAGCACTTGCTTTCGGGAGCGGTATGGCAGCTATTTCATCAGCAATAATCTCATGTGTTAATTCAGGTGACCATATTGTCTGCGTAAGAAACAATTACAGCTGGACTAATATACTTCTTACAAGGTTCCTTCCGCGATTTGGAATCGAGACTACTTTTGTTGACGGTCGCCAGACAGAGAACAATCACCTGCAGCATTGGGTGTTGACATAATTATGCATTCCGCTAGTAAATATCTTGGAGGACATAGTGATGTAGTTGCCGGAATGGTATGCGGTTCATCAGAAAATATTTTAAGGATCTTCAATAACGAATACCTGGGACTTGGAGGTATCATCTCTCCCTTTAACGCGTGGCTGATCCTCAGAGGTTTAAGAACTCTTCAGGCAAGGATTGACAGAATTTCGGCAACAACTTTAAAAGTGCTTGAATATCTTGAAAATCATAATCTGATACAGGAGGTTCTACATCCCCTGTCGCCCCGGCATCCACAGTACGAACTGGCTGTAAAACAGATGCTCAAACCAACAGGGCTTTTTTCGGTCAGGCTTAAGTTCACCGACCGGGATAAGATTGAGTTATTCGTAAACAGCCTCAGAAAATTCATTATTGGTGTATCATGGGGCGGTCACGAATCGCTGGTTTTTCCGGCTATATCATTTGATGATGAAAGGACCAAAGAAGGGTATACCAATAATCTGATCAGGTTTTATATAGGACTTGATGATCCGGAATCATTAATAAAGGACATTGATCAGGCTTTTAAAATAGTCAGCCGACTTTAATAAAATTAAATGGGACATCCAGAATAGATGAGAAATATTCTCCACGTTCAAGAATATCCTCATCACCATCTTCGTAGTACCAGTTGAAGATGAATTTTTTATCCTTTAAAGAAACATGTTTTATCTTTTCCATAAGGTGAATGAACACCTTTGCGCTTGCACTGTTGAAATATTCAAGGTTCATATCAACACAGGTAACCGGAGCAGGAGTTTCAACATATGCATTTATCCAGAACTCAATAGGGGCAAAAAAATCAGCCACGTTCTCATGGATAGACCGTCCCCTGATTCTAATAATGCCATCAGGACTTAATAAAATCTCCGGCGAGGTTTTGGTCGGTGAAATTTTCAACTCCTTCATTCCAGAATATTTGTCCCTAATTTAATTAAATTTAGAATACAAAATAATTTTCAGGTATTGAATCTGTCAAAGGAAGGATCGTCAAAATTACTAACTGAGATATCCCTTTTCTTTAACTCAATCTCATGTATCATCTTCATTATCTCAGAGTTAACAGGTACAGGAACACCATAATGCAGTCCATTTCTCACGATATATCCGTTAAAGTAATCAACTTCAGTCAGTTTTCCTCCTTCAAGGGACTGAAGACTTGAAGATTTAAGCTTCCTGTATTTGTACCCGATTATCATTATTAACAGGTGACGTCTCAGGTTTGAAAAGAAATCATCGCCTTTAACAAATTTTCTGAAATCCATTTTCCCTCCGAATACTTCAATCCTGATTTTCATTTTATCAGCTACTTCAACAGCTTCCCTGATAATTTCAATGAATATCCTTCGCACCTTGGAAATTGAAAGCATTTTCCCCAGATACAATCCGCATATATCGCCCAGGGAGTTTATACAGGAATTAATTATAAGCTTTGAATAAAGGTGTCCCATGATATTATCAGTTGTTCTGACAGGCACTATAGATGAAAGTACTTCTCCAACCTCAGTGAGAAATTCATCCGGCTCCCGTTCAAGATATCCGAGGACAAATTCTCCGGTAGAAGCCATAACCATTTTACCGGGTGATTCCATCGTTGCACCCCATCCTGTAACACACCCAATCACTCTTTCTTTTCCAAGTACTGCGCCAAGATCATCTTCACAAATTCCGTTCTGCATCGAAATGACGTAACCATTCTGTTTCAGAACTGGCTTCATTGTCTGAGCAGCTTCAACCATATCTGTTGCTTTTGTGGCATGAAGGATTATGTCTTTTTTAACTTTTACATCAGTGATAGCGGAATAAGCCGGGATAACAATCGTGAAATCACCACAAACACCCTTCACCTCAATGCCATGCCTGGAAATAAGATCGGCGTAATCGCCATACTTACAAACAATTTCGACGTTGAAGCCATTTTTCTTAAGGATTGCAGCAGTTATTCCCCCGATTGCTCCTGCTCCAACCACAAGAAATGATAAATCTGTACTTTTCATTTTTATAAACAGGCAGTTTATATCAGAACCTTGCAAGAGGCGCAACTTCCTGACCGCTAAATTCACCTCTAAGATATTTAAAATATCCTGTAATTCCTATCATAGCCGCATTATCAGTGGTATAGCTTAATTCCGGGATAAAGAGATTCCAGGATCTTTTTTCAGCTTCTGCCCTGACAGCATTTCTCAGCTCTGAATTTGCTGACACACCGCCGGCAATTCCAACCTCATTAATTCCTGTCTGTATTGATGCCTTAACCAGTCTGCCGGTTAAAATGCTGACAATTACATACTGAAGTGAGGCACATAAATCAGATTCGTTTTTTTCAATAAAATCAGGATCATCTTTTATCCTGTCTCTGAGAAAATAAAGAAAACTGGTTTTTAATCCGCTGAAGCTGAAATCAAGACCTCTTACTGAAGGTTTTGGAAAGACAAAAGCTTTTTTATTACCTGCTGATGCCAGCTTATCAATTATTGGTCCGGCAGGATATGGAAATCCCATTATTTTACCACATTTATCAAAAGCTTCTCCTGCCGCGTCATCAATAGTGTTCCCAAGTACTTCCATTTCAAGATGACTCCTGAGAAGAATGATCCTTGTATGTCCTCCGGAAACGAGTAAACATAAGAATGGGAAACCAGGGACTTTAATTTCTTTGCCTTTTTCCTTAATGAAGTGAACCAGTGCATGAGCCTGAAGGTGATTAACTTCGATAAGAGGAATATTGCAGGTAAGTGCAAAACCTTTTGCGAATGAAGTACCTACCAGCAAAGAACCAAGAAGGCCCGGACCTCTGGTAAAAGCAACCGCATTAATCTCACTGATCCTGATACCTGCCCTTTTTATCGCCTGATCTGTAACCGGTACAATATTAGCCTGATGAGCCCTCGATGCAAGCTCCGGAACAACACCTCCATACGATTTATGAATATCCTGGCTGGCAGTCAGACTGGAAAGAATATAGCCATCCCTGATGACCGCCACAGAAGTATCATCACAGGAAGACTCTATTGCTAATATGGTAACTGCCATCAATTCTTTTTTTAAAATATCATTCAGAGGTTCCTCATTTCAGTCAGGAATTCTTGAATAATAAAAAAAACTACCCGGACTTCCAGTCACGGATAATGATCCGGTCCTGATAAAGCCTTACATCCAGTTTTTGTTTTGCTCTCCATTTCAGCTTCCGGATGTACTCCATGGGAATGGTTACTGCATAACTTGTGCCTCCGGATACTTTTGTCAGGCTTCGTATGTGACTCTCATCTGTTTTTCTGCGTGTCATGACTTTAAATTTTTCAACGTATTAAGATACGTTTTTTAATACGTTGATGCAATACCCGGTCCCGTAATGCACCATGCCACCTGGTTTGCACCCAGGATTATTCATATACGGCTCTTTCATAGCCACTTGCAGCAATTAATTATTTACCTGCTCCAGTATTAGACTATGCCGCCTGGCATTTCTGCGTACGCATTACAGGATGAACCGGGATCATTTCCGAGCTCTTTACCCTTTGTTCCAGGCAACAAAAATAGCGCACTTTTAACCTGTTTATTTCTTAACTTAGCAATATGAAAATATTCAGGTACAGGTTATGAAAAAAAGAAAGTTCAGAATAATCCGTTATGATAATGGCGAAGGCTCTTTTTATGATACAAAAATAAAAACCTGGTTTGGATGGATTTCTTTTTCTGTATTTTATAAAACAGATATTATCCATGTTATTTCCGATCCCTCTGTTCAGAAATCCCTGGCTTATGAGCGGATTAATCAGTATTGTCAGGCAAAAGGTTATAAAAAGGAAGATGTTGTAATTACTGAAATCAATGAAAGTAAAAACAAAAAATGGATATTCTTTCAAAGAATCTATTTGAATAAATGAATTATTAAATTATGATACCCTGTTGTTACTGAAATCAAATGACGGCATAATCTTTGATCTAAACAATTAAGACTCTTATATTTTTAGAGGGGTATTTATTATCTTTATACCCTGGAAGATTGGTGAACTTTGAAACGGATATTATAAGATTTTATTCTTTAAATGCTCAGAAGTATTAAAAGATCAATCAAATATTTTATTATAGTTATCGGGATCATAATTGCAATACCGACCATCCTCTCCTTTGTTTTAAGGATTCCCGAAGTGCAGACTCTTCTTGTTAAAAGAATCACAAATCATTTTTCTGAAGAATTTCAATCCGTAATATCTGTTGGCAAGATTCATTTTAGCTTTTTTAATAAGCTGAATATAAATGACATACTCATAAAAGATAAAAATGATGATACACTGATCTATTCTCAGTTCTTATCAGCCGGCATCAGAAGAATCAATTTTAAGAATAAGAAGGTTTCTCTGGGCAAAGTTATAATGATAAAACCATTTGTTGCTCTTATTACTGATACTTCCGGAGTGCTGAATCTATCGTGGTATCTCGATCTGATCCGAACACCTGAAGACACCTTAAAGAAAACAGAAAGCGATTTCTCAATAAATCAGATTGAACTCAGCGATGCAAGATTTTCCCTTATAAATAAATCCGGTATTAAGAGCAGCACTCCGATCAATTTCAATAATCTGCGGCTTAATGATTTAAATGCGATCGTGGAAGAATTTGAGGTATACAGAGATACTACCTCCTTCAGCATTTACAACCTTGGCTTCAGAGAATCATCCGGTTTTGCAGTGAACAGAATGAGCAGTGATGTAATTATCACAAAAAGCGATATCCTGTTCAATTCAGCTTTATTACTATGCGACAGCACCGTCCTGAATATCTCACATTTTGGACTTCATGCTGATTCATCTGCTTCATTCAGAAATTTTATAAAAGAGATAAAAATTGATCTTGTACTTAATAAATCTCTGGTGAGCAGCTCAGATCTGCAATATTTTGTATCACCAGTAAAAGGAATTGAAGAGTCGGCATGGTTATCAGGGAGAGTTTTCGGAACAGTTTCAGAACTTAGAGGCCGGAATATCCAGTTATCATACAGTGACGAAACCTACCTTGATTGTGATTTTGATTTTTCTGGACTCCCGGAAATAGGCAATACATTTATTTACTTAGGCATCAATAACCTGAACATCAATTTAAAAGATATTGAAAAAATTAAAATTCCCGGCAAAAATCCTGTTAAATGGCCTGAAATTCTGTACAAACTCGGGAATATATCATTCGATGGCAGCTTCACAGGATTTACTACTGATTTTGTCACATATGGAAAGATCAGAACCGACATTGGAACGTTAAGTACCGATATCTCGCTGAGACCTGAAGAAACAAGCGGGTTCAGAATAAATGGACTGATAACAGGGAGCAGTATAGCTCTTGGAAAAATTACAGGCAGGAGCGATTTATTTGGTAACATCAGCATGAAGACAGATATTGACGGGTATTCATATGCCCTTAAGAATTTCTCAGGGAATCTTACAGGTCGAATTGACAGTATTGAAATAAATAATTATAAGTACCGGAATATTGCATTGAGTGGTATCTTTAAGGAAAAGACATGGGATGGAAGCATAAAAATAGCAGATGAAAATATAAAACTGGATCTGTTGGGGATGCTAAATTTCAGTAAAGAAATGCCGGAATTTGATTTTACAATGAATCTGGCAGAAGCTGATCTTAACAAGCTCAATTTTGACAAGACCGACACTACTTCAAATCTTTCAATGCTTATGACAGCCAATATAAAAGGCAGTAACATTGATAATCTTGACGGCGAAATAAAGCTCTTAAATTCCAGTATCAGGAAATACGGTAAAATTCTTGAGTTTTACGATATGTCGTTAAGAACTTTTACTGAAAATGACCTGCCTGCAATGAGTCTTCGCACCGATTTTGTCGATGCCGACCTCAGGGGGAATTACAATTTCGCACAATTAAGAACGTCATTTAAGTCAATACTGGCCTCCCTGATGCCTTCCAGGTTTTCCGTCCCTGTACAGGAAAACGAAGCAAAAAAAAATAGCTTTACTTTTAATATAGCCTTTAAGAATACTGACAAAATCAATAATTTCTTCCGCTCCGGAATTCTGCTTTCTGAAAAAAGTGCAATAAACGGTGCTGTTTTTCCGGACAGTATTATAAGTATTTCAGGGAAGGCCGGTACATTTAGTTTCGGGAACAATATGCTTAAGGACATTACTGTTGATGCAAAGGTTATTTTACCCGAATTTTCCTTTGATATGAAGAGTAGTTCCCTGAACCTTCTGGGACAATCTGAACTTAAAGGTTTTTCTGTAAACCTTAATACAGTACCTGATAAATTTGTTTTTACAGTTAACTGGGATAATAAAGACAAAATTCTTAATAGCGGCAATTTTATAGCCAGGGGAAACTTTTTACAAAATACTTCCGGAAAAGGTAATCCAATTCTCACAATAAATATTGATTCCACTAATATCTATAGTCGGAATAATTTGTGGAAGGTCAGTAATTCATCAGTCCTTTTCGACACTAGTTCAGTAAAGATTAACAATCTGTTTATAAGCAGTAAAGAGCGTTATTACCTTGTTGATGGTAATATTTCGGAAGATACTGGTGATACGTTGCATCTTGAATTTAAAGGAATAGACCTCTCCCCTCTTAATTACATAATAAACAGGAATAATGATCCCGACATGTTTTCTCTTTCACTGAAAGGAGTGCTCAATGGCAATCTCTTTTTAACTGATGTTTACAGAAATATTTTACTTGAAAGTGATGTGAAGGTTAACAATTTTTCTATCCTCGAAAGTGAATTGGGTGATCTTTCAATTATTTCAGCATGGGACAATAAGAAAAAAGTCGCAAACATCAATGCTGGCAATAATCTTGCAGGGAAGAAAATGATTGATATTGCCGGATCATATGACCCGGTAACAAAAATGATTAATCTCAATGCCAGTGCTGATAAGCTGCCTGTTGATGCCCTTAATCCGTTACTCAATATATTTGCTTCCGGAATTACCGGCTCAGCAACCGGCAAAGTGAACCTGTCGGGAGAGATCCGCGGTCTTGTTCTGAAGGGAGCCCTATTGGCTGAAAATGCATCCATGAAAATTGATTATCTGCAGACAAAGTACAGACTGAATGATTCAATAAGATTCGATAAAAATGAGATCAGGTTTAAAAATATCAGGCTTACAGATGAAAAAGGCAATATTGCGAACCTCAACGGATCGGTTTATCATAAATATTTCAAGGATTTCACCGCTGACCTGATGATAAATATCAATGAATGCATGGTACTGAATACAAAGCCAAAAGACAATGAGTTATTTTATGGAACTGCTTACGGCTCCGGAGTCACAACAATCAAAAGTACACTGGATTTGCTTTCGTTCGATATTTCTGCAAAAACAGGCAGGAACACCAAAATTTATATCCCTTTGAACACAAGCGAAACTGTGTCGGATTATTCTTATATTACATTTATAAACCCCGATACAACAGTAAAAACAGAAGAAAGTACAGTTAATGAAATCCCTGCTCCGGCAACTGAGACAGGGATGGAAATTAACTTTGATCTTGAAGTGACACCAGAGGCTGAAATACAGCTTATTTTCGACCCGAAAGTAGGGGACGTAATAAAAGGTCATGGATCAGGAAATCTGAATATTAATCTTGATAGAAATGGTGACCTCAGGATTTCAGGGGATTATATTATTGAGGATGGTGACTACCTGTTCACTCTCGGTAATATTTTTAATAAACACTTCAGTGTAGAAAATGGAGGTAAAATAACTTTCAGAGGAGATATTGATAATGCTGAGATTGATATGAAAGCTATTTATAAGCTGAAAACCTCACTAGCTGAAATTTTACCTGGAGAAGCGGGGAACGAAAGAATTCCAATCGAGTGTCAGCTTAATTTATCAGGTAAGCTGTTTAATCCTGTAATTGGATTAAATATTGATCTGCCCCAGGCTGATGAACAAACAAGGTCTATCCTTAAAAGCGCAATTACCACAGAAGAGGAATTAAGCCGTCAGTTCCTTTACCTCCTGGTAATGAACCAATTTTATTCTGATGTTTCATCTATGTATTCCCTTAAAACATCCCCTACCACTACAACCACGGAAATGCTTTCAAACCAGCTCAGTAATTGGCTATCGCAAATCAGCAATGATTTTGATGTAGGATTTGTTTACCGGCCAGGTTATAATAATCCGAATTCCCAGGAAGTTCAGGTAGCACTCTCAACACAGCTGTTGAATGATAAAGTAACAATAAACGGCAATTTCGATGTAAGAGCCCAGGGAAGTGCTGCAAATCATACTTATCAGATTCCTGATGTTGATATTGAATACAAAATCGCTGAAAAAATACGATTCAAGGTATTTAACAGGTTCAATAGTTTATATACCGGTAGTGGAATTAAAGGAGATTATACTCAGGGATTCGGTTTTTTCTTTCAACAGGATTTTGACAAGTTTTCAGATTTATTCAGGAAAAGGGAGAAATCTGAAATGAAGAAAGAAGATAATCCTACGATTACTGAAAATTGATTGCTCTGACATTCAGCCTTTTAGCAAAAAGTATAAGTTAATAAATAATTTAGTAATGTTATTAATCCGGTATAATAGAATACAGGTTCAATACGTTTATTAATAACTTCGCACCTGAATTCATTTAAAGAGGTTGAGATAAATTATTTTAAAATCTAATTAATAGAAAAAACATGGCATTTTTACAGTTCATAATGCAACAGGGTTCTGTTCCTGTTGAAACAGCAAGTGAGATGAAACTAACACTTCTTGATCTGGCAATAAAAGGAGGCTGGGTTATGATTCCTATAATACTCTTATCATTCGTGGCTGTATATATTTTTATTGAAAGATATTATGTAATAAGGAAAGCTACAAAAGAAGACCAGAACTTCATGAACAGGATAAAGGATTATATTCATGATGGCAAGCTGGAAGCAGCATTGGCATTATGCAGATCAACGGAAAGTCCTTCGGCAAGGATGATAGAAAAGGGCATCAGCAGGTTAGGCAGACCTTTGCAGGATATAAGTACAGCCATTGAAAATGTCGGAAAGCTTGAAATCTCAAAGCTTGAAAAGAGCTTCCCTACACTGGCAACAATAACCGGTGCTGAACCTATGCTTGGATTCCTCGGAACTGTAATAGGGATGGTACAATCATTTTACGCTATGTCTCAGGCAGGTAATAATATTGAAGTATCACTTCTTTCAGATGGTATCTATACTGCCCTTATTACTACAGTCGCAGGACTTATTGTCGGTATACTCGGGTATTTTGCTTATAATACCCTCGTAGTCAAGGTTGAGAAGGTTGTTTTTAATCTTGAAGCTACCCTTACTGAATTTTTGGATATTTTGAATGAACCGGTAAAAACAGAACGTTAAGATGGCAATCTCACAAAGAAATAAGATTAGTGTTAACTTCAGTGCGGTCGGGATGACTGATGTGGTATTTAATCTGCTTATATTCTTCATGTTAACTTCAACGCTGGTTCATCCCACTGCGCTTAAACTGCTTCTTCCTAAAGGAAGCACCCAGACTTCAGCCAAACCACTGACAACTGTTTCAATAACACGTGATCAGAAGTATTACGTTGAACAGCAACCTGTTGCTACCATGGAAGAGCTCGAGGGAATCCTGAAACAGAAACTTGGAAACTCCCCGGATACATATATATCCTTACATGCCGACAAAACTGTTCCTTTTGAAAGCGTTGTGGAAGTTTTGAATATTGCACAGAAAAATAATTATAAATTAATAATTGCGACCACGCCCAAATAACGATCTTCACAAATTTCCTTCAGAACGAAGGAAAGGTATTGTTGGTACAACTGCAATCCACCTCGTTGTACTTGGTTTACTTATTGTTGTCGGATTCTCTGTGCCTCCGCCTCCTGAACTTGAGGAAGGAATCCTGATTAATTTCGGAACTGATGAAACAGGATTGGGGCTTATAGAACCTTCTCCTCCTGCAGTACAGGAGGAAACATCCCCTCCTCCTTCATCCGATGCAACAATAAAAGCAGAAGAAGATCCCCTCCTTACACAGAATGATGAAGAGGCACCTGAAGTAAAAAAGGTCGATCCGGAGGCTGAAAAGAAACGCCTTGAGAAGATTGAAGCTGATCAGCAACGACAGGCAGATATAATGAACAGGACCAAAAATGCTTTGACTGCTTCGAAAAATGCCGGAACCACTTCCACGGGAGAAGGTGTTGCAGGTGGTCAGGGGAATCAGGGTGCACCAACAGGATCGGTCGATTCGAAAAACCGTGGAGAGGGCAGCGGACTGGGTGATAAGGGTATTTCATACGATCTCGCAGGTCGCGGATTTCAGAAACTTCCTTTACCCAGGTATGATTATCAGGGCGAGGGAAAGGTGGTTGTGGAAGTCAGCGTCGACAGATCCGGAAAAGTTATACAGGCAGTCCCCGGTATAAAGGGATCCAATACGCTTGATGAATATCTCTTAAGAGTTGCAAAGGAAGCTGCCCTGGAAGCACAATTTGAGGTAAAACCCGATGCTCCTTCCATTCAGAAGGGTACAATAACTTATAATTTTATTCTGAAATAGATTTCAGGCTTATCTCCCAAACAGATCTTTAATTGCTACATCAAGGTTATTAATGAGATTATTGTCTTTAATAATGTAATCATTAATACCTTTTCTTGCAAGTTCTAGTACTATTTCTCCCTTGTCCTGGCCTGACAGCATGATAACCGGGGTGTCAGGTTTTATTTCCTTTATCTTGTCGAAAACCTGCATACCATCCATATACTTCTGGTCCTCTTTAATGAATAAATAATCAAGGATAACAAGGTCAGGATTTTTGTTTATTGCTTTCAGACAATCCTCTCCCGTTTCAAAAGCTTCAAGAGTATACTCTTCAGAAGTAAAGCGTTTAACTACAAGCATATTAATAAACGGATCATCATCAACAATATAAATAAGCTTCTGATTATTCATCTTTAAATTTTATTGAGGTCCGGCAGGTATAAAGTTAGACAAAATATTTTTATGTATAACTTATATAAAACTGCTGAAGTAAATTATTATTACATCGAGAAGAGAGGAAAAGATTTCATCATTTTAATAACCTTCTCACCAACATGTTTTATAACAGTCTCATTTTCAATATTGGAAATGACTTCATCAATAAGATCAACAATTACTCCCATATGTTCTTTTTTCAGTCCTCTTGTCGTAATAGCAGGCGTACCAACCCTCAGACCTGATGTAAGGAAAGGTGAACGTGTATCAAATGGTACCATATTCTTGTTAACTGTAATATTCGCAAGAACAAGTGTGTTTTCAACTTTTTTACCTGATATCTCAGGGAATCTGGTTCTCAGGTCAATCAACATCAGATGGTTATCGGTACCATCAGAAATAACTTTATATCCTTTATCCATAAAAGCTTTTGCCATCACAGATGCGTTCTTTTTAACCCTTTCCTGATATTCTTTGAATTTCGGATCCAGTGCTTCACCAAAAGAGACTGCTTTTGAGGCAATTACATGCTCAAGTGGACCGCCCTGAACACCCGGAAATACAGCAGAGTTGAGAAGAGAAGACATCATCCTTACCTCGCCTTTCGCTGTTGTAATACCCCATGGGTTAACGAAGTCTTTACCCATCAGGATTATACCTCCTCGTGGACCTCTGAGTGTTTTATGCGTAGTAGAAGTTACAATATGAGCATATTTCAGCGGATTTTTCAGTAATCCGGCTGCAATCAGCCCTGCCGGATGAGCCATATCAATCATAAGAATTGCTCCGATCATATCCGCAATATTCCGCATTCTTTCATAGTCCCATTCACGCGAATAAGCTGATGCTCCTCCGATTATCATTTTTGGTTTTTCCTTCAAAGCAATTTTCTCCATCATATCATAATCCACAGTCCCTGTCTCTTCCTTTACACCATAAGCTATCGGTTTATATAAAATACCAGAAGAATTTACCGGAGAGCCATGAGATAAATGACCTCCATGTGCCAGATTTAGTCCCATAAAGGTATCTCCGGGCTTAAGTACGCTCATAAACACAGCCATATTTGCCTGTGCTCCCGCGTGAGGTTGTACATTTGCATATTCAGCGTCGAAAAGTTGTTTCAGACGGTCGATAGCAATTTGCTCTGTCTGATCAACAACCTCACAACCACCATAATAGCGATTCCCAGGATATCCTTCAGCGTATTTGTTGGTCATCACCGATCCCATTGCCTCAAGAACCTGAGGGCTTACAAAGTTTTCCGAAGCTATAAGCTCGATTCCATTCAGCTGACGCTGGCGTTCTTTTTCTATAAGATCAAATACCAAAGTATCTTTTTTCATAATGTGATAATTATTAATTTCTATTCCTCTGAAAACTGCACCAATAATTCACGGTAAGTCGTGTAAATTCTTGATTTTGAGATAAAACCCACATAGTAACCATCATCAAGAACAGGTAAATTCCAGGCTCCTGTTTTCCTGAAAGTCTCCATTACCGTCTCAATATTTTCCTTTTTATCAATATAGGAAGGTGGAAGGGTCATTAAGTCTTTAATAAGGATTTTATCATAAAGATCATGATTGAACATTATTTCTCTTACCTCATCCAGCGATACAACACCTTCAAGAATATTATTTTCATCAACAACAGGATAGAGGTTTCGTTTCGATCTGGAAATAATCTTCACAAGATCGCCAAGAGTATTATCTGCCTGTACAGTCTGGAGATCGGTCTCGATTTCCTTTTTCCAGTCCATAATAGTGAGTACGGCTTTGTCCTTGTCGTGTGTGATAAGCTCACCTCTTTTTGCCAGTTCAATATGATATATTGAATGACGTTCGAAATTTCGTACCGTGATAAAGGCAACGGTTGATGTTATGATAAGCGGAATAAGAAGATCATAACCTCCTGTTATTTCTGCTATCAGGAAGATAGCGGTAAGTGGTGCATGCATAACCCCTGCCATCATACCGGCCATACCAACCAGGACAAATCTGTTATCGGGTAAATTTACATTTAAGAAGCGGTTTAAAAGACTGGCAACCAGGTATCCGTTTACCCCTCCGATAAACAATGTTGGTGCAAATATCCCGCCTACACCACCTGCACCGTTTGTTGAACTGCTGGCAATAACTTTAAGCAAAACCAGCCCGAGCATGAATAAAGTTAATGTCAGAAAATTTCCGGATACAGAAATGAGAATGCTGTTTCCAAAAACAGCATCTGTCTCTCCTTTGAGAAGAGACATTACAGTATCATAACCTTCTCCATAGAACGGCGGGAAAAGGTAGATTAATCCTCCCAGAATTACACCACCTGTTACAAGACGCAGGAAAATATTCCTGATCCTTTCGTACTGACTCTCAAGAAACAGTGTCATTTTAGAAAAATAAAGCGAAACCAGTCCTGAAAGTATGCCAAGCAGTATGTACCACGGAATATTTGTCATGTTAAATGCTTCTGTAATGTTAAAGGTCAGAAGCACCTTTTCTCCCATCAGAAAATAAGCTACCGTTGCCGCAGTAACGGAAGATATGAGAAGTGGTACTATCGATGAGATGGTAAGGTCAAACATTAAAATCTCGAGTGTAAAAACAATTCCAGCGATAGGAGCTTTAAAAATTCCTGCCACTGCCCCTGCCGCACCGCATCCGATAAGAAGGGTAACGCTCTTGTAATTAAGCTTGAAGAATCTGCCTATTGAAGATCCAATTGAGGATCCTGTAAGAACAATTGGGGCTTCTGCTCCGACTGATCCGCCAAAGCCTATTGTAAGTGTACTTGCTACAATTGATGTCCATGTGTTGTGAGCTTTCAGATAACTTTTTCTTCTTGAAATGGCATGCAGAATGCGACTGATTCCATGTCCGATATTATCACGTACAATGTATTTTACAAATAATAAAGTAAGCAGCATTCCTATTACCGGATAAACAAGCAAAAGGTAGCCTCCCGATTCCCTTGTTATACCCTCTGTCAGAACCTGATGTGTATAATGTATTGTATTCTTGAGTATTGCAGCAGCCAGAGCGCTCAAAAAACCTACAATCAGGCTCAGTATGTATACCAGCTTAACCTGATCTATATCTTCTACGCGCGGATGGAAAATCTTTCTGAAAAACCTATTTTTCAACATAATTATGCAAATATAAAAACATTACTATAGCTTCATTGTTTTTTATTTAAGTTTGTCTGTACCTAATTCTCTTTAATAAAAACAGCCAATCACGAAGAAAAATGTCCTTTTGATAAATGATAAAATATTACAGATTCTGTCTTGAAAACGATCTAAAGGTTCTGGTTCACGAAGATAAATCATCTCCGATCGTGGCCATGAATATTCTATATGATGTAGGGTCAAGGGATGAAAATCCTGACTCGACAGGACTTGCTCATCTTTTTGAGCATCTTATGTTTGGAGGATCAGCCAATATTCCTGATTTTGATAAACCACTTCAGCTTGCCGGAGGTGAAAACAATGCATTTACCAATGCAGATATAACTGATTACTATCTTACAGTTCCTGAGACAAATATTGAAACAGGATTCTGGCTTGAGTCAGACCGGATGTCGGGGCTTGACTTTTCACATAAAAACCTTGAAACTCAAAAGAATGTTGTAACTGAAGAGTACTACCAGCGTTACCTGAATCAGCCTTATGGTGATGCCATGCTATTGTTAAGGCCACTGGTGTATAAGGTTCATCCATACAGGTGGTCGACAATCGGACGGGATATATCCCATATAGCAAATGTTAACCTTAATGAGGTAAAAGATTTCTTCTTTTCACATTATGCACCCAACAATGCAGTTTTGACTTTAACGGGCAATATAACTCCTGATCGAGCCTTCATGCTGGCGCACAAATGGTTCGGGCCACTTGAAAAAAGACAAGTAAAAAGCAGGAAGCTTCCTTCAGAACCTGTTCAGACTGAAGAAAGAAGGCTTATCGCAGACAGAGATGTTGCTGCAACAGCACTTTATAAAGCATGGCATATCGGATCCCGGAAAAGTGAAGATTTTTATGCCCTCGATCTTATTACCGATCTCCTGGCCGGAGGGGAATCAGGAAGGCTCTATACAAAACTTGTAAGGGAGAAGAAAATGTTCAGCGAAATCAATGCTTATATTACCTCAGATATTGATCCGGGAATGATTATTCTTCATGGCAAGTTAATGAAAGACATTGATATTCAATACGCTGATGAATCAGTAAATAAACTGATCAGAGATCTGAAAGAAAAGTATCCATCTGAAAATGAAATGGAAAAAGTAAAGAACAAATTTGAATCTTCCACCATTCTGTGTAACTCAAGTATTCTTAATAAAGCAATGAATCTCTCCTTTTATGAACTAATGGGAGATCCCGATTTAATTAATCATGAAGTTGATGAATTCAGAAAGACAGATAAGAAAATGGTTGCTGAAGTTTCCTGTAAGTATTTGACTGAAAGAAATTGCAGTACTCTTTATTATAAATCGACAAGACAAGGGCAAAAATGAACAGCGGTTACAGATCCCAACCTCCAATCCTTCCGGTTGAGTTCGGGAAGATTCCGGAGACAAAGCTATTCCTCCTGAAAAATAGAGTTCCTGTATATCTTATTGATGCAGGTATTGAGGATTTAGTGAGGATCGAATTTATTTTCAGGGCAGGAAATGCCAGGGAAGATCTGCCACTTCTTGCTTCGACAACAAATATGATGCTGACAGAAGGTTCAGAGAGTTTTAGCTCTGCAAAACTTAACAGACTGCTTGATTACTACGGAGCATTTTACAATCTTTCAGCGGAGAAGGACCGTGCCGGGATTGTCATTATTATTATTAATAAGCATATTGAAAAAGTCCTTGAACTTGTAAAGGAAATTTTATTCCGTCCTCTCTTTCCTGCAACTGAGCTTAAAGCACTTATGAAAAAGCGTCTTAGCTGGTATCTCGTAAACTCGGACAAAGTGCATAATCTCGCAACGGATCAGTTTTTTGAATCAATTTTCGGGAAACGGCATCCTTATGGCCGAAAAGTAATACCGGACGATTTTGAGAACATGAATTCTGCTCTTCTCATGGATTTTCATTCAAAATACTATTCTCCTGAGAACATGGCTGTTATTATTTCGGGAAAAATTCTTAAAAGGACAACCAGTCTTCTTAATTCTTTTTTTGGTGATATCAATTTTAACAGGATTTATATTGAGGATTCCGTAAATATGCTTAAAAAGCAGACCAGAAAAAAAGTTCATTTGAATAAACGTGGAGCATTACAGGCAGCAATAAGGATAGGTTCCCCTACAATTAATAAACGGCATCCGGACTATCCCGGTTTAAAAATCCTCGACGTTATTCTCGGCGGGTATTTCAGCTCACGCCTGATGAAAAATATCAGGGAAGAAAAAGGATTTACTTATGGAATAAGCTCGATGGTCTCTTCACTCGACCTCAGCGGCTTCAAAGTGATTTCAACAGAAGTGAGTAAAAAAAATACTCAAAAAACCATTGACGAAATATATAATGAAATAAGATTACTGCAGACTAAGCCAGTCGAAAAAGCTGAGCTTGAGATAGTAAGAAACTATATGCTTGGTGAAATGGTCAGGATGTTTGACGGACCATTTGCGATTGCTGAAAGTTTTAAATCCGCATGGGAGTTTGATCTCGATAACTCATATTATTACAGGTTTGCAGATAAAATAAAAACTATTGATCCTGATGAAATAACTGCACTGGCAAGAACGTATTATAATATTGATGAACTGTATGAGATAACAGCAGGCTGACAATGAGATTAAAATTCATTCATATAATCTCCGCTCTTCAGATAGCGCTTTCTTTACCTGTATATGGTCAGACAGATCAGGACCCACCCGTTTCACCTGTACTTAATCTGGTAACTGTTAATCAGGAAACAGGCAATTCTGAACTCTCATGGTCTTTAAGCCCTTCATCTGATGTGTCAGGCTATGTTGTATATTCTTTTATAAACGGGGAAGGTTATGCTCTTGACACCCTTTTTAATCCAAATATTACAACCTATATCCGCTACGGATCAGGATCATCCTACTTCAGCGAATCGTTTGTTGTGGCAGCCCTGGATAGTTCAGGCAACATAAGCCCGCTTTCAAATGCATTACATACAATATTTATAAATGCTGAAATTGACACCTGCGGCAAGAAAATAGATATAACATGGAATAGCTATTCCTCTTTTCCCAGAGTAGTTCTCAGCTATACAATACTGTTTTCAACTAATGGCACAAATTTTACAGAAGCAGGAGAGGTTTCTTCGGAAAAGAAAAATCTGACACTTGAAGATTTTACTATAGATGTTCAGTATTGTTTTATTGTCAGAGCCAACCTGGCAGGTGGTTATATTTCCGGATCAAATAAAACCTGTTTGCTGACAAAAATGCAAAGGCCCCCGCAATGGATTAATGCAGATTACAGTAAAGTCACGCCTGATAAGAATATATTATTATCATTCTCAATAGATCCCTCATCAGAGGTTACATCTTTCAGTCTTGAGCGAAAAACAGGACTGTCGGGGCTTTTCCAGCAGGTTGCTCAGTTTAATGACATTACGGGTTCAGTTCTATATTCTGATGTCAAGCCGGATATCAGTAAGATCCATTATTACAGGCTATCTGCCGTTAATAACTGTAATAAACCCATAATCTACTCAAACATAGCTTCAAATATCGTTCTTTCCATGCAACGCAGTGAAAACGATATTAATTTAATCTGGAATCCATATAAAGAATGGATGGGTTCTATCAGTTCTTATAAATTATACGTGAATACCGGCAGTTCTTTCGAGGAGAGATTATCAATTCCCCCCGGAGACACAAGTGTCACTTTCAGTTATGCTGATCTCATGTATGAAGTTTCCGGAAGGGAGGTCTGTTTCCTGATTAAAGCATTTGAGGCATCAAATCCTTACAATATAGACGGAGAAAGTCAATCATCCCAGGTTTGTACAGCTGCGACAGAAACTATAACTGTTCCAAATATATTTACTCCTGACAATAATCTTATTAATGATTTCTTCAAACCGGTTCTATCCTTTACCCCTACGGATTATAAGCTGATTATCACCGATTTACTGAGAAGAACCATATTTGAGACTATAGACAGCAATACAGAATGGGATGGCACAAATAACGGGAATCAACTGCCTGAAGGAGTATATTTATGGTATATGAATGTGACCACACCTTCAGGTAAAAATATTTCAAGAACAGGGACAGTAACAATAATATTTAACCGCTGATATATACAAGGTTACAAACCATGATCAGCTGCACTAACTTAAAGGGAATAAAGTTATATTTGTATTCTGCACAGAAATGTGCTGTAAATATTTATGGGGACTAAGGATATTTTTGATGAAGAAGATATAAAACATATTCAGACCGAATATGATTCTCTGATAAGCAATCTTCTCAGATGTAATAAGCCAGGTGACAGGGAGCAGATAGATAAAGCATTCAGGATAGCCAACGAAGCTCACTGGAACATGCGCCGGAAAGACGGTACGCCTTACATCATTCATCCCATTTCAGTTGCAAAAATAGTTAACCAGGAGATCGGCCTTGGAGCTAAATCAATTACAGTTGCACTGCTTCACGATGTGGTCGAGGATACCGATTATGCTCTTGAAAATGTTGAAAGGGAATTCGGTCCAAAGATTGCTTCACTGATTGACGGATTGACAAAAATATCAGGTACTTACAATAAAGGTACCTCATCTTCCATGCAGGCAGAGAATTTCAGGAAAATGTTGCTTACCATTTCTGACGACCTGAGGGTGATACTTATAAAAATTGCTGACAGGCTTCATAATATGAGGACTCTCGATTCGATGCCTGAGCATAAGAGAATGAAAATAGCAGGAGAGACTATTTTCCTGTATGCACCACTGGCTCACCGTCTTGGATTGTATGCAATTAAAAGCGAACTGGAAGATCTGAGTTTCAAATTTCGCCAACCCCTGATTTACGATGAAATAGCTTCAAAACTGAAGCATAGTGAGAAAAAGTTCTACACTCTTATAAATAAATTCTCCCTTTCTATAATTGATAAACTCACACAGGCGGGATTGCAATTTGATATCAGCGGACGACCTAAATCCATCTTTTCTATCTGGAAAAAGATGTCATCGAAAAACGTGCCGTTTGAGGAAATCTATGATGTTCTGGCTGTGAGGATAGTGTTTGAGCCGGCTCCAGGCATTCCTGAAAAAACACAGTGCTGGAATATCTATTCCGTTATTACGGATTCCTACCTTCCCAAACCAGACAGGCTTCGCGACTGGGTAAGCAGACCAAAACCAAATGGTTATGAAGCTTTGCATGTTACAGTCATGGGGCCTGAAGGGAAATGGGTCGAGGTGCAGATTAGAAGCAAAAGGATGGATGAAATAGCTGAAAGAGGCTATGCAGCACATTGGAAATACAAAGGGGATGAGTCTCAGGAGAGTGAACTCGATAAATGGATAAAAAAAATCCGGCAGATGCTGGAAAATCCTCTTGAAGATCCGATTGAATTCCTGGATGAATTCAAAATGAATCTCTTTTCTTCGGAAATTATGGTCTTTACTCCAAAAGGGACACTCGTAAGTCTTCCAAAGGGGGCTTCATCTCTCGATTTTGCATATGAGATACACACCGAAATAGGTAACAAAGCAATTGGTGCTAAAATAAATTATAAGCTCAACCCGCTTAACGCTGTTCTGATGAGCGGCGATCAGGTGGAAATAATTACTTCCGATATAGCTAAACCTGAAAAGGAATGGCTCTCATTTGTCAGAACATCAAAGGCTAAGGAAGCTATCAAATATGCTTTGAAAACTGAAACTACTAACCGGGTACAGAAAGGGATGGAAATTCTTGAAAATAAGCTGAATGAACTTGGAGTAACACCCAATGCCGAAATTCTGAAAAAACTCCTGCTTGCTTATGATGTTCTTAATAAAGATGAACTTTATTCAGGCATTGAACTCGGAACAATAAACCTCGATAACCTGAAAAAAATAGTCCGTAAGAACACATCAAAAAGCCTTATTAAATACTGGGATTTTAAACTTATCGGGTCAAAGAAAGGAACTATTGAAACTGAAATTGTCCAGGAGAAAATTGATACAAATATTCCGTTCCTCCTCAGGGAAAATGTCGAAAATGCAGAACAATCTTATGAAATAGCAGCCTGCTGCAATCCTATTCCAGGTGATGAGGTCACCGGATACCGTTCTCCTGACGGTCCGATAATAATTCATAAACCAAAATGCCCGGTCGCAATAAGACTTATGTCAAACGAGGGCAACAGGATTATTGCCGTTAAATGGGCGATACATAAGCTGGTTTCATTTCTTGCAAGGATAAATATGTCGGGAATAGACAGGATCGGACTTGTAAACGATATCACAAATATCATTTCGTCGGAACTGAAAGTCAATATGACCAATATCAATATTTCGGTTCAGAACGGAATATTTGAAGGAACCATCGACATTTATGTTCACCATACCCAAGACCTTAATAACCTGATATTGAAAATATCAAATATCAAGGGCATTGAGAATGTCAAGAGGGTTGAGGATTTCTCGAAATAATAAATACAATAATTACTATCTGGTGATTTTAACAAAAATTACATACTTTTGCTATTATTTTAAATTAGACCAGATATGATTAGTGATGATACAAAACTGACAGTAAAGAAGATATTTACTGAATATCTTGAAAAAAAAGGCCACAGGAAGACACCCGAACGTTACGCTATTCTTGATGAGATTTATTCACGTCCGGGACATTTCGATATTGAGTCTCTCTACATATTTATGAAGAATAAAAACTACAGGGTAAGCAGGGCAACATTATACAATACGATTGAACTGCTTCTCGACTGCAACCTGGTTATCAAGCATCAGTTCGGCAAAAATATTGCACAGTTTGAGAGAGCTTATCAATGTGGTCAACACGATCATCTTATTGATATTGAGTCAGGTAAAGTTATTGAATTCTGTGATCCAAGGATCGATGAAATAATAAAGACATCCAGTGAACTGAATAACTTCACTCCAACGTATCATTCACTTTATATTTATGGTAAATTAACAGTACCGGATAAAAAATAAATCCTGTTTTTTTTCAAATTAAAAAAGCTGCCGGTCTGGGGCAGCTTTTTATTTAATATCTCTTAAAATCAGAAAGCGTAACCAAATGAAACTCCAAAAGGTATTGCTACACTTGCTCTGTCTTTGAAATTTGTCTCATCAAAATCAGTGCCTGAGATATTCCACTTGCGTGAAACAAAACCCATTCCGGTATAGATATCCAGCGTAAAGCCGCCGGAAGTAATCAGCTGGTACCCGATTATTGCATTGATATTCAGCTTGACAGGTTCAACTTTGTTGGCTTCGTCATCTTTGCTCTTAATGGTAGCCCTGGCATAAGAAACATGTGGACCAATATAAAATCCCTCCGGAGCATTTAAATCGCGGCTGATATACTGTTTATACATACCCTGAATTCTCAAACCGCTAGTTTTTAATCCGGTGATTACACCGCCATCGCCGGTTAGGTCATCAAGGTTAAGTAATACACTTGGTCCGATGTATCCTACACCGACCTGAATAGAGGATTTTTTTGCGACAGCTATTTCGAAAATGGCCTTATATTCACCAGTCAACGGTACAACTATTAGCCAGAATGGCCCCCCGAGTGCTGCTAAAGGATTGGTTTTGATTGCAAATTTATAATCTTTTTCTTCCTGGGCTTTAATGGGTGTTGAAATATTCAACATAATAAATCCCAGCATCATTAAAACAAAGAATTTTTTCATAACTATCAGTTATTATTAAAACTTTTAATTTATATAACCTATAAAGTTATTAATTGTTCGCTTAATTATCAAATGATTTTGAGATTATTATGAGGAGAGTTTCTTTTCGCCATTTATTAACAATAATTAATAAGCGCAGTTTTCAGCCATTTTTTTTTGTAACTTGGACTCTGTTTTTTGAAACTCTGACATAATTCTAATATGAACATTGACATACTGTTAGGCCTTCAGTGGGGCGATGAGGGTAAAGGGAAAATAGTTGACGCAATTAGTCCGGATTATGATATCATAGCACGGTTCCAGGGAGGTCCGAATGCAGGACACTCACTTAAATTCAATAATATCAAACATATCCTGCACCTGATCCCGTCGGGAATATTTCATCCTGAAAAACTGAATATAATTGGAAACGGAGTGGTGATCGACCCGGCTGTTTTTAAGCAGGAAATTGAAACTCTTGGACCACCCGTCGGTGAACTTTCAAAAAGGCTTATTATATCGTCCAGGGCAAATCTTATTCTGCCAACCCACAGGATACTTGATGCTGCATACGAATACCAGAAAGGGTTCACTAAAATCGGATCCACACTAAAAGGGATTGGACCTGCCTATACCGATAAAGCAGGTCGTAATGGATTAAGAATAGCTGAAATACTCCGTGATGATTTCAAAGAGCTATATGATGCACATCTTAAAATCCACCTGGCAATTCTCAAAAATTACAATTTCAGTTTTAATCTGGAAGAGTATGAATCAGGCTGGTTCGAAGGGATAGAGATGCTGAAGAATTTCCGTATAGTCAATACCGAATATCTGGTAAATGAGCTTACTTCACAGGGTAAGAAGTTACTGGCGGAAGGTGCCCAGGGGACTATGCTTGATGTGGATTTTGGTTCATATCCTTTTGTAACTTCTTCTAATACTATTAGTGCCGGTGCCTGTACAGGCTTAGGTATCTCTCCCAGAAAAGTCGGTGATGTATTCGGGATCTTTAAAGCATACTGCACAAGGGTAGGCAGCGGCCCATTCCCTACAGAGTTGAATGACAAGACCGGTGACAGGTTAAGAGAGATTGGTTATGAATTCGGGTCGACAACCGGACGCCCACGCAGATGCGGATGGCTCGATCTTCCCGCACTGAAATATGCAATAATGATCAATGGCGCAACAAAACTCTTTATGACAAAAGCAGATGTCCTGTCAGGATTTAATACCATAAAAGTATGTACTTCATATAAAATTGACGGAAAGGAGTGTACTGAGATTCCATTCAGTAACGATTCAATTATAGAACCGGTTTATACAGAAATACCAGGATGGGAAGAAAAAATTTCAGGAATCAGGGAATTTGATAAGCTGCCTGCAGCACTTAAGTTATATGTCGAATTTGTTGAAAAACAGACAGGTGTTCCGGTTACCATGGTCTCAGTCGGGCCCGACCGGGAAGAAATAATCTTCAGAAAATTACGATAATTACCTTTTTATGTACATCCAGGCATCAATCTGGACAGTATCCTGAAACTGATTTAACCGGTTAACAGCTTTCCTGAAACTTTCATGCGATTCTGCTGATACAAGCTCAAACCTGCTGCCTTCCATTTTAAATATCTTCGCATCATATCCCTGTTTACGGTACTCCTCTGCCCATGCCCTTGCATATTCAGGTGTAATAAAACTGCCAATAATTATATTATATCTTGATGCAAGAGTTAACCGTGCTTCATCAGCAAGCCTAATAGAATCAAGCCGTGCATTCTCAATAGCAACCAGCCTTTCCTGTGCTTTTCTTACCGAATCGGCAACACGGATACTTTCCTGCTGAGCTTTCAATGCAGCAAGTGTTCTTTCTTTTTTATTAAACCAGCCTTTCTCCCTGATAAAGTTACAGGAAGGAAGAACTGTCAGAAATGCTATTAAAATAACGACTGATAAATGTCTCATAATAAATATTTTAAATTTAATAACAAGATTTAATCATTCTTAAAGGTATTGATCCCAACTGGCAAATATGAATCCTTCCATTGTAAACTGATGATTGGATAATGCATATATTCATGTGGTTTTCAATATTTTATATAAGGCTGCCAATCAAAGATACAAAATATTGAAAACCAAACCAAATGATAATATTATAGTTAACCCGGATTTGATATATTGTGGATTTTGTATATTAGTCTTGTCAAATTAATAATCACCTAAAAACTGAATACATGAAATCGTTAATCCAATTCTTTGAAGAAAGTGTTGAGAAGTTCAGTAACAATGTCTATATGTGGGAAAAACCACAGGACAAATATGAAGGTACAACTTATGGCGAAACAAAAAAACAGGTTTACGAATTTGCTGCAGGGCTGATCACCATGGGTATAAAAAAAGGCGACAGGTTAAGTTTGCTTTCAGAAGGTCGCAATAGCTGGGTTATCGGGGAACTTGGAGTTTTATATACAGGTGCCGTAAATGTCCCGTTGTCGGCAAAGCTTAGTCCTGAAGAGATAAAATTCCGTCTAAATCATTCAGAATCAAGGATGATTTTGTTATCATCAATACAATATCAGAAGCTAAAAGAGGTAATCAGCGATTGCAGAACTCTTGAAAAGATTATTCATTTCGACACACAGGAAGAATATGCTCCCAATGAAATCCATTTTAATGAAGTAAGAAAGATTGGAAGAGAATGGCTTGATTCTTCAGAGAATATGACAAAATTCGAGGAAACCTGCAGAAGCATAACTCCTTCTGATTTTGCCAATATCTGCTATACATCCGGAACTACTGCCGATCCGAAAGGTATTGTACTTACACATGGCAACTATGTGACTAATGTCTATCAGGCTTACAGTCTCATAGATATTCCTCCTTTTTATAAAACACTTCTGATTCTGTCATGGGATCATTCATTCGGGCATACCTGCGGCATCTATTCATTTATGGGTAAGGGAGCCAGCATTGCCTCTGTGAAAACAGGTAAAACACCTATGGAAACTCTCAGGAATCTTCCTATCTGCCTAAAGGAGATTAAACCAAACCTGATGATGAGTGTTCCGGCAATTGCAAAAAATTTCAGGAAGAATATTGAAAAAGGTATTAAGGAAAAAGGTAAACTGGTAGAAGCACTTTTCAATCATGCTCTAAAGATATCTTATTCATATAACAAAGAAGGATGGAATAAAGGTAGAGGTTTGCAGAAGATGAAAGAGCCCCTGCTTAAACTGTATGATAAAATCCTTTTCAGTAAAGTAAGGGAAGCCTACGGCGGCGAACTTGACTATTTTATAGGAGGCGGAGCTCTTCTCGACATTGAATTGCAGAGATTCTTTTATGCACTGGGAATCCCGATGTACCAGGGATATGGTTTAAGTGAAGCATCACCTGTTATCTCAACCAATTCAGCAGACAGGCATAAACTAGGTTCCTCTGGTGCGCTGGTAAATAATATGGATTTGAAAATATATGATGAAGATGACCATGAACTTCCTGTCGGGGAAAAAGGTGAGATTGTGATCAAAGGAGGAAATGTAATGCATGGTTACTGGAAAAACGAAGCAGCTACAAAAGAAACGATAAAGGATGGTTGGCTTCACACGGGTGATATGGGTTATATGTCAGAAGATGGATACCTGTACGTCCTTGGCAGATTTAAAAGCCTGCTCATTGCTGACGATGGAGAGAAGTTCAGTCCCGAAGGTATTGAGGAAACTTTCACTGAACAGTCAAAATATATCGATCAGTGCATGCTCTATAATAATCAGAAACCTTACACGGTAGCCCTTGTTGTACCCGATCAGCATGCCCTGAAACTGTATCTTGAGGAAAAGAACCTGACTGCTGATTCAGATGAGGGAAAACGTGTTATTCTGACACTTATCGAGAATGAGATTAATGAATACCGTACCAGCGGCAAGTACGGGAAAATGTTTCCGCAACGATGGCTTCCGGTCGCACTGGGTATTCTTGAACAAGGATTTACAGAAGAGAATGGCCTTATGAATTCGGTATTGAAAATCGTAAGAGGGAAAATAATGGATAAATACCAGGACCTTATTGATTACCTGTATACTCCTGATGCTAAGGCAATTACTAATGAAAGAAACATAGAAGAAGTCGAAAAGATGAAACTCGGCTAGAATTCCCTTCGTTTCAATCCGTTGCCCAAAAATCTGGATTAAGCTAGACCAGCCTGCTTTTAAAGGGGAGGAACGTCATGAAGTCAGCATGATGAACAATAAATGCCTCCGTTGTCCTTTTCACGAGATCTCCTTCCTGGGCATGAGCTGCGATGATATGGCATACTTCCGGTGGAACACCGCATTCTTCTGCCAGAGAAACTCCGGAAAACGGGTGTCTGAGGTACTGCCCGTACTTCCCCTGAACTGCCTTACCCTCTTTATCAAGCACATATTCGAGCAACTTGCCTACATCGGCCAGGATAGCACCTGAAACAAGAACATCCATATTTACGGGAAGATCGTTTCCGAAAAATTCGTTTATCTTTTCACCACTGGCCTTTGCAACATGGACTACACATCTTTTATGAGCCATAAAACTCACCTTAAGATTCGGCCCGCAAAGCAGTGTAAACGGAATATGCTCAAGATCATCAGGTGTAAGAACACTTTTTTTTAGTGCCATTTCCCATGTTTTTGCCGTTTTCTCACGAAGCGATTTGTCCCGGATCCAGTCAAGCTCGGGCCATAATTTTTTTATCTGATCAGTCATTTCCCTTTAGTTTTTTAACTTTTCTATTATTGCATCAGTCATTTGAACCGTAGAGGAAGCCCCATTCCCGAGAACTTCTGGCTTACCGGTCATTTTCATCATATCATAGGTTCTGACTTTGCCTTCTTCAATGACCCGGGCTATTGCATTACGGATATCAGAGCAGATTTTCTTTTCGTCAATATAATCAAGCATCATACAGGCAGATTCGATCATAGCAATCGGATTTACAATAGAAACTTCATAGCCAGCATATTTTGGAGCGGAACCATGTGTCGGTTCAAAGACAGCAATTCCATCAGATGAAAATTGTGCGCTGCAAGCAAATCCCAGACCTCCTATAAGGCCGGCAAAAGCATCTGAAGCGATGTCGCCAAACATATTACCGGCCACAATAACCCCATAATCCTCTGGATTTTTAGTCAGCCACATCATTTGGGCATCTATATTGGTGTTTAAGAGTTTAATCTCAGGAAAGGAGCTTTTCTGGATCTCTTTAGCCAGTTTCCACATCAATCCTGAGGTTTCTCTGATCACATTTGGCTTCTCACAGACAGTTACTGACCTGTATCCGTATTTTCGTGCATGCTCAAAACCTGCCATAAGGATCCTGGCGGTAGCTTTCCTTGTAAAAATCCGTGTTGATATTGAAAGATCTTCAACTGCTACATTACCAAAGTTTTTCCTGAATTTCGGATGAGTAAGGAAAGCCTGATATACTTTTTCAGGTGGATTGGTCCATTCAACACCTGAATAGAGACACTCTGTATTCTGGCGGAAAATAACAACATCAACAAGTGGTTCTTCTATTGTATTTCCGCTACCCCTTCGAATGAAATTAAGAGGATTGCCCTTATATGATTTGCATGGACGTACACAGATATCAAGATTAAAATGCTGCCTCAATCCTACAATAGGACTTGAATATTTATATCCTTTGTCCCGCAGAGAAGGATTGAGTTCTGCTTTTGCTTCATCTTCTGGCTTGGAGGTTATGGCTCCGAACAACGCAATTTTGTGTTTTTCAATCAGATCGATGGTCCGTTGAGGAAGCGGATTGCCTTCTGTCCTCCAGAATTCCCAGCCAATATCGCCATACAGATAATCCGCATCAA
This sequence comes from Bacteroidales bacterium, assembly GCA_022865305.1. Classification (GTDB taxonomy): domain Bacteria; phylum Bacteroidota; class Bacteroidia; order Bacteroidales; family VadinHA17; genus LD21. The sequence continues at coordinate 55,127 of JALHSP010000071.1, read as the reverse complement.
ATCCAGCAGCATTAAGCACCCTGACAGCCTGTTCAAGCACAATTACTCCGATACCATCACCGGGAAGCGTTACAATTGTCCGTTTTGCCATATATTTTCAGGTTTATCATTATAAAAATAATCAAAATTTGATTTGATAAATATCTCCCCCCATATTTAAAAAATAATAGAGATATTGGAGAAAAGCACTATTTTTATGTCTTATTTAACAATACATGAGCGCTTTTACTGGATTAAATCCAGCTCCAATCTGGAATTATTTTGAAAAAATCTGTAAAATACCACGGTTGTCTAAAAACGAGGGCAGAATAAGACAATATATTCTTGATTTTGCGGTAAGAAATAATCTTGAGGTAAAGGAAGACAAGATTGGAAATATTTTGATTACCAGGCCACCCTCTCCCGGAATGAAGAACAGAAAAACCGTGGTTCTTCAGAGTCATATGGATATGGTCGGAGAAAAAAATGCCGATTATCCGCACGACTGGTCAGTTGATCCGATAATTCCTGTTGTTCAGAACGGCTGGGTTTCTGCAAAAGGAACAACCCTGGGTGCAGATGATGGTATTGGCCTTGCATCTCAATTGGCTGTTCTCTCAGACAAATATCTTAAAGAAGGTAAAATAGAATGTCTTTTTACAGTTGATGAAGAATCAGGTATGACTGGTGCTGTAAACCTCAAACCTGACTTTTTTACCGGGAAAATCCTTATCAATCTTGATTCAGAAGATGAAGGCATTCTGTTCATCGGATGTGCTGGTGGTATGGATACTATTGGGACTATGAAATATAGAGCCACTCCACCCGATAGGAAGCATTCCGCCCTTGAAATTTCTCTGACCGGTCTTCATGGAGGCCATTCCGGTGATGAAATTCACAAGGGGTATGGAAACTCCATAAAGATCATGAACAGGCTATTGTGGAATCTGTCAAATCATTTTGAGATATCAGTCAGCTATTTTAACGGTGGCAACCTGAGAAATGCAATCCCGAGGGAAGCTTTTTCTGCAATTGCGGTTGAAAAATCAGACACTGAAGAGATTAAGAACTACATAGAGAGTTTTTATTCAACTATTCTTGAAGAATATGGTGATCTGGAAAAGGATTTGAAAATTAAAGTCAGGGATACTGATCTGCCAGATTATGTCATGGATAAAGAAAACCAGTCAAAGCTGCTGAGTTCTTTAACATGCTGTCCTCATGGGGCTATTGCATGGTCGAAAGATATGGATGACCTTGTTGAAACGTCTACCAACCTGGCATCTGTTAAATTCGGAGGAGATGGCACAATTAAAATCGCCACCACACAGAGAAGCTCAATTGAATCATCAAAACATGATGTGGCGTCGATGGTCGAAGCATGTCTTAAGCTTGCAGGAGCCGAAGTAGTACATTCAGAAGGTTATCCGGGCTGGAGACCAAATATGAATTCTGAAATATTGAAGATCACACGTAATTCATATAAGAAGCTATTTGGACATGAGCCGCTGGTCAGGGCAATTCATGCAGGACTTGAGTGTGGTCTTATATATGAAAAATTCAAAGGAATTGATATGATTTCATTCGGACCGACAATCAGAGGTCCTCATACACCTGAAGAGAAGATAGAAATAGAAACAGTCCAGATGTTCTGGAACTTGCTTAAAGAAGTATTGAGTAACATTCCGCTTCAACAGAAATAGATACCTGAAGTCAGGATAACCAGTTTATCCTGTTAATCACACCTGGTAAACTCTTCCTTACCTACACCACAGACAGGGCAGGTATAATTATCAGGAAGCTCACTGAATGGAATCCCTGGTTCTATCCCTCCCGAAAGATCTCCTTCCACGGGATCATAGATATATCCGCATACTTCACATTTATATTTTTCCATATCAATTATTTAGCCGGTTTTTATTTTCCGCACAACATCAATAACTGTCCCGTCAACCCATTTGATAGCTGCTACAATATCTTCTTCAAATCTTGCTTTTTGAGGTTTGCCGCAGATTCTTTCTGCTTCTTCCTTAAGCTCTTTTATCGTTCTTACAGGAAGCCCGCTTCCCTTTACACTCTTAATAAGGTCTTTCCGCAGAGGATTTATTGCTATCCCTCTTTCAGTAATGATTACATCTATAAGTTCTCCCGGACCGCACAGAGTAGTCACCTGGTCAACAATCACAGGAATCCTGTCACGAAAAAGAGGAACAGGTATAATAACATTACGCGCATGAAGGCAATTCTGCCAGCCACCAATACCGTGAAGCAGATACCCGTCAGAGTGAGTGACAACATTCCCGTTAAAATTAAGGTCAATCTCGGTTGCCCCCAGGATCATAATATCCATCATGCTTGTCAGGTTACCCTTTGAATGATAATTGTAGGCATTAAATACAGGGTAAGGTATATGATTTGGATTTTTTTCCACTGATCTGACAGCATCAAGGTCAAATGCCTGCGCATCAAGTATATAATTCATCTGACCTTCTTCAAGCATATTAATCATATACTTTGTGCTTCCACCAAAACCGAATTTTGCTTTCCAATCCTTCTGCTTCAAGATCTCATGCACAAAAACAGCAATTGCCAGGGAAGTACCTCCAGCTCCGGCCTGGATGGTTACTCCATCTTTAAGTATCCCGGACTTTTCAAGAAATGATGCTGTTAACTCTGCAATCAGCAGCCTGTCAGGACTCTTTGTAACCTGGGTAGTTCCTGAAACAATCTTTTCGGGTACCCCGATTTTATCGACTACAACAACATAGTCAACATAATTTCCTTCGATTTCCATAGGGAAGCACGGAAAATCAACGAGATTGTCAGTAACTACTATTACTTTTGATGCATACATGCTGTCGGCTTTTGCGTAACCAATTACTCCGCATGCCGAACTCCCTCCGGTACCTCTAGCATTGCCAAAAGAATCTGCGGAGGGAGCAACAAGAACCGCGATATCAATTTTAACTTCTCCGTCCTGAATAGCCTGAACCCTGCCGCCATGTGACCGGAGAACTGCAGTCCCTTTCATTTTACCTTCTGAAACATATCTTCCCAGCGGGCCGTTCATACTACCCTCTATCCTGTTAATAGTGCCGTCATCAAGGTAATTGATTACCGGATCGTTGCACGGAAATGAAGCTGAAGGAAACCAAACCAGGTCCTTCACTCCCATTGCAGAGGCCAGCTCAAATATCCTGTTGCTTATCAGATCTCCATCCCTTAAATGGTGATGTGTTGAAATAGTCATTCCATTACGTAGTCCACACTTACGTAATGCTTCTTCAAGCGACCTGACCACCTTATTTCCGTCACATGGATAATCAGAACATGTTGGAACCGGAGGTGAATGTTTTGTACCTTCCGGCCAATGCTTTCCGACACCTTTGAATGGCACTGCAGACTGACCATTAATTTTTAGAGGGACCCTCCTGCCTGCTGCATTTATTACTGTTTTAATAGCCATATATCTGACGTATTACTTATTCATTTGAAGAGGTAGTTTGCCAAGCTTTACAGCCAATTCTATTGTCTTTTGAGCCCTTTTAACAACAGGTGGATCAATCATTTTGGATCCAAGTGCCACAACACCAAGGCCATTTCGTGTTGCATCTTCAAATGCGCATACGATCCTTTTTGCTTTTTCAATTTCCTGGGCATCAGGGGCAAATCCCTCGTTAATTACTGATATTTGCCGTGGGTGAATACATCCCATTCCTTCAAATCCTAAAGCCCTGGATGCTAAAACATATTGTTTAAGAGCTTCCATTTCACTTACATCGGAGAATACAGAATCAATAGGCTGGATACCTGCTGCTTTGGCTGCAACCACAAGCCTTGTTCTTGCATATAATGACTCCATCCCTTCCCTGGTCCTGGGAACTCCGAGATCAGCTGTATAATCTTCAAGTCCTATCGCCAAAGCGACAACATTTTCTGAAGCTTTTGCAATATCAAATGAGTTTTCTATGCCAAGCGCGCTTTCAATTATCGGCATCAGGAATACAGTGTTCCTGATCCTTTCCTTCTTCCTTATTGCAGATATTTCACTATCGATGATTTTTATCTGATCATGATTCTCACACTTTGGCACCAGTATAAGATTCACATTATGAGGTATTACAAAATGCAGATCGATAAGACCTCTATCCCCCTGATTTATCCTTACCATCCTCTCAGCTCCATAGAAATTTACCTGACGCAGGGCATTTCTTACAAGTATTCGTGCTTCATCCTTTTTTTCAGGGGAAACTGAGTCTTCCAGATCCAGTATGATCGCGTCTGCAGAATGAAGACCAGCATTTATCATCAAACCAGGTGTGTTTCCCGGAAGATAAAGCCTCGAAAACCTGAATCGTCCGGCAGTTGTGGAATATCTGTTTTCCTTAATGAATTCGGGGAGATATTCGAGGTCAGAATTAATGAGTTTTTTAATTGCCGCTTCGAGACGGGCAGCAATCACAAATGCAAGAGCTCCGGAATCATTTATTCTCACATCAGCATTTCTGATATCAAAGGATTTCAGAATCTCATAACAAAGCTCTTTTATTGATCTGCCATAAAGTGCTTCCACCTTCGATGTCAGATCGAAAACTATCCCACCCTTACTTTTAAGTTCGAGGGTAATTTCACAATCTGATCTTACCTTCGGCCCGGCGCTACCTGCAGCGGCAATTCTTCTCTTCATCGTATCAGGAATTGATAAAATTTCATATGTTTTTATCCTCGCATATCTCAATCAGAACCCCGGAAGTTGATTTGGGATGAAGAAAAGCTATATCAAGTCCCTCCGCACCTTTTCTTGGTGAAGAATCAATGAGGGTAATCCCGTGTTTTTCAGCATGTTTTAACTGCTCTGCTATTTTTTTTACAGCAAAGGCAATGTGATGAACTCCTTCTCCTTTTTTTTCTATGAATTTACTTACCGGGCCTTCGGGATCTGTTGATTCGAGTAACTCAATCTTTGTCTGACCGACTCTGAAGAATGCTGTCCGGACTTTTTGTTCAGCCACCTCTTCAATATTATAGCACTTCAGATCAAAAATCTTTTCATAGAATCTTATTGCATCCTCAAGATTTCGGACTGCAATACCAATATGCTCAATATGTGATGGTTTCATTTCATGAATAATTGGAATAAATACAATGTAATAACAAAATTAACTGATTATCGGAACTCAAAGCAAATAAATATCATGTTTTCATGATTATTCCGGGTATTACACAAACGTGCCTGGTATTAAAAGGGGAATTCGACCGGAGTTTTTATTTCAGATTGCTCATTTTCAGGTTTTTTAGCAACCTGATGAACAGGATTTCCGTCAACAAATATTGCTTTATATGGGGTAGTCGGACAGGCAAATTCACAATGTCCGCAGCCAATGCATATTTCATTATTGACTTCCGGAATGACGAGATTTCCTTCATAAGGTATCATATAAACTGCTTTAGTCGGACAAGCCTCAGAACATGCGCCACAAGCTGTCTTTTCTGTTTTTACAATGCAGTTATCCTTAATGAAGTTTGCCTTACCGAGCTGTGTCAGTTTCTTGGCTTCAAGAACAAGCGGATGCAGGGCATATGTCGGACAAATTTCTGTGCAGGCTGTGCAATTATATGTACAGAAGCTCTTATGATAATCCATTACCGGTTGCATCATTCCTGCGATGCCATACTGGAACAATGCAGGTTGCAGGACACCGTTAGGACAGGCTGTAATGCAAAGGGAGCATGCCGTGCAATCCTTATTTAAATCAGCAATTGAAACTCCGCCGGGGGGACAGACCGGGGATGTTTTGTTTTCTTTAACTGTTGAGACTTTAGTAGGTACCGGAGCTTTTTTATCCTGTCCTTTTACCAGATGTGGCAAACCAAGCATCAGTAACACAGAACCGGCAACAAACTTACGTCTGCTTTCATCAGTCTTTTGTTCTTTTTTCTTCAGGTTTACCAAACCATACGAAAGAGCTTTATCGGGACAGATGTTGATACAATTGAAACAATCAACGCACCTGGTGACATCAACATGATACTGAAGAAAATCTATGCATGAAGATTTGCATCCAATTGCGCATCTTCCGCATCGTGTACAGGCGCTTTTATCAAATTTAATTCTGAGGAGGGAAATTTTTGAAAGAAGGCCAAGAAGAGTTCCGACTGGACAGATCATATTACAATAAAGCCTGCCTTTTGTTAAAGAAAGGATCCCTATAAGGACAAAAAACGACGCAGGTATCAAATATACCAATAGCTGATATCCTTTGACAGTGATATGGCTTAAGGTAAAAATATCAAATTTACCGAGGATCCCTGCAAGAAAATTATTTATGACAATGATTACTGGTTTGGCAAAATAGGTCATGAACCTTCCAAAAATACTGTATGGATCAAGCAGTGTAAGCAAATATACTCCCCAAACCATTGTGACAATTAGTGTGGCGGCAAGAAGCGAGTACCTGATTATTGTGAATGGCTTCTTAAAACCATATCTTCTGAATTTTCTCCTGATCCGTCCCCCAATTCTGCTGAAAATATCCTGCCCGATGCCCAGTGGGCACAGAAATGAGCAGTATGTCCGACCAGTCAGCAATGTAAGAATCATTATAATAATAAAGCCACCTGCCGCAATAGTTCTCAGATCAAAAAATTTCATTGCAGAAGGTATAAATTGCAAATAGAGCAGGTAGTTTATATAATCACCCGGAATAATATACCTGAAATCAACAAAGACAAGGAAGAAACAAATGAATACCAGTGCTGAAATCAAAATTCGGAATCTTCTGAGAAACGGCGACTTCATCAGAAATTACATTTTAATTCTTTTAATATTGAGGGAATCCAGATTCATATTTCCCAAACCCATCTTATGGGCCATCGGAATATACTCGATTTTTTCAATCTCAACGCCAAGCATTTTTGCTGCTGCTGCATCACCAGCAACCCAGTCGGTAGTGATAATTTGCGATTTCATCTGCACAAGATCTTCTTTCGAAACTCCCTGGGGGCCATTTTTAACCATAACATTATAACAATCAATGATATTCAGGACTGGTTTCTTTTCAAATAAGGCATAATCGGCAATACACTGATTAAGATTATTTGAATGCCAGAAACCTCTGTCCCATACCACACCCATCATATTTTTGAGACAGCATGTCATTCTTGTGGAGTTATGGTCTTTTAAAATAGGAACGTTAATAAAAACATCCGTTTCGAGTAGCAGCTCATGCACTTTTGCGCTTTTAAGCTTCACTCCGCCCGGAATATCGACCTGCTGATAGTAATTCTCTGAATTGGCAGGTACAACTTTTGCACCAGCTGACCTGGCAGTTTTTTCAAGACCTGAATTTTTATAACAGTTTACCCAGTTATCGCAGGTGTGGTCAAATACATATACCTCTTTCGCTCCGGCTCTGAAACAATGATAAATAACCCTTTTAAGCAGTAATGGATTTGTGTTTGCTGCCAGTTCAGGTATAACATCCCATCCTATATTCGGTTTAACCAGGACCTTCTGCCCTTTCTGAATAAAAGTACCCATCCCGCCAAGTTCCTGTATTCCAAGATCAAACATTGCATCAGGATTTCCTCCCATAACGGCAACCATATCATATTTGACATTTGAAGGTGAGGATGCCCACAGTTTTTCATATCCTCCAACACTGATTGCTGCGCCGGCAGCAAGTCCGGCTCCGGCGGATTTCTTAAGAAAATCTCTTCGTTTCATGGTTATTGTAACTCTTTTGTCAAATAATATCGAGAAAAGTGCCGAAAAATACAACTTTTTTTTATTATTCTCTAAAGAATGTAAATAGTATATTAGCATCTGAAAATTTGTTAAACAAATGTTTTATTGATTGGAGTTAACATTTTTCTTTTTAATATGTTTCTAATATAATCGATTGACGATAAAATGAAAATCCTCTGCTACGATTGTTTTTCAGGTATAAGCGGCGATATGAATCTTGGTGCGATGTTAGATCTGGGTGTTAATAAAACATATCTGATTGATCATCTTAATAAATTAAACCTCAAAGGATGGAAGCTGGTTGCCAAAAAGGATCAAAGACATGGAATCGCTGGTACAAAAGTGACTGTGAAACAGACACGAAATGAGCATGAATTCAGATATCTTGCTGATATTGAGAAGATTATTAATGAATCAGGACTTGATAATAAAACTAAAGTGCTGAGTAAAAAAATATTCATGAAAATTGCGGAAGCCGAAGCTTCGGTTCATGGAATCCCGGTTGAAAAAGTCCATTTTCATGAAGTCGGAGCTATCGATTCAATTATCGATATTGTAGGAGCAGCTATTTGCTATAACGCTTTAAATCCTGATGCGGTGCATGTTTCCGCAGTGGAGCTCGGAGGCGGTTTGGTGAAATGCGAGCACGGTATGCTTCCTGTTCCTGCGCCGGCAACAGCAGAGATATTAAAGGGAATACCTGTAAAAAGGGGGGGAGTCGATTTTGAAGCAACAACCCCAACCGGAGCTGCAATCCTGGCTGTTCTTGGAACACAGTTCAATAGCGGATTGACTCTACAAATTGAAAAGACAGGATACGGTGTCGGACAAAAAGATCATCCTGACATTCCAAATCTGTTAAGAGTTTATGTGGGAGAAAATGATGAAAGCCAGGTAGGACATGATGCTTTGCTTATTGAATGTAATATTGATGATATGAATCCTGAGTTTTTTGAATACATTTCTGAAAAGCTATTCATTGCCGGAGCTTCCGATGTATTCATTTCAAATATCATTATGAAAAAAGGAAGACCGGGTAATGTACTAAATGTCATATGTGAAACCAACTTATCTGAACCTGTAAAGAATATTATTTTTACTGAATCGACTTCACTGGGTATCAGGACTTTCACATTCAGGAAAGATACACTGGTCAGGAAATTTGACACTGTTCAGACCATTTACGGGGCAGTAACTATAAAGCGATCTTATTATAAAGACATCGAGGTTTCGTGTAAACCTGAATTTGATGAATGTAGAAAAATTGCCATAGAAAAAGGGATTCCTGTAAAGGAGGTTTACAATAATATTATGGCTTCGATTACTAAACATAAACCTCACCCTAAATCTCACGATAAATCGGGACAGGCTCTATCCCAATGGATGAGGAAAGGAAATTAATGAAAAGACAGGTAAAATGTTAGAAGTAAAATCATTAAAACTTGATTCGATTCTTGAAGATCTGAAGTCGTTTGTCGTGGCTTTTTCCGGAGGGGTCGACAGTTCATTTCTTCTTTACAGAGCCAATTCCCTGAAAAAGCTTAATATAATGGCTGTTACGATCCACACACCTTACATACCAATGCGTGAGATTAAAGATACTACTGAGTTTACAAAAACACATAATATAAAACATAAAATAATAGATATTTATTTCCCTGAAATAATCAGGACCAATCCGATCGAGAGATGCTATTTATGCAAAAAAATCCTTTTTACTGAATTGCTAACTTTTGCCAGGGAAAATAATTATGGATATGTAATTGATGGAACTAATGCTGATGATTCCGGAGATTTCCGTCCAGGGCTTAAAGCATTAAGGGAACTTGGTATCAGAAGTCCTTTAATGGAATCGGGACTTAGAAAAAGCGATATCCGGGAATTATTGAAGAAAGACGGTCTACCCATATGGGATAAACCTGCAATGGCATGCCTGCTTACAAGGATTCCTTACAATACCGAAATAAATGACGAAATACTGAGAATGGTTGAGCAAGCGGAAGATCTTCTTTTTGAAAAGGGATACCCGGGAACAAGAGTCAGGATTCATGGCGATCTTGCGAGAATTGAATGCCTTCCGGGATACATTGAAAAGATAATTCATGATCCTGATAAAGAACTAATTATATCTAATCTGAAGAAAATAGGTTTCAGATATATATCTTTGGACCTTGAAGGCTATAGAACAGGCAGCATGAATCAAGTAAACTCATAACCATGACGGGCAAAGAAATTGAAAAGTTACTGAAAGATGTCAAAAATGGCACTAAAAGCGTTGAAGAAGCACTGGAGGTACTGAAAACCTTCCCTTATACTGACCTGGGTTTTGCAAGAATTGATCACCATCGTGAATTAAGAACAGGTTACCCCGAAATTATTTATTGCGCAGGTAAATCAACCAGGCAGATAATGGAGATATTCAGGGTGATGATTGAAAAAGAGAATAATATAATCGGTACAAGAGTTACTCAGGAAATGTATGAAGCGGTCAGAAGTATATCCTCTGAAGTCGTCTACTTCCCGGAAGCAAGAATAATATCTGTACAGAAACAAAAACCGGAAACGCCTTCAACCAGAATAGCTGTGATAACTGCCGGCACTTCTGATATCCCTGTTGCAGAAGAGGCAGCAGTTATTGCAGAACTTCTGGGAAATAATGTACTGCGGATCTATGATGCAGGTGTAGCCGGTATACACAGACTTGTTGACAAGCTGCCTGAAATACGAAAATGCAGGGTAATAATAGTGATTGCAGGAATGGAAGGCGCTTTAGCCAGTGTTGTCGGAGGCCTGGTGGACAAACCTGTAATCGCTGTCCCGACAAGTGTCGGATATGGTGCTAATTTCGGAGGTATTTCAGCACTTCTGGCAATGCTGACCAGTTGTTCTTCAGGTGTTACAGTAGTAAATATAGATAATGGTTTTGGTGCCGGTTTCTCGGCAAGCATGATTAACAGGATGAAGTGATCCATCAGGTCATGACTGGCAAAATCTTACTTTCCACTGCTTACTTACCACCTGTTGAATATTTTGCCCGTATAAAAGATTATGGGGAATTATTTATTGAAAGAGAGGAGAATTACCTTAAGCAATCCTACCGTAACCGTTGCTATATTTTATCAGCAGGTGGTCCGCACCTTTTAACTGTACCTGTTTATACAGGGAGCTTTCACAAAACACCGGTAAAAGATATAAGAATCGATTATTCAAAACGATGGCAACAGATTCATTCCGGTGCTTTAAAATCTTCGTATAACGCCTCCCCGTACTTCCAGTACTATTTAGATACCATTGAAAGAATAATTCAAAGCAACTATAAATTCCTGCTTGATCTCAATATGGATCTTCTGGTGGCAATTCTGAGAATACTTCAAATTGAAAGAAAAATATCCTATACTATTGATTTCGAACCTATTGCAGGAAAAGATGGCGATTTCCGATATACAATATCCCCAAAGAGAGATTCCATTTATACCACCAAAGAGTATTTGCAGGTTTTCAGAACTGTTAAAGGTTTTGTACCAGGATTAAGTATTGTAGATCTGATATTTAATATGGGACCTGAAGCTATAAGCTATTTATAAAAAGAGGCTGCCCTTTCAGGCAGCCTCTCCTGATGGAAGTCATACAAAGTATTAGAAACCAAACTTATAACCGAAGGTAACAGTAAATATATTTCTGTTAATGTTCAAATCAGTCAGAGAAGTAACAACCTGAGTTTCTGTTTCATACTGGTAAAGAACATAAGTCTGAGAATTCATTAACCGGGTAAAAGCAAAATCAATAAAGACATTCTTCTCCCTGAAACCGCCGCCGAATGAGATGGAGCTGTAGTCGAGATCTTCATTGTTATCTCCTTCCAGAAGGGCTTTCCCGTAATAACCATATCCTCCGCGCAGATATATGTTACTTAATCTGACCTCTGCTCCTAAACGTATATTGCTAACCTGTTTGAGTCCATCTTTAATTGCCAGGTTTTTTTCACTGTAATCATATCCATCCCCTGTTTCTGAGAATTTGGCACTACTGTAATCAACAAACTCGTAATCAGCACTGAATAGTGCAAGCTTCTTCAACTGGAAAGCGGCACCGAACATAGCCCTGAAAGGAGTAGTTAAAGCATAATTGTATCTTAAAGCACCATTTGATTTTTCATAATTGCCACCATCACTGAAACTGGAGGTGAGATTATCATTCAGGTATACATCTATTCTGTAGAAAGTTGGTGAATGAAATGCAAGACCTAAGCGCAACGGTTCTACAGGTTTGAAAATCGCACCTATCTTAAGTGAAAAACCGAATCCGGTGTTTCTAAAATAATCGGAATAGTTAAAATCTGTAAATTTCGATGGCAGATCTTCGTCAGTAGTCTCAAGGTGCTCATAATTACTTGAATAATTAAGTCTGCTGAGACCAAAAGTAGCGCCGAAGTAAAGTTTATTTGAATAATTACCTCCTACTGAAAATGCATGTTCCCCTGTATATCCCTCATTTGTAACCAGGCGTCTGATATTCTGTCCGTACACTGAAGGAAGATTGTCGCCATAATTTGAATAAACGGTTCCATACTCAGTGTTTGAACCTGAAAGAGTATCAATGATCCATGCTTCATAAGCCAGGTATGAACTGGGATCATTAAGATCTATAAGTTCGGAGTGATAGGAATTTTCAGCATTTGCAGCCCAGTAGTCGGCCAGCGAACTAAGGGTGCTGATACCTTCGATCCTGATGTTTTGATTCAGGTTATTTGTTTTATTGAAAGAGTATCCCACGTTAAGCGTGATCAGTCCTTTATCGTTATTGTTGTTAATGATATTTGCAACTATTCCGGCCTGGCTGAGGTTAAAATCGTACAGGTAGTCTGAACTAATCCCATCAAAATCAGCAGATGTTTTGATATGAAACAATTGCGGAGTGACTGACAGTTCGGATGACCTGAATAACCCAAGACCTGCCGGATTCTGGCTAAGAGAGGATATATCGCCTCCGAGGGCGGTGAAAGCACCACCCATTGCCATAAACCTGGCTGTTCCGTAGTAAAATACCTGAGAGTTTCTAAGTGCGTCCTCAATTTTCTGGGCATAAATCCCTGGAAGTAAGGATAACACCGCTATAATTATTAAACATATCCTTTTCATAATTTTTCAGTTTTTTTAAAAATATCCCACCACTCCACTAAAAGAATGAACTAATTTGAACATTGAAATTTACTAGGATCCTTATCGTCTGCCGCTGGATGATGAGCCGCCTGACGAGGATCTGGATTCTCCACCGGAAGATGAACCTGAGGAAGATGAACCTGAGGAAGAAGAGCCTGAGGAAGAAGAGCCTGACGAATAGGAGCTTCTCGAGTAAGATCCGGAACTGCCGGATGAAGAAGACCTGCTGCCTGATGAATTATAAGAACCGGAAAATCCTGAACCGCTTTCAACACTTCTCCTTGACGGGACAGAATAGCTTCCTGAATTATAATTAGACGAGGTTGATCTGCTTTGTCCGGCTGAGATTGAAGAGCTGCTTCTACTACTATTGCTGTTACTCCGGTATGTGGATGTACTTGTTGTTGAACGCCCGGTACCTGAACTGCTGCTTCCTCTGCTGTTATTTATTGCACTATTATTCCTGTTTACTCCAGAACTTGTTCCGCTTGAAACCCTGCTGTTATTATAAGAAGGTCTGGTGCTCATACGCGGACTGCTGTAGCTTGGAGTATAAGTTCTGTTCACATTATTATATGAAGGTCTTGAAGCTGTTGAACTCCTTGAAACCGAACGACTGGCAGCTGCATTTGCATCCTTAACTGCTTCCTGACCCGGTTTCTTTTCAGCAGCATTAACAGCCTGCTGAGAGTTTACAACAGTAGAGACGGTTCTCCTTGAATCAGATACTGTCTGAGAAGTACCTGAGGAAGCTCTCCTGGTTACATCAGTACCTGTTCCTTTTGAAACATAACTGTCTCTCCTTGCGGAGCCTGAAGCAGGGAAACTGCTGTTCCACCTTGTAGAAAGTGTGCTTTGACCTTCTCTTCTCCCGTAAGGAATCGAATTTTTGGAATCAGTATAACGCATATTTGAACGATATCCCCAGTTAAAGGGTGAATAGAATGAAGAGTAATATGGGCTATAGCCAGAATAACCACCGTAGTAGCTACCATAGTAACCACCATAGTAACCTCCGTAATTGCCGTAATAATCATTATAGAAAGGATCGTAGTAAGAATACGGGAACATACTGTATCCATAGCCCCCGCCCCATCCAATAGACGGGTAACCCCAGCTGCTATAGAAGGGATCTCTCCAGTAAGGATAAAAATAGTTACCGTAAAATCTACTTAACCTGCCGGAATATGAATAATCATCATAGTAATCATATACGCTTCCGCCATAATTTCTTATTGTATTATCATAGTCAACTGCATCAGAATATTCATCTGATACAAGTGTATCGGCAGCATAGATATTATCATAGTAATCCTCAGCCTTCAAATTACTTTCAGCTATCTGGTTATTTTTTACAGATTTCTGATTCCGTGCAACCGGTTGATCAGAAGGTAAAAAATAAAGATCATCGTACTCGAGCCCTGTATAAAGACTTGAGGTACAGGAACCTAATGTCATCAGGACAAGTACTGATATGTAAATTAATGCTTTCATTTTTTATTCCCTATTATATTTTCTAATTAAATTACAAATATTATACCAAATAGCTATTTAAATTGAACGAACTTCTTATTCCTTAACAAATTTAATATTTTTTATTAAAAGAACACTATTTTAAAAAATAAGAGAGCCTCCAGGGAGGCTCTCTTTATTACTTATTATCTCCTGCTTTTTTTACTGGAAGAAGAAGAGCCTGAAGATGATTTTGAAGTTGATGAATTTGAGGCAGATCTTGAGGATGAGCTTCTGCCCTGCGACATTGTGGTGCCAGTCCGTGAAGGTGTTGAGCTTCTTGCAGGCACCGGTTGCTCTATTCTTCTATTTGAAGACATTGATGGTTGAGTTACTGCACTCGTGGTATTCCCGGTACTGGTTCTGACGTTATCCGGTGTACTTACCTGGTTACGGTTCTCATTCTGGCTTCGGGTGTTTACATTATTGCCGGTATTACCGGTATTGTTTCTCACTTCAGCAGAGCGTCTGGTCGGATTATTGTTAATTCCGGCATTCGATCCTACTCTGTCGCTGCCACTGTTGACTCCGGTCCTTGAATCGGGTGCAGGAATCGCCTCACGCCTTGAAACACCACCTGAATTGGTTCTGTTATATTCTGCAGGTCTGCCACGGTCCGGGTATTCCCTCGATGAGTACCTGGTTGCCGGATAATTATAGTAGTTATTATAGGTGTTATACATTGGTCTGTAGTCGTTATACCAGTAATTATGCCTGTTCCCTCCCCAGTAATTATGTCTGTTCCATCCCCAGTAGTTGTGTCCCCATCTGTTACCAAAGTTTATATTGATGACTACAGGCGAGTACCAGCTGTAGTAATATGGATCATATCCCCACCAGTAACTTCCGTA
The DNA here is from genome assembly GCA_022865305.1 of Bacteroidales bacterium. Lineage (GTDB taxonomy): Bacteria > Bacteroidota > Bacteroidia > Bacteroidales > VadinHA17 > LD21. The sequence continues at coordinate 39,879 of JALHSP010000071.1, read as the reverse complement.
GTAAGGATCATACCATCCGTAATCATAACTGTACCAGTTCCCGTAATTCCATCCGTAGTAGTAAACCGGGTAATTGAATGAAAGCCCGAACCCAAGGCCGGTTCCTCCATAAATGCTTACTCCCCATGAATAAGGCCGGTAGTTATACCAGTAAGTTTCGGTAAAGACCGGTGAATAGTAATCAAATGCTGCATACGACCTATGAAACCTGTTAATCCTTGAAGAATAGTAGTAGTCATAATCGTCGTAGTAATTATTCACTATTATACTGGCGTCATCATTTCTGAAGTCACGATTATCAGCGCACTGTGCTTTTAACGGGAAAACCGCAAGCATCAGTGCTGATAAGATTCCGATGTAATATTTTGCTTTCATGTTGAACCTCCCGTTTTTTTTAATTTAACTAATTATCTACTTTTACGCAATCTATTCTTAAAAGTTAACAAAACAAATAGTATACCAAAAAATGGCTAAGTTTCTAACTAACAGGGATGAGAATTATGCAAAATGGTATAATGATCTGGTTATCAAGGCAGATTTGGCTGAGAATTCAGCCGTAAGAGGATGCATGGTTATCAAACCTTACGGATATGCAATATGGGAAAAGATACAGGCAGAGCTGGACAGGATGTTTAAAGCTACAGGGCATGTAAACGCATATTTCCCGATTTTTATTCCAAAATCATTTTTCAGTAAGGAGGCAGCACATGTAAAGGGATTTGCTAAGGAATGTGCCGTTGTAACTCATTACCGGCTCAAGAATGATGAAAACGGGAAAGGAATTGTTGTAGACCCGACAGCCAAGCTTGAAGAGGAATTGATTATACGGCCTACTTCAGAGACAATAATCTGGAATTCGTATAAGAACTGGATCCATTCATACAGGGATCTCCCAATACTTATCAACCAGTGGGTCAATGTTGTCAGATGGGAAATGAGGACGAGGCTTTTTCTGAGAACTACCGAATTCCTGTGGCAGGAAGGCCATACCGCTCATGCTACCCGTGAAGAAGCCATTGAAGAGACTGAGAGGATGATCAATGTATATGCAGATTTTGCCGAAAATTTCATGGCTTTACCGGTAGTAAAAGGTTATAAAAGTGAGAATGAGCGCTTTGCCGGTGCCATAGATACTTATGCAATTGAAGCTATTATGCAGGATGGTAAAGCATTGCAGGCAGGCACCAGCCACTTTCTTGGACAAAACTTTGCTAAAGCTTTTGATGTGCAATTTACCGATAAGACAGGAAAACTCGATTATGTATGGGCTACTTCATGGGGTTTATCAACCAGGATGATCGGTGCACTTATAATGGCTCATTCCGACAATCACGGACTTGTGTTACCTCCCCGCCTGGCACCAATCCAGGTTGTAATCATACCTATCTATAAGAGTTCCGAACAATTGCTCAAGATTAATGAAACTGCCAAAAAAATCAAATCAGGTCTTGAAACAATCGGAATTTCAGTTAAATATGATGACAAGGATAATAACACACCTGGCTGGAAATTTGCCGATTATGAACTGAAGGGAGTACCTGTACGCCTGGCAATAGGACCGCGTGACCTGGAACATTCAACTATAGAAGTTGCCCGCAGAGATACTCTTAAAAAGGAGACTATCGCAATTGCATCAGTAAATGACTATGTAATAAAACTCCTTGATGAAATTCAGAGCAATATTTACCTGAAAGCAAATGAGTTCAGAAAACAAAACACTTTCTATATTGACAAATGGGATGATTTTGTTGATACCCTTAATAATAAGGGAGGTTTCATAATGTCTCACTGGGACGGGACCGCCGAAACAGAAGAGAGGATTAAAGAAGAGACAAAAGCAACGATCAGGTGTATCCCGTTCGATGCTGCCGAAGAGGATGGCAAATGCATTTATTCAGGTAAACCTTCGAAAAAAAGGGTTCTTTTTGCAATATCATACTAACCATATGATAATCAATCAGGGACATTCCGCAGAATGTTCCTTTTTATTTCATGAATTATTATTAAATTAGATGCTCAAAATTTCATCATAAAACCTCTGGTAAAATGGCTGAACTGGATGAAAAGAAACAGGCAATTATCGTAACTCTGAAGGATAAATCCGTTCTTAAAGCAAAAGTATATGACAATACTTTTGAATCATTCTGCAACGTTAAAGAGATCCTTAAAGGCCTTGCGAAAGAAGTTAACACTAACCTTACAGACATTGATCCAAGAATAAAACTGGAATATACTGACAGAAGCAGTTTTGATGCCCAGCTTAGGGTAGCAGGCGATATACTGCTTTTCAGTATGCATTCAAACATTTTTCAGTTCGACAGGGAACATCCTGCCTGGAAAACTGCATATATTCAGAAAAACAGGTATAATGCTTATTCCGGCATAATTAATATTTACAACTTTCTTGCCGATTCATTTAAATATTCAAGGTTCGATGACCTAGGATACCTCATAGCAAGAATATTTATTAACCACGAAAACCAGTATTTTGTGGAAGGGAAAAGACAGATGGGTATGCTATTCACAAATTACGGCAATGAAGCTATCAGCAAACAATCGTTGCAGGTGATCATTTCTACGGCAATCCAGTATTCCCTTGAATTTGACCTTCTTGTACCACCTTACGATACTGTAAAGATCGCTACAGTAGGCCAGGCAGAAGCAAAAATCCAGCATTCAAGGGTAATTACAGGTAAACGCCTGGGGTTCCAGTTTAATTCGGATGATGTTCTGAACAATAATTCTCATGAAACCTGATGTGGTGTATCAGAAGAAAATACAGGAGATCAGTAAGGCCTTCGGTTGTTCTGGCACTTCTGTTTTTTGATAGCCTGGTATATTCTCAAAACCATACCCGAAACGACACCATAAACATAATCCGGCCAGACAAATTAATTCAATTAAGGGAGAGCACCTCGTTTTTCTCAGGCGATACTCTTACTGCAAAACCGGGAAATCTGATTCCCTTAAGTATTATCAATAAAGATAAATCCCTCATATTCTTTGACTCTTTAAAGGTAAAAGCATCCAAGAAACTGATAACTAGGACACTGTATGATTTGATAATTGTATCCAACGAACCGGTATACAAAAAGCAAATCACCAATCCGAGCGACCTGAATTATTTACATTACTCCGGCAAGAAAATACGAAAAATTGAAATACGACAACTTGGTGTTTTCGGATCAGACATTAATAATCCTTTATCCTCTGATACGAATAAAATCAATAATCTTTTAAACAAGACCCATATTAACACAAACGAAATTATAATCAGGAAAAACCTTCTGTTTTCCGAAGGAGATTCTGTTTCTCCCCTGACACTTAGCGATAATGAAAGGATAATCAGGCAGTTACCATATATAGATGATGCAAGAATAATCGTTGTCCCTGTATCGGATGAAGATGTTGATATTGTTGTCCTTACAAGAGATGTCTATTCACTTGGAGCCGATTTCAGCTTTTCAAACATTAAAAAGGGGTCGGTCTCTATGTTTGAAAAGAACATTTTCGGATTTGGTCATGAATTCAGACTGGAAATACCTTATGATTCAGAACTACCCGGGTCACCAGGTTTAGGAATTGAATATCAGGTAGACAATATTGCAAAAACATTCATTAACCTGAACCTCCATTATTTTGACGGACTGGGGAAAAGGACGTATGGTTTCGATATGAGTCGTAAACTTATCAGTTCAACCACAAAGTATGCCGGAGGAATTTCTGTCAGGGAGATGTTTACAAGTGAAGATCTCGATACAATGTCTGTACCGGAATCCCTGAAATATCACTTACAGGATTACTGGTTCTCCCGTTCTTTTCTGATCAACAGGGAGAGTGTATCAAGAATTATAATTGGTGCGCGCTATACCAATAACAATGTATTTGATCACCCTTTCATACTGCCTGATTCTTATCACTACCTTCAGAAATATAAAATGTTCCTTGGATCAGTGTCTTATTCAATTCAAAAATTCTATAAGACCAGTCTTATATATGGCTACGGACGGACGGAAGATATTCCATACGGCGCGTTACTAAATGTAAGTTTGGGAAAAGAGATTAATGAGTTCAAAAAAAGAATTTATACAGGGATTAATCTATCACTTGGAGAATCAATTGAACGTCTGGGTTATTTTTATATTTCAGCAGGTTTTGCGACTTTCTTAAATGAAAACCGTACAGAACAAGGCCTTTTATCATTCAGAACAAACTTCATTTCCAACCTGTTTTATATTGGAAAATACAGGATAAGAAACTTTGTAAATTTTGATTACACAAGAGGATTTGGAAGGTATTCCGATGAGCACCTGATATTTAATAAGGAGAATGGTTTTTCTGGATTTAGAAATGACTCTGTCGGAGATAACCAGCGATTATGTATAAGTCTTGAATCTGTTCTTTTCAGCCCGGTTAAAATCTATGGATTCAGGTGCGCATTTTTCGGATTTGCTGATCTTGGCTATCTTTTCGGGACCAATGAGTTTGCCGGAAGCGGTGAGATTCTTTCAGGGCTCGGACTCGGAATCAGGATCAGGAACGATAATCTGGTATTAAAGACTTTTCAGATCAGAATCGGATTTTTTCCAAATCTTCCTCTTTATTCCAAAGTCAAATACCTGTTAGTGTCTGGTGAACAGTTGCTTAAACCACATAACTTTGAACCAGGTCCGCCTTCTTTACTACCATACAATTAGGTTTTCAGGCTGATATTTATGCTTAATGATTTCTTAAAATATATTGATGATAACAGGTTGATCACAAGAGGGGACAGAGTATTATTGGCTGTCAGCGGTGGTATTGACTCAATGGTTATGGCCCACTTGTTCATTAAAGCAGGAATTGAAACAGGAATTGCACATTGCAATTTCTGCCTTCGAGACAAAGAATCTGATATGGATGAAGAACTGGTAAAAGAGTTTGCTAACGAAAATGGAATTGTATTTTTTTCAAAGCGGTTTGAAACAAAAGCTTATGCTGAGCAAAACGGAATTTCGGTGCAGATGGCTGCCAGGGAATTAAGATACAAATGGTTTGAAGAGATCAGAAATAAAAACGGATTCAGCAGTATCGCTGTCGGTCATAACCTTAATGATAATATTGAAACCTTTCTGATTAATCTTATAAGAGGAACAGGTATAACCGGTCTTACCGGTATGAGGCAAGTCAACAACAGAATTATCCGGCCATTACTTTTCGCAACGAGACAATCGATAGCTGATTATTGCAAAACACATCAGATCATCTTTCGTGAGGACAAATCAAATACAGAGACGAAATATACGAGAAATAAGATAAGGCACCTGGTCATACCCATTCTAAAAGAGATTAATCCTTCAGTTGAAATATCAATTAATGACACTGCTGAAAGGCTAAGCGGTAGTAATGAAATCGTAACAGATTTTATAAATGATTTAAGGGGAAGAATATCAAAACAGGATAATGACATTATTGCATTCAATATCAATCTATTACAAAATTACCTGAAAAACAGTACTATCCTGTATGAATTATTTAAACCCTATGGGATAACCAACAGCTTGCTTAATGATCTGTACAAAGTTATCAAAGGAAGAACAGGGACGCAGTTATTTACTCCGACTCACCGAATATTGAAAAACCGGAAAGAAATTATTATTTCAGGTCTCCCAGCACATGATAGCGAAGTAATTGTGGTGAATAATCTTCGGGACTTGAAAAAACATCATGCTATTTTAAAGGTAAGGGCAATCAGCATTTCAAAAGATTACAGCATCCCCTCGAATAATGACACTGCAAGCATAGATCTTCAGAAGATCACTTTCCCTCTGATTATAAGGAAATGGCACGCCGGTGATTATTTCTATCCTTTAGGGATGACCCGAAAAAAGAAGCTGAGCGACTACTTCATCGACAGGAAATATTCACGGGTTGACAAGGAAAATGCTCTGATTCTGGAATCAGGCGGTAAGATCATCTGGATTATTGGGGAAAGAATCGATAACAGATTCCGAATTACAGGTTCAACCAGGAAGATATTATTAATAGAGGCCTCTTAATATTTTCTAACACCGTGAATTCCCCTGTCAATCATAATTAAATCGGCCATTGCTATTGCTGTTGCAGCCTCAATAATTACAGGCATCCTTAATGCGATACAGGCATCATGACGTCCCTTTACTTCAAGGGCTGTCATTTCTTTTTTCGCAAAATCAAAAGTTGTTTGTCTGACTCCTGTTGATGAAGCAGGCTTAACAGCTATTCTGAAATAAATTTCATTGCCATTGGTTATTCCACCATTTATCCCTCCCGCATTGTTGGTGGCTGTTGTTCCATTTTCGTCAATAAAAGGATCGTTATGCTCCGAACCCTTCATTGCAGCTGAGGCAAATCCTGAACCGAACTCAATACCTTTAATTGCAGGTATCGAAAAGATCAAATGACTTACCGCTGATTCGAATGAATAGAAAAACGGCTCTCCTGTTGCCATGGGAGGATTTTTTATCCTGCATTCAATTATACCACCTATTGTATCATTTCCGGCTATGGTTTCATTTATTGCATTATTTATATCAGCCGAACCTCCGGCAGATATCAGTTTTGCAGAAATATCGGAAGGCTCAGAGATTTTTTTTGCAATGACACCGGCAGCGACAAGTCCCCAGGTTATTCTTCCTGAAAAATGGCCGCCACCGCGAAAGTCTGCAAAGCCGTAATGTTTGATTTTTGCAACAAAATCAGCATGACCGGGTCTGGGTATATTTTTGAATTCATCATAGTCAGAAGAGATCTTGTCCCTGTTCCTCGTAATCAAAGTTATCGGACTTCCGGTAGTAAATCCTTTAAAAACTCCGCTCAGAATTTCAGGCAGGTCAGGTTCATGTCGTTCTGTTGTCCCCCTGATGCCACTCTGTCTCCTGGAAAGATCAGCCATAAAATCATCAGGTTTCACTGCTATTCCGGGAGGACAACCGTCAATTGTAACACCTGTTGCAGGACCATGTGATTCTCCAAAAAGGGAAACCCTGTAAATTTCTCCGAAAGAATTCATAAGTTAGTTATTTACCTGTTTTAATCTGTCTGTAAAAATCCATGACCTCACTTACCGGAACTGTTCTTATTAATGGTTTTCCGATCCCTTCAATAAAAATAAAGTGAATATCCGTACCTGTTCTCTTTTTATCATGCATTATATGCTGTTCAACCTGATTTACAGGAATATATTGTTCTTCCAGTAGTTTAAATCGTTGAAGTAAATTTATTATCCTTTCTCTTACTCCGCTGCTTATGAATCCTTTTTGAAGCGAAAAATCAGTTGCAAATAGCATTCCCTGAGCCACAGCAAAACCATGTTTCATTGATTTATGCATTTCAATGGCATGTCCGAAGGTATGACCAAAGTTAAGTATGCGTCTTAAATTGTTCTCCTTTTCATCTTTTGATACCACTTTTGCTTTAAACCTTACTGATCTGGCAACAAGATCTGAAAGAAGTATGCTATCCCTATTATTAATAGCTGTCACATTTTGCTCTATAATCTCAAATATAGATAAGTCACCTATTATACCAGTCTTAATAAGCTCAGCCAGGCCTGACAGATACTCCTGTTCAGGAAGAGTCTGGAGCATGGCCGTATCGCAAATCACGAATTCCGGTTGTCTGAAATTTCCGATAACATTTTTTATTTCCCCGAGATTTACAGCGTTTTTTCCCCCGGTGCTTGCATCAACCTGTGATAAAAGACTTGAGGAAACTAAACCGCATCTGATGCCACGCATATAAACCGAGGCAAGAAATCCGGCAACATCACAGACAACGCCTCCTCCCACAGCAAGTATGAATCCCGAGCGGTCAATTTCTAAATCCAATAGTTGTTCAGCAAGATTTTCAATTACTTTCAGCCTTTTGCTTTCTTCTCCGGGTACTATTTTCAATACAGGGAATAACGGGAATCTGTTTCCATAAATATTATATACATTTTCATCAGTAATGATAGCAACCCCTCTTTCCGGAATCATTTCAGCTGCAACTTCCCATGGTTTACCAACAAATATTTCCGATAAGGTCCCTGAAGTAGTTATGACAATTTTTTCCAAATTGAATATTCTTATGCTTGTTAAAGTTATAAAATCCCTGTTTTAATTAGCATTATTCCGTCTGAATTTGAAATAAAAATCATGCCACTTGAAATGAAGACATTTATGCAAAGATAAAATGTGTTACTTTACCCACTTAACTGCATTCTTATTACAATGACCTTACAGGAAAGATACAGTAAGACATTTGAATACTTCAAAATTAACCGTCCGGAAGCTGAAACAGAGCTTAAATACCAGGATCCATTTGAATTGATCATAGCAGTGATTCTTTCAGCACAATGTACAGATAAAAGAGTCAACATGATTACACCAGCGCTTCTGAAAAGGTATCCTGATGCAGAATCGATGTCAAATGCTAAACCTGCAGATATTTTTGAATACATTAAATCCTGTTCTTACCCCAATAATAAAGCAAGGCATCTTTCAGGCATGTCAAAGATGCTTGTTAAAGAATTTCAGGGGAAGGTGCCTTCGGATCCGGTTCTGCTCCAACGTCTACCCGGTGTTGGCAGAAAAACAGCAAATGTTATTGCATCAGTAATCTTCAGAAAGCCTGTAATTGCTGTTGACACACATGTTTTCAGAGTCAGTGTAAGGATAGGTCTTGTAAGGAATGCAAAAACTCCGCTTAGTGCTGAAATGCAGCTGACAAATCATATACCTCCGGAGTTGATGTATCAGGCACATCACTGGCTTATTCTGCATGGAAGATATGTTTGTAAAGCAAGAAATCCTTTATGCAGGCAGTGCGGACTTACCGGATTTTGTAAATATTACCTTGAAAAAAATAAAAAAGTTATAAATGCACTGTAAACCTCAGAATAGCATGACATGATAGTTGAGATAATTCATTATTTGTTATTTTTAAAGCAAAATTATAAAAACCTCATTGATGGATAATGAAAAGAGCTACGAGGAGTTAGCGGAGGCATATAAGAAATTGGAGAAAGAACTTGAAGAATTGCGTTCAGGAAACAAGGGAATGGACAGTGGTGCCCGTGAAATGATTTCAAAAGCAATTCACACTACATCACAGTTAATGGCAATAAGTAATCTGGATTCCGGCAAATATGTTGATGTAAACGCAGCCTTCCTTCAGACTCTCGGCTTTACAAAGGAAGAAATAATAGGCCACACATCAGATGAAATACAGATTTTCACTGACTTTGAGGAAATGAACAAGTACATTAAGCTGCTTTCCAAATTAAACAAAATCAATGATTATGCTGTAACTCTAAAAACAAAGAGCGGTCAGGAAAAACCTTTTCTCTTTTCTGCTGAAACTCTGATGTTTGACAATGACAGGTACATTCTTACCATATTTAATGAAATCATCAATACCAAGGACAGAAAAATCAAAGAGAGTCAGGGTAGCGTTCTTGAGGAGATTTTCAATACTGTCAGCAGTTACCTTGCTTTGTTTGGTGTTTCTGAAGATAACAGAATCTATATCATTGATATAAACAGCAAAGTCGAAGAGGTGGAATTCATCAATAAAAACGAGATAATAGAAAAATTTATTGATGACACCCCTCTTATCAACCGTCATAAACTTGTCGAGCTTCTCCACCATGTCCGTATTACAGGTGACGCTAATAAATTAGCTGCCTCAACCTCAGGTGATGATTCTGAAGGGTACTACATGGGATTCCCGCTTACCTCAGGAAATATTGTGATCACATGGGAACCGGGTCACCAGCAGAAGAAAAGAGATGATATCTATAAGCAGGGTATTGTTTTCGAGAAATTCGCTGATATGCTTCCGGAGATGATCTATGAGGTCGACCTGAAGGGAAAGATCATATTCGGGAATACCCAAAGTCTGAATTTTTTCGGATTTACCAGAAATGATATTGAAAAGGGCATGTATATCTCTGAGGTTTTTCCGGATCACTACCAAAGGATGAGCGAAAACCTTAATAACCTGAAATCGACAGAAGATATTTCAACTAATGAATACACTGTAAGAAAGAAAGATGGTGAGCTTATCCCGATTGTCACTCACTCTTTCGCCATATTTCACGATGGAAAGAAAATCGGTTACAGGGGTACTGTTACAGACATCAGCAGACAAAAAAATTATGAAGCGCAGATAATCAGGGAAAAAGCATTCCTTGAGCATCTCATCGATTCGACTCCGGAGGCAATAGCTATAACTGATCCTCCCGGCAGAATAACGATGGTTAACCAGGAGTTTACAAAACTATTTGGCTATACAGCAGAAGAAGCAGTTAATAAACTGGTTGATGACCTAGTTGTACCTGATGATCTGAAGGAAGAAGCTATAACTATTGACAGGCTTGCTTCAGAGCGACAGAGAGTGGTAAGGCTAACATTAAGAAAAGATAAACACGGAATCAGAATACATGTATCCCTGATTGCGACTGCTGTTGTCGTTAATAATGAGATAGTTGCATACCTTGGCATTTACAGGGATATCACCACGGAAAGAAAGAATCAGCTGCTTCAGGAGATATTATATAATATTTCATCAGCTGCACTTAAACAGATGGATATAAAGGAAATCTATCCTACAATTGTACTTGAACTGAGTAAAATCTGGAATACAAATAATTTCTTCATAGCTCTTTACGATAAATCATCTGAAACTCTGTCACTGCCATTTTTCTCTGATGAAAAAGATAACTTCAAGGAGATACCGGCAAAGAGGACAATAACCGGATGGGTAATCAATAACAATAAGCCTGTCCTGCTAAAGGAAAATGACCTGAGGCAACTTGAAGAATCGGGAGACATCGATCTTGTCGGGACACCATGTAAAGTATGGATGGGGGTTCCGCTGAAAGTTGAAAACAACATCATTGGAGTGATGTGCCTTCAGGATTATAACGATGAAAACAAGTTTTCACAGGAGGACCTTAATATACTGGATTTTATTGCTAACCAGATTGCTATAGCAATTCAACGCAGGATAATACTTGATAACCTCATTGTTGCCCGGCAGAAAGCTGAGGAGGCAGCACAGTCCAAGCAACTTTTCATGTCGACAATGAGCCATGAAATCAGGACACCTTTGAATGAGGTGATAGGAATAACCAACCTTCTTCTTCAGAGTAGTCCCAGGGAAGATCAGATGGATTTTATTAAGACTTTGCGGTTTTCAGGAAATCATCTGCTTACTCTTGTTAATGATGTCCTCGATTACAATAAAATGGAATCGGGCAAAATTATTTTTGAGCAGACCCAGTTTAATCTGAATGATTTCCTGGATGAGATTATGAGATCATATTCATTCCGGTCTAAAGCAAAAAATCTCGAATTTGAAATTAAAAGAACAGATGACCTGCCGGTTGAGGTTATTGGCGATCCGATCAGGCTTAATCAGATTCTTTCCAACCTTCTTTCAAATGCACTTAAATTCACCAACCATGGCGGTATTACGGTAATTATCAGGGAGTTGGAAAGGAAAGACAGTCATTCCAGAATTGAATTTTCGGTGCATGACACCGGGATAGGGATACCTAAGGAAAAACATGCTGCAATATTTGAAAGTTTTACTCAGGCTGCTCCTGATACTACAAGACATTTTGGAGGAACCGGACTTGGTCTGGCGATATGTAAAAAACTCATTGAATTGCAGGGAGGGGAAATTACTGTCGACAGCGAACCTGGCCAGGGATCAACTTTTATTTTCAGCATTTCCTTCACAATACCTGACAAAGGAACACGGAGTCTGAGCGGTGAAGCAGCTGAGACATTTACAGGACTTGAAGGGAAAAAGATACTTGTTGCTGAAGATAATAAAATCAACTTCTTTGTGGCTAATAAATTTCTCCAGGGCTGGGGAGTTACGGTTACTCAGGCAGAAAACGGCCAGCTGGCTCTTGAAGCACTTGAAAAAGAAGATTATGATCTAATCCTTATGGATCTGCATATGCCTGTAATGGATGGTATTGAAGCCACAAGGATTATCAGAAATTCTGAAAATCCGAGAATAAAAAATATCCCTATAGTTGCTCTTACTGCAGCAATTATGTCAGGAAATCAGGAAAAGATCGATGAGCTGAATATTAATGATTATGTTTTAAAACCTTTCAGACCGCACGATCTTTTCAAAAGGATACGTAAACATATAAGAAAATAAGGCGAAAGGCGAAAAGGCAGCAGGTAAAAAGTGAGATGCTAAATTACAAATATCGCGTTATTTAATGCAGTGGCGACTTATGTAATCCGTTGCTCGCTTATTCCCAAGGCTTAATGCTGTTCTGAAATCGTGACATGCATCCTCAACTTTTCCCATATTCAGCAATGCGATACCTTTATTGAGCCAGATGTCGTAATTATCAGGATTGAGATCGAGCGACATACTGTAATCCCTGATAGCCCATGCCCACGATTTGGAAACAAAATATGAATTTGCACGGTCGATATAGCACTCAGGATCACTGGGATGAAGTTCCAAATTTTTTGAAAAAAATTCGAGGGCTTTCAGATTGTCACCTGATGAGGCTTCTGTTTTTCCGGCGATGCTTAATGCCTCTTTGTCTTCCGGATATATATCCAGAAACTTTTCAATATCAGCTAACGCTTTGTCTGTTTCCCCGGTTTTTCTGTAACATTCAGCCCTGAGAATCAAAAGACGGGCATCAGGAATCTCCAGTCCTATCAGTTTAGTGTATGTAACTGATGCTCCGGCCGGATTTGACATACCTGTCTGAGCTTTAGCAAGGATTCTCAGGTACTTTTCATTCTCAGGCTCAGAATCGAGCAATCCGGAAACCGACCTGATAACTTCTGAAAACATTCCGGATGACAAATTGATCAAAGCTCCGGCATAGATCACAGTATTATCACCGGGATAATCCCTTTTAAGTTCAGAAAGTATTTCTACAGCTTCATCGTTCTTACTGACAGAAAGATAATATTCAATCTCGGAAATTTTTTGTTCCAAAACGGTATACCATTCTTTCTTCCAGAATTGACGCCATTCAGACCTGTTTTCAATAATCCTGAAAGAATGATCGAGCATTATTTCTTTCTCGCTTTTCTTAAAGGGAGATTTCATATGCATTTCCAGATGATATAACGATGTTGCCGCATCGCCTTTGATGGCATAAATTTTAGAAAGACCATATTCACCAGAAAACCGGGTAAGGTTATTTGCAGCACTGAAATCGCTTATGGCTCCGGAATATTCTCCTTTTATCAGTTTTGCTTCAGCTCTTTCAATAAAAAGTCTGCTATCAGGGGTATTCGTAATTGCTTCCGAAAGAAGTTCTATAGATAGTTCCGTTTTACCGGATTCGGAAAGTGCCTTTGCCTTTAACAAATAGTTAATTGCAGGTTGTCCTGTCATGATCCCTGAAATAAAAAAAGCTATTACAAAAAATGCTGTATTCTTCATCCTTTAAAACTTCATTATCATTTTGTTTCCTCTTGCTTCACTTTCGCACCCTGTACAGTGATCACATGCACAAAACCTGAAAGGTGGAACTGCTCCAGACCCGTAATGCGTCTTTCAAAAACGTCGCACTGATAGAAGTACACTCCCGGAGATACAATTCTGCCTTTATAAGTGCCATCCCAGTTGATCCTGGGTTCACTGGTACTGAAGATCATTAATCCGTTCCGGTTAAAAAGTTTAAAATCAATTTTCTCCACCAATCCTGATGTTTTAGCAATAAGCCTGTCATTAATATCATCACCGTTCGGTGTAAAAACATTTGGTATTTCATAAAAGTTGCAGGAATCAACACAGACCATTACTGACTTTTCTCCTTCATTATTTTGTAAGTCAAAGGCGGAAATCGCATAGCATCCGGAAATTATATCACCAGGGTAATGTCTGTATGAAAATATGTTTTTATCATTGATTGTGGTAAGGAGGGAGAGGGTCTCATCGAATGTCATTTTATAATAGATCTTATATCCTGCAACATCTTCGAAACATTCAGAATCGCTGACAGTCCATGTGACATTATTGTATAAGCTATCACACTGGCTTGTTACATTAATGTCAGGAGGACATGGCGGTTCATTATCGACAGGAGTAGTACATGTTATCTGCGAAAAATTAATAAGGTTCTTCGGCATGTCTTCGGACAGATACCCACCAGCTGATCTGACATAATAGCAATATTCTTCACCGTTAATAAGGCCATAATCAGTAAAAGCAAGCTGGTTGGTGGTACCGATTGAATCAAACTTCATTGTTACATCATTAAGCCTGAAGAAATCATATCTTGTATTGATCCATGGAACATTCCTGTTTATCACAAACCGGGCTTTCCTGTCACCCGGATCTACTACAAGAAACAGAGATGATGCAAATCCGGGTTCACCGATAAGAAATTCATTACCTGGTGTCCTGTTCCAAAGTTCTATCTTGTAGATATATCCAAAAGATTGTGTATTTATCAGAGTATCAATAAATACTGTATCATTAAGAGTTGTTGTAGGTATTGATTTTATCTGTGAATAATTCGTTCCTGAAATTCCCTGTGCCCTGTAAATAAGGTATTCATAAGGGCCAGTTGCAGGTATGGTATCTAGTTTATCAGGTTTTTCCCAGGCCAGGTAGATGGATCCATTGACCACATCAGTGTTTCTTACACTAACGTTTCTGATAACGGGAACCCCTGAAACAAGGGTGGATGTGATTTCATTTGAAGATTTACTTTCAGTTCCGTTTGGATATACAGCTACAATTCTGTATGTATATTCCTTTCCGTATTGCAAGCCTTGCCCATTGTCGGTATCGGTATAGGAGACAGTTGAACTGCCTGCGATATATCCCACCTTTATAAAACCGGTGGAAGGAGGCAAACCGGCCGTGCAGGAGTCGGGCTTGAATGTTGAAGCTCCATCCCTTCTGTAAATACTAAACCCGGCTATTGCTGAAGTGCCATAATCCGACCATAACAACCTGATAAATTTCCCTTCCGGTATTGCATTGATTAACAGAGGCGGAGGTCCCAGCACTTTAATATTCATATTATCAATATCCGAGAGCTGAATATCGCTGTTATTGTCATCCGATTTAAAAATTACATTATAAGGCTGATTCCTTACGGCTTCATAACATGGTTTCCAATGGAATATGGAAGAAGAATATCCAGGAAGTGATTCAATTCCAGTAAATTGAGCCAGACATGAGTCTATACCAAAAACTCCCGAAGTGGCTCTGAGGTTTATTGAGTCGTTGTTGGGATCAGTGGCTGAAACCACAACTTCCACAGAATCGCCGACCTGCAGGCAAATGTCAGCAGGTATACTGTTTACCGGAGGCTTATTTCTGGTATCATATACTTCAATCTGCATATCCCGCACCACAACTCCTATTTTTTTCCCATTTCTCCATTCCTGGATTTCCATGGCAACGTTATATTTTCCGGTGTCCGCCGGGGTATTCCAAATCAAGTCTCCGCTTATTGAATCAACACGGATATAGTGAGTTGCAGGAGGCAGGGTATAGTTTTCAATAGGTTTTCCATCTTCCCGAGTGCACACGGTAAGCTTGTAAGAGAGACTGTCACCATCCGGATCGTATGCTGCCGGATTATGAATAAACACATATCCCAGAGCAGCTTTATCGTATGGTGGATTGAGAAGAACCGGTGTGCTGTTTCGTCCCATTGCCGGATTAACTATTAATGTTGTTGAGATTGAAAAAACTACATTAACAGAATTCGGAATATTCTGAATGCCATAATTTCTGTTCGGATCCTGTACCACAATCCTGTAAACACCAGGTCCCGGGAAGGTATGTTTTATTTTGTAAATATTTCTTTTGTAGTAATTTGGCAGTATCACAATCAGTTCAGGTATCCTGTCTGCGGTTGAAATGGAGTTATCACCCCAGTTGACATCAAGCTGAGGTCTGTCAGCAAGACTCAGAGTATATGTAAATGTGGTTATGGTGATCTCATATGTGAGGTCTGAAATCTGCACATAGGTTATTTCTCCTGCACGATTATGAGTGGCAGAAAGGTTATAAAAAATCAGTGATAAAAGTATCAGTAATAATAATTTCTTCATTTTAATATTCCTTACAACCTGAGATTAATTTAATTTGAAAGTCTGTTCCGTAACTTCTGAAGTCAGTTTAATCCCTTCTTCAAAATCATTTATCCTGATAATGGTCATATTTGCCTGATCACTATACAACTGTGTCATAATCATATTCTTTACAGTAATTGTTCTGGGCTTTTTCCCAGAACTATATAAAAGATCCATGCTAATTTCATTATCAACTCGTTTAAGATCCACCAGTTGCCCGTTCAACTGTCTGTCGTTTACAAATATATTTATCTTCTCATTAATATACTGCCACATAAGATTTTTCGGGAAAATTTGATTATCAGATAAATTTACACTTTGCCCCTCTCCCCTGCTCAATCTGTAATCAAGTAAAAAATCGTCATAGTACATCCTTACAAACACTTTAAATGAATCTGATTTCGGGACATAATCAATACTGGTCAGTGTCACGTGAACCGGATGTACAACAAAACAGATGGACAGAATTAAGGTTTTCAACATTTCTCTTTAGTTTCAGGTCAATTATAAACCTCAAAAATCAGACCAATTATTGATCCTCTTTTATGCTTATAAGGTCTTTCAGATACATTACTGAGCCTACTTCAATGAACGAAAATCCGGACCTTCCGGAAAAATTACCTGCAAGAACTACAATAAGATCATCATCTCTGAGATCATGAGTTTTTGTAAGATTTTTTAATGCTATATGAATGAATTCATCAACCGATTTTCTTCGCTCCTGATAACTTGCATAGACTCCATAAGAAAGTGCCAGTTCTCTCATTGTTCTTAAGGAATAGCATTGTGCAAGCACCAGGTTTATACCTCTGTAAGAAGCCATATCCCTGATAGTCCTTCCTTTTATGGTATCAGCTATAATACCCTTGGCAGCTATCCTGATGGATGTTTCAACTGCTACTTTTGCCAGATATGATGATATTTCACCAATTATATTCAAACCTGGAGTATCAAGAAATTTTCCCTTATTGGATTCCACCTCAATGGCTACCCTGGTCATCGTTTTAACTGCTTCAACCGGGTATATTCCACTTGCAGTCTCGCCGCTCAGCATCATTGCATCTGTCTGTAAATAAATCGCACTGGCAATATCGCTAACTTCAGCCCTGGTAGGTCTGGGATTGTTAATCATTGAATGGAGCATCTGAGTTGCAACAATTACAGGTTTTCTGCTATAAATGCATCTCTCGATCATCATACGCTGAATCCTAGGAATTTTTTCATAAGGGATCTCAATAGCAAGATCTCCCCTTGCTACCATAATACCATATACACTTTCTAGTATATCACTGAAGTTTTCAACACCTTCCTGGTTTTCAATCTTGGCTATAATCTTGATTTCGCTGTTGTACTTATCAAGAACAGCCTGAACATCAAGTACATCTTGTTTAGATCTGACAAATGAATGGGCAATAAAATCAACATCATTCTGAACAGCCATTTCAATAAAAGCTTTATCCTTTTCAGTGAGTGAGGGAAGAGAAACCTTTATGCCGGGTATATTGACACTTTTTCTTGACCCAAGAATTCCGTCATTTTGGGCTATACATACAAGAGTTTCTCCGTCTTTTTTTAAGGCTTTCAGTTCTATTTCTCCGTCATCAATCATAATGACTGAACCTGCAGGAATATCTGATGCAAATGATTTATAGGTTACGTGAATTGTATCACCTGAGGTTTTCTTTTCTGGAGCACCGATTATCTTATACTTTTTTCCTTTCTTAATTGATATAGGAGCATCGCAGATTGTTGTACGGATTTCAGGTCCTTTTGTATCGATTAATATAGCTATCTTATCAGAAACTTCGCGTGTATTCTTTATTATCCGGAGTGCCCCTTCGATGTTCAGATGCGCTGAATTAATCCTGATGACATCCATTCCGGCTTCAAAAAGCTCCCTTATAAATCCGGGTTCGCAGTTCTTGTCAGAGATAGTAGCAACGATTTTTGTCCTTTTTTTCTTCATTCCATGTTTTTACTTATTTTGTTTTCTCAATGAGAGCTTCAACTGCAAGCCGGTAGCTGTCAAGACCAAAGCCGGATATTGAACCGGCACAATTACGGCCGATCAGGCTGGTCTGCCGGTAATCTTCACGGGCTGAAATATTTGTAATATGAACTTCTATAACAGGTGCTTTAACAGATGCGATGGCATCAGCAATAGCGACTGATGTATGAGTGTAGCCTCCGGCATTGAGAATAATGCCATCATATGAAAATCCTTTCAAGTGTATCTCATTTATAATTTCACCTTCGATGTTAGACTGGAAATATTCAAAGGTGATATCCGGATATAATGCTTTCAATGAAACCAGGTAATCTTCAAAAGAAACAAATCCGTACTTCTCAGGCTCTCTCTTTCCTAAAAGGTTAAGATTTGGGCCGTTGATAATGTTTATTTTCATCTTATACATCTCATAAATCTAATAAGGTAAAAATAGCTAAAATATTGTGTATACTAAATATTAAAGGTAGCATTCCTTTTTGTTACTTTGTGATCCCGAGTACTCGGGATTGTGTTCCTTGGCGGTAAGGAATTTACTTAAACATATATGAGTTTATCCTGGAAACAATCGATAAAGGACTTTGAAACATATCTCAGGTTGGAAAAATCGTTATCTGAAAACAGTATTGAAGCCTATTTAGATGATGTGAGTAAACTTGAAAGATTTTTCTGCCAAAAAAGTACTGACACAGGGCCAGCCAATGTGACTTATTCAGGCTTGAAAGAATTTCTGGCATGGTTTAGTGCTGATAATCAGAACACACGAACACTTTCACGAGTGCTTTCAGGAGTAAGATCCTTCTTCAGGTTTTTGCTGTTTGAGGGAGAAATTGAAGAGAATCCGGCATCACTAATAGAATCCCCGAAAATAGGATTGAAGCTGCCTGAAGTGCTTTCGGTTGGTGAAATCGAACGAATGATAGAATCGATCGACCTTAGCAGGCCTGAAGGCCACAGGAATAAAGCCATTATTGAAACACTTTATGGATGCGGTCTAAGAGTATCGGAACTGGTAAATCTCCGGCTAACTGATATTCATTATGGGGAAGGATTTGTTGTTGTGACTGGAAAAGGTAATAAACAGAGACTTGTTCCTGTCGGTAATAAGGCGCTTAAGGAGATTAACATTTATAAGACTGACCGGAATAAATTACCCGTTATACATGATCAGAACATCCTGTTTCTTAATCGCCGCGGGAGAAAGCTTACCAGGGCAATGATTTTTACAATTATTAAGGATCTCGGTGCAAAAGCAGGAATAAGAAAGAATATCAGTCCTCATACCTTCCGGCATTCATTTGCGACCCATATGATAGAAGCCGGAGCTGACCTTCGGGCAGTTCAGGAGATGCTTGGACATGAGTCGATTCTGACTACGGAAATTTATACGCATATCGACAGGAGTTTTTTGCGTGATACACTGATAATGTTCCATCCCCGGTCGTAATAAGTGTATCTTTTACATTATTTCAAAAATTCAATATTTAATATTAACTTTGCGACTTATTTCGAAAAATCAATAATTAATTATTTCAAAACCATAACATTATGTCAAAAGTTAAACGAGTTTACTCCTTTGGAAAGAAAACTGCAGAGGGTAAAGCTGAAATGAAGAACCTTCTCGGAGGCAAGGGAGCTAACCTTGCAGAAATGTGCCTGTTAGGGCTGCCTGTTCCGGCAGGTTTCACAATTACCACTGATGCTTGTAATGAGTATTATCAGAACAACTGCACTCTTCATCCCGATCTGATGCCTGAAGTGTGGGCTGCAATGAAGCTGACTGAAGAAACAATGAAAATGAAATATGGTGACCCTGAAAATGCACTTCTGGTTTCCTGCCGTTCAGGTGCACGTAAATCGATGCCCGGAATGATGGATACTGTTCTTAATATTGGACTTTGCCCGGCCACTATCCCCGGATTTCTTAAAAAGACCAACAATCCCAGGTTTGTATGGGATTCATACCGCCGTCTTATTATGATGTATGCCGATGTTGTGATGGAAAAAGCCGAAGGAGTTGAACTTGGTGAAGGCAAAGGCATCCGTAAGCAGCTCGATGAAAAACTTGATGAATTTAAAAAACAAAAAGGGTATAAGTCTGATACAGAAATATCTGCGGATGAACTGAAATTTCTTTCCGAGGAATTCAAGAAGAAAGTGAAAGATGTTCTCGGTAAACCGTTTCCTGATGATGCAAAGGAGCAGCTTGAAGGCAGTATTAAAGCAGTGTTCAAGAGCTGGAACGGAAAGAAGGCTGTTTCATACCGTCGTATTGAAGGAATACCTGACGACTGGGGTACAGCAGTAAACGTTCAGGCAATGGTATTTGGAAATATGGGCGATACTTCCGCGACAGGAGTGGCCTTCACACGTAATCCAGCAACCGGTGAAAACCTTTTCTATGGTGAATGGCTGGTTAATGCCCAGGGAGAAGATGTAGTGGCTGGTATTCGCACTCCAAGCCCTCTTAATGATGAGACAAAGAACGAGCAGAATAAGCATCTTCACAGCATGCAGGAGGCAATGCCCAAAACATATAAAGAGCTATGTGAAATCCGGGATATTCTTGAGAAATCGTTCCATGACATGCTCGATATTGAATTTACAATACAGGAAAGTGTTCTCTATATGCTTCAGTGCCGTGCCGGTAAAAGAACAGGTACTGCAGCACTGAATATGGCAATGGATATGCTGAATGAAAAGCTTATTGATGAGAAAACAGCAGTACTGCGGGTAGATCCTGCTCAGCTTGATGAGCTGCTTCACCCGATCTGCAATCCGGATGCTGAAAAGAAAGTCAAACCGGTTGTCAAAGGATTACCGGCAGGACCAGGAGCAGCTGTGGGAAAAGTAGTCTTTACTGCTGAAGATGCAGTCGCATGGTTCCGTAAAGGTGAGAAAGTAATTCTTCTCCGTGAAGAGACCAATCCGGAGGATGTTGAAGGCATGCGTGCTGCTGAAGGTATTCTTACGGCACGTGGCGGAATGACTTCTCATGCAGCTCTTGTTGCACGGGGTTGGGGAAAATGTTGTATTGTAGGAGCCGGAGCATTGCATGTTGAGGCTTCAACAAAGACTGCAAAAATAAGCGGATCAAGTATCGTAATAAAAGAAGGCGACATACTCACCCTTAACGGTACAAAAGGAAGTGTTTATACCGGAGCCATTGCTCTCATGGATGCTACAGAGAATCCCAGGTTCCAGGAATTCATGAAGATTGTTGATAAGTATCGCAAAATGGGTGTCCGCACCAACGCTGATACACCTGCAGATGCGAAAATTGCACGTGATTTCGGAGCTGAAGGCATCGGACTTTTCCGTACAGAACATATGTTCTATGGCAAAGGTGCAGAAGAACCGTTGTTCCTTCTCCGTAAGATGATTCTCAGCGCTAATGAATCAGAACGTCGCAAAGCACTTGATGAATTGTTCAAATACGTCAAGAAGGATATGAAGGCCACTCTGGTTGCTATGGACGGACTGCCTGTTACCTTCAGGCTGCTGGATCCTCCTCTGCATGAATTTGTTCCTCAGGGTGCAGACAAGCAGGAAGAACTGGCTAAAGCGCTGGGTATAAGGAAAGAAGACATTGCTAAACGCGGAGAAGCCCTGCATGAATCCAACCCGATGATGGGTCACCGCGGTGTTCGTCTTGGCATTACTTATCCTGAAGTTACAGAAATGCAGGTCAGAGCTATGTTCGAAGCAACAATGGAGCTTATTAAAGAAGGTAAAAAACCCATACCGGAGTTGATGGTTCCTGTAACATGCGATGTTTCAGAACTTGTTGAGACAAAGAAAGTTGTTGATATAGTTTATGAAGAAGTGTGTAAAAAGTTTGGAGTCAATAAGATAGATTACAAATATGGTACAATGATCGAGATCCCACGCGCTGCTCTTCTATCCGACCGTATGGCAAAAAACGCAGAGTTCTTCTCATTCGGAACTAACGACCTTTCCCAGATGACATTCGGTTTCAGCCGTGATGATATCGGAGGATTTATGGATGATTATCTTGACAAAAAGATGCTGGCAGCTGATCCGTTCCAGACTATCGACCAGGAAGGTGTCGGCCAGTTAATTACGATGTCGGTTCAGAAAGGTCGGGCTACCAGACCGAATCTGAAAGTTGGTATCTGTGGCGAACAGGGCGGCGATCCGGCATCGGTTGAGTTTTGCTTCAAGACAGGGCTCACATATGTCAGCTGCTCTCCATTCAGGGTTCCCATAGCAAGGCTGGCAGCATCACAGGCTTCGATTAAATTCGGGAAATGATATTACAAGCCGAATAATAATGATACAGGGACGCTGCATACAACGTCCCTGTTTTTTCATGGCTGCAATTGACCTGACCCTTAAACTATAATGAAACTAACCTGTTTATAGTTACTAATATGACCGGTATGGTGATGTTTACCCTGGGGGATTCTAAAAAAATATTCAAACCTCATCTTAAATTGATTTCACCCGAAATTGAAAACAGTATTTTTATACAAAATATTAACTTAAAAATTGTACATTAATATTTTAATTAATTTGCAGCGCTTAATCCTTTAAATAATTTTCAAAGCATGATCACACCAATAGACTTATCTGAATACGGTATACATGATGTGACCGAAATTGTATATAATCCTGATTATAACCTGCTTTTCGCTGAAGAGATAAAACCCGGGCTTGAAAAACTTGAAAGAGGATTTATAACCAAAACTGGAGCAATTTCTGTCGATACGGGAATTTTTACCGGGCGTTCCCCGAAAGACAAATATATTGTCATGGACGAAATGACAAAAGATTCAGTATGGTGGAAATCTGAAAAAGCAAAGGTTTCGGATAATAAACCTGTTACACCAGCAGTCTGGCAGCATTGCAGGAATATTGCTGCCAGACAGCTCTCGGGAAAGAGGCTTTTTGTTGTTGATTGTTTCAGCGGCGCGAATGAGAATACCAGAATCAAGGTAAGGTTTATTATGGAAGTAGCCTGGCAGGCACATTTCGTCAAAAATATGTTTATCAGGCCTGAACCGGCAGAGCTAAAAAATTTCAAACCCGATTTCGTTGTACTGAATGCATCAAAAGCGACTAATCCGGATTGGCAGAAGCAGGGTCTTAATTCGGAGAATTTCGTCTTCTTTAACCTCTCGGAAAGTATGGCGGTTATCGGAGGCACCTGGTATGGAGGCGAGATGAAAAAAGGTATTTTCTCCATTATGGATTACTACCTGCCACTCAAAGGAATAGCATCGATGCATTGCTCTGCGAATGTCGGTAAGAATGGTGACGTTGCAATATTCTTCGGCTTGTCAGGAACCGGTAAAACAACCCTTTCCACCGATCCCGACAGAGCTCTTGTCGGAGATGATGAGCATGGCTGGGATGATGACGGTATCTTCAATTTCGAAGGAGGATGTTATGCAAAATGCATTAAGCTGAGCAAACAAAATGAACCAGACATATATAATGCCATAAAGCGTGATGCTCTGCTGGAAAACCTGGTAGTTCTTCCCGATGGAACTATAGATTTCAATAATGAGTCGAAAACAGAAAATACAAGGGTTTCCTATCCTATATACCACATTAATAATATTGTAAAGCCTGTCTCAAAAGCAGGTCATGCCACCAAGGTGATCTTTCTGTCGGCTGATACATTTGGTGTTCTGCCCCCGGTAAGCCGGCTTACTGAGGAACAGTGCAGATACTATTTTCTTAGTGGTTACACTGCCAAGGTAGCTGGGACAGAAAGAGGTATAGTCGAACCGGTACCTTCATTTTCAGCCTGCTTTGGTGCTGCCTTCCTGCTGGTTGATCCGATAATTTATGCCAAGGAACTTACAAGGAAAATGAACATGCATGGTGCAGAAGCATGGCTTATTAATACAGGCTGGATCAAGGGTCCGTATGGTACAGGAAGCAGGATCGATTTACCTACAACTCGCCGTATAATCAGTGCAATACTTGACAATTCCATCAACGACAGTGAATTCACAAATCTTCCGGTATTCAATTTAAGTATACCCGTAAAGATAAAAGGAGTTGATGAAAATATCCTCGATCCTGCAAACGGTTGGGAATCAAGGATAAAATGGCATATTGCAGCAACTGACCTGGCTCTTAAATTCATAAATAATTTCAGCAAATTCACCTCAAATCCTGAAACTGCCATCCTTATAGAACATGGCCCACGGATCTCATAATTCTGAGAAATTTTAAAATACTATCTTTGGTATAGGCTGATATTAACGTGAACATACTTCTTACATTGATCGTAATTCTGATTGCATATCTGCTGGGATCGATTCCGACAGCAGTATGGATGGGTAAAATATTCCATGACATCGATGTCAGGGAGCATGGAAGCGGTAATGCCGGTGCGACAAATACAATCAGAGTACTTGGATGGAAAACCGGTATACCTGTTTTACTGATAGACCTGGCTAAAGGCTGGGCTGCTGCCATGTTACCGGTACTATTCAGCCTTGCTGCACCGGAAAGCGCGTTGCTTACAAACCTCAAGATCATGACCGGTATTACAGCGATCGTCGGTCACATATTTCCAATATTTGCAGGCTTCAGAGGAGGAAAAGGTGTCGCGACGGTTTTTGGCGTCCTCATGGCTGTTCAACCTGTTCTCACACTTATCTGTGTTGGCGTCTTCCTTCTTGTTTTTATTATTACCGGAATTGTATCAGTTTCATCGATGAGTGCAGGATTTGCATTCCCGATATTGTTACTGGCAGTATTTGATACTCCATCTTTGATTTTTAAGATATTTTCAGTCTTTGTTGCTGTTGCATTAGTTATAACCCACAGGAACAATATTAAACGGTTGATCAAAGGAGAAGAGAAGAAATTATTTATGAAAATAAATAAATAAGATACTGTGCTTATTAAACACTCCAATACACCCCCCTCTCCCCTCCCGGGAGGGGATCTTTAACAATCTCCGCCGTTATGCCTTTGCGCCTTTGTGCCATTGCGCCTTTTAAAACTGCTCCAGGATCTCAATCCTTTTCTTTATTGGCGGATGTGTCGCAAATAATGTGGAAAATGAGACAGAGGAATTTTTAACTTCCGCCTGAGGATTTTCAATGAACATCTGGGCTACATCATTTCTTTTCACAGCCTCTATTGTCGGATCATTTGATATTTTCCGGAGTGCTGAAGCAAGTGCCAGCGGATTTTTGGTAAGTTCTGCAGAACCTGCATCCGCAAGATACTCGCGCTTTCTTGAAAGAGCAAACCTGAACAGCGAGGCAATCAGATACCCGAGAAGCGCAAGAAGAAGGGCGACGATTACTCCAGCTCCTCCACTGCCTTTTTTACCCCGGCTCAGGCTTCCGAACCGCATTGACCTGAACATTGTCTCCGAGATAAAAGCAAATATTCCGACAAATACTATTGAAATTATCAGCAATCTGACATCACGATTCCTGATATGTGTGAGCTCATGGGCAATGACGGCTTCCAGCTCCTGATCATTGAGTTTATCGATAATTCCCCGTGAAAAAGAAACAGAATATGTCTTCGGGTTTATTCCGCTGGCAAATGCATTCAATGAGTCATCTTCAATAACATTGACCTTTGGCATAGTCATACCTCTTGAGATGCACAGATTCTCAACCAGATTATATATTCTTTTGTTCTCATTTCTTTCCAGAGGTTTTGAATTAGTAGCAGCATTTATCATAGCAGTATGCGAGAACCATGCTATTGTGAACCATATAATCGCACCAATTGTAACCCAGGGAATAGTCCTCAGAAAATTATAATTAACAGATTCAAATAAATTGTATTGCCCCTGCTCCGGTGTAAAATAATGTTCCTGCCCGAGTGACATGAAAAAGAAAAAGAGCCATGTTAATCCGAAAAAGACAACAGGGAACATCAGTAAGATCAATACCGAATTTGTATTATTCTTCCTGATCTGGCTCTGCAGACCGAAATAACTCATCTGATCAGAATTGGATTTTTGGCGGCTCTTCGACTGCTGCACGCTGATCGCCTAGCTCGAACATTGGTTCACGTTTAAAATTAAACAGAACAGCAATAAGGTTCGACGGGAATACTTCAGTTGCAACATTAAGTTCTTTGGTTGCTGAATTAAAGAACCTGCGGGCTGCAGCAATCTTGTTTTCGATATCCGAGATTTCATTCTGGAGATCAAGAAAATTCTGACTTGCTTTCAGATCCGGATATGCTTCAACAGCGACTTTCAGACCATCAAGAGCTGTTGACAGCCTGGTTTCGGCAACTATTTTCTCATTTATGGTGGTAGCTTTCATCGCATTTGCCCGAGCCTCAGTTATCTCAGTCAGAACTCCGCGTTCATGCTGCATATAACCTTTTACAGCGTCAACAAGCTGAGGTATCATATCATGCCTCTGTTTCTGCTGCACATCAACATCAGCAAAAGCCTGCTCCCTGTTGTTTCTCAGTTTGACTAACCGGTTGTAAAGTGATATAGCCATGAAGACAAGGAGAACAAGGATACCCAGAATTACTAGTACGATAATCATGTCAATAATTTTAAGTTAATGTTTGAAAAACTAAAGGAAAATTATAAAAAATAAAGATATTAAATATTGCTAAATTTATACATTGCGAAAATAATTTTGACAATTTAAATCAATAAAAATGATTGACGGAGAAAAAATGCTGGAACTTATAATTGCCCGGCAGAGCGACAGGCGATACGATGACAAAGCCATTGATAAGGAGAAGCTGGAAAGAATATTTGAAGCAGGCCGGATGGCTCCTTCCGCATGCAATGCTCAACCATGGAAATTCATTGTTATCACCGATAAAGAACTTATTGACAAAGTCGCTGAAGCTGCATCGGCAAAGTTGCTTGAGATGAACACTTTTGTTGCCCAGGCTCAGGTGCTGATTGTTATTGTCAGAGAAAATCCAAACTTTTCATCAAGAATAGGTAGTACGGTCAAGAAAAAAGACTATTCACTTATTGATATAGGTATAGCTTCAGAAAATATATGCCTCCAGGCAAGAGCAGAAGGTCTGGGATCGTGTATGGTCGGCTGGTTTGATGAAAGAATGTTACAGAAGATCCTGGATATACCACGTTCAAAACGAGTTGAGCTAATTATCACTATCGGGTATTCGTTGAGTGAGTACAGACAGAAAAAGAGGAAACCGAAGGAGGTGGTGGTTTCTTATAATAAATATTAGGCCTTAATCTTTTATTACATGAACTCACCCCCAACCCCCTCTCTGCTACGCAAAGAGGGGGCTTAACTGATTGTATATGTGTTACTTCCCCCTCTTTACGGAGTAGAGAGGGGGAAAAGAAGGGGGTGAGTACATGTGTCAAATTACCTCAGCCTTTCCAGCGCCGCTCTGATTCTTTTCACCGCCTCAACAAGCAGATCGTCGGAGGTTGCATAGGAAATTCTTATGCACCTGGGTGCACCGAATGCATCTCCACCTACAAGTGCAACCTGCGCTTTATCGAGAAGGTAGAGTGTTAAATCCTCTGAATTATTGATTTTTATTTCACCATCCGACTTTCCAAAATAAGAACTTATATCGGGCATAATATAAAAGGCACCCTGCGGGACTCTAACTTTCATCCCTTTAATTTCCTTTAAAAGTCCGCATACAAGATCCCTGCGTCTCAGGAATGCATCTCTCATCATCTTGCGGGAACCGTCATTACTCCGGATCGCTGCAAGTGCAGCTCTCTGGGCAATTGAACAGACTCCCGATGTAAATTGTCCCTGCAGCTTATCACATGCCCTGGCAATCCATAAAGGAGCACCAATATAGCCTATTCTCCACCCTGTCATTGCATAACCTTTTGAAACACCATTGACCGTTATCACACGGTCATATATAAACTCAAAAGAAGCCATACTGATATGTTCCCCTTCAAACAATATGTGCTCGTAAATCTCATCCGAAAGGATAAGAAGACCCTCATGCTTTTGTACGATCCTTGCTATCTTCTCCATCTCTTCCCGTGAATATACCATCCCGGTCGGATTGGAGGGAGAATTGAAAATTATCAGCCTTGTTTTACCGGTTATGACGGCTTCGAGCTGTTCGGGTTTTACCTTGAAATCGTTTTCAAGCTTTGCCTCAATAATTACCGGTTTGCCTCCGGCAAGGATGATCTGATCGAGGTAGCTCACCCAGTATGGTGCGAAAAGGATCACTTCATCCCCCGGATTAATAATTGTCAATATTACATTTATAATAGAATGCTTCCCTCCTGCAGAGACAACTATCTGATCGGGAGAATAATTAATGCCGTTTTCCTCCCTGAACTTTTTCGAGATAGCTTCCCTGAGGTCGTTATATCCCGGTACAGGTGGATATTTGCTGTAATTATCATCAATTGCCTTTTTGGCAGCTTCCTTGATGTAATCCGGAGTATTGAAATCAGGCTCTCCGAGGCTCAGACTTATTATATCAAAACCTTTAGCTTTCAGTTCCCTGCTTTTCTGTGCCATGGCAAGAGTCTGGGAAACTGATAAGGCTTTAATTCTGTCAGATAAATATTCCATTTTATTATTAATATATTAAGGTGAAAAAATAAACTGGCCGGAATCAAATATATAAGTAAAAAGTAAAAAGTAAAATATTATAGAAAACCTTAAGTTTGTATGACAATTAAAATAAAGAACGATGGAAATTTTTGCAGATATCCTTAAAATTACGATCCCTGCTTTAATTGTTTTTTTTACTGCATGGATTCTTCTGAGAAACATGATAAAGAATGATCAAAACAAGAGAAACCAGGAGCTTATTCTTCAGAACAGCCGGACAGTAACTCCTATTAAACTCCAGGCATATGAAAGGATAGTACTGTTTCTTGAAAGGATATCCCTTGAATCATTACTTGTCAGGGTCAGTTCTTCTGATATGACTGCGTCTCAGCTTCATTCAGTGCTTCTTAATTCAATAAGGAGTGAATTTGAGCATAATCTCTCCCAGCAGATCTATATGAGTCCCCAGGCCTGGGAAGTGGTCAGGAATGCACGTTCAAACATGATCAAAATTATTAACAGCGAGAATGAAAAAATGCCTGCAAATGCAAAAGGTATTGATCTGAGCAGGCAGCTTCTTGAAAAGGTAATGGAGCTCGAAAAAGAACCAACCCGGGCAGCAATCGACTATATCAAAGGGGAAATAGGGAGAATGATATAGAACGGCGCAAAGGCGCTCGGTATTGGGTACTAGTTATTTGTTAAGCTAGACAGAAAGGGACCGAGGACCGAGAACCTGCTACAGCAGTTCAACGCTTCTTTTAACGAAAGTACTCAGGTCTTCTCCACGGAGCATATTATTTGCAAGCAAGGCCAGATCAATAAGTTGTTTTACCATTTTATTCCCGGCTCCATAGTTTTCAAGTACGTCCTTTCTTGCATTTTCAATGTCACTTAATTCTTTCCTGAGTTTCTCGAGATCATCTTTTTCGAGCTGAGTTATCTCTTCTTCTTTTCTCTTCTTATGTTCTTTCTCCATGAAATCAATCTCCTCCTTCAGCCTTGTTCTTTCTTTGTTATTATCTGTGAGTTTTGCGCCTTCTGCTGCCTGAAGATCTTCCGAGATTTTTAAAACAAGATGATGATTAGGATTGACAACAAGGTTATAACTGTCGGGCAGTTCTCCGTAAAAATTCATTCCACCACCCAGCTGTGACATATCCTTCATCCTCCTCATAAACTCTGATTGAGTGATAATTACCGGAGCTTCATTTTCGTCGAGAGCTTCAAAAACAACATTATAAATTTCCTTTGTTTTTACCTTGACATTGAAAACGCTCCGGAGGTCCTGTTTCTGTTCATCTGTTAATTTCGATTCGCGTGATTCATCTTTTATGATAAGTTTGTCGATCACATCAGAATCAACCCGCACAAATCTTGATTCTTTAAATTTTGTTTCAAGGTGATTTATCATATGAACGTCAAGCTGACCATCCAGAAGAAGCACATCATAACCTTTGGTCTTTGCTTTATCTATATATGTGTACTGGTCGGTTTTATTGGTGGAATACAAATAGATAAGTATTTTGTTTTTATCAGTCTGCGTCTCTTTAATTAATTTTTCATATTCATCGAAGGTAAAATACTTGTCATCAGTATTTTTCAGAAGTGCAAATTTGGAGGCTTTCTCATAGAATTTTTCTTCCGTAATCATTCCAAATTCGATGAAGAGTTTCAGGTTATCCCATTTCTTCTCGAACTCTTCACGGTTGTTTTTAAAGATCTCATTCAACCTGTCAGCAACTTTCTTCGTGATATGACCCGAAATCTTTTTAACATTTGAATCACTCTGGAGATAGCTTCTTGATACATTGAGGGGTATGTCGGGAGAATCAAGTACTCCATGCAGCAGAGTGAGAAATTCAGGCACAATGCCTTCTACCGAGTCAGTAACAAATACCTGGTTGCAATAAAGCTGAATCTTATTCTTTTGTATCTCAATATTGTTTTTGATCTTTGGGAAATAAAGGATCCCGGTAAGTTTAAAGGGATAATCAACGTTAAGGTGAATATTGAATAATGGTTCATCCCCTGCCGGATAAAGTTCCCTGTAGAATTTCTGGTAATCCTCATCTTTCAGGTCGGAGGGTTTCAGTGTCCATGCAGGTTTTGTATTGTTGATTATTTTATCTTTCCCTGTATCAACATACTTGCCGTCTTTCCACTCCTGCTCTTTTCCAAATGCAATCTCAATGGGGAGAAACTTGCAGTATTTTTTCAGCAGCTGTTCAATCCTGCTATCTTCCAGGAATTCTTTTGAATCCTTGTCGATATGTAAAATTACATCTGTACCTCTGCTCTCTCTTTCCACCTCCTCAATTGTAAATTCAGGGCTCCCGTCACATATCCATTTAACAGCCTGTGCTCCATCCTGCCACGATTTGCTTATTACTTCCACCTTATCAGATACCATGAATGATGAATAAAAACCGAGACCAAAATGACCTATTAAATTATTAGTCTGATCTTTATATTTATCAAGAAAATCGTTTGCACTCGAAAAGGCAATCTGGTTCAGGTACTTATCCAGCTCTTCACTGGTCATTCCAATACCGTAGTCAGATACTTTTATTGTTTTTTTCTTTTTATCGACTGCAACTCTGATTGTCAGGTCACCCATATCTCCCTTAAAATCACCGGCAGACGACATTGCCTTAAGCTTCTGCGTCGCATCAACCGCATTTGAAATAAGCTCACGAAGGAAAATCTCATGATCAGAATAAAGGAATTTTTTAATAATCGGGAAGATGTTTTCAGTGGTTACACCAATTTTACCTTTTTGCATAAGGAATATTATTATAGTTATACATTATTGATTCTGCCCCTGACAATCAAAAGATATGCCGTTAGATTAAAACTGACAATTAGTCATTTTTTCTTTCTTATCTGCGCCAAACTGGGGGAGAAAAGAACCGTCAGGTTTATCGCTCACATTAGAAATATCCCGGGAACCTGAACCTGGCTATGAGGATTAATATAGCTGCAAGAAGCAGGAAAGCGAGAAGGAAATATAAAGAAATATTTCTCCGGTTTCTGAATATACTGATATTGTGCTCACTGATCAGCTTTTTAACTGTATTGTGGACACGAAGAATTGAATTAGAGTTTTTTGGAATATAAGCATCAATATTGAATCTTACAATTTTCTTCAATTCGTCCATTTTATCAGTGGGTGCAAGAAGAATAAGCCCGGTTTTGATATCTATCTTTTTGATATCGGCAGTAAGCTTTTCAATCGTTTCAAACTGATCCGGTGCATCAGGCACCCCAATAATCGCTACCTTGCACGCATTATTTTCCTTTTCTTTTTCGCAATGTGCAATAAAATCCTGATGGGTAAGGAAAGAAATTACCTGGTACCGGGAGGTATCGGCAAACCTCTTTCTGACATCCTCGGTAAAACTGCGGTGATCGTCATAACAGAGCAGGTGTGTCATAATTGTTTTAGCCATAGCGTATGCCGGTAATTAGGTTACCTATTTCTTATTCTTTATATCATAATTTGAAACAAATCTCCACATTCCTTTCTTAAGGATATATGCATCGTATGAATATTCAGCACCAAAAAATTCACGATTGTTTTTATTATCAGATGAAAACGAAACCAGATGGTCAAAAACCACCGAATTGCCGGAATTAAACCTTAAAGATACCACTCCGTCTGATGAGTATTCAAGAACCTCCCTGGATCTGACTTTGTCTCCATTAACGAAACAATTCTTTCCAAAGATAATTTCACCTTCGGGAGTAAAACTGAGTACCTCGATTATTTTCCTGGCCATATATAAGTTATAATAATCAATACCCAGTAAAATATAATAAGTTTGTTTATTGGTTTTAAAAGGTCTGATATCATAGTACAAGGCGCCGTACCAGTCATTGCGGGAATATAGAATATCGGTTCGTATTGTTTCAGGTCTTATGATAGCTGTCAGTCTAAATACCTTATTCTGTTTGCCCGTCCCTTCATCTCTGATCAGGTAGCAAAAATATCTGTTGGTTCCATCGAGCAGAATTAAATTCCAGGTAATAATTTTCACTCTCTTGTCAGGTGATGTTATTTGTCCCAGAAAACGAAGGTTGTTAAACCTGTGGTCAATTACTGAATCCGATAATGAATAGCTATCGATTATTAATATTATTGAATCATTTATTCTTAAACGTTCAGTATCATCTTTGCTTTTATTGATTCTGTTGTAAAGTGTTTCCAGGATTGAAGATACATTCTGATCATAAGCCTGGCCTTTAACAGATAATACTGAAATAAAAGTGACAATTAATATATTACAGATCAACCATTTCATTTCTTCCTGGCATTTTTCATTGTATCATCAAGAAGAATTTTTAACTGACTGCAGGCAGTGAATATCTCTTCATTTGTGATGATAAGTGGTGGCGCTATCCTGATTGCATCGCCGCAGAATAGGAAATAGTCAAGAATCAGGCCGTGATCCGGAGCATGAGTAACAGCATATTGAACATATTCAGGGCCAGTCAGCTGGACTGCCAGAAGGAGACCTTCACCCCTGATCTCAGTAATCAGAGGATGATTAAGTTCTTTCTTAAACAGAGTCGATTTTTCTTCGCATGAAGCAACAAGGTTCTCACCTATGATGACATCCAGTGAAGCAAGCCCTGCAGCGCAGCAAACCGGGTGACCTCCGAATGTGGTTATGTGTCCGAGCCGGGGATTCGTGATCAGTGATGCCATTATTTTTTTTGATGAGATAAATGCACCGAGGGGCATTCCTCCGCCAAGTGCCTTTGCAAGAACAAGTATATCCGGTACGACGCCAAACCTGTCGATTGCAAACATAAAACCTGTTCTGCCAAAACCTGTCTGCACCTCATCAAAGATCAGCAGGGCTCCTGCTTCGGTGCATCTTGACCGGATCTTTTCAAGAAAACCGTTTAAAGGATAAATTATCCCTGCTTCTGCCTGAACAGGATCAATTATTACGCAGGCGGTTTTTTTATCTATCGATTCCAGTGATGATTCGTTATTGAAATCAATCTGTACTGTATCGGGAAGCAGAGGCCTGAAGGCATTTTTGTACACTTCACTGCCCTGGACACTCAGAGCACCATGAGTGCTGCCGTGGTAAGAATTTTTAAAATAGATTATCCGGCTTCTTCCTGTGTATCTTTTAGCAAGTTTAAGTGCTCCCTCGACAGCTTCACTGCCTGAATTGACAAAATAGCAGTTATTAAGGCCTTCAGGAAGAAGCCCGCAAAGACGTTCGGCATATCTAACCTGCGGACTTTGTATTACTTCACCGTAAACCATCAGGTGAAGATAAGCATCAACCTGTTCTTTGACAGCCTCCACTACCTTGGGATGCCGGTGTCCTGTATTACTTACTGAAACTCCGGAAATAAGATCGATGTATTTCTTTCCTTTTGGTCCGTACATAAATATTCCTTCGGCTCTTTCAATTTCAAGCATCAAAGGGGCAGACGAGGTTTGTCCCAGGTGAAGAAGGAAAAGTTGACGGTTTGTGAGCATCTGAAAAAGCAGGGATTATCGGGCCATCACGTTAATATCATTCAGAAGGGTGTCCCTGAATGATTTACCGACAGGAATACTTTTAACAGTATTTCCGACAATCAGATCAAGAGAGTTTTCCTTTATAGCCTGTATCATGCTCTTATTTATGATAAATGATCTATGCACCCTGATGAAGACACCTGAAGGCATCTGGTTTTCTATCGCTTTCATTGTAAAATGAATAGTAAACCTGTCATCATTGGTATTCAGGGTAACATAATTTTCAAGAGCTTCTATAAAGATTATATCTTTCAGTTTAAGTTTGACAAGTGAGGATCCTTTTTTAATAAATATTTCTTCATCCCCTGTGCTTACTATTTCTTTACGGGAAAAATACCTGACCGTTTTATCAATGGCTTTGCAGAACCTGCCGTAGCTGACTGGTTTTAGCAGGTAATCAACCACATTGAAATCGAAAGCTTTTACTGCATATTTTTCAGCTGATGATACTATTATTATATTAGGAGGGTAATCGAGGCTGGTGATAAAGTCAAATCCGTCCATCTCCGGCATTACAATATCGAGAAATACAAGGTCGATATCCTTACGTCCTGTAAAAATGTTTCTTGCGGCGATTGAATCACTGAAGGTACCTATCAGGGTAAGAGATGGGGATTTGGCAACATACCCTTCCAGAATTTTACAGGTCATCTCATCATCGTCTACAATAATACAATTCATCCTTTATGGTTTTAGATCGGATAACATTATCAAAAATAGTAAAAAAATCTAACAAATTTAAAGAATCAGATTTAAGTTTAAATTCTTTTTTATTTTTAACTTCCCAGTAGCCGCATAATGAACGTACTTTAATGGGGATTATTTTAAACGGAAATCAAAAAAAAGGGGTGTAATAAACACCCCTCAGACATCTCAATCGTAATGATTAAAGACCTTTGTTAAGTGCGGGAGCCGGTTTGAATTTTACGACTTTCTTGGCGGGAACATTAAGTTTAGCACCTGTCCGTGGGTTACGAACCACTCTTGCACTTCTCTTAGTTACAGTAAAGGTACCCATGCCCGGAAGCTGGATTCTCTGACCTTTCTTCATAGCTTTTCCCAAAGCTCCAACAAATGAGTTTAAAGCTTTTCCTGCATCCTTGATTGAAAGTTTTGCATCACCTGCAATTGCATTAACCAATTCTTTTTTTGTCATGTTAAAAAATTTAAGGGTTAGACAAATTTTGCTAATTGAGTACAAATTTATTTTTTTTTAATTCATATGCAAATTTATTTTTCCGTTTTTCCACAAATAATGCCACTTTTAAGCAAAAAACGTGATTTTCAGGCAAAAAATTGGCTTTTATGTAAAAAAGCTGCATTTCCTCACTGGGTTTAAGCTTCAGGATCAAAATCATGGCATTTTGTTCACATTCTGTTAATAAATTTCATATATCACTGGTTATCTGATACTTGCCTGGCAGAATTAAAAGAATCCCAAAAATCAAAAAAATATTATCTTTGCGGCGGAGAAATGGCAGAGCGGTCTAATGCGGCGGTCTTGAAAACCGTTGTCCTGTATCCACGGGACCGGGGGTTCGAATCCCTCTTTCTCCGCAGAGCTTAAATGATCCCGCCGTTGGCGGGATTTTTTGTTTTAGCGAGGATGCTTATGAATGCTTGCATTCATAAGCATCCGAAGATAAAATAAAAAAGACCCGAAGGGTCATTTAAGCTCTGCAGGGATCTCCTGAATGGGATCACCGCAGGTAATCCCATGTACTCACCCCCCCGCCCCTCTCTGCTTACGCAAAGAGGGGAGCTTCATCCATTACACTATTGGATTCTTTAATCTGCCCGAACCTGGTTTGCCTGTGTGAGGGAGGACGGAAAACAATAAAGCCATGTGAACAGAGTGAACATGGGAGTGATGGTGAACTATTCCGTATACTTTGGCCTGAAGACATACAATCTAAAAAATATTTTGATTCAATGAATTGACCAATTAAATTTGTAAATTTATACATATGTGAACTAATAAGGAATAGCTAAGAAGATTTGGAATTATTTTAATCAGTAAACAATTATAAAATTTAATAATAAAGTAACTATGGATCAGAAGCAACTGAAAGACGCAGAACGAATATACCAAAGCTGGTCAGAGACTCAGCTAATTAAAGCCACAAAGTTCGATAAGCAAGGTTATGAACCTGAAGCACTCGACCTTTTGGCACGGGAAATATCTCGACGGAATAATCGCAATCAGACTGGGATAATATCGAGAAGGAAGTACTAATGCAAGTTGAGGGTGAACGAAAACGTCTTTCTGGTATCCGTGGACTATTGCTGGTGTTTATTATTTGCATGATAATTAGCCCAGTATCTAATTTAGTTGCTGGAATTAGTTGTTTGGTTCAACCAAGCATTTTACTCATCCTTCTTGGGGTGATTTTTCTGATCTTAGCAGGTTATGGCTTCTATGTTGCCTACCTTCTAGTACGAAGACGAACAACTGCCCCCCGTCACGCTGAGCGGATATTAATTCTATCTTTGGTCCCCTCCGTTTTTATTGTCATTTTAACATATTTAGCAACAAATCAGCTCGACTTGATGCCATTATTGCAATCAGTTGGAATTATTCTATTGCTTGGATACTTATATTGGTTTCCTCGAGTCTTCAACACTTATTACAATAAGTAAACAAGCCAATATCTTTAACAAATTTATGCTACAGGGAATATCATAATCCACCTCTAAGGTTACATAAAATGAAACTATAGTTACATTTTAAGGGGAAATTATTGGGAAATGGCGTCTTTATTGGTAAATGAAGAGTATTTTATTAATATATAATGATTTAAAGATCGCTAATATAAATTATTATTAATTCTGATATACTAGATCGGTTCTTGTATTTATTTGTTTTTGTGATCGTTACAAAATCCGTCACCAATTCCGTCAACAGGAAATTTAAAAACCCCATAGATCATTTAATTATTATCGATGCTCTATTTATAATATATCATCTTTTTTGTCACAAAACAGTATAGTTGTACGCCTAACTAGTAAAAGTATATTTTGAACACATTCGAAGAAATATATACTGAAAACTACAAAACCATGTTCCGTGTTGCAACAAGAATGGTTGGTGATAGTGAAGAGGTTTCTGATATAATTCAGGAAATTTTTATTGATTTCTTCAATAAAATAAGCAATGGGAACTTAATTCAACATCCAAAAGGCTGGCTATATCGGGCTACTATCAATAAATGCATAGATAATCAGAGAAACAGGAAGCGATTTCAGAATCTTGAATCTCTAGGTGAATACAATATTGAACCTAGATTAGTAGAGAATCAGGAGATGAAGGATGCTATTACCCTTGCGATTTCAAAATTAAAACCTCAGGAAAAAATTTTGGCAACCGTATATAGCGAAGGACTCTCATATAAAGAGATCGCAGAGGTAACTGGCATAAAATTTTCTTCAATAGGGAAAATGTTATCAAGGACATTAAAAAAAATGGAGAAAGAACTTAAAAATCAACGATATGAGCTGTATTCATGATGATATAATTCAAAAATATGTTGATGGGGAAACTAATCCCGAAGAAGTTACTTTAGTTGAAAACCATATAGCCACATGTAAAAAATGTAGGTTAAAAATTGAAAATCAACGAAGACTAGCAATCAGTGTAAAAAAAACAATAAATCTATTAGCAATAGATCCCAATGAGATACCAAAGTTTGCAATCCCCTCAAGGCACATAAAAAAGGCCTCTTTAACGACCAAGAGAATTTCCTACATAATTGCTGCCGCCTGTATTCTCCTGTTCGTTATTATCATTTCTCAAAAGATGAAAATAAAGAAACAGGATGAAATCCTAATTGAAAATGGTTTTGCAATGGAAGTTAATGCAAACCTCCCTGTATCACAATTTCCTTTGGTTATTAATATCATTGACCCAAATGGTAACATTTCTGAATACTTTATAAAGTAGCTTAAGTAACATGTATATAAACATTTAGTATAATTAAAATCAGATAAAATGAAAAAAATGGTATTTTCTATCTTCCTTGCAATAACCACATTAACGATCTCTGCGCAGAAATTAATTGATGTGTACAAAAGAGGAGTCGTAAAACTCGTTCCCGATCCTGAATATGCCCAGGGTAACAATTGGGACAATGTTTTTAAAACTTATTACGATACGATATACGGTGCCCCAATGGGCAATAGAAAGTCATTAAAATTATTGCCAGATGGTTCCGTTGTTGTCAATAATACTTATAGAAATTACTACACAAAATTCTCTCCCAGTGGTAAGTTTGAAAAGGAGTTTGGTATAATAAACAACAAAGGGGAACAGTATAAAAAAATCAATGCTATTGAAGGTATAATCAATAACAATACCTTTTTTTCAGGGTTGGACAATATGGGGAATATGATTTGTTTCGATTTCAATGGAAATTATAAAAAAACTTTGAAACTCAATTATATGACCCGACAAATGATTCCACTACCAAATAATAAAATTGCTGTTGTAGGTTGGGTAATCTGGAGTAAGAAATTTCGTGATTTTGTGTCGATTGTTGATTACGAAACAAATCAGGAAAAGGTCATCTGGGAATATTTCACTGAAAGACCTGATGAAACAGGAAATAACAGGAAACTCTTTAATTATTTTTATAGATGGAAACAGGGTGGCGCGATGTCTTGTACTACAATGCCATTCAGCAAATACACTGGGTTGAGCTCGCCTCCGAATATTGTATGTATTGGAAATAAACTGGTTGTGGCAGTTCCAACCACAGGAGAAATATTAATTTATGATACAGATGGAAATCTTATCTCAAAAGATAAAATTGAATGGGCTACAAATTTTGTTTCGGTGAAAGAGCAAAAAGAAATCCAACAAAAAGCAATAGAAAAGTATAAAAGCATGAAGACTTTTAATTTTACACGTTGGATAACTCCTGAAATAAATACGATAACTCCTGAAGAAAATAAGATAGCCCTGGAAGAGATAGTAAAGCAGATGGAAGCCGATTTGGATAAAATATCTGACCCTATACCGATTCCAACTTTTTTAACAATAATAAAAGATTCTGATGGAAATTTATTATTCTTCGAATACCCCAAAGAGGAAAATGCTAATAAGTTTAATGTATGGATATATGAGAATGATGGGAAATTTGTTTGCCAGAGCAGCTTGGTTTGCGATGAATATGACTTACAGATAAATCCATCAAAAATGGTTTTTTACAACGGTTACATTTATGGGCTTCAACTCTTGAAAATGGCTGATGGTGTTCCTTTAAGATTAGTCCGTTTTAAAGTAACAAACATTTAGTTTGATATAATAAAATGAATTCCAACAAGACAAATCGCAACTGATGAATAAATTAATAATTGTGCTAAAAGTATTTATCTATTCTATCCCTAATCATATCGTGAATATTTTAACTCATCAGTTTGATTAAAACTATAACAGAATTAAATATATGTACAACAAGGTCTATATGTGCCTGATAGCGTGTACGTTATAAAATCCATCAACACTTCCGTCAACCAGAAATTTATAGACCCCTGTAGATCGTTGATCTACAAGGGTCTGTATTTGGATGATGTGGTGCCACCAGGACCACGCTTTTTTATATTCATCTTTACTCAATTATATCTATTTATCCTATCATTCAGCCAATTAATGGTATTTTGAGAAATAATCAAAAATTGAGAAAAACAATCAAATTAAATATATCTGTCCCCTGTATCGTCCCCTAT
>JALHSP010000070.1 GCA_022865305.1 Bacteroidales bacterium | reverse complement strand
AGGTAAGGTATTGTTTGTTATTTTTATTTTCCTCTTTCTGGTGTTTTTAATTCTTTATATCTTAAGCCTTGTAAATATAATATAAAAATAATTATTTACCTATATTGATGCTTTATAAATCTACTGAAGAGTTTATTATTTTAAAATCTAATTTTAATTAAAGATGATCAGTTTCGCCTGCCATAGCATCCTGTTTAGTTTTATGGATAACGCCATCCTTATGTTGTGGCGGAGAATAAATAGTATATAGTTTTAAATCATTGCTTGTAGATATATTTATTACATTATGCTCACTGCCAGCAGGAACAACAATGCCAACACCATTTGTAAATAGATTCTCCTCACCATTTATGACAACTTTACCTTTACCCTTTTCAATCCTAAAAAACTGATCTACGTTTTTGTGAACTTCAGAGCCGATTTCCTCACCGGGTTTTAGGCACATCACCACCAGTTGGCAGTGGCGACCCGTAAAGACTACTTCACGGAAATAATCATTATTAATAGTTTTCCCTTCGATATTATCGATATAACCAGTCATATTTTGCCCCCTGTTTTAAATTCTAATAATATTTTAATTATTCAGCCCAAGAATGAAAGTGACCTTCATCAAGATTCTATAATATTTTACTACTTTATAGGCAGTAAATTAAAGCTAAAATAAATACTATTGTAGTTATATACAATAAGACCTCTATTTATCTAAAAGGTCTTATTGTATTTAAAACATAAGGATATTTTATTTCTTAAACTTACCTAAAATATCTTTGCCCTTGTATAAAATACCCTTACCTTGGCTTTGAAGTTTTTCTCACTTAGATATCTCCTCTTTTATTTTATCTTCAGTATCCATATAAACTCATCTCTTTTCTTTAATTAGAGTTTAATATTCAATAACTCTATTTAGCTTTTTAGCCTGCTCAATCCCCCAAAGTCTAGCACCGCAGGCAGCAGATTCGCTATAAGGACCAAACGGGTCTTGACCGGTATGCTCAGCCAAAACAACTAGGTATCGTTTGAAATTATCTGTGTTATTCATATACTTTTAATCTCGCTCCACTTCAAATAATGGCTTCACCCATTACAGTGATCCGTGATGCATATAACTTTCTAGCTCTGTATGATGTTTCCTTTGACCGGCTTACCTTTTAGCGACGTTTGCTTACTTTGTTTCAATAATTCGATTACTTCTTCGTCTGTCACTTGTTGAAAGTTTCGATAATACAAACCTATTGCTTGTAGATCATACGGACATTGTATGCAAACAAAATCATCAACTTTTGTTCTTATTGTTTCGGCAGTTTCATATGCACATACCGGCACTGCAAAAATGAGCTGTTTTGGCTTCCGTTTTTTTATTGCTTCAATTGCGGCTGATGCTGTAACGCCTGTTGCCA
Source organism: Bacteroidales bacterium (assembly GCA_022865305.1). Taxonomy (GTDB): domain Bacteria; phylum Bacteroidota; class Bacteroidia; order Bacteroidales; family VadinHA17; genus LD21. The sequence continues at coordinate 1,472 of JALHSP010000070.1, read as the reverse complement.
GTCCATCATCAACAAGGATAACGGTTCTATTTGTGAGCTTTGGTAATGGTTTGCCGTTACGATATAAATCAATACGACGCTTCATTTCCTCAAGTTCTGATTCTTTAATACTTTGTATTTGTTCCTCTGTAATGCCAAGAACTGCAACTGTTGGCTCATCTAAGACAATATTGTCATCCTCTGCAATCGCTCCGATGCCAAACTCAGGGTTATGTGGAGCACCTAACTTCCGCGCAACAATCACATCAAGTGGTTCGTGAAGCATCTTTGCTATTTCGAAGCCTACTGTCACTCCTCCACGAGGCAGTGCTAACACAATAGGATGATCTTTGTATTCTATTAATTGTTCTGCAAGTTGTTGGCCTGCATCTCTTCTGTCTTCAAACATATGTAATCCTTTCTAACTATTGCTATGCTTTTTCAGACTTATTGATGTAATGATCAAATGCTTGCTCAAGACCTCCAACGACTTCGCCACTTGTTTCACATAGTGCTACACATTTCGGATCATCTGTTACCTGCGCATGAGCTTTTAAGTCATCACGAATCTCTTTAATTCGTTTATGAAATTCTTGTACTTTATCCATCGGGGTAAGGATACTTATTTGGATCAAAACTTTCAGCACCAGTTAGCTTTTCTTTATCTACATCAAGGATAAATTTCTCGCCTTTCTCCTTATACTGCAGTATATCCCATGGAATTGCATATTGTTTCTCTCCCAAACCAAATATACCACCAAAGGAAAGAATGCCAAAAGCTATTCGCTTATTAGTTATGTTTTCTTTTTGTGTTTAAAATATTCAATCTGTTGCAAACGCTTTTTCGCTTCTTTTTGTTGGGTACGTTCCCATATTACGTTCGCTTTCGGAAACCACGCGATACCCTTCCTTGACTTTTCGAATCACAAGAACCACCTCCTTATCATTCTTTATCCTCTCCTACTTGCTCTTCCGCCTGGCTTGCTGCGCCTTTTCTATATTCTCCATTCGTGCTCGTTGTTGCGCAGGAGTTGGTTTTTCGCTTTCAGGAACATTTGGCCTATCTTTTGCTTCAAAGATGTCAGCTTTAATGTGCTTTGGCTCAGAACCGAGTTTCTCTATTACCTCCCGCGCATCATCAGTGTCAGGAATTAATCTATTACCTTCAATGTGAGCATCTTCCTTACTGATAAGCCATGCCTGCGTATCCCATGAGCCACTGCTTCTTTTTCCTGCTAAGCGTTGAATGTGTCCTGGCTCTCCAATATCTTGATTGCGGAATGTAACAAACTCATCTTTTGACCTTACAACAATTCTGAAGTAATCACCTTCACCTTTTGTTCCAGGCTTTGCTCTTTCTCGTCCTTCAGGCTGAGCTAAAGAATGTTCCCGTGGTGACATATCTTGCCATTTCTTTTGCGCTTTCTTTATATTTTTCTTTGCTGTTTCAGTTTGTTTTCTCGTTGCCATATATTTTTCACCTCCTTTCATTT
>JALHSP010000069.1 GCA_022865305.1 Bacteroidales bacterium | reverse complement strand
CTGCGAAAGCAGGGGAAGCACTCTCAACGGATTCTCTTTAATCGAACTAATGGTCGCAGTCGTCATTCTTTCAATGGCTATATTCGGAATATTTAATGCATTTAATAGCGGGTGGATGGGAATGGCCGATTCCCGAGATAGAACAGTAGCTACTAATTATGCTCAGGAAATATTAGAAGATATTAAAAATACACTTTTTGAAAAGATCCACCCTGAATCTACATCTCAGATTGGCGATACTAAGTTTTATAGAAGTATCAGTTTAAATCCAATTATAAATCCAAATATAAAAGAAATCACTGCTCAAGTTACTTGGACAAACTGGCGGGGTTCTGTAAAAAATGTAGAAGCCAGTACTTTAATCTATAGTCAAATTTCTTCAGAACCGACTTCTGAGGCAGTTGCTCTCACACTTTACGCTGAACCCTATTATAATGTCTTACCTGGTAGTTCTAGTACAATGTTAACTGCCTTGGTTAAAGATATAAATGGAAATTTAGTTACTGATTGGGATGAACCTATATACTTTTCAATCCCCGTAACCCCTATAGATTATTCTGGAATGGGAACTGTTCCAACAGGACCTATTACACCAGTTTATGGAAAGGCAACAGTATTTTTTGCTTCTTCAGGAGCCTTTGGTGAGGTAGTTATAGTTGCTTCTTCCGATGGCTTAACAAGTGATTCGGTCACACTTATAGTAACGGATGCGGCAGTAGCAATTAAGCTTGAAGCTAATCCAGCTACTATTTCTACAGGAGAACACTCTGATATTAATGTATCTTTATTAGATGCAAGTTATGTAATCCCACCAGCAATTATTGAAGAACATTTAATTACTCTTTACGTTAAAGAAGGTCCTGGCACAATAACACCAATTTCGGTATTGTTAAATAAAGATAATGGTGGAATCTCTTCTACAATTTTAACCTCTTCCGGTACCCCGGGAATAGTAACGATAGTTGCGTCTTCTATTGATTTAGAAAGTGGACTGGTGAATGTACCTATATTAGGATCGGCTACATCAATTTCTATTGCCGCTAACCCTAGTTCTATTAATTTAGGTGAAGATGAAGATGCAGATATAACTATAACTATAAAAGATAGTGCTGGGAATTCTGTACTATATAGTGGAAGTATTAATTTATCTTTATCTATTAGCAATGGGAGTTTAAGTGGGGAAGATTATGTCGGAGGGGTACTTACTTTTTTAGATGAAAGTTCGAAGACAATAACTTATGCACCATCTGATGCTGGCGAAGTGAATATAACTGCTGCTTCTTCTACTTTACCAGGAGAACCTTCCGATACAGTGACTGTTTATATTTCTGAAGGTAGGAAGATATCACTTACTGCCGAACCAGAAAGTATAATAGCTGACGGAAATGACCCTTCTACTATTACCGCTACCATTAAAGATATGGATGGTGTAATAATTACTGGCGAAGTTTACGATATAGTTTTTGAAATACTATCTGGTTATGGATACCTATCAGAGCTTATTAAAACTACCGAAAATGGGGTAGCAACAACAAGCCTTACTTCTACAAGTGAACTTGATGTAATAACGGTTATTGCCAGGGGTATGGATTTGATTTCAGATAGTGTTACAGTAGAAACTACTATTCCAAAATTTATTTCTATTTCTGCAGATAGAGACTGGTTATATGTAGGTGAGGAAGCTGTTATCTCGATAGAAGTGGAAGATGGTGTAGGAAATTTAGTAGATTATTCTGGAAATATTAATTTAGCTTTAAGTGGTTTTGGCTCAGGAAATTTTACTCCAGCATCACCTTTGTATTATCCTGGTGTAGTAACGACAACCGTTTTTACCGCTTCATCTACCGGAGAAGTTACCATAACTGCAGAGGGAGAAGGCATAAATTCAGATTCTATAACTATACAAATCCTAGAAAAAATTACCTTTGCAGATAGTATATATATTCTAGATAGTGGTACCACTATCACTTTTGACATTATTGTTGGGGGTGTAGCTTTAGAAATTGAACAAATGAATATAACCTGGGATTCTCCGTCAATGTTAAATAAAATATGCTTTTCAACTCCAGGGACTTGCTTTTCTTATGAACCACCAGTAGGTCCAGGATATTCAATTAATGTTGAACCTACTACTTTGCCTTCTGGCGTATCTACTATAAGTTTGTATTTTAACGGTATTATGACTGGACGGACTATAACAGTAATATTTTATGATTCCGATTTAGTACCGTATCCTCTAGAAGAATTTACTATACAATAATTTATTAAAAATTTTTGGTGAAGTTGAAAATGAAAATGAAAAAAAGAATTATAATTAAAATAAATAGGAAAGGATTTAGCTTGATTGAAATGATGGTAGCTCTCGGTATCTTAAGTCTTCTCATTATTGGATCGGTAACTTTTTTTTCCGGAGGAACAAGATCCTGGGTGACTGGACAATATCAACTTGAAGCTCAGAGAAACGCCCGTTTCGCTATGGATCGAATGGTAAAAGAAATCAGAGAGGGTAAAAATATTGGCAGTGGTTCTTCAGAAACTTCCATTACTGTTCTTATTCCTCATTTTGATGCTGATGGGAATATTGATTCTGATTATACTGTTACCTATGCCCTGATTGATGATACTACTATACAAAGAGATACTAATCCTTTAATTGAAAATGTATTAACTGGAGAGGCTATTTTTAAATATTACAATAATAGCGATACTGAAGTTACATCACCAGATGCAACTGTATCTAAAATACATATAAATTTAAAAGTGGATGTTGATAAAGATGATTCTCCTGATATAACTTTAAATACAGATGTTAGTTTAAGAAATTTTGGTTTACAATAAATTTAAAATATACTTAATTATTAGACAGGCGAGAGGCCTGTCCTACGAGTTTTTAATAAAAATAATTGGTGAATTGGCCAATAGGTAAATTGGATAATTGACAGATTGGCCAATTTGAAGGAGCGATAAATATGAAAAAAAAGAATAAGAAAATTAAAGATTTATTATCAAATCAAAAAGGTATAGCTCTTTTAACTGTCTTGATATTTATTTTTCTAATGGTGACTTTCGT
>JALHSP010000068.1 GCA_022865305.1 Bacteroidales bacterium | reverse complement strand
GGTCTTCCTCCATCTTAATTACAGCATTGAATCCGGTCACTTGGCCAGTCTCATTCAAGGCACACATTAACTATAACGGCCCGGCAATATGGGGAGGTTGTGTTACCCGACGCAAGCACCGGGCAGGGTCCTGGTACTTTAGCCACAAAGCTGTCACGGTGCAAGGAGGGTATGGCGCACTTTTTGCCGTCATGGTACAAATTTTATTGCGTGCTGGCGCGATCGCGGTACAAGTTTGATCGGAGCCGCGAATCTATCCCCAGCTACAAAGTTGGTTGCGGGCACTGGCGCAGTGTCGCGGTGCAAACCATCTCGGAGCCAGTAATTTATCAGGGTGTAGGATTTTAATTGCGTGCAGATGCGCGTGTCAGGGTGCAACGTACATTACTAATTTTTCTTGAGTGCAGGAACTAAGCAAAAACCGTGACAAACAACTTACCCATATTGTCCGTGTTATGGGCCAGGCCTAATTTATTTGTCTCGATACCAGATAATTATCAAGGTATGCGTGATTAAATTATTTTGGACAGTACTAAAAAAAGATGTTATTTTTCAGGTAATGATCTTCTGAAAACTGAACCGAACGGTAAAATGGATTTTCAGCTTTCCCTGAGAACTGGCCTGTCTCGAGGTATTGAATTGCCTCTTTAAGGCACTCTTCCTGCCTGTCGTCAAATTCGCGGGTTATGTCGTCAACTTCCCTTTTATCAGGAGGGAATCCATCATAAAAATCCTGATCGAGGGAGTTAACGGTTTTGCCTGTAACCAGCCAGAAATAGTACTTTTTCAGGCAAGGCCATCCATTGAGAATTGCAGGATCACCTTCAGTTGTATCACCCACACTGACAACGGTATTAATTTTGGGGTATAGTCCGTTCATTACCACTTCAGCCTCCCCTACGGTTGAACGGGATGTAATAACAACCAGCTTTGATACTGCAAGATGATTTGATATGTCTACAAAGGTCAATGTCTTGTTTGAATTCTGATTCTTATCATTATACAGGATTTTTGCGTAGACTGAACCGGTCGCACTGCTGCCGGCAATATAGCTGGCAAGTTCCTTTCCAGGCAAAGACAGGCCACCAGTGCTATATCTGAGATCCAGAATAAAGTCACTGACATTGTTTGCCTTAAAAAAAGCAAATGCCGTTTTCAATTCATTCGATGTAGTTCCTCCAAAATAGGTGAGAACCAGGTGCCCCGCAACCGACCCTTTTGACAGGTGTATGGTATCGAAAAGAAGAACATTGTTGATTATAAACGTCTTCTTTGTTGATGATATTGAAATATCTGCCTGCCCGGGGGGTGAAAACAGGAAGACATTTGTCACACCTGCCGTTGCGGGTCCAAGTACCTCGGCAAGCTTTTTACTGTCATTCCGTATCAGTATATCTGCTATATCATGTCCGTTAATAGTTTTTATTATCCAGCCTCTCCTTACTCCGGCTTCATATAAATGAGTATTTCTATAAATCATTGCAATCCGTGCTTTCTTGGATTCATCAAGTGCCATGCGTATTCCATGTGTTACAGAAATGCCCTGCATTTGCGCCATGTAAGTGTCGTAGTCGATCACGTAACTGCTCTCGTCAAGTTCTTTATACCTCAATGCCTCAAGCAATGTATACGGATCAGAATAGTTTTCCTTATTGACAGTGGGCATCTTGTCATACCAGTAATACCATTGGTTCATCTTTTTATACAGCGTATCCCGTGCCATGATGGCTGGTGTCGGTTCAGGCTCGGGCTTTGGACATGAAGTGAGTATGGCTAAGCATACAGCAAAGATTAAAATGATCTTTTTCATAATTTCAGGTGATTTTTGGGTTAATAATCAGGTTCATAGTATTATACCAATAATTATCGCATGCAATATTTCACGCGTTCACAATCTTTTTTTATTCAATTCCATACTCATTAAATAAATATTCAACGGCCTTTTCAAAAACCAAATCGATGTCAGATTGTATATTGTAAGCTGAGTTTCTTATCCGGACATCAGGAATATGTCCGATTCCATCCGGACTTCTGCCATCAGGCAGGAGGGTCATCATTATTGAATATTGATATTGCCATCCGTTTGGTAAAAACCTTCTCATTCCTACAGGAGAAAAATCACCTGCAGTGGCATCCCCGATCTGGGTGACTTGGCTAAATGCTTTCAGATGAAGCAATAATATTTCTGCAGAACTCATTGTAATTCTATCCGTCAGTACAATCAGGGGACTGGAAAAGTGTTCGCTTCCGCTGACGTGAGTGTAATAGTTCTTCTTTTCTGCAAAATCGGCATGATCCGGTCCGTTTCTTTCCTGTCTGGTGTAAATGAAATGTTCGCCATCTGCAAATCGACCTGCTATTGCTTCGGCAATCTGACCACTGCCTCCCCAGTTGTTTCTGAGATCCAGAATTATGGCTTTATGATTTCCTATCTGCCTGAGAACATTGTCCATAAAATCCAGGTCATCTGCCTCCATTCTGTTTAAATATACATAACCAATATCCCTGCTTTTAACCTTGCCATATATGTAATCATCATCGTCATTTGAATCTGTATTGGGAATGTTTTCCCAGGTATCAAGATACTTTCCCTTTACCAAGCCTAAACTGAATTCCGCTTTTACAAAACTGTTTTCCTCTGAACCCGATCTAAAAAACCAGGCCTTTGAAGGATTATCAATAAAAGTATGGCTGTCATCAAGGTAGGAAATCATTTCCCTGAAGACATTCCATAGTTCACTTTCGGTATTTTTCGTGGTTACCTGCGGTTGATAAACGTTGTAGATGCTGTCCCAATTCCATCTTCTCGCTTTAAACAGACCATAATGCTGGTCAAAATCCTGCCAGAAAAGTTCGAAATTGTTCACGGGATCATTGGGTTCATCCTCTCCAAGGAAAAGCTTTCTACACCCCACTAGCGCCACCGATAATATCAATATTAATATGACTTTTTTCACTGGTTTAAAAACTGAAGCTTGTTCCGATGGTGAATTGATTTGACGGGAAGATTGCTGTATTTAACTCATCCCTTCTGTAATACCTGAACAGATATTCTGTCGTTAAATCCCATCCCGGGCCGATGGAAAAATGATATTGAATGTTTAAGTTAACAGCAAAGAAATCATTTAGTGAAGTCCATTTTCCTCTGAAGAACAATGGAAAGCGATTTTCTTCGTGCTCTAAAATATACATGTCCCAGCCTGTCCAGGGTGGCCGTATCAGGAGTCCAAAAACAGGTAAAGAGATTGTGCTGCTTAATGCATGTTTTGAGGAGATATCCCAGGAGATGCTGCCTGTGAGGTCCAGACTATGCAGTCCGTAGAAAGTAATAGCACTTTCACTATCATATAATACGATATCGAAGTAAGCGTGATATTGTCCGCCAAGCCGGAATTTAATTTCAGAGGCATTAACGGGTATATTTCCCAGAAATCCCAGCTCCAGGTTAACATTATAATGGTCGGAAGTGTTATATTCAGAAACTGCCGTATTCAACTCGCCAAACTGAATGTCTGAAGTCAGGAAAAGGAGATTACCATTTATATTTCTCCGGTAGCCTGCATTGACAACCACTCCACCGGATGAATAGCTTAATGGAGAGTAATTTTGATCTTTCAGATATCCACACCCTAAACCGAAACCTAAATTAATATTGTTTTTTCTGATAGTCTTTTTCCCGACACCTTGTGCCGTTAGTGTAAAAAGGCTCAAAAGTAATAGTGTAATTGTTAGTGTAAATTTTTTCATCTTGACACTACAGGAAGAAGAACTGTCCGATCGTTATTTCAAAGTTACACCTTTAAAAAGCCAAAGTTAATGATTTAGATATATTTCCCTAGCAGATAGTCTTTTGTTTTTATGCAATGTTTATGCTGGCAAGAGTGAAAGATTCTTTTTATTATCTTACACATAGCTGTCATGTTGATATTCAATGGTCGAGTAGGTAAAGGGGAGTTTCACCCCTAAACCTCTCACGGAACCGTACGTGATACTCTCGCATCATACGGCTCTTGTTACACAAAGGTTAAGCGCCAATGAAGCCATACTGCCAGTGAACAAATAACCCAGGATAGG
>JALHSP010000067.1 GCA_022865305.1 Bacteroidales bacterium | reverse complement strand
TGATGTTGTTACGTAGACAACTACAAAAAGTGGGAGGATCTACTTACTGAGTATCAACTGAAGAGCCGTATGATGGGAGACTATCACGTACGGTTCCGTGAGAGGTTTAGGGGTGAAACTCCCCTTTACCTACTCGATCGTCGCCCACTTTGTCTCCTAATGATTCTTGCAAAAACAAACCAAATTGTGAATTTATCTTATTGGTCATATACTTCAATCTAATTTAATATTTATCAAAAATGGAAAGAACAAAAGGTAAAGTCAAGTACTTTAATCCAAAAGATTATCATGGAATGATTATAGTCGCTGGATTAGATAAAGATGTCTACATTAATACACAAGAGATTAATGAAGAGGCCGTTAACCTTCTTAAAGATGAAGAGGTTGAATTTGACCTTGTCCCAGGCAACATACCTGATAGTTTTGCTGCTGAAAACTTAAATCGTATAAAAAAGAGATACACAGGGATTATCCTTAACTATGATGATGGCAAAGGTGTCGTTAAATGTCATCAAAATAATGAGGAATATGGATTATACTATAAAGATTTTGTAAACACGAATATGGAGTACATATTTGAACATACTCGTGTAAAGGTTGAGAGTGGAGATGAAATTGAGTTTGATATTGAAGAGGATTACAGGTTTGGATCAAAAGCAATAAATATTTACTACGAAGGCAGGAAACCACTTAGTAGATTTTCATTATTTCCAGGTATGGACAGCAAACTAGCATATCTTGCTAAAATTTCACCAGAACCTTGGGATTATTTAAACCCTGATCCAAGTGGTGATTTTTTACCAGTGTTAAAAAATTACATATTTTACACATTTGCACGACTTCGAAAAGAAGAACGAATTTATAATGTTAAAAGGATTTCATTTTCAAAAACTGAGGTAACATTCCACAACAAGAAAACAAAGAAGACCGAAAAAAAAGAGGTAGAATGTGCTTGCTTCAATACTGGATTAGCAACAAAATATCAAGAAGAAATTTTTGCGTATTTCACAAAGAATAGAAATAAAAGAACAAAGGTTGATCCAGAATGGGTTTTAAATAGATTTTGCAAAGCTAGTGATTTCGAGATGAGTGTTTTTTCTGAAAAACCTGAATGGGCAGATTATTTTGGAGAACTCGTTTCATTTTCAGAAGTCCTTTACGATAACAAATTACATCATGAATTAAAATATGATCACATATTAAGGGATCGAGAAATAAGGTTTCCTAAAGAATTGATTAGTTTACCAGATAGCTTGATCAAAGATTTACTGGATCAAGGACTTGAAAAAGCACGAAAAAGGGTAAGAAGGAATTATAAAACTGCTGTCCCACAATATTATAATGGCAAGCTGCAATTACTTCTCCCACTCTGCTTATTGTCCCAAGAAAAAGCCGATTTAGCCCTTGCTGTAGAAAAGGAAGAAAAGAGATATATCAGTCGGACTGTATTAAAACTCGAATGGGCATACAGTAATGCTAGACTTCTAGCTAAGCCTGACAGAGAATGGCTAGATCCTGTTAAAGAGGTTGATTTAGCAATTCTGGATAAAATTGAAAAAGAGAATGAAAAAGAACTTGAATCTGCTGATTAAAAGAATAACAGAACTATGCCTAACACGGACAATAAAGGTCATTTGTTTGTCACATTTTTTGCGATTTGCTTCTGCACCCAAGACAGATTTGTAATGCCGATACCGCGACCGCGCCAGTGCTTCCTATAGGAATTTGTGTACCTTGACTTGTGACCTGCTCGCCATCAAACTTGTACCGCGATACTCGTAATGCTCAATAAAATTTGTACCATGACGGCAAAAAGTGCGCCATACCCTCCTTGCACCGTGACAATTTAGTGGCTAAAGAACCGGGACTCTGCCCGGTGCTGTCGTCGGGTAACACAACCTCCCTTTATTGCCGGGCCGTTAGGCGTAATATTTAACATAATGTGGATATCTTAAACCTAGTAAAAAGAATTATCAAAATGGATAATAAGATGAGAATGAAATTGACTTTGGGGTTATTAATTGTCCTGCTCAACTCTATCTTATTAAATGGCCAAGTAGATTTAAATTGTCCTTTAAAGATAGATTTCAAAATAGCAGGGGTTTCTTGCTGCGATCACAATAACGATCTTAACAGTAAGAGAATGAATAAGCCTTACATAAATATGTATGGCATTCTAAAATTGGAAAACCAATCAAATTCTGTATTTTCATTCTGGATTATGAATTGCTCATGGACTGATTTAATAAAAGTAGAGCCAGATTCAATTCTACTTTATGTTAAAGCTTGTGATTCTAATTATCCAGTCAAGATTTCACTTGAGAGCCATCAATCAATTTTATTCAATTCGATAATAGAAATACCATCAAAGATTTTTGAAAAATCTGAAATAAGTAGGTACAGCGATCATAAATTCAAAACATTCAAGATTGGCTTTCTGATTATTAGTGAAAAAGAATTCGATTTTTCACATGCTTTTGGTTGGCAAACACTTGTTTATAATAAGAAAAAGAAAAATGACTTTATCTGGACTCCCCCAATAAATATTGTATATCATGAGTACGGATGGGAAATCTTAAAATAATTGTACCTTGTACCTTCACCATCCATATTATTTTTCTTATTCACTTTTAAAATATAAAACATGAAAACTTTTTTCTACCTGCTTCTGTTGCTCGGGATGACTTCACTTTCCGCACAGGTCGTCCCGCTGAATCCTGATGTTCTGTATGGCAAGCTAAATAATGGTTTGATATATTATGTTCAAAAGAACAGTTTACCGAAAGAGCGTGCCATGTTTTACCTTGTGGTAAATGCAGGTGCGATAAATGAGAATGAAGACCAGAACGGACTGGCACATTTCTGCGAGCATATGGCTTTTAACGGCACCAAAGCTTTTCCCGATAAAGGAATTTTGAATTATCTGCAATCTATCGGTGTATCATTTGGAAAAGGTCTTAATGCAGGTACTTCCAGCGCTATGACTGTTTATACCCTGAACGATGTACCTACTTTGAGGGAAGGATGTATTGATTCATCACTTCTTGTTCTTCGCGAATGGGCTTCCAACGTTACATATTCCGATGCTGAGATCAACAAGGAAAGGGGAGTCATACATGAAGAATGGCGAACAGGCGGAGGTTCAGGCCTAAGGATGAGTAAGATCACAAATCCTGTTCTTTATGCAGGTTCAAAATATGCCAATCATAATGTCATTGGAGAAGTCACCGTAATTGATAGTGCAGCTCCTGATTTCCTGCGCAGCTATTATAAAAAATGGTACAGGCCCGATCTCGAGGCTGTTGTAGTTGTAGGTGATATTGACAGGGAAGCTGTCAGAAAAAAAATTGAAAAGCTTTTCTCCGATATCCCAAAGAACAAGAATAAACCTGAAGATGTCAAAACACTTGTAAAGGATAATAAGAATCTTCTGGTGACAATAGCAACTGACAAGGAAGCGCAGAATGTATTAATCCAGTTATATATAAAGCATCCTGGTGTTGAAGTTAAAGATCTGAATTATTACAGGCAAAGACTCGTAAATAACCTGTATAACATGATGCTTTCAGACAGGTTCAGTGAATTGATACAGAAAGAAAATCCTCCAATGTTGTCGGCATTCTCAGGATATAGTTCCCTGACAAAATACCAGGATTGCTATATTATGTATGTTAATGCCCTGACTACTGATCCTATCAGGTCGTTCAAGGCTGCTTTGACGGAAATTGAAAGAGTTAAAAGGTTCGGGTTTACGGCAGGTGAGCTGGAACGGGCAAAGAAAAGATTGTTTTCATCATATGAGAATTCATACAATGAAAGAGAAAAGCGTCTCTCCTCCTCTATTGTAAATGAATACATCAGTAATTTTACTTCTGGCTATCCCGCACCTGGCATTTCTTACACTTATGACCTGGCAAAAAGTTTTCTGCCGACCGTGACTCTTGAACAGGTGAATTCGCTTCCTAAAAAGTGGATAACTGATGAAAACCAAGTCATCGTCGTCACAGGACCTGTAAAAGAGGGAGTTAAAATACCTTCGGAAAATGAATTAATTGCTGCCAGGGACGAGGTTAATAAATCACAAATTGAGGCCTATATCGATAAGGTTCTCCCGACATCTCTTATTAAAGATGAATTGAAAGGATCACCCGTCGTAAGGGATGAGTATATAAAAGAATTTGATGGTAAGGAACTTACTCTTGCAAATGGTGCCAGAGTATACCTTAAATACACCAACAATAAAGCTGATGAAATCCAGCTGCATGCTGTCAGTTATGGCGGCAATTCACTTGTTGCAACAGGAGATCTGCCGTCTGCATCCCTTGCTGCCACCGCAAAAAACATGTGTGGATTTGGTGACTTTTCAAATCAGGATCTCAGGAAGTTTCTGTCCGGGAAAAATGTGAATACAGGCGCTATAATAACAGAACTGGAAGAAGGAATATACGGATCTTCTTCAGTCAAAGATATCGTAACGATGCTTCAGCTTTTCTATCTTGAATTTATGCCTGTACGGCACGATGACGAGATCTTAAAATCTTCAATCCAAAGAAACAAGGCCAGCCTGGCGAACAGGAATGCTAATCCAAACGCCATATTCTCAGATACGTTTTCGATGCTGCTCACCAATTATAGTCCGCGGACTGTACTGCAAAATGCTGATTTATACGACAGAATGAATATTGAAAAAGCTTATTCAATAGCAAATGACCGCTATAAGAATGCCGGTGATTTTTATTTCGTCTTTGTCGGAAACATCGATACAGTAAAACTAATTCCGCTAATTGAAAAATATATCGGTTCAATTCCCGACTATGGCCGCAAGGAATCCTGGATTGATTACAAATTATGGCCTAAAAAGGAACATTTCATCAAGAAGATATATGTTGAAATGAAAGATCCGAAGGCAATGAATTATGTATATTTCTATGGCGATTTTCCATATACTCCCGAGAATATTGAATATATAAATGCTCTCAGGTACATTCTGAACATGAGGTACGTTACCTCAATAAGGGAAAAAGAGGGCGGTACATATGGAGTAAGCGTTTCGGCTGCCACAAATGCCAGGCCTGCACAAACTTATAAGATTGCGATGAACTTCACCTGTGCCCCGGAAAGAGCTGATTACCTGAGGGGATTATTAATTGATGAGCTTAATAATATCAAGACAAAGGGTGTCACCGAAGAAGAGGTAAACATGACACGGGAGAATTTCCTCAAGGAAGATGCAGAGAGGATGAAAACAAACGATTATATAATGGACAGGGTAAAATGTTACATAAACAACGGCATTTATACTCCTTTGCCTGAAAACTCAACAGAAATATATAAGAATCTCGACGGCAAAAAGATACAGGAGATGGCGAACAAGATTTTCCGTGATAATTATTTTGAGTTTGTGATGATGCCGAAGTAGATCGAAAAAGGTACAAGGCACAAGGTGCAGGGTGTAAGTATAATCCAGGGTTACAAATTAATACTCCGCCTAACACGGACAATAAAGGTCATTTGTTTGTCACGGTTTTTGAACTTACTGTTTTCTTATACCGTGACCCTTATATCGCACCACCCGGACTCCGCTCCAGTACTCGCAATAAAGCTTCTGTACCATGACAAATTTCTGGCTCCGTTGTCCGCTTGTACCGCGACACTGCACCAGTGCGCATTTAACTTGGTCCTGCATGGTGACTCAATACCAGCCACTTAGAACGCTTGTACCGCGACACTCGTAATGCTTATAAAAATTGTGCCATGACGGCAAAAACCGCGCCATGCTTCGCTCATTTCGGCCTCATGACACGAGTAATTCCCTCCGAGCATACTGCCACCCGGCCTCCATTCGCTCAGCAACGTTTACTTACTTTATTGCCGGGCCGTTAGGGTTAATGTGTGCCTTGAATGAGACTGGCCAAGTGACCGGATTCAATGCTGTAATTAAGATGGAGGAAGACCCTCCGCAGGTACCGTACAGGCGAGACCTGCAAACTACCCTACGGTGCTTCTCAGGTGACTGGGAGGTAT
>JALHSP010000066.1 GCA_022865305.1 Bacteroidales bacterium | reverse complement strand
CCTATCCTGGGTTATTTGTTCACTGGCAGTATGGCTTCATTGGCGCTTAACCTTTGTGTAACAAGAGCCGTATGATGCGAGAGTATCACGTACGGTTCCGTGAGAGGTTTAGGGGTGAAACTCCCCTTTACCTACTCGACCTAAAGTTACTACGAGACAACATCTTAAGCCGAGAGACCACAAAGGACACTTCCACTAACAAACTTATATCTTGACAAATAACCTTTGCAGATATTTACCTGGACTTTGCCCGCGCGCAAAAATTTTAATATAGTGTGACTATATGCATTTAACCTATTGTCAAGCCACACAAACCAGCCCTTTTACCAATAAAATACACTCAATCCTTAAACAACTGGTTTTCAAATATAAATTTCACTTTTTGATGATTATTCTATTTTAAAAGTACTTGTTCAATCTGGTTAGAGATTCTATCAAGACTCCCCTTTCTATTTCATAATTCACTGGTTAAGTTTCAAATTTAGACTTAACCAGTGTCTTTGATTCGGGTAGTATTATTGAAAGAGAACTATCTAAAATCATTAGTTTCCAATTATATATGTGTGAACAATGTAACTTTTTTCTGTAATTGTGTAACGTTTAAAGGAATTAATAGATTTACTTTTATTCTGCGAAAATCTATTTGCAACTGAAAACTATTGGTATACACCTAAATATTATATATTTTCAATTACTTAGGACTTAATCGAAACATGATATGAGTAAAAGAGTAAAGTCGGATTTATTAGTCATTGCTAAGCAAGAAAAAGCAAAACCTGAAGCAGAGTTAGCCATTGCGAACGTAGAGAAAGCAAAACGTGAAGAAGAGTTAGTCGTTGCTAAGGAAGAAAAAGCAAAACGTGAAGCAGAGTTATCCATTGCCAATGTAGAGAAAGCAAAACGTGAAGCGGAGTTAGTCATTGCTAAGGGAGAGAAAGAAAAACGTGCAGATGAGTTAATCATTGCGAACATAAAGAAAGAAAAACGTGCAGATGAGTTAATCATTGCTAATAAAGAACTTGTCTTTCAAAACAGGGAGAAAGAAAAACGTGCAGATGAGTTAATTATGGCTAACAAGGAACTTGCCTTTCAAAACAGTGAGAAAGAAAAACGGGTGGCGGAGTTAGTAATTGCCAATATAGAGAAAGAAAAACGTGCAGATGAGTTAATCATTGCCAACATAAAAAAAGCAGAACGTGCAGATGAGTTAATCATTGCCAACAAAGAACTTGTCTTTCAAAACAGGGAGAAAGAAAAGCGTGCAGATGAGTTAATCATTGCTAACAAAGAACTTGCTTATCAAAACGAGGAGAAAGAAAAACGTGCAGATGAGTTAATCATGGCGAACAAAGAACTTGCTTATCAAAATGAGGAGAAAGAAAAACGTGCGGATGAGTTAATTTTGGCTAATAAAGAACTCGCATTTCAAAACGAGGAGAAGGCAAAACGTGCAGATGAGTTAATCATGGCGAACAAAGAACTTGCTTATCAAAACGAGGAGAAAGAAAAACGGGCAGCAGAATTAATCATTGCTAATAAAGAACTTAAACAATTACTTCAACTAAATGCAGATAAAAACCGCTTTATTTCCATTCTTGCACACGATTTAAGAAGTCCGTTTAATAACCTTCTTGGTTTATCAGAAGTATTAATAGAAGATATTCACAAACTCAATACAGACGAAATTGAAGAGATCGCAAATAATATTAATAAATCTGCAAAAAGTTCTTTTAAATTATTGGAAAACATTTTAAGTTGGGCAAGAGTGCAACAAGGTAAATTTCCATTTGACCCTCAAATATTGAGTTTTACGGATAATTGTAAGGATGCGGTTGAAGTTCTCAACCCAATTGCTAAAGCAAAAAACATTGCACTCGATTATTCTACAGCAGACCATATAAATATTTTTGCAGATGTTGATATGTTGAAAGCGGTATTACGAAATCTTGTTTCGAATGCAATAAAATTTACGAACAATGGTGGGACTATAAGTATTACAGCAAAGCAAATAGATTCAAACATAACAATATCGGTTTCGGACAATGGAATAGGAATAGCACCTCATAATTTAATGAAACTGTTTGAAATGTCAGAAGTTATTTCAACAAAAGGTACTGCAGAAGAAACAGGAACAGGCTTAGGATTATTGCTTTGTAAAGAATTTGTAGAAAAGCATAATGGAAAAATTTGGGTAGAAAGTGAAGTAGGTAAAGGCAGTGATTTTAAATTTACTTTGCCAATATTTACAGAACAGGCAACCTAAGACCAATTTTGAATTTTAAAATTTTTCTCCTCCCCACCTAATCAACAAGATTTTCTGCAACATGACAATTTGGTAAACAACCTTTAACTAAAATAAAAACAAAGAATTCATAGCAAGACAATTTACAGGTACCGAGACATGAATAAAGCCAGCCCATAACACGGATGGTGCTATGAAAAGCACTGTCCCGGGTTTAACAAATTTAAATAATAAATTTATCTTACAAACTTCTTTTTATAAATCCTATAAAATCAGGCTGCTATATGCAGTCAATCTTAATTAATTGCT
>JALHSP010000065.1 GCA_022865305.1 Bacteroidales bacterium | reverse complement strand
GTGATGATCACTTTCTCTGTTTCATTTAACATGCCTATTCGGTGATCACCCAACCTCGACAGCATGATCTGAACCGCCTGGATTACATACCCTACCCCTTGCATAAGATCATTGCCATAGGCAGACAATCGTACATCATATAACACCTCGGTATTTGATTGTCCCTTCTTTTCTATTACCTCCACTGCATGGCTAAGAATATAGCGCTGTTCATCCTTATCCTTTGCCTTAAGAAAAGTATCTGCCAATAGCTCGCTCTGGCGGCTGGTCAGGCCATGGGTGGTAATTACACGGGCTATCTCCCCCTGGTTGCCGCGCGGCAACTTTGTTAACGCGCGCGCATGGCTCGAGGTAAGAGTGCCCATCATGATCTCTGATGAGACCTCTTCATCCATCTTGCCGATCAGAGACAGGCGGCGGCTAACCCATGAGCGGCTGTAACCGGTCAGCCCAGCCAGGCTGCGCTGATCCAGGGAATGGGTCTTCTGGAGATCCTGCAATACCATAGCCTCTTCCCAGGCTTCCATCGACTGATGGGGACGGTTGTAGCTTAACAGCAGAACCTTGGCCTGAGTCAGGTCTATCTCCAACAGACGGCACTGAAGGGCCTCCATCATCAAGTCCTCTGCCGCGTAAAACCGTTTAAAACCATCAATTAACTGATAACCTCCTTCATGTACCCGGGCGACAACCGGTTGCAACTGTCCATGCAGCCGCATCGACTTCTCTACCTGGAGGATCCGCGTCATGTTCATGATGCGCATCCCGGATAACGACAGGTCAAATTCACTTAAATCTATCTCTTCGATCTTTGTATTCACCGGGACAGTTTTTGGTCCCGGTAAAAGTAGATGGCTGGTATTCCTTATGCAATCGAGTTCCTATTTACAATCAGACCATGTTTTGATTAAAAAACATCGCTTATCCCGATCATTACTGCCCTCAAGACATTAACACGTTCCTATTTACAATCTTTTTCTCTTTTACCTTAAATAGCGCATAAGCCCCGTCAATACTAGGCTGCAGAGATAACGCGTTCCTATTTACAATCATATTTTTTTTAACTTTCGATAGCGTATATACCCCATATTCCCTTGGCTGTAGAAGTAACGCGTCCGTCTTTACAATCATGGTTGACTGATCCTTTCGACGCTTTTTGTTACGTTTCCTCTGTAGCTCACGATTACGCATTACATACTCCGGATGAGCCTCGCGATAATCCCTTTGATATTGATCAGCCGGGTATTTCTTGCGCCATACCTTCTGGCTGGCCTGGCTCTTTTTCTGATATTTCCTGTGCTTCTTGTATTGTCTTTTTTTCCAGGTACGCATCCTGGCTTGTTGGCACTCTTTTCCGGAGCAATACTTCTGATTCTTTACACGGGGATTACATGGTACCGATTTGCAACAGTGGAGGCAGGTAATTGTTGGGATCATTGCGAAAATCTTTCAAAATTGAAAGATGCTGATTTTCAGCAATTAACCATCAATATATTTTACCTGATTACAATACCAGTATTTCAATCGAAAAGAGCTAAGTTTTTATCCTGCAATTTTTTGATCAAAGATGGGATCAAAAAAAACTGACATTCCGGCTTATTGTATAAAATGCAATGGTAAAAAATCTAATTCAAATAATGGTGGTACCATTTTTTGCCGGTAGGTGGTATCAGTTTAGCCCGGCGTTAAAAACAAAATAGGTTTCCTGAGTTATGTGATGATGATTACCCCTGTCCTCATAGGAGAAATGCTGGTATGCATCAACCTGAATGGAAACATACAGTTAGAGGTGCATTAAATACTTGTAAAAAGAGAGGCGATGATTTAGATTTCAGTGGAACAAGAGGTATTTGGATATTTACTTAGCAAATACTCTAATTTTAACTGGACTTCTTAGGGGAAATCCTCATTACAATCACATTGCTTAATAAAAAGATATTAAACCTTTTAATGAAAATTACTGGAGTATTAGTAAATGGAATGCCCTTAATAATTCCCGATAACCGTTCTACCACAGGTTACTTTAAAGCATTCATGAATTACTGTATACAGCGCTTCCCTGTTTTAAATAACGAATCTATTGTTCTCAGAAGAAATTTCAAAGATAGACGTGATCATCCTGAATTTAAACAAGCACTCTTTTATAGACGCATTGTCGAATACAACGGGACCTTCTATTCGACTTATAGTAATAACGAACGGAAAAAGTCGATTATGGAAGAAATAGCTGAAGAGCTTGGGATAGATGTTAGAGTAATAACCAGATAAGTACTGAAACTTACCTTTGCTTTCTTTCATGTGACAGGATGTAATCCAAATTTTAACTAAATGTGTAATTCAGGAATTTCTGTCACGAATTCAGTTTGTCTCACCTAAAAACAATAATCTATAATAAATCAACATTATCATTTCTTATTGTTGTTCCACTTCGTTCCCTCCCAATTGTTGATTACTCCCTCATTTTCACATTCAGGACAGTACCAATGAATTTCTTTCTTATTAGGTTTCAATGTCGTATTGATTAATCCATGACATCCTCTATTAAAACATCTGATCGCAGTAGGGGTTAGTTTTAAGGGCATTGTTTTCGTTGTACAATCAACAACCAATGCAAAGAAACTTGCCAGTTCTCTTGCTTCCGTTGGCATTTCTTTCGGAATATTTCCCTTTTCATTCAGAAAATGAGTCATATCTGAGATGTACATAACTGATTCAATGTTTATTATTAGTTCTGTGATGGGATAAAGATATGATACTCTCCAATTATTCGTAAATTTAGGACAGGAATTATTCACAATGGATGATCAAATCAGATTGGCCGCATTTGATTGGTTAGATAAACAGACCTCAATTCATGGGGACGTTCTGCCAAGAGAATTATTGGCTCAGGGATTCTATCAAAAGGGAGAAAGAATTACTCTTTTGGGTCCACAGGGGATATGGAAGCCGAGGGTAATGGAATATCCGTTATCAATTACTACTATTCAAAGTGGGATATATGCTGACATGCATACTCCCGATGGATTTCTTAAATATAAATATCGTGGCACCGATCCGAACCATCCTGATAATATTGGCTTACGCAAATTGATATCTCTCAGAAAACCTTTAATTTATTTCCTCTCAATTGTAAAAGGAAGATATCTTGTTACATGGCCAGTCTATATAATTAATGATAACATAAAGGATTTGGTGTTTACTGTAGCGGTCGATGACATAAAATCAGTTAAACAAGAAATTGATAAAGTTGAAGCTGAAGCTGAGTATTACAGACGATCATATCTGACAGCAAATATTCAGATAAGAGTCCATCAACGGTCATTTAGAGAAAGAGTACTTCTTGCTTATCAGCATCAGTGTGCCTTATGTAAGCTTAAGCACATTGAATTACTTGATGCAGCCCATATTATTACAGATAAAGATGAAGAAGGTGATCCGATAATACAGAACGGATTGGCTCTGTGTAAAATTCATCATGCCGCATTTGATAATAATTTTATCGGAATTAGTCCTGATTATATCATTAAAATCAGAGCAGATGTGCTTGCAGAATCGGATGGGCCGATGCTTAGATATGGAATTCAATCTCTTAACAATTCAAAGTTAATATTACCACCTAACAGATTACATTGGCCTGATAGAGAACGGCTTGATATTAGATATTCTGACTTTCTGAAAGCTGGTTAAAAGGATGTGATTACCTGGAATCAATCATTTATGAATACTCCAATGTCAGAATTGTTTAAATTAATTCGAAGTTTTCTATCCTAGAGGGTATACATTTTTCGGATTAGACATGGTTAAATTCCTGTCCGTTTTTACCAAGATTTATCTAACTTAGTCGGATTCAATTAGATTTATTAGATTTCATTGATTATAAACATACTATGAATCAGAAAGAACTTGAAGATTATCTATGGGGTGCTGCCAATATCCTTCGTGGGATGATTGACGCCGCTGACTTTAAACAATATATTTTTCCTCTTTTATTCTTTAAGCGGATCAGTGATCTTTGGGTCGAAGAATACAAAACTGCTCTGGATGAGAGTAATGGAGACCTTGATTATGCTTTTTTTGCTGAGAACCACAGATTCCAGATCCCAAAGGGATGTCATTGGGACGATGTCAGAAAGAAAACTGTTGATGTTGGAGCTGCTTTGCAAAAGGCCTTAAATGAAATAGAAAAGGCCAACTTCGAAATGCTTCATGATGTCTTTGGTGATGCTCAGTGGACTAACAAAAGGCGAATGAGTGATGAGAAGATGCTAGATCTTATTGAGCATTTCTCCCAGATGAACCTCAACGTTGAGAATGTGCCACACGATATCATGGGTAATGGGTATGAATACCTGATTAAGAAATTTGCTGATGATAGTGGGCATACTGCTGCTGAATTCTATACAAATCGTACTGTTGTTAAGCTAATGACCCAAATAACCAACCCACAACCTGGAGAGAGTATTTACGACCCAACCTGTGGAAGCGGGGGAATTCTATTGAGCAGTGCCCTTCATGTTAAAGAGCAGGGAAAGGAATACAGAACACTTAAACTTTACGGTCAGGAGCTTAACCTTATGACTTCAGCTATGGCTCGTATAAACATGTTTATGCACAATGTTGACGAGTTTCTTATTGTGCAAGGAGATACACTTGACAATCCACAGATACTTGAGAACGATGAGCTAAGAAAATTCGATGTAATTATGGCTAATCCACCATACAGTGTTAAGAAATGGAATCGTGAGAAGTGGATAAATGATCCTTTCGGCCGTAATATTTGGGGTACTCCCCCGCAGGGGTGTGCAGACTATGCTTTTCAACAACATATAATGAAAAGTCTTAAAGAGGATACGGGAAGGTGTGTAATACTTTGGCCTCATGGAGTGCTATTTAGGGATGCCGAAAGCGAGATTCGGAAGAAAATGATCGAGAATGATTATGTTGATGCAGTCATTGGACTTGGTAAGAACCTTTTTTACAATAGCAGCATGGAGAGTTGCTTACTTGTATGCAGAATGAAAAAGCCTATGGAACGAAAGGGGAAAATCATTTTTATTGATGCAAAAGATGAGTTAAGGATTGAACGAACAAATGCATGGCTTGAACCTCATAATATAAAGAAAATTAGTGAAACTTATTTGAGCTTAAAGGAGATTGATGGATTTTCAAAGCTTGTTTCCCTGCAAGAGGTTTTGAATAATAATGGTAATATGAATATTCAACTTTATGTTAAGTCCATCGAAAACCAGACAACTCTTTTAGCGGAGGATTTAGTTAAATCCATTCAGAGAACACAAATTTCAATTAATAAATCACTTGATGAGTTGTTTTTACAGCTAAAATCTATCGGAATAAAAGTAAAATGAAATTTGACAAAGGTAAATGGATTATGATTCCAATTGGGGGAATTTCGAAAATTCAATATGGAAGTTCATTCAAATCGACAGATTTAGTAGAAGGGTACAAAACTTTTCGAATGAATGAATTATTAAATGGAACTGCAATAGATTGCGGAACCATGAAAACCACATCCATTCCCGAAAAGGAGTTTTTAAAATATAAACTTAATTACAAAAATATCTTGTTTAACCGCACAAACAGTTATGAACATGTGGGAAGGACTGGAATTTTCCTCTTGGAAGGAGATTATATGTTTGCTTCATATCTTTTAAGGCTTGAGATAGACCAAGCTAAAGCCAATCCCTTCTACATAAACACTATTATGAATTCGGATTGGTTTCAAACCAATATAAAATATCATGCTACTAAAGCAGTTGGACAAGCTAACATTAATGCAAAAACTTTATCGAATTTTAAAATACCTCTTCCACCATTAAATAACCAGAATCAAATTGTTACTCTAATCCAATCAGTAGAAGCATCAATCTCACAGGCGGAAGAACAGGAGAAGAACCTTAAAGGATTCTGGTTAAACTTAATTAATGAATTTGTTAACGAAAGACCAATATTTGGGAATCTGTTGGAAGGGAAAAAGTTACTAACTGTAACTTATAAAGAAGTGACAGAAAAACTGATGCGCAAAATTAATCCAATTTCATATGGAATTGAGAAGATTGTTGCTGGAGAAAACCTTGAGACTGAGGATCTCAAAATAAGAACCTGGCAAAAAGTAGGCGAAGGTTACCTTGGACCAGCATTTCATGTTCTTTTCAAACCAGGGGATATACTTTATGGATCAAGAAGGACATATCTAAAAAAAGTGGCTTTTGCTGATTTTGATGGCGTTTGTTCAAACACTACATATGTAATAAAAGCAAAAGGAACCATACTCCTTCAGGACTTACTTAAGCACATAATGTTGTCCGATATGTTTACCAAATATTCAATCGGAGTTTCAAAAGGTTCAACAAATCCATATATAAATTGGAAAGACCTTGACAATTTCACATTTCAAATTCCTGACCTTCAAACACAAAAAGAAATTGCTAAGGTTTTGGATGATATTGTGAACCTTATCGAAGACTTTAAAACACAAAAGTCAATTCTGAAGACTCTTAAACAGAACTTATTAAGTGAAATATTAGGCTAATGTTATTTAATGAACAAAATAGTGTAGAGTATTTCATTATTCGCCACCTCACAGGGGTGAATCTGAATGCCGTTCAGGACGGAATTGCCCGAGAAGATGCCCCGTCCTATGGAGATGAACCAAAATGGAAATATGTTGAGCCTGAACTATTGGTTCGGGATATCTCAGATGTAATGCTTGAAAATGAACTTAAAGTAGCACTTTGTAAGTTAAATCCATCAATCGCCTCAAATCCTGAAAGAGCTGACGAAGTCATAAATAAACTCAGGGCGATTCTTATTACGGTAAACAATGTGGGCTTAGTCCGTGCCAATGAAGAGTTCTCACGATGGCTAAGGAATGAGGTCTCGCTTCCATTCGGGAAGAATAATCAACATGTGGTTATCCGTCTTATTGATTTTGAGAATACCTCAAATAACAGTTTTATACTGACCAATCAATTCAAGATAAGAGCCAGGGAAACAAAGATCCCTGATGTTGTTATGTTTGTCAACGGGATCCCTTTGATTGTAGGAGAAGCGAAAACCCCTGTCCGTCCAGCAGTAAACTGGTTCGATGGTGCTTATGATATTAACATGGTTTATGAGAATGCTGTACCTCAGCTATTTGTGCCTAATGTATTCTCCTTTTCGACTGAAGGGAAAGAGGTTTTTATTGGAGCTGTCAGAACGCCACTTGAACAATGGGCTCCATGGAGGATTGAAGATGGGAAGGATGAGCTAAGTCATTTAATCGGTTTACAGGATGTAGCTGGGCAACTATTACACCTATTAAAGCCATCTACTCTTCTCGATATTCTTCAGTTCTTTACTGTTTATGCAACAAACAGTAAGAAAAAGAAAATTAAAATCGTCACCCGCTATCAGCAATATGAGGGGGGCAATGCGATTGTTCAAAGAGTTAAAGAGGGGAAGATTAGAAAAGGATTGATATGGCATTTCCAGGGATCTGGTAAATCATTATTGATGCTTTTTGCGGCTCAGAAAATGAGAAAGCAGGAGGAACTAAACAATCCTACTGTTTTAATAGTTGTAGACAGGACTGATCTTGACACACAACTTACGGCGACCTTCAACACTGCTGAAGTTCCCAACATGATTACTACCGATAACATAAAAGAGCTTCACAAACTTCTTGAACAGGACACTCGAAAGATCATTATTACAATGATACACAAGTTCAGGGATGCTTACCCTGACATGAATAAGAGAGAAAATATCATCGTAATGGTGGACGAGGCTCACAGGACACAGGAGGGTGATTTGGGCAGGAAAATGCGTGCTGCATTACCCAATTCCTTCCTTTTCGGGCTTACAGGTACACCGATTAACAAAGCTGACAGGAATACTTTCTGGGCATTCGGAGCTGAACAGGATACAAGTGGATATCTCAGCAGATATACTTTTCAGGAGAGCATAAGGGATAATGCTACTTTGCCGCTTCATTTTGAACCAAGATTACCAGATTACCATATAGATACTGAAGGGCTTGATATTGCCTTTAAAGAGATGGCAAATGACCTCACAGAATCAGATCGGAATAAATTGAGCCAAAAGGCGGCAAAGATGTCAGTTTTTCTTAAATCTCCTGAGCGGGTCAGAAAGATTGTTACCGATATAGTTGAACACTTCAGGTCACATATCGATCCTGAAGGACTTAAAGCAATGATTGTTACACCAGACAGACAAGCTTGTGTCCAATATAAGGAGGAGATGGATAAACTCATCAGCGAAGACTCAAGTGTGGTTGTTATAAGTATATCTGCCAATGATGATTTTGAATTCAAACAAAAGTGGTCACTTGATAAGGATCAACAGGAAAAGGTTATCGAGAAGTATAATGATCCTGATTCTCCTTTGAAATTCTTAATTGTTACAGCAAGACTACTTACTGGATTCGATTCCGCCATTCTTCAAACCATGTATCTCGACAAGTCATTGAAGGATCATACTCTTCTTCAGGCAATCTGTCGTACAAATAGGTTGTTCCCGAATAAAACCTTTGGAAGGATAGTTGACTATTTCGGTGTTTTTGACGATACTGCCAGGGCGTTAGCTTTCGACGAGGAAAGCGTTAAGCTTATAATCACAAATCTCCAAGAACTGAAAAATGTCCTTCCATCAAAGATGGAGAAATGCCTTTCTTACTTTGAGGGAATTGATAGAAGTATTGGAGGATTTGAAGGATTACAAGCAGCTCAGGAATGTATTAAAACAAATGAAAGCAAAGATGCCTTCGCAAAAGATTTCATTGGTCTGTCAAAAGTATGGGAGGCAGTATCTCCTGATCCGATTCTTAATTTGTATCAGAAAGACTACAAATGGCTCTCACAAGTCTATACTTCTGTTAAACCTGGAGCTGATGACGAGGGAAGATTACTCTGGCATGCATTAGGAGCACAAACAACTGCTCTCATTCATGAGCATGTTCATGTCAGTGGGATTAATCATGAAATGGAAGAATTGGTTCTTGATGCCCAGGTTATTGACGACCTGATGAAGACCAAGGACACCAGGGAGGCTCAGAAAGTAATCAAAATACTGACCAGTAGGCTTCATAAACACGGCAATCATCCAATTTTCAAACGTCTGAGCGAAAGACTCGAAGAACTTAGGAGGCGAGCAGAAATTGGACTAATTCAATCTGTCGATTTTATCAAAGAACTATGCCAGATTGCGAAAGAAACACTTCAGGCAGAAAAACAACAGGATCCCGTCGATCTTCAGAAAACCGCTAAGGCAGCCCTTACAGAATTATTTCTTGAACTAAAAACTGAAACTACTCCCGCAATCGTCGAAAGAATTGTCAATGATATTGATGAAATTGTAAGGCATGTTCGGTTTGAGGGGTGGCAGAACTCTACAGTTGGTGAACGGGAGGTTAAACGGGAACTACGAAAAATTCTTTGGACTAAATACCAGATCAAGGATGAAGATCTGTTTGTAAGAGCATATGACTATATTAAGGAATATTATTGATTCCCCTTTTAACTAAGCATTTTCAATAAAACTTATAAATTCAATCTACTGATGATTAGTCAACATTTTGTCGAATTTCGTATCTCTCTACACAAAATGGTTTAATCTGTACTCTGGCAAATTAACATCTTTTCATATTTTCCGAAATTTTTAGCAAAAATTTTTGGAGTAAGTACTGGCCAAAAATAATTTATCTCCTTCTCAGAATTTCTTGAATTTTTTGCAAAATTTTTTATTCTCATTTGCCCAATTAATAAGTGTATTAGTTTTTCGGAGAAAACTGGAAAATTTTTAAACAGATTATTGTCCCCCCTTATAGAACATCAAAAAACCGCTTTATTACGAGAAAAAATACGGCGGAGGGGGGAAGGGACGAAGCGGGGCCATCAGCTTGGAGGAGTGTTCCCAGGGTGAGATTAAACTCAATCGGCAATTTACTTAAAGAGTAAGATTTGATAATATATTTTACTTTTATTTTATCAGGGCCCAGAAGTGCTCTGACCCAATAATAATGAGGACTTTAAGAATAAAGTCAAGTGGCAGTTGCTGTTGATTGATTTGTATCTACTATCGGATCTGATCGGATTAGATGTTGCACAGATTCATGAAACTACCTAAGCATAATGCTTCGCCAACTATTAAGAAACATGGTATAATTCATATCAGTTTCATCTGCCATCCGTCCATAGGTTCCTTTGCTTAAATAATACCATTCACCTTCAATTGATAAATGTGTGGTATTGTAAACAAATCCATCAGGCATTAGCCAGAAGATTATCTCAACACTTTTGCCAAGTTCATATCCAAGATTTTTATTAAGAAACCTTCTTTTTAACTCTTCTTTAGGAATAATGAGGTACTCAGCTTGTTTTTTAAATGGATGTCCGAAGGTAAAAATGAATAAATCAGGTTCCTGCCCATCTGGTGGAAGTTTGATTTCAAAAACCCCAACTACTTGAATATCATTCCCGTTTTTACTTCCATGTGAAAGTTCTTTTGATGGTTGGGACTCTATGAGTTGGATATATATCGAATGATTGCTTTCATTTTCCGCTTGCAGGATGTAAAATCCTCCCCGATGGCTACTGAAAATATAACCGAGTTCAGTTACTTTCTTCTCAAACTCCATTTTAAGGATCATAATCATTGGTTTTGTAGGTATTACAACCTCAGGGAATCGTAAACATCCAATATTTCTTGCTCTCGGAGACCAAGATACCGACGGGTAATGGCAGGACTACTATGAGAAAAAAGTTCCATCAGGAGAATGACCGACTCATTAGAATAATTATTAAGCCTAAGCACACGACGCCCCAATGTCTTCCTGAACATATGCGAACTCGGATTACTTTCGAGGTTAATATTGTACCTTTTAAGTATCTCCTTCAGTTTAACATTTACATAACTCTTGTCAATAGGTTTAGTCCCATATTTGTTTAGAAAAATATATTGGGATGAGTCCACAATACCCATTTTAAGCTTAACTCTATCAACTATTTTTCGCAGGTCTGTGTTGATTTTAATTTTACGAGTTTTCTTCGTTTTCTTCTCCTGAATTGTCAATAAGTCGGTATTCTCGAATTGGTTGAATCGAAGCTGTAATAAATCACTAATCCGAAGACCTGTGAAAACCCCAACTGAAATTAAAAGACAGAATTTGTATTCACCATCTCTCTCAAGTTTTGAGATTAGAGAGCGGAAATCATCCCAATTCATTGCTGATGTCGTTGTTCTTTGTCCTGGTAGGCTCATGATTTAAAAATTTTAAAGGGCCGCAAATATAAGTTATTAAACTTATATTCGCAGCATTTTTTTGACGAAAGTATAAGCTGATTTTCAGCTTTTTACATGACTTTTTTGTAAGGCGTTGCAAATCAATACGGACCCAGAAAACAAAACATTATACAAATAAGAAAAGTATAAGTTGTACTGACCTCTTTTCATGTGATATGAAGTTTGGATTCAGTTGCGATCTAAGATCTCTAAATGATATCTCAATCGGCAGCCACTCTTTTTGCTAGTATATTGCCGAATGACTTTCCCCTGAAGGTCAATGACAAAAAAATGTATATGTCTGGAGTACAGCATATTTCAAAATTGCGCTTACATTGGCCCCCATGAAAAAACAAATTATTCTATTAGGTCTCCTCATGTCGACTTACGTCAATGCACAGATTATTGATCCTAATCATTTCGCTGAGGAAAGAATGAATGAGATAATGTTTGCTAAGATGAGCAATTATACTCTGAAGAACTACTCATATCCTATTGTACCTACTAACATCGGGAGGGGAAGTATCTACCGTTTTATACAAAGAAATTGTGAGAAGTTATCGGTGGATAACCTTAATGTAAAAATTAACAAAAAATTGTTAAGTAAATGGGATTCAAGAGCTATCTCTCAAACCGATCAGGTTGGAAATGTTGGTCTGATTGACAGTGTATCTTGTCAAAATTTTAAAACCTATCAGGAAATAGCAGACTATTGTATTACAGGTTGGCTCCATTCGGAAAACCTGATTTTCATGCGGTGGAGCCAGATAGGAGAAGCCGTTTCGTTCTATAATCAAAAAAACCAAGTGGTTTATATTTTCTGGGCTTATTATAATTGATGGCATGAGTATCGGAATAATTATTTCCTTGGCTTCAATTGGTGTGGGAATTCTGTATCTCTTGATAAACCTTACTTCAGACATTATCTCAAGAAGGAACAAAAGAACCTGGATCTCCACAGTCCCTAAAACACGATTGATCCAGGAGATCATATGGTTCAGTAATGATTTGTTGTACCAGAAACAGATCAAGTATTTTCCGACAATTAAAATATCTTATTATAAACATAAAAGGTATCTGGGACTATTTGATAATAAGAAGATAGTCATTTATATAAAGAACAATATTGATATTCAGACTATTGTACATACAACACTGCATGAGCTCCAACATTATGTACAATCTCAGTCCAACCTGGTGGATTACAAAAGGTATGAGGCTTATTCGAAGTCACTTGGATATGATAATAATCCACTTGAAGTTGAATGCAGGGAGTTTGCCAACAAATGGTTGGAACCCTGTATGACATTCCTTCAAAGCAAGGGTGTTATTACTAAGGAACCTTTAAAAAAGAGAATTCTGAAAAAAAGTAAAATCATACGTTGATTGTTAAAGAGGACAGTTCTATTTGGGTTAAAAATATGTACGGCATCAGCCCTAAAGAAATTATCTCCTGAATATGGTTTTGCTTTATTCATTTAAACTATCAATAAATTGTTGAGACTATTGTACTAGCAACAATACTTAAAATTAAGGATAAAAGGTTAGAGTAATAACTCAGTTTTGAATTCTCTATCTTATTCGGAATAACTTCCTGCAATTTGATATGATGTTCGATCTGTGAAATTTTCAAAGCTAGAAATAATCCAATATTTAGCAGATCCCCTAAAAGTAGAGATTAGTCGTGATGAATATCCATATTGCTTCAATTGAATTGCTCCTACTTTTAAAAAATTACTTCAAAGTGCAAAGTAATTAATCTATTCAACAAGTATCCATCAATCATTGGTTTTATTATGTCTCCAGGCTATAAGGAATCCGACAGCTATTGCAAGTACAAAAATCAACCATCCCCCAATAACAATGGCTTTCCAACTGTAATTCCCATATGGGGTAGTAAACTCAGAGGGTAATTTGGATAAAAGAATGACAATTAAAACAGCAGGTATCAAAAACACTATCCAAAGTTTCCATATTTTAATGCCCCAAATTCTAATTAATCCGTTTTTGAACCACTTACAGATTAAACTTTCGATTTCTTTTATTTTATTTGAAGTTCCAATTATCAAACACTGCATTATGACTATTGAAAATATTGAGAAATATCCAACCCAATGGTCAACAATATCAAGACAATACATCCCTGAACTTGTTGTAAAGATTATACCTGCAACAAAGCAAAATGCGCAAAAAAATAAAAGCAATTTAGTTTTTGAAAGATGTGGAAAAACGTTTGCGAGATCAGTAACATTAGCTTCGATAACAGCAAAAATACTATCTATACCTAATAACACTAACATAAGAAAAAATAGAAAGCCCCACAAAGGTGCTAATGGTAATGAAGAAATCGCAGTTGGATAAACTATAAAAGCCAAAGAAGGACCATTAATTCCTGTATCAATATTGATATTACCATTCTGCATAACACCGAGGGTCCCAAAAACAGCTATCCCAGAAAGAAGACTAAATAGAAAATCTCCACTTATTAATGATAGTCCTGTTTTTAGTCCATTATTTTTAGTCCCTGTTTTTGAAGCATAAACAATCATTTGTCCCATACCTAAACTAAGGGATAAAATCACTTGAGATGCTGCAGCTGCCCAGACATCTAGTTTGACTATTTTTGTAACGTCTGGTTTAAGGAAGTATTCTACTCCTTCTTTACCACCTGGTAAACTAAATCCTCTTAAAGCTATAATGACTATTAAAATAAATGGTAACGGGACAGTTAACAATAAAGCCTTTGAAAGCCCTTTTAATCCTCGCCGTAATATCAAAAAAGAAACTAACCATATTATAAATAAGCATAATATTGAAAAGAGATTAATATTGTTGAATTGAAACTGCTTGTCTGGCAGCTGGAGCACATTGTTAAAGAAAAAAGCTGATGCATTGTTACCCCAACTTTCATTTATACTATATATAGCATATTGTAATGACCATGCCATCACAACGGCATAGTAAGCTACAATTACAACAGAATTTACAAGTATCCACCATCCAATCCAAGTAAACTTTTTATTAATTTTTTTAAAGGTAACTCCTGCCGAGCCTTTTGACCAAGCACCTACTCCAAATTCTAAAAGAACTATTGGGAGTCCAACAACTAAATAGCAAACTATAAAAGGAATAAAAAAAGATCCTCCTCCATTTTCATAAGCCATGTACGGAAACCTCCAAAGATTCCCCAATCCCACTGCAGCACCAATTGTTGCAAGGGTAAAGAATATATTCTTAGTCCATTTATCTTTGTTGATTTCTTCCATATGACTGATCTAGAATGTCATAATCTTCTGTTTCTTCACAGATAGCAAAACTCTGTGCTTGATCTGCAATATATGCAGCCAGTATTTTAACATCTTTACTGTCAACCTGTAAAATCTTTTTAATTAAATTTTCAAGTAGGTCCTTTGTTTTCATTTTTAATTAAAGGTTATATTGGTATTAAATATCTTTGGTTTCTTAACTAACTCAGAATATGATAAGTTATGCATTGAAGCATAACTTTTAAGATAAGCAATTATAAGTTCAATAGTGCGCTGTTTTTTAATTTCCTCATTTAACTGCGGCATTATTGAAGCAGATGTTCCTGGTCTTTCTTCAAACATAAAAACTTGCAAATACTCAAATCGGAATCTGTCTACAAGTTCGATATTTTTCTTATGGTCAGATTCATCTTCAAAGGGAAATCCACTAATTAAATCTGTTGAGATCTTATTAATACCCAATACTCGTAATTTTGAATATATAGATTCATATTCCTTTAAAGTATAATCTCTTTGCATTTTGCGTAAGATTTTGTCACTTGCAGATTGAATAGGTATATGTATGTTACCTTCTATATTTGGATGAGTAAATAATAATAACTCTTCCTCAGTATAGTTCTTCAGAAGTTTTATGTTCAGGCTACCCAATCTAATTGCGATATCAGGAAACAAAATAGTGATTCTGTCTATAAGCTTTTTTAAATTCGAATCAATATCTAGTCCATAACCAGCTATATCTTCCCCTACTAGTTTGATATATTTATGTTCCAGTCTTTTTTTAATATCTGCTACAATGTCCTCAATAGGTCTACTTCTGTGAAGTCCTTTTATAAGTCGTATGCTACAATATGTACATCTACCAAAACAGCCTTCTGATATAGAAACTACTGGAGAAAATGTAAAACTTAAATTTTCTGTATTAGCTTTTTTGCGATCTTTAAGAAATTCACTTATGAAATCTTTCAAGTCCTTAACCCTTATGTAATAAATATTCTTCTCAACATATGGTTGGCCTAAATAACAACCAGTTACAATAATATGCCTTTCTCCACTATCTAATAAGTTTTTAATAATTTCATTGGTTTCTTCCTCTTTTTGTCTAGAGAAAGTACATGTAAAAAATATAACAAGATCTGCTTTATTCATACTGGCCATCTCTAAGTGAAAATCTTTTAAGAGATAGTTTAAAGTATTTTCGAAATTAAATAGAGTGGCCTCACATCCATTTTGTACTATTGAATAATACTTAATCATTCATTTAGAATATGTTAAAAATAAATTGTTTGCACAGTATTCAGTCTTAACGCAGGAAATTTGCACTTTTTGATCTCCTATTGAGTTAATAAAGTAATTAATTGGATCTATTTCAGATATGTATTCTATCCTCTCCACTTCGTTAAAGGGCTCTGAACAACTTACTTCATCAAATATTATCTTGCCAAAATTACGTCTTGCTTCATTTATTGCTCTTTCTTTGAGTGAGGTATCTTCATATTTGAAATATTCTATTTCATTATATTCGTTTATTTTACCACCCCATAGGTCTGTAAAAACTGAATCGGCTTCAAGACGATACATCATAAAGTCTATAGCTTCTCTGGCGTTAGATTTTAAGTATTCCTTTATTTGTATCATTAGGTTTTTCTTAGAAAGAAATGCTTCACTTATTTTTTGCATTCCAATAGGCTTGGTTTTTTCAGGAAAATAAAAGAATTCTTTGTTTCTTTTTATAATGTCTGCAAATGATTCAATTGTTAACAATGCTAGCGGTATTGAATTTATAACATGCAGTAGTATTAGATTAGCAAGTGATTTTTGTTGATGACCGTTGCTTTTAATTAAAGGTATTAATTCATCTTTGGTAATAGGTAAAAAAATCACCCTTAAATGCATTCTTTTGGGAGGATTTAAACGGCAGGTTGAAATACTGTTCTCAAATTCCATTTTATGACAACGTAAGATATGCAAGTAATTTCTTGATTGTTCAATTGATTTCTGTATAGCTAAGTGAAACTGTAATTTGGGATCAAACCATTCTTGAATATTATTTTTTGTATCAAAAAACACACAAAGTTCTGCGTTAACTGTTGAATCAAAGAATTTCTTTGCGGACTCCTTATTGATTAAGACAGGTACTTTCTCTAGTTTAGATACCTCATTATTTAGTTTATCAATTGCCGCTGATAAAATGGTGAGCGGAAGTCTTTTAAATTTTGTTGGAGATTCAAAAAGGTTTCCTTCTTTAGAAAAAAGTTTTGCTCTACTTGAAAAAACGTAATAATCAATAAAATCTTCATCCACTTTGCCCTGTTGTGTTTTCAGGTTATCCATAATATCCTTTGTTATAAGCTTTAAATTGGTTATCCTATCAACATCTTGCAAACAGGCCCAATACCTAGCCATTGTTGAGATACCATATTGTTTGTCCTTGTATCTTTCATTAAACAATCTATATAACAGATCACTAAGTTCAAGTTCTTTCAGTCTAAATTGGCTTGCCATATTTCAGATTATCAAAATTAGCCTAAACAAAAAGTTTAATTAGGATTGAATTCTTGTAAGTCCTTATAAAATTAAAATAATACTTCGAAAACATTATAAGAATTATTCGAATAATTCTACCAAATAAATAGAAATATCATTCGAAGTTTTATATCTATCTACTCGAATATATATCTTATTAAACATCTGTATATCAGTTATATATATTCTCCAATTTCCCTTTTTCTATATATTTTTATACCCAAAAGACAAACTAACCATAACGAAAATTCGAAGAAAATGAGCGTATCAATTACAAACACCATAAAAAAGGAGGTAGAAATGAAAACATTCCAACTATTATTGTTCTCTATCCTGGGCTTAATAATTTCAGCTTGTGTTTCACAAAATGAAATCGAATTACAGCCAAATCTTAAACCTGTAGTAATGGTCGTGGGTATTGACATTTCTGAAACAATGGATGGGTACCCTTCTTGGACTGAGTCTGAAATAAAACTTGTTTGTCATACAAAAGCAAAGCGAGGGACCGATGTATGGTTATGTATTAAGATGATTGGGAATCCTTCTCGTGATTCTTTTCGACGGATTGAGTTATTAAAAACTCCCAATGTCGATAGTGGGGCTACTTTAAGCATCAGGGTCAAACAAAGAAAGTACCAAGAATTTGTTAATTCTCAAAATGAGGAAAACATTAACAAGTACGTTGCATCTCTTAGTCTTGAAAGGAAAGGAGAATTAAAGACTTGCATAAATGACTTTTGTTTTCAAGCTATTAGGTTGCTTAACGAACCACAGTTCAACCACTTTCAGAAAATTTTAGTCATTTATTCAGATGGCTACGAAGATTCTGATGGGGATAATATAACAGAACCATTAACTGTAAGAATCAATGATGAAGTGAGCCTATATTATATTGGTTGGAGAAATTCTGATAAGTTGATACATACGGGTGTTACTATTGAATTTGCCGATATTGAAGGATTCCTTTCGTATATAAAATCTATTAACAACTAAATCATAAGAAAATGGAAAATGACATAAATAAGAACCTGTCGCAAGAATCAACCTTTTCTTGTCGTCTGAATGACAGAGCTTCAAATGCAAACAGTAATTGTAGAATTGCAAGGAAGCATAGAAACATCGACCTAAGTACTGACAAGGAGATAAATGCACAAAAAAAAGTTATGACAAGTTTCCCTGTGTTTCTATTTACAATTTGCTTCTTTGTTTTTGCAATATCCGAAATACTCTATAGTTGGGAAATGTACAGAGATTTCCTTGGGTTGTTTTTTGCAAGTCCACATTGGACAATTACTCTAATCCTCGGACTGGCAATTGTATTAAGTGCTGCTTATGTTGCCCACCTGCTTTCGTTAAACCTTTCTTTACATCTGTTTAATCTTGAGGTGTATAAATACAAGAGTGTATCAAATAAAGACATAATAACGGAAACCGAAGCACACGAGCAGATAAGGAAGATCCAAAAGAAAAATCTCCTATGGGGGATTGCCGCTTTAATGATTCTTTTAATCCTTGTAGCTCTTATTTCAATACGCCGTACAGATTTATCTGCAGCTGCTCTTGGAATAGAAGAATTAAACTTTATCCAGAAAGCTTTACCTGTAATAATTGTACTTCTTGAGACGCTTTGTGGTATTCATCTTGGGTCTTACCTTCTTCCTCTTTTGGTAAAGTACTACGTCAGGAGTCGGTCAGAATCCAAATTTCTCAAACACTTGGGAATTTGCAAATATGAAGATAAGCTGGTACTGGAGCTCCTTAACAAGGTAAAACTGCGTGGTGAAAGATTGATTATGACTAAGGATATATATGATTCATTGTACAGAAGCATGACGAGATCTCTCAATTCATTGAACTATGTTGATGAAATAGAGAATGAGCAAGTTGATATTGATACTCTTCACATTATTGATCCATTCATTCTGGATAAGCTTTCGGGATAAGAGTAATATTTCGATATGGATCAATTCTTAAATAGACTCTTATGAAAAGCCTCAAATAATTGAGGCTTTTTGTTATTTAAGATATTATAGGAATGTAAATAGCTAAAACCAATTACATTTATAAACTAAAAGTCCTCATCAAAGATAGACTGACATATTAGTCAATGTTGAATCCTTCTATAAGAAATGGAGGATTCGGATTTAGTAAATCGCGTTCAGGGTTTCTTATATAAAATTGAAACTTCCTTTCAGATTAAAGGAAGTTTAACCATAAAGATCATTTGACGTTATTAAAGTATATCTTCCCAAAACAATTCTGGTTGCATCTGGGATAACTATATCTATTCTAATGGGAAATCCTTGGCCAAACTTGATCTATTGGAGAATTCGGAGGATATTGACCCCCTGAAAACGGTCTAAAAATTGGCGTTTTTTACCGGATTTCTTATGACATTCCGGCAGATATTGACCCCTTTTCAATAATCAGGAAGGGGATTTTTGTTTTTTGCGGGGTCGGGCG
>JALHSP010000064.1 GCA_022865305.1 Bacteroidales bacterium | reverse complement strand
GAGGTTAAAGATGTCAATATCCCTGCTTCACTGCAGGATGCAATGTCGATGCAGGCTCAGGCGGAAAGAGAACGTCAGGCAAGGGTGATACTTGGTGATTCTGAGCGACAGGTGGCAGAGAAGTTTGGAGAAGCTGCCAAAACATATGCCAACGATCCTATAGCACTTCATCTGAGGGCTATGAACATGCTTTATGAAGGATTGAAGACGAACTCTACAATAGTAATTGTTCCAAGCTCGGCACTTGATACCATGCAGCTAGGCGGCCTTGCAGGTGTAACAGCATTAACCATGGGATTGAATAAGGAACGTGAAAAAAAAGAGAATGATAATGAGTCTGGCAAAATAAAATAACGCCCATAACTGGAAAAACCAGTGGTCTTGACCACCTTTGGCCGGAGTAAATTGACCATTCTTGGCCGGAGTTAAGTGCTTGTTGTTTAGTTATGTATGTTAATTATAACCTAACCGGCCAAATGTGGTCAAGACGTCCGGCTTTTACACTTTAATGGAACAAGTGTAAATCTGTTAATCCTGAAATCTTCCCTGGCTATGTTCTGTACCGGAAGATATTTCTTTAATGATTGGGTGACTGAAGGAAGAGCTGACTTTTCCGGAACCTGGATAAAAAAGGCAGTAATCATAAATTTCCAGTCAGCATCTTTGCGTTTCCACATCAACAGAAAATTATCGAAATGTGTGAGGATGTCAATTCTGAAGCTTGAATTTTCCGGCAGATCAGCAAATACTGCGCCGACTGTGTAAGTAAACTCCTTATTCTTGTCATTGATAATTGAAATAGTTTTTCCAATGGGGTATTTCTCACCAAATAGTGTTGTCGCCATCTTCCTGCTTACCAGAACATTACCCTGACTTTCAATTGATTTCTGATCTCCAAGAAGAATAGGAAAAGTAAATATCCCCAGAAATTCAGGATCGACATAAGAGACCTGAGTAGAGAAGATATTTTCTCCTTCCTTAACAGGAGAACCCGTTATCATTAATCTTGCTGATTTCTCAATCCCTGGGATATCTTTTTTTATATCAAGTCCCAGAGTAGCCGGAACAATCCCGTATTCCTGTTCCCTGCCCTGCATATCCCTGAAGCTGTTAACCCTGTAAATTTTGTCGAAATTCACATTAGCCCTGTCAAATTCATAATTGAACATATTGTTGAAAAATGCGACAATGCAAACTGACAGTGCGATTCCCAGACCAAGAATATTAATTATTGTAAAAACTCTGTTTTTCAATAAATTCCTGAAAGTGACAAGAAGATAATTTCTAAACATTCTTTCCAGGTTTTCTATTCATATTTAAGTGATTGGGCTGGATTGACTCTTGCTGCTCTCAGGATGCGATAGCTGATTGTAAGAGTAGCAATACCAAGCGCAATAGCTAAACCTGCAATAAAGTTGAATGCACCAAGGTTTATTTTGTAATAGAAGTTCTCTAACCATTTACCTGCAATGTAATAAATCACTGGACAGGCAATAAGGGCTGAAATTGAAACAAGGATTATGACCTCCTTTGACATTATGATATAAATACCAGTAATCGAAGAGCCCATAGCCTTTCTTATTCCAATTTCCCTGGTTCGTTGTTCAACCATAAACGATGTAAGTCCGAAAAGTCCCAGTGATGCTATAAATATTGCAAGGATTGAAAAGATCACTGCCATCCGGGCATTCTGTTTTTCCTGGATATACATTTGTTCAAAATCCTCATCAACAAAGTAATATTCTAACGGTTTATTTGCTGTAAATTCTTTCCATTTGTTTTCAATCTCACTAATGGTCTTTGAATAATTATTGGCTGATATCTTAACAGTCAGATATCTCATACCACACAAAACGTTATCAGTATTTAAACAAAATAAATATGAACCTATTTGATTACGTAGTGATTCGAAATTGAAATTTTTCACTACCCCTATTACCTGTAAATAGTTTTCCCTGCCTGAGTCTCCCGGCCGCATGAATCTTGCCTTTTCCAGGTCAGTAATACCAAAATTCTTAACAGCAGTTTCATTGATCAGACATGCCTGCTGATCGGTAGTAAATGATTCATTAAAGGATCTTCCTGACACAAGGGTCATTCCATACGTTTCCAGATAGTCATAATCTATCCAGTTGGTCTCCATCAGGAATGTCTCGTCTTTCCTTCCCTCCAAGTTATAAGCATCATTATAATTGTTCCGGCCCGGAACATCTGTTGAGCTGGCAATATTAATGACTCCGGGAATCCCCCGTAAGGACTCTTTAAAGGATTTCGCTTTTGTTCCAAGAGCTTCAGCCTTGTTTATTACTATTAGCTGCTCTTTATTGAATCCGAGATCTTTATTAAGCATATATCTTATCTGCCTGTACATAACTATTGTGCCAACAATCAGCAGAATAGAAACAGTGAACTGAAAAACGACCAGTGCTCTCCTGAGCCGGCCGTTTTGCAAACTGTTTTTCACACTACCCTTCAACACTTCATAGGGGCTGAAAGATGAAAGAAAAAGGGCAGGATAGCTCCCTGCAAGAAAACCGACAACCATAGAGAAAAGAATCAGAACAGGAATTGTGTACCAGTTTGTGAAAAGATTTAGTGTCAGGTTTGCACCCAGTAAATTATTAAAATAAGGAAGGGTTATTTTTATAAAAATCAAGGCAAAAATCAGTGATATAAATGACAGGATAAAAGATTCTGACAGGAATTGTGTAATGAGCATCCCTCTTGAGGAACCTCCGATCTTTTTTATTCCAACTTCTTTTGCCCTTCTGGAAGACTGTGCAGTTGAAAGGTTCATGAAATTAATTGCTGCTATTAAAACAATAAGTATTGCTATGCTCCCGAATATCTTCAGATATTTTGGATTACCTGCTTCTTTAAACTCCTGCTGAATTGACGGATCAAGGTGGATATCTGTAAGATTCTGCAAATAATACCCGTATTTGTTTCCCTGGGCGACGGAATCATTGATCGATATTCCCAGAAATTGCTGGTCTTCAGGTCCTACATATTTAATTAATAATTCAGGGATTTTCTCATCCACTGTCTCATAGCTTGAATTTAACTTTATTAGCAGGTAAGTGCTGAAACTGTTTCTTATCCATGTCGGATCATTTGACTTTGGGTTGGTCATAAATGAGGAGATGATGTTAGCCTCAAAATGTGAGTTCCCAGGGATATCTGCCATTACTCCGCCAACTGTATATCTTACTGTGTCTTCCCCTATCTTCAGGATTTTGTCAATCGGGTTCTCATCACCAAATAATCTTTTTGCTGTTGACTCTGCAAGTACTAGTTTCCGTGGTGAATTGAGAAGATTCTTAGGATCTCCTTTTAAAATGGGTATTGAAAAGAAATTAAAGAAGGAGGAATCTGCTTCAACCAAATGCTCCTCTGTAAAAGTCTGGTTATTATACTCAACTATTGTAGGCCCTCTTCCTTTCATTCTCAGGAAATCTTAAATTTCAGGAAATTCCCTTAGCAATGTAGGGCCAATAACTGCTGAGGCTGAGGCTGCAGTAATTTCCTGACCTCCGATTTTGAAGTTAAGGATTACCCTGAAAATCCTGTCTTTCTTAGTATTAAACTTATCATAACTTGCTTCATTTATTACAAAAAGAGCAATAAGAAGGCTGCAGGCTATACCAATCGAAAGGCCCAGGATATTAATAATAATGTATGAGCGTTGTTTTTTGAAAGATCTTAAACTATGCTTGATAATATTGTTTAACATATATATCCGTTTTAAAAGGATTTGCTTAGGTTATTCATTTCTTAAAAAATATCCATATACTCTTATACTGCCTTAAATCTCGTTTAATAGACATGGAAAAAACAGTGATGCTGCATTAAGGGTATTTCATTCAACTTTAAGAACTTCTGCCAGGTTAGTGTAATAGCCGGACAATCTGATCACATTTGGCCTGTCAGATTACAATTAACACACATAACTTAACAACAAGCACCTAACTCCGGCTTTTGGTGGTCAATTTGATCCGGCCAACTATGGTCAAGGTCATTGGTTTTTCCAGTTTAATTAAACCACTTCCTTTTGTCACACTCCGGACAACAATAGGGACATCCATCAGCTGTTGTGGGATATGGTTTTTTTGCCTCTTTTAATGCATTATGGCAATTATTGAAATACCCTAAAAATAACCTATGTTGTGCAATGGGCATAAAAGTGCAATTAGATTTATGAACTTCATGATCACCGTTATCCTGAGTATTTTTGTTAGCATAATAAGCTTCCATAGTAACCTCCTATTATATTAAATGATGAAACAGTAAATAAAACATTGACTTTAACAAAGTTACGAGACAAATACTATACAAGTCAAATTTATTTTTATCCAAACACCCAAATCCCTCTTTGCAGGGGTCAGGTGAATGGAATTAGCACGTTTAATTTTCAGCGGTTCTTGAGATTTTATAGTTAAGGTCAACCATCTCAGAAGAACAGATAAGAAAATATATTATTACTCGACAATCCCTATAAGTTTATTTGAATTGGGATTAATTAAAGTGATAAAATATCTACAAATTAAATGTTACAATGAATTAAAAACAATTATAATAACTTGTGTATTTGTCTGATTATGCGTGCGTTATAAAAACCGTCAACAAATTCGTCAACAGGAAATTTAAAAACCCTTGTAAATCGCTGATCTACAAAGGTTCACATTTTAAGGTTGTGGTGCCACCAGCCCCACATGAAGTTAAGGTATTCGGGCGGAAATCTTTTTAAAATGGTTTGATTTTACATACAATTTAGTCACTAATCCTCCATATTATATTAATTTATAGAGAGTTATGATATGAATTCCTTTTGAGAAAAAGGAATCTCTCTGAAGATCTCTTAGGTCTCCCGAAATCTCTGGTGCACCTTCGCAAAGCACCAATAAATGCAGAGATGAATATTCCAACACCTCATTTTTTATTAAGAGAACCTAAAAGCAAAAAACCAACTCTTATTAGTTGCCATTTGCGCTTTAATAATGATAGAATAATCTTTTCTACTGGAGAAAGAATTCTTCCAGCTGAATGGGATTCTTCAAAACAGAGAGCTATTAATTCAAAAAAATATCCTCAGAATACTGAACTTAATATTTGGATAGATAAGATTGATACGGAAATTAAATCAGTTTTCAGAGCATTCAATCTTGAAAATATCTCCCCTACCCCAGAAGTAATTAAAGAAAGAATATATGATAAGCTTTTCAATAAAGTCAACAGTAAAATTCCTTCACTCCTTAATTTTATTGACTCATATATTAAAGAATGTGCCAAAATTAAAAATCCAAATACTGTAAGAACCTATATTACAACTTATAAGCATCTTCAATCATATGCCCGCTTCAACAAAATAAACCTGGATTACACTTCAATAACTCTTAATTTTTATAACAGTTTTGTTAACTACTTAATGAATGACCTTAATCTGTCCCAGAATACAATTGGAAAACATATCCAGGTATTTAAAACATTCATGAATGAGGCTACAGA
This sequence comes from Bacteroidales bacterium, assembly GCA_022865305.1. GTDB lineage: Bacteria > Bacteroidota > Bacteroidia > Bacteroidales > VadinHA17 > LD21. The sequence goes on along the minus strand of JALHSP010000064.1, from coordinate 20,982 downwards.
TAGAGGTTACAATAAAAAATTGGAATTTCGCGGAAGGAAGTTCAAGAGACTAGCAGAGCCTGTTGAAAGTATCTATTTGAATAAAGAGGAATTAGAGAAGATAAGGTTGCTAGTTTTAACTGATAAGCCTATTTTAGAAAGAGTGAGAGACCTCTTTATAATTGGATGTTATACTGGTCTAAGATACTCTGACTTTACAAAGATTAGGCCTGAAAACATAAAAACCGAAGTAGGTGGATCATATATTAATATTGTTACTCAGAAAACTACAACCAAAGTTGTTATCCCTCTTAATCCTATTGTAACTGATATCTTAAAAAAGTATAACGGTTTTATCCCAGCCCCTACTAGTAATCAAAAAATGAATCAGTATTTGAAAGTAATTGGAGAACTTGCAGGAATAACCAATAAAATATCAATCACAAGGACCAAAGCAGGAATTAAAACAAAAACTGCTATTCCAAAATATAAGCTTATACATACGCACTCTTGTCGCAAGAGTTTTGCCACTAATGCTTTCTTAGCAGGAGTACCTACTTTAGCAATCATGAAAATAACTGGCCATACTACTGAGAATCAATTTTTAAAATATGTCAAGATAAGTGAAGAAGAAAATGCCAATAATCTTATAAATCATAAGTTTTTCAGTACCTAGCTCTTTCTAATCAATTTAAACAAAAGGAAGGCTTAAAATAGTTTTATTCCATTCAGCACCAAAATCCTCTCTATCAGTGTGCGTGTCTTAAGCATTCTATAAAGTCCACCTAAATCACTGTTGATGTATCTATTGACAATCATCGACCTTTCCCAAGGAAACTCTCAATAATGCTATTAAAGGAATTTTACAGTACTATTTTGATTTCTTTCTTTTCTCTTTTTGAGAAAGAGTTTATCCTGCTAGTCTGTTAAGTGTAATCCTGAAAGATCCAGACGAAAACTAAGGGAGACAATTAAAATAATATTATCATGAGCGAACAGCTTTAAAATGATCTCAAAAAAGAGATCAGAAACGAGTTGATTTATCCTAAGTATAAAGTCTCCACCAGAGAGGATGCAGCTAAACTTCTTCAAATGTCAATTTCAGATTTTGATAAGTTAAGGAGAGCGGGTCAATTCGATGAAACGGAAATACTAGGCGTCAAGTTCTTTGAAAATAGGGAATTGTTCAACTGGGCTTACAAAAATAGTCCCGAGGCCATCGAATTGCGCTTACAGTTTTAAGAATCAGACCTGGTACCCAGGGAAGTTTGAAAATCTGGAGTCTTATGGCCTGATTATTAATGTCAGGCCATAATTATTAATCCTGAATTTTCATGAGAATGAATTCAAGACTCTATAATCGGATCAGAAATAGTATTTTTGGTACTTTTAAAATTCGGAACGAGATTATTTTAAAATCAAAGATTCCGGGAATTTTTATTTAATACTATTTAAATACTTTCAAGTTACATTCAATCTTGAACTGCAAACAAGTAGGTGTAAGTTGCTTGTCTCGGTATTTGCAATTTACTTTTGATGATTTTATCATATTATGACAACTCAGTCCGGCAAATTTCTATCTCTGATTTAGCAATGAAATAATCCTGATTGTTAATTAAGATGGATCACAATGATACACTGAAAGTAGTAGTATCATTTGATGTAATTATGAATTCCCCGGTTTTTATAACTGGATCTGGTATACTACAAAACAAACCAATGGAGCAAGTCTGACGTATCGTTTTTTTTGCTTTATAAAAATAAATGCCTGGTGCTAAACCAGTAGCTGTATATGTACCTGGTTCTGAAAGGTCTTTGTGTTTAAAGTACGCTTCATTATCTACATCTGACTGGCTGTAACCCAAACCTACTTTAACATCCCAACAAGGATAGTAAGTGACAAATTTACAAGTCCATTCTATGTCCCAGTTTAAGGTTATGCTTACAGAGCCTGGTTTTGATGGTGCTTCTTCAGAATTGCATCCTGTAATTAACAACATTGCAACAATAATGAAAAATAGTCCAATTGCTTTCATTTTTAATGGTATAAAGGTTATGTTCTTAAAATGTAATGTAATGTAGTGTAATGTAAGTTAAAACAAAATCCGCAAATAAATATCAAATTTCAGAAGTATAATTCAACTAAGTAATACTAATAACTAAATATAAATAGTTGGCAATCTATTTGATAACATGGTATTACCATCTCCAAAATTATCTATCATAATAATAAGAAAATCCCGAATGCTGATTTCCGAGGGCTGCAATCGCTGCATTTACAAGCGCAAGAAGTCAGCAGGAATTTACACTGGATCAGGTGCTCAGGTCGACCGGATTTTTCAGTAAATTACGATACATGTATTTGTATTCACAAAAGTTTCTATAGGCTCAAGTTCCAGGTAAGAAATCCTTTTTTCCCCTTCAATTAGGTAATTAGTTCCCAATTCTTAAAAGAGGAATTTCATCTATCTCCTTATTAAGAGTATTCAACCGCTTAACTGTATCCTGAGTTTTATCCCAATAATCAATAACCAAACTACTTATTTTGTTTCCAATGGAGTTTACCAATAAACGAAGCAATCCTTTTAAAATGCTTCTTTTTGCTTTATTTGGAGGAACATATGTTTAATATGATGAAGTCATTGTATTAAATAAAGCATTCAATAAATTTATGTCTTTCAGATTAATCTTTGGTATCCAGAACTTATTGAGCTCCTATCTAAACTAAAAATCAGAAAAATGAATAAATTTACTTTGTGCTTGCATAAAACTAAACTTACAGTAATGATACCGGATCCACAATCAATCATGCTTCCTTATTTAAAGGTACTTGCAGACAGCAAAGAATGGAGTTTTCAGGATTTAATCGAGACTCTTGCTCACACATTTAAAGTGTCTCATAATGAAAGACAAGAAATGATCCCAAGTGGCCAAAAAATTTTTAATTACCGTGTTGGATTTTCACGTACTTTCCTTAAAAAAGCTGGCTTAGTGGAATCTACAAGATATGGATATGTAAGAGTTACACAGAAGGGATTAAAAATCCTCGCTAAAAATCCCGACTATATTGATATGAGATTTCTGAAACAAATCAATAAATTCATTGCCATTTAGACATTCAAAATGAAACAGTTATGAAATCAACATTTTAATTTGATCAAACTTAAAGAAATAATTATAAGACATATGCTTCACGAAAAAGACCTTGAAGATATTATCTGTAAATATCCGGAACTTATTGAGGAAGGATTGGTATTCAAAGGGCGCCAGGTGACGCTATTTGGCAGAAGGATGGATATATTATTTGAAGATAATTTTAATAGAAAACTAATTATTGAACTTAAGGCAGGTCCGATAAAAGATGAACACATAGGCCAGATACTTTCATATGAAGGTATGCTATTATCTGCTGATGATCCTTCAATAAGAGTAATGTTGGTCGGCACAAGAGTGCCTCCTAACATTCAAAGAAGCCTTGATCACCATGGGATTGCTTGGAAAGAGATCACACATTCTTTTTTAAGAAAATTTCTAGAAGAAAAAAAGGATGAACATTTCATTGGTTTATTTGAAAATGAAGAACTGTCAGGATATAGCAGAATCTTTAAAGAAGACAAGGAAATTTTAGTTACAAAGAACCCCTTGAACCCAGAATCAAGTTCCATTAAATCTGAATCACCTACTAATAATTTCTTGAAAACTCCATCTCTTACAATTTATGAGCAAATAAAAAGTATATTAAAAGATAAAATTGGAAGTATTGTAACCTTCTCCCAGGTAATAGAAGAGTTATTTAAAAAATATGGAACTAATGCCAGTAGCATAATCTTATCAGATTATTGCTATAATAGAATCAATTGGGGTATAAAATTTAATAAGCACATTTTTGAATATCTCGATAGAGATACTTACAAATACCTAGGTGAAACTTATCCATTTTCAGGCTTAATATATGCAAAACCAATTGGTCAAAATACAGAACAAGTTGTGGGTGAATGGAAAAATGGAGTATTAATGATGAATGAGATTCCAAATGATTGGATTGGTATAGACCAATCTAGATATTCCTTGGAACAGGTATTTAAACAGCAAAAAGCAACGGATTTTGTAAATAGGGCTGCTCTAGCTTTTCATAATAAGCTAATTCAACAATTGAATCAGAGAGGACTTACTTGGAGTGCTAGAACTCATATAAGGGGCATAACATATTTATGTACGAGCAATAAAGCTTTCCTGTGGTTTAATATTAACCAACAATATATTTCTATCAAATTCTTTACTGGAAATGGGAATATAGAGGGCTTGAGAAAAGGAACCTGGGTAAACAAGGATGATAAATTATCAAGTGAGCCATTTAAAATTGTTGACAATGAATCTATTGGGCAAGCAGTTAATTTTTCATTAAAAGCTTATGAAATTTCGGTGAACTGGAGTGGGCGGATTTAACTAAAAGACTTGTTCAACTTTATGCAGGATTATTGTAAATGAAATGATTCAATTCTTAAGATAAGGAGGAAATATGAAACATTCAAAAACACTTTTGGGAATCGGATTCAATTATGATGGATCCCTTAGTACTGAATTGATAATTTATAAAAACTTAAGTATAAAGATTCCTAAAAAAATTATTGATGCTATAAAATTAGAAATTAAACAAAAAAGTCCAGTATTAATGGGGGCATGCCGTGATAATCCCTCTAGATACTCAATTGGAGAATCATTGAGGGCGCAAGGATACTCTCCACAAAATTTAAGTTATGTAATTCCTTTGCTAATTGAAGAAGGGTTTTGTGTCGCAAATAACAAGAAACCGTTTATTATTACAAAGAGTTGACTTTGGAATAGTAATAACTGACCACTCCTCCTGACAGAATTAACCATTTTTTTGTAAAATCCGTCAACACCTATTGAGATTGATTTCGTAAAAAGCGGATTATTAGAGGTCTGAATTAAAACGGTTTTTATTACTTGCGTGTATTTTATGTTTGGTATTTTGTGGCATTCTGATAATTGCTTATATATTTCAAAGGGATAAAATGAAAGAATTAGATAAAAATTTAGGGAGGGATTTATAAAACATTACTAATAATGATTAACCTTTCAGGTGTTGTTACGAAAATCCCTACTATACAAATAAAAATGTAATATTTTTTTACCTGAACAATTAAATAATTCATACTATATTTGATCTCAGCGGCATTTCCTTCCTACTACTCACAAAGTAGATTGCAGCGAGACATTCAAATAGAAAATGCCGTTTTTAAAATAAATTTGACTTTGGCTTATATTGTCGTAATTTTATTATTCGGACATTTTTTATTATTAATAAATAGATTGTATCAATAAAATAATAAGGAGAAAATAAATGAAAAATAAAAAGGTTCTAATAATTAGCTCAGTCATCCTTTTGACTTTTCTTTCTTATTCATGTAATAAATCAAAAAGCGATTGGAAGAGTGTTAAACAGATTAACTCTATTGAATCATACAATGAATATATATTAAAATACCCTAAAAGTAAATTCATTGATTCTGCCAAATATTATATAGAAGTGTTGTCATGGGATCAAACTTTAAAAACTAACACAATTGAAGAATACAAGAAATATATAACTGAACATCCCCAAAGTATTTTTACTGATTCTGCAACAAAGAAATTAGAAGAACAAATATGGGGGAGCACTCTAAAAGCAAATACTCTTGAAGCGTATCAAAGATTCTTAATTGAAAATCTGAATAGTACGTTTATAGATACTGCAAAGAAAAAAATTGACCAGATTATAAAAATTGAAAAAATTGAGAAAACCTCGGATGTTTTAATTATTCCTTTTAAAAAGGGATTCTGTAGTATTGATGGTCCAGCTTTCATTGGATCAAAGGCTGGCGCAGCATTAGAATTTGGTCCAGAAATAGAATACAAGGGAAAAGCATTTCAGATACAGATACCTCGCAGTAAGGATGCATATTATGTTGCCCCAATAAATGTTCAATTTTTAACAGAGATGGTTGAACCTCTCTCACCTGTAAAGAAGTTAGAATGTAATGACCAAATCTGGAATAAGGACCGAATGACTTTAGATTTATTTTATGGTGACAACACAATTAAGATTATTGTTCATATTTTCACGCCAGTTTTTGGAGGATTTTTGATCGAATCAATAGAATGTTTTCCTCCTATCAAATGAATTGGATGATCCTATTATTGAAATTACCTTGGCAATATGCATTTATGTTAGAACATCTCTACAAAATAAAATAAGCATAACGCCGAAGGTTTTAGGAAAGGTTAAATTTTTGCTTTAAGGTTGGTTATTTTCATTATTTGTTTCCACTGAGCTTCACTACACGTCCATCTTTCATTGTCACTGTACCAACTCCGCCCTGATAAACATATCCTTTACCGTAAATACAACGAAAAGTTAATGGTTGTTCCATGCTTCCTTCAAATAAATAACCGTCAATGTTTACCTGAATCTCATACCAACCATTCTTTCTTTCGATTTCTTTTCCCGGAATCTTGCCCTTGAAGTGATGAATAGCCGAGTCGTGAAACATGTTATCGAGAACATATCTTTCTCCAGGATGTTCCTTGTTTACTGCAGTACCCATTTCACCCTCGACTGAAACCGATCCATCAGATCCAGCCATAAAAGTCAACTCAGTTTTTGCCGACTCCGGAATAATTTTTATATCCGTTAAGACAAATTTAGTCTCCTGTCCATAGATGTTTGCTTCATATGGGCTACTCAAAAGAAATGAAAAACCCAATCCAAAAACATACCAAAAGAATAATGATTTCATATTTGCATAATAATTGTCATATAAATTTACTTAATAAATATTAATTACATTATTACAATAATCATAAATATTGAATAACAAGTAACTAATAAGGATTATTCAACCAATAACCCACGTGAGCTGCTCAGATAAGGGTTATAAACTTGTCATAGCTATTACAGTTTCTTTCAGCAATCTATGATTAATAAATAATCTTTCTTGACAGAATTATATTTCCGAATTTTGATCCAGCGGCATTTCCTTCACCTATCTTTCGACAGATAGTATGTCGCAAGACATATTTATTCCACAATGGGAGATGCCGCTTTTCTATTAATAGCACTACCCAATTATTATCTGCCATTCTAATACTATAACCAGCCTAGTCAAATCGACGCTAAAATAAACTTGACTTTAGCTAAAAGTAGATTTAACTTTGTGTAAAGACTGATCATTTGAAATTCTAAACCCATCCTGTTTTGATATGTCAGGTAAACAGATTAAAATATATCTTTTTATTTTTTCACTAGATATATTTCCAATCTGCATATATAGCCAAGTAGATAGCATAATGAAAGAAATAATAAGCTCCAGTAATTCAAAATCAGAAGTAATAAGAAAAGGTAGTGAGCAAATACTGAATAGAATGAGGATCAGCGACATTAATGGTGCAAAGCAGATTAAAGATTATTTAATCTCAAATGTTGAAGATTCTGTTTACGTTGTATTTGATTCCTTTAACTATGCCCTGATATTGTATTGGATTCAGGATTATGATGGACTTATTGATTATTTTTTGCATTTTGATTCATTAGAGGTTGTAAATAGAGAGAAAATCAAGCCAGAGAACTATGAACTTTATTTGGAATTAGCGTGGAGTTTACCCGAAGCGTTTAAATTTTTAATCCAACCTATAAATAATTCCAGTCTTACCAAAGAATATAAAGAGGTTTTAATACTGTATCTCTACAAAAAGGCGAGTGAAGTTGATGAAGTTGATTATAAAATGAAAGGATATAATAATCGAGTAAACCAATTTAGATTTAAGTATCCTAATAGCAGGTTAATAAAATTTGTTAAGGATCAGATTCAACAATAATCTTATCAGGAAATGGCAGTGAAATATACCAAAGGAGGATTTTCTTATATTGGGGAATTAACAATGAAAAACCTCTTAAGCAAAATTGCAAAGCCTCTTTTAATTCCTGCTTTAGCTTTAGGATTGTCAACAGGAATTAAAGCTCAGGATGCTCGGGATGATAATAAATTAAAGTTCGATTTTCGTTTTAAAGCAGGGTTTGAAGCAGGAATTAGTTATTCTAAACAAGAATTAGAACCTTATACAAATTGGGAGAGCAATTTTAATCTCCCTAGATGGCCAAGTAATCAATCTGCTTCATTAGATAAAGTAAATACATTTGTTACAGGAGATTTAATATTTGGAGTAAAGCCTTTAATTAAAAAAGGAGCCTTTGAATTGGGATTTCCTATAAATTTTTATTTATCTCAGGCATTTTCACGCCCAGTAACCAAACTAAAAGCTGATTTAAGAGATTTTGCAGAAGGATTCAAACTTAAAGTAAGCGATATCAGAATAAGAAGAGAATTTCCTGCATGGGGAATTTCAACAAGAATCGGGAGGGAAAGTGGAATTGAATTCCAGTATCTCAGATATAAATACTCTCTTTTTAAAAAAACTTACAAGGAAGAAGTAACCTCAACTTGTGATGTTTGTGGTAATAAATATAAATCATATTCCTCTATAGTCATGGACAAAACAAAGTTTGGGACAGGACAGGCACAAAACTTTTCAATAGGATTTTGGGCAGAAGAGGAGGCATCTTTTTCGCTTTATCTTGAAAAAGCAGGAAAATTTGTTCATGGAGGATTCACTTATACTGGAGAATTTTGAAATGAAAAACCTTTTAAGTAAATTAACAAAACCTCTTTTGATTCCTGCATTAGCATTGGGATTATCTACAGGAATTAAAGCTCAGGATCAAAATGCTCAATACAAATTAAAGCCAGATATCTATTTTACTATTGGATTTAATTTAGGAATTACTCATTCTGAACAAAATATCTTAAATTCTGCAGAGAAAAAATCCACTTTATGGAGAGGGGATTTCCCAGTTGGTTTAGAGCCTATAATTAGAAAGGGAGGGTTTGAATTAGGATTTCCTGTTTATATTTATCTTTCTGATTTAGCCGACTTGTCTAAAGTATCAGAAAAAATACTCCGACAAAGTGATCTAATTGAAGATATCACCCTAAGGAAGAAAACCCCTGCTTTTGGAGTTTCAATAAGAGATAAAAAATTCAAGATTGAATATCTTTTATATAAATATAAATTATTAAGGCAGACATATGAATATTACACGCGGGTAGTTTGTGGTCCATGTGGGACATACGAGACTTCAGGCCCAGAAGTTGCAAGTAGGGAACAACTTAGAACAGGCTGGTCACAAAATTTATCTAGTGGACTTTTTTATGAAACAGGTGAAGCAGGGAAAGTTAAAATATTTACAGGAATATATTTTGAACATGCATACAAATTTAATGAACTTGGAGGTTTCGTAAATGTATCTCTTTCCCCCAGGAAAAGCGAAGATTAAAAACACCAATTTCTTCAATTAAAATATTGTATTCTATTAATCTTAACTTTGATTTTATTATTCTCAAGATTCATAAATGAGATGGAATTAGAATATTATGGAGTAGAACCATAATGCCATTTGCTTTTATGAGGACTTTTCTGAGAAGCTAAGCAAGATATGAATTCTATCCCTTCTTTTAATCGCTGATTTTCAATTTTTAGATTTTCAATCATCAATTCTTTCTTGCAGACTGAATTAAGGATTTCACACGGTCATTATGTTACAAACTATTCAATATATGTCTTACAAGATGTCGTAAAACAGGCGGATTAAATACTTATTTGTGGGTTGCTGAAAGACAGAAAAATGGGACAATTCATTTTCATTTACTGACAAACGATTTCATGGCCATAAAAACAGTAAATGGCTTTATGGCTATGATGGCACAAACTATAATGTAAATATTGATGAGGAAGATTCCTGCCGTATAAGTGAGAAAAACACATATACCTTTTATGAATCTGTCGATTTTACTGAAAGAGATATTTATAATGGTTTATATTCATTTGTCCCAGTGAAAATATTTGATCAGGATAGAGAATCCAACTATGTCTTTAAGCAACCTGTAATTCGATTGGATTTCTTAGAACATATGCAGACACAAGGAGTTAACTCAAAAGATTGCAGTCTTGAAGAAATAATTGACTTTTGGATGGGAATAGTAAACCAGATAGATGGAAATGGATTAAAAAAGGGAACGTGGTTTAAGTCCCCTGAATTGAAGAATAGTATTGCGAAATAGAAGTCGAGTAATAGATATTGTCCTATCCCAGTTTTCTTCGGCTTATTTGGGACGGGATAATCCCAAAATCTCAGAAATATTTAATTCCGTCATCAAATCCATCAACAACCTTTAATATTGATTATTTGGATGATTGATTATTAATGTTTTGCAATTAAAGGATCAGGTGCTACTTCAACCAGTATAAATTCTTGGTTACAATAAATTGACTATGACTTTACCAAAGTGTAACTTTGGGAAAAGAGATAATAAGCCCTGAAGGTGTGTTTATACATCCATTTTGGTATATATGAGTACTTTTGACATATAAAGGCGTTGGGTTTAAGGCGAATGCAGTTAATATTGTGACATCCAAGACACAAGCAAGAGTTTGGCTGACACCAAACACATGCTTTTAAGCCAGCACCAGATACTCATGAATGGATGATTTTTTAACTTTAAGACTATAATTTGAATATTTCTAACCTGCCATGGACTGGAATACATACCACACAGAGGACATTACTGAAAGATATGTTTATCGTTATCTTTCCTTTGAGAAGCTTGTACATTTCCTTATTACAGGCTCATTATATCTCGCTAGACTTGACCGATTCGAGGATAATCTCGAAGGGATTACACCATATGATATTATCGAACTAATGGCTCGATTAAAGACAAAAGAAAAACCAAAAAATCCAAATTCTAAGATCCCTGATGATATCCAGAATAATTTAATAAACTATAGTAGGAAAACCCTTGCTGAAATTCAAAAAAAACTCTCAGAAATTCAAAAGAAAAGATTTATATGTTGTTGGTTTCTTGGTGATGTGGAATCGATGGGAATGTGGGATTTATATGCGCCAAGTGGTTTCGTAATTCGGTTTGAAAGAAAATATTTTCAAACTATTATTAAAAGAGGAGTCCAAATTCCTGAAAACATCAAAACTGGATTAGATTTAATTGTCGCAGGCAAAGTAGTCTATCAAAATTTTGATAAAATGATTAAGAATGAAAAACAATCATTATTAAAATATTCTGTATTCAGAAAACACCTTGCATTTAAGCACGAGGAAGAATATAGATTGGTTGGATTCCATTCTTCTCTAATTGATAAATCTGGATTTGATTACAAATTGGGGACTATTCAAGACTTAGAATTCGATATATATGCTAATCCTCGTATGAATACTCTTTCTTTTACTACATATTCAGAGATCATCAAACAATATTCAGAAAAACATAAATTATTAGAGTCAAAGCTCAAGACTTTGTTAGAATTGAGAGATCTTAAATTTAATTAGAAATGATATTGATTTCAGAGTCACTTTTATAATTCATATGCATAAACCCGTAAAAAAATGAAAAAATGCATTCTAGTTTTGATAATCGTATGTATATCAAAGTCAATGCTTGGCCAAGATGCCACTTTAATATATAAAAATACCGCTAATTCTACAGTGACTATTGAAACTGATATCATGATTGGTTCTGGGTTTTTCATAAGTGAAAATGTGATTGTTACAAATTATCATGTAATTGAGGGTTCAAGAGAAGTATTCTGTTATACTAATAATTCTTCGACAAAATACCCTATTGAAGGGTATTTAGCAGTAGACAAATCAGTTGACCTTATTTTGCTTAAAGTCACCGGATTGAATATAACTCCCATTAAGATTTCGGCTAATTCAATCTCACCAGGAGAAAAGGTTTATGTTATAGGTAGTCCAAAAGGCCTTCCAGCATCCATCTCAGACGGGATTGTTAGCGGACTAAGAGATTTTAATGGTTATAAGCTAATTCAAATCACTGCTCCAATATCACCGGGCAGTAGGGGTGGTCCGGTACTTAATTCTAACGGAGAATTGATAGGTATTTCGGTAGGACAATATGAAGATGGGCAAAATTTAAATTTTGCAATTCCAAAAACAAATCTTGAGTTACTGCTAAAAAATATTGCCCCTTCTCCTTTATCTATCACAAAGCTTTACAACAATTTCGGATCATATACTGACAAAAGAGATGATAAAATTTACAAAACTATAAAGATAGACACCCAGATATGGATGGCAGACAACTTAAACTACGAAACCTCCAACAGCTGGTGTTACAATAATAGCAGTGAAAACTGTTTAAAATATGGTAGATTGTACAACTGGGAAACAGCTAAGAATGTTTGTCCAACGGGTTGGCATTTACCTAGCAAAGAAGAATATGAAACTCTATTTAAAAGAGCTGGGAGTAATCCCTTAGACATATACAAATTTCTTGTAGAATATGGGGAGACTTCTTTTTCTTCAATATTTGGTGGTTATTATTACGATATAGATTCTTTCAATGACATCGAGTCGGATGCTAATTTTTGGAGTTATTCCAATAACAATGTATCTGAGGGTAGCGCTTGGAATCTGCGTATCTACAAACTTACAGAAACTGCTGGTATGACTTATTCCAATAAAAAATGTGGATTTTCAGTTCGTTGTGTTAAGGATTAATTTATTCTGAACTGTCTGAAACGCACATTTGTAGGTCGCCCAAATCCATCTCGAAACTCAAAGCTGCAAAAGAGCTTCCCATCTTAACCATCTGGACTGAAAAATAACGGATCTGAAAAAAATTTCGTTGTATCTTGACAGGATTAAAAGAGCCCTAAACCTAACACGGACAATGCTATGAAAAGCACTATCCCGGGTTTAAACAAAATTAAAAAATAATCTTCTCTTAAAAACTTCTTTAAAAATCCTATAAAATCAGGCTGCTATATTGCATAGAGTGGAGAAAATATATATTCCGTTCTGATTTTTTTTGAGTAAATCAATGACTTATTAAACACTTTGAATAATTTAATATCATTCCATCCCAAAACTCACGTAAAAGATGGGATGGGATAACTCAAAATGTCTCAAAAATCATTAGTTTTATCATCAAATCCGTCAACAATTCATCATACTGAATATTTGGATGATTGATTATTAACGTTTTGCAATTAAAGGTTCAGGTGCTATTCCCACTCGTTTAAATTATTTTCCTGATTCCCCAGATTTTACCTAACTTGGGTCAAGTTATTACAGACTAACATAATAGCACAGGGAATGTTGAAAATCAAGTTCATACATACCGCAGATTTGCACCTTGATACTCCATTTAAAGGCCTCAGTAGCTGGAATGCTGATCTGTCCAAAAAATTAAAGGATGCAACCTTTAAAAGCTTTAAAAATATAATTGACCTGTGTATAAACAAAAAAGTAGATTTTCTCATTATTTCAGGTGACATTTTCGACAGCGAAAACAAAAGTCTGGCTGCACAACTGAAATTTGTTACTGAGCTTAAAAGATTATCAGATAAAGGAATAGCGACATATTTCACGTGCGGTAATCATGATCCTTTAAAATCATGGTTGGATACAATTAAATTACCGGAAAATGTATATCGCTTCGATTCTTCCAAAGTGAAATTCTGGACCTTCAAAAAAGAAGATAAAGTAATCGCCGATATACACGGAATAAGCTTCAATGATAAAGATATTAAAGAGAATCTTGCGGCTGATTTTAAACTAGCTCCAAATCCAGCACCTATATCAATAGCAGTATTACATGGGACCATAGGCATACCTGGGCCTCATGAGAATTATGCTCCTTTTAAACTGAAAGATGTGGTGAATAAGAGATTTGATTATTGGGCTATGGGACATATTCATAAGAGGCAGGTTGTTAATTCCTCAAATCCTGCGATAATATATCCGGGCAATCCCCAAGGCAGGGATTTTGGAGAATCGGGAGAGAAAGGATGCTACCTAGTAGAGATCAGCAAGGGCAACGATCCGGGATCTGAATTCATACCCACACAGCTAATTCGTTTCGAGGACCTGACAATCGATATAACGGGTGTTGATCAGATAGAACTTTTACAAGGCAAGATCAAGGAAGCGATTGAACGCGTTGAAAATTATGATGAAAATGCTAATTACATATTGAGAATTACTTTAAGAGGACGAACCGGTTTGCATTCATCATTAAATGATCAGGTTCAGGTTGAAGAACTTGTCCAGCATTATAATGAAGAACACCAAGATAAACAAAATTTTATATGGATTGATAAGATATATGTCAATACTCAACCTGACATAGGCATTGAAAAAATTAAAAAAGGCGTTGGTTTTTCTTCTGAGATTTTAAAAAGCTTTGATGTGTATCTTGAAGATAATAAGAAACTTATAGAGTTGATTAAGACAATTGAAGAAGATTTTGTCAATGCTCAAGCTAAGAGAGAAATCGCTGAATTTACAGGGGATATCCATAAGGAAATGCTTGAAAAAGCAAAAATGCTACTGCTCGATAAGTTAATAAAAGAAGAATGATTATTAGTGAAATTCATATCGACGGATTCGGAGTATTTCACGGCTTAAGTATAAGGAACCTGAAGAAGGGTATCAATATTATTCTAGGAGACAATGAAGCGGGGAAATCCACTTTATTGAAATTCCTAAGGTTCACTTTATTTGGTTATCCAAGTAAAAGAAAAAAAGAAGATAGAATGCAACCTCTATTTGGTGGCAATCACGGAGGAAGGATAAAGTCAGTTATATCATCTGGGAAAGAAGCAATTTTTGACAGGAAAGGGGATAATCAATTAATCTTAACCTTTGATGGCAATATTTCGAGTAATGAAACACAGTGGCTCCAATTGCTTGGAAATTCTACGGAAGATATTTATAAGAATGTCTTTGCTTTTTCGCTTGATGAACTTTTAGATATGCATTCCCTTTCAATATCGGGAGTGGAGAATAAAATATTCAGCATTAGTGCTGGTTTAGGTAATATTTCCATTGGTGACGTAGTAAATGAGATTCAAAAAAGCATCGATCAGATATATATTCCTAGAGGGAGCGTACAGAGAATCCCGATTATTTTAAGTGAAATTCAGGATAAAAAATCAGGTCTAAAAAAGCTACAGGACAATTTACCAAGATATCAAGATTTAACCGCTGAACTTAAGGGCATTGAAGATGAGATCTTTGAACTTAAACGAAATTTGAAAGATGACCGAACTGAAAAGGAAAAAAATGAAAATTATTTAAAGTGTTATGAAAGTGCTGCAATAGTAGTCAGTATTGACAAGAAACTGGAAGAACTTCCTAAAGCTCAGAATTATCCTAAAGGTGGCCTTGATAAACTTGATGAGCTAGAAAAGGGAAAAAACTACCTGAATGAAAGGATAGATGAATTACAAAAGGGTAGTGTTGGAGAAAAGAGTATTGAAGAGATTGAAGAAGAGCTGAAATCACTTTCATACAACAATGCGATCTTAAAGGAGAAGGTTAAAGTCAATCATCTTAAAACAAACCTTGAAAAATACAAGCAGGCTTTAGTTGACAGATCAGAAATTGTTCAAAAAATAAACAGGCTGAATGTTGATATCAGTAGTGGACTTCAAAACATAAGATCTGGCTGGATTGAACAAAATATCATTGCTTTCTCCGAAATCATACCTCACCAGGACAAGGTAAAAGGTTATAAAGAAAAGTTCGGAAGCATAGATAAAGAAAGAATTGAACTTAAAGGACAAGAAAAGGGAGCGCTTACAAGTGGAGGCCGTATCAACACTAATAATTTTCTTATTTTAATTTCCCTTGTCCTTATTCTAACATCAGTTGGTGCTTTTTACTATTCCCTGCATGTTATAGGCATAATTACTGTTGTTGTTGCTTTTTTGGTTTTTTTCAGCCGTAGGTATCTTTTAAAAGAGAGTAACCTTGAAAAACTATTGAAAAAACTGGTTGATATTGATTATGAAGATAAACAGATTAAGGAAAGTTATGGTAATTACCTCGAGAATGAATTGAGCTTGGAAAGGACTTTATCCATCGACACAGTAACTGAAATTCTTAAAATTATCGAACTGCTTAAAAATAAGATAATTGAGCGGGATGATATGGAAAGGAAACAAAAAGAAACGAAAGATCCATTCATACATGGTTTTGAAGAAATAGTAAGATCTGCAGGTGACCTTTTGATAGTCAAAGAACCTGAAAGTGATATTGAAACACTGACAAATAAGATTATTGAAGAATTTGATTATGCAGAAAAAGAATCAAAAAAAGAATCAGATCTGAAAGAGGTATTATCAAGCAGAAAAAAAGAACTTGAAAAAAACGAAAATAAACTCACCGAAAACAATTTGAAATTTACAATACTATTAGAATCAATAAATGCAAAAGATGGGGATGATTTCAGGGGGAAATACGCAGTTAATGATGAAGTAAAGGATTTAATGGAGAAGAGGAGAAATGCTATTACTACTATTGAATCGATTATTGGGCCCAACAAGGCAGATGATGTAATCAGTTATCTTAAAACCCACGAGCAAAAAGAATTATTTGGAGCGGTCGCTGATTTAGCTGACAACATAGCTTCCAAAGAAGAAAAATTAAGTTTAATAAACAATGAGCTGGGAGAGAAGAATAAAGAGATCAGTATGATTGAGGGAGAATCGGAACTGGCAGAAAAAATGACAGAATTCGAAATTGAAAGGCAAAAGCTGAATGATGCTTATAGAGATTGGATTACCGGTAAAATAGCATTGAAAGTACTGACTGATGTAAGAGGAAAATATGAGAAGGAAAAACAACCAGTGATAATTCAGAATTCCAGCAGGTATTTTGACAAAATAACTGGAGGTAATTATAAAAGGATCCATGTATCGCTAGAAAAACGGGATATTACAGTTTTCGATTCGCGAGAGGCATACAAAAATATAGATCAACTTAGCAGAGGTACTAGAGAGCAATTACTTATTAGTTTACGTATGGGTTTTATTGAAGAATATGAAACTAAGGCCGAATCGCTACCTGTAATTGTAGATGAAATATTAGTAAATTTTGATCCGACTAGGGCTAAAAGAATTGCTAAAATCTTTCAAGATTTTGGAAAACATAGACAGATTATTGTCTTTACCTGTCATCCTTCAATAATTGAATATTTTGATAAAGCTGCTATTAATCTAAGGGAGCTTAAAAACTTATAAAGATATTTTATTGTAAAACATTTAAAATAAAACTATTATATGAGTAAGATAGTTTTCATGAGGTTATTTAAATAAAATAGAATATGAATAATTTGAAAGGAAAAATAGAAAGAATATTATCATGGGCTCAAAATAATAATATTCAAATTTTCAAAGGAAACTTGCCTGAAGAAAAAAAGGCAATCGAATGGAATGATAATAGCGAAGAGGGTTTCTCTGAATTTCTAGATTTAATTAAGAAAACAGCACCTAAAATAATTATTCTATCTTATGATCGGTACAATTCTGAGTTTGATGATCAGGATAAATTATATTTAAAGAATCTCGATGAAAGTGATAAAATAAGAGCAAATGAATTATGCAAATTATTGAAGGCTCACCATAATGAAATTATGGCCTACGAGATTTCATTTATCCAGGATTCACAATTATATACCTTTCATGAGTTAGCTGAATTTGAAATTTATTGGCTTGAATTACAGGAATTACTTGAAAATGGAAAGCATAATATATACTTCGATGAAGAGGAGAATAAAAATGTTGAAGTTATAGCAATTGCCAGGGAACTAGCAAAAAACCATCTTTTTCAAATAGCTCAGAATCAAAATCAAAGGGACTATGCATCAAATGTTTTCTTTCAAAATGTTGTTGGAAAGAAGATTACTAATTTTAGAAAAAAAGATATTATAGAAACTGCCCAAAGTATTTATAAGCTTGAAATTGAACCAAAAATAGAAGAAGAGTTAAGAGAGAAAATTGAAAATTTAATTGAAAAGGGACTTACAAAATCAAAGATTGCAGGTCAATTAAAGATATCGATTAACAAGTTAAATAATCTTATTAGCTAATTAATAAACTCCTTTATATAGGTAAAAAATATTACTTGTAGAATTTGATTCCAATCACACAAACAAGAGCTTGACTAGTGCCGAATATGTGCCTTTGCTCACAGCAGAAAAGTATGTATGAACGATAATAATAATTATTAACTCAATCAATCTTAAATAAATAACAAATTATGTGGATTGTTATAATAATTATTGCCATTATTATCATCATCTACCTTGTTAATGAAAACCAAAACAACAAAGATTCAAACAATTATAAATTGGAGATTAAAAGAAAGGCAACCACTTCTTATTTAAACAAACATGATGAAGAAAGAGAGGAACTAACAAGTTATGATGATATTATTACAGCTTATGAATATCAAGCAAATATCTGGACTCCTCTTACTTCGCTGGAAGCTCTAAATCACCATGGAGAGATTGTAAAGAATGTGAAAGGAATTAATTTACCTGATTTCGGAGATAATAAAAGGAACCATTGTATTTGGCTTCCAATAGTTGACAAATATTCACAACAAAAAAAACTAAATCCTTCAGAACTTCGCGACTTGGAATTCCTGAAAAGATTTAGAAAAGCCTATGAAAGTGATTTGGCATTCGACCAAAAATTTGAAATAATATCTTCCCTCCTTAAAGAATACGAAGATTTGTCATTAAGAATAGGTGCTGAAGACTGGTACCTATGGGAATTACAAGAAATACCAGGTGTAAGTTATAGTATCAGTGATGTTTTGTTTTTTGAAGGTATCAGATCGAAACAAGATGTAAAAAACACATCTGATGAAAAACTACTAAGCATTTCTGGAATTGGCCCAGGAAGATTAAAACAGATAAGAGCTTATTTTGCACGAGAATTAACTGCTTCTGAAATGGTTACATTGAACGATCATTTTCAAAAAACACCAACAAAACCATGGTCCGCAGAAGAAAAGATTAAAGTAAAGGATATAGATATTTCAAAGGCTAAGAAAATCTTTTTACCAAAACTAAAATATGAACACACTCCTGATCCTGCAGATTTAGTAAATCAAGACTGGGAAAAGTATAACTCGATAACATTAACCGCATTAAAGTATTATAATACTAGAAGGTATCTATTAGCAAAGGAAGAATGGTTAAAGATTTATGATTGGTACCATAGAGATCAACGGTATTACACAAGTTTACTTAGGACATTCCGGAAATTGGTTGAAGATTCGATTAAAAAGAAAAGATTTAGCGAAGCCTTTGAGCAATTAAATGAACTCTTAACAAAATGCCCAAACCATACTAATACAGATATTAAAAATTACAACTTTGTCGTAACTCACTTGAATAATTCAAATCCAGATCAAAAATTGGAATTAAAACAACTATTAATTACTGAACCGGATTATTACATAGATTCACATTCTATTAAATTTATACAAGAAACATCAAAGCCGAGAGGAATAAAATTTGAATATTCAGGGGAAACTTCTGTTTTAGAATTAAAATCAATCAGTGATTTCTTGCCAAATACTCTTCCACATCTGTATTTCGACAAGACTGGAATCTCATACACAAAAACTTGTTCAATTCCTAGTATACCTAATAATACTTATAGATTCCGTGAATCACAAAATTTGAATTCATTTCTCTCAAGTTCAAAGGAATTAAGGATTCATCTGTATAATTGGAATTTAGAGCTATTAGGATATTTTGACGCATCTAAATTTGCTGAAGGTCATACACATCTGAGGAGAATAGAGTTAGCATCAGACCTGTCATTCTTCATTTTTACAGTAATGGATAAAGCATATTTGTTAGACTCAAAACTGAATCTAATACGAGCATGGAATGTGCCTTATAAAGAAGGCTTTGAAAAAAGAAAGACCGGAAGTACAACTAGCGAGAATCAACAGGTTAAAGAATGTTTACAAATTTTAGAATTAGATAACAATAAGCCCTCGCAAGAAGAAATAAAAATAGCTTTCCGCAAATCAATACTAAAATGGCATCCTGACAAAAATCCTGACAAGCCTGAGGCTGAAGAAAAAACTAGACAACTCATTCAGGCTTATGAATATTTAACAGGAGAAGATGCTCAAAAGGCTTTTGATGGTATAAATAAAGAAAGTTATTACTGGGTCGATTTAAGCAAGATTACCCGATTTGAAATGGGAGGTATGTCTTTTGAACTTATTTTTTCAATTGGATCTGGCGAGGATTGGATATACGGTGCTGGAATGTCTGAGGATGGCAGAAGAATCTATTTAGGCTGTTATTCTGGGATATTATATCAAATTAATCAAAATGGTATAGCAGATAAAATCTATATAATTCCAGTAGATCAAGTAAATAACTATCCAAGAACTAATCCTATTTCATTTATTACCGAATACAATGATAGAAAATACATCCTTACTCAATGGTATTTATATATTCTTAAAGATGAAAAAGTAATGTGCCATTTAAAAAATGAGAAAGGAAGATTTAAATGGTTTAAAAAAGGATTCATTCACCAACAAAAAAATCAAATTATTTTATTCGACTGTGATGGCTCAAATCTAGGATCCTTATCATTTAAGTCGCCAATATTGCTTGTTGGTTATAAAGATGATTTCCTATTAGTTGAAACAACTCAAAAGGCTTTCACATTTAGCTTAGAATATTAAGTAGTTTAAAAATTCTTTTAAATCAATCAAAAGCTGTTATATTTCCATTCCAAGCAACCATTATAATTAGACTGGATAATGATCTACAAACTAATAAAGTGATAACTTTCATCTACAAAAGTATCAACAATTTTAATAGCCAATTTCATAAATTATTAATTTCCAGATAATTATATTTATAGGTTCAGGTGCTATTATGGAGAATTCGGAGGATATTGACCCCCTGAAAACGGTCTAAAAATTGGCGTTTTTTACCGGATTTCTTATGACATTCCGGCAGATATTGACCCCTTTTCAATAATCAGGAAGGGGATTTTTGTTTTTTGCGGGGTCGGGCG
>JALHSP010000063.1 GCA_022865305.1 Bacteroidales bacterium | reverse complement strand
TTCAAAGATGCCGGGTTTTCTCCCAAAGCCCTCAATTTATAACCCAAAGAAGTACGATACATAATCACATACAATAAAATAATTAGAATCCAGGACAAGTAGACTATTATGTTATATCCACTAAATATTGTATTCAAAATAGGGATTTTACTAATCAGAGGCAATTTTATAGGATTTAGCACCGGTGTAGATGGATTATAAAAAGAACCCTTCCCACCAAAAATCGGTTTTAAAAGCCATCCGGTGAGAGCTATAGCAAACATGTTGAAACCAAACCCTACAATGATTTCGTCAGCCTTAAAAGTGATACAAAATAGCCCGTATAACAATGATATAGCAACTGTTGTTAAAACCGCCAATAAAATTCCCAGGGTAGCACTTTTTAAAAAGTAACTTCCAACTACAGCTGCAAAAGAGCCTATAAGCATGAAACCTTCCAAAGCAATGTTAAAATTCCCGGCTTTGTTGCAAACAACTCCACCCAAAGCCGCCAACAGTATAGGTGTGGCAAGCCTAATCCCCGTTGCAACTGTATTAGTATTGAAGATTATATCAAACAAGCTTTATTCCTCCTCTCTCACTTTACTTTTGATTTTTAATAGCTCGTACAACCCTTCCGCTGTTATGCATATTACAACAACTGCAATTATAATCCTTACAGTGTCCAGGGAAACATTGCTTGTCCTGGCCATGCCTCTAGCACCATTTTGCATCGCTCCCATAAAAATTCCTGAAAACGGAATACCCATTGGATTTAATCTTCCCATTAATGCTACTAAAATGCCGCTTGGACCAAGGTCATTCGAAAAACCATGTATATACCTATAGTGAACTCCTAAAATCTCAGTAGCACCAGCAAGAGCTCCTACAGCACCGCTTATAATGATTGAATAGAAACGTACTTTGGCAATGTCTACACCGCCGTATTGAGCAAAGTCAGGAGCCAACCCGGTCATTGTATGCTCATATCCAAATGTCATTTTACTGGAAAAAATATAAAATATAATTACTAATCCAATTGCAATAAATAAAGAGGTATTAAGTTGATATGGAGGTATTATCTGAGCTAACTTAGCCGTAGCTTGCACATAGGGTGTTCTCACTTGTTGAGCTGCTTGTGCCAAATCATTAGGATCCTGGAAAACTTGAGCAACCAGAAACTGGCATAACAAAATAGCAATATAACTAAGCATCCAGGTTGTTATTACTTCGTTTACCCCACGGTATGCGCGTAGTTTAGCAGGGATATACAACCAAAGTGAACCAACTAGCATTGCAGCTAACATAGCAAGGGAAATATGCAGAACTGCCGGTAATCCTTTGATATACGTACCTACTAAGGCTGCTGTCAATCCTCCTAAATATACACATCCTTCTATTCCCATGTTAAACATTCCAGCTTTAAAAGATATCGCCGCTGCAATCCCGGTTAGCATATATGGTACGCTCCATCTTAATGTTGTTACAAAATTACGTTTGCCAACAAAGGCTCCACGAAGCAGCTGTACATAAGCCGTAAGCGGATTCTCACCTGTAAATAAAATAAATATACTACTTAAGATTAATGCTACACTAAAGGCTACTAATAATCTTAACAGTGACTGTTGTAATTCTCTTTTCGTATATATCCACCCCTTTTTTACTATGGTGTAATCCCTGCCATCATTAGCCCAATTTTATTCTCTAAAGAGTCAACATCCGGAATAATCTGTCCAATTAACCTTCCTTCAAACATTACAATTATCTTAGTACTTAATGAGATTATTTCATCCAAGTCTGTTGAGACTAATATAATTCCATAGCCC
>JALHSP010000062.1 GCA_022865305.1 Bacteroidales bacterium | reverse complement strand
CCTGAATAGCTCCATACCATCTCTGCATCAGTATTGTCTATATCAGATACATAATCATCCAGTGCTATCGTTGTAAATGATGATCCTTCTGCTATTGTCTGGTCAGGTATATCTGTTACTACAGGTGCATCATTATCCACTGTCACAGTAAAGGTTGCAGGGTTACTGCCTGAAAGAAGTCCGGGGTCTGTGGCTGTGAAGGTGATAGTCTCAGCGCCATTCCAGTCTGCACCCGGTGTAGTTATCGTGGCTACCCTGGATACTATCGATACTGTCAGAGCTGTATTACCTGAATAGCTCCATACCATCTCTGCATCAGTATTGTCTATGTCAGATACATAATCATCAAGAGCTATCGTTGCAAATGATGATCCTTCTGCTATTGTCTGATCAGGTATAACTGTAACTACCGGTGCATCATTATCCACTGTCACAGTAAAGGTTGCTGCATCTTCATCATATAGTGCTCCGGGATCTGTCGCCCTGAAGGTGATAGTCTCTGCACCATTCCAGTCTGCGCCCGGTGTAGTTATCGTGGCTACCCTGGATACTATCGATACTGTCAGAGCTGTATTACCTGACCAGGTCCATACCATCTCTGCATCAGTATTGTCTATATCAGATACATAATCATCAAGAGCTATCGTTGCAAATGCTGATCCTTCTGCTATTGTCTGATCAGATATACCAGTCACTACCGGTGCATCTTGCCCCCACCCCTTCACTGATATCAACAAAAAAAGACTACTCAGGAACAAAACCCTGAATAGTCTTCTTTTGTGAATTAATTCATCTGTCTTACGCAAAACTATTTTCATATCGAAAGCTAGGATATTACACCCTTACTTATTAGGGATTCTTAAATGTTTACTTAATCTGAGGATCTTGAGATAACTGCAAAAGTTATACACAGGTTATCAACATACAATTTAAGAGTTATTTTTCAAATGATGTCGGTTGGAAATGCTTTATTATGCAACCTTAACAAAAAATAACTCTTTAAAGTTTTAAATCCCTTAACAATTTGTTAGCAAATGATTTTACTTCACCTCCGGATAAGCTTTCGCCCCGTCAGTCCCATCAGAGATGGCTAACAAAACAGGGCTTGAAATCCCATTTCCGGCTTATTGGAGCGATACATATCATATTAAATCTTTAAAGATTTAACCTCTTTCCCAAAAATGATCAGGAATAAGACTTGAAAAGTATGTAATGCTCAGCCTCTAATTCTAAATACGACAGCTAAAATAAATGATTTGCAAGAAAAACCGAACTTAATTTGACCAACTAATAAAATTCATACATAAAAGGCTGCTTTTAGGAAAGATCGATTTTTGTCAGGAGCTTAAAGTGTCTTTTAAACTCGATTCTGTCCTTTATAAATTTTTTATAAAAAGTTACCCATTTCCCCCAGAACTTGAGACATATTGGGCTAAAGTCCCGGGTAGCAGACCGGTTCACCGTTGGCTTCAGCCAACGGTAATTGTCTGATAATAAATATAATAAATGACTCCGTCAGGATTTTTTGGGCTAAAGCCCCGTCTAAATACTCTCAGCTAATTTTATTTCAAAAATCAATACTTTGAGTTAAAATCATCTGCATATGCATTGATTTCATTATCAGTCAAATGTATCCCGGAACTGATGATCACCCTGTACCTGAAAGTGACAGATTGTCCTGCTGGTATTGAAAAATCAAGAACTTCTTTTCCTTTAGTAAAATCGCTCCACCCAAGAGGATTCGCTGCAAAAAGTCCATAACCCCGCGCATGCCAGTAGGTGGGATAGCTTTGATTTTTCGGGTGATCACATACAACAAGAGAGACCTTTTCATCACCAATGCTGCCGTAAAGATTCATCCATTTTGCGCGAGTACTCCATACAGCTTCACCTGTAATCCCTTCACTGCTCCTGTAATTACCGGTGACACCCTCATTGGTAACAACTTTTTCTTTGGCCGGTTTGCCATCAGTATCCAGTAGTATTAGTGCCTCTTTTGATGGTAATTCAAGCTGCCTGGCGACTCGTATACCGAACATCCCCTCTTTTGTATCTTTCATCGAGACAATATTTCCTGTTGCCGTTAAAGTTGTGATCCTGTCAACAAAATATACTGAACCTTTAGCCATAAAGTGGTATTCCGTTTTCTCTGCCAGAAGCTCTTTTCCTGCTGGATCGAGCCAACTGGATGAAGCGATCAGAACTCCTTCCCCTTTTCCATTTTTCATCTCATCAATCCTGAGATGCTTTACTTCTCCACCATTCTCACTCTTTTTTCCTGTTGATCCATTACCCCAGAAATCATACCCGTTGACATTTCCGTAATTCAGCCAGATGCCCACCTGATGTATATGATCGTTTCGCTCACCAGCCCTGGGCTTCAATGGAAATCCCCGGGTGATTTCAGTACCTTTGGCAGTAAATACAGGGTAAAGAATTGGCTTATAAACATTATCCGGCCAGCAATAGGAAGTAAATAGCTTACCATCTATTAATACTTCAACCCTCTTCTCAGATTCCTTTTTAATAAATGTAACACTTTGATTTCTGACATTTGATTGTCCGGGAATCAGTGTACAGGTAAAAGCCAGGAGCAATATAAATGCAATTCTTTTTTTCATCCCTTGATAATGTTATTTTGTTCTGTAATGTAAAAAATAGATAGTCCGGTCATTACACCTTTTTTTTAACACAAAGGACCTTAAGTGCGTAACAAAGGGGCACAAAGGTTTTAAATGACCTCTATCTTGTTTTAATATCTCTCAGCTCTTTTTTGAATTTTCTATCATTTTATTAAACAATGCAAGCTGTTCTTTCATTGCTGCAACCCTGTCAGCAGGTTCGGTCCGTGCTTCAAGAAGTATCCATCCATTATATTTAATCCCGGTAAACAGGTCAAAAAGTTGCTGGTAAGGATAATTTCCCTCATTCAGTTCACGGATATGAACCGTATCGCCAAACCACTTTTTCACCATGTTGAAGTTGCCTTCAAGCCCGGGAGGAAGCAGATCCTGATCGTTGCAGTTCCAGCACATTTTAACATTTTTTTCGGTAACCTGGTCGAAGATAGCCTTCATATTCGGAATTTCCTGAGTAATATTACCATGCACCTCCACTCTTACCAGCTGACCATAATCCTGAGCAAATTTCCCGCACTCATTCAGTGATGCAGCAATCTGTGCAATAGTTTTTTCACGCGGCACTTCCGGAGGCAGGTAATTAGGTTTAACCTTTATGCCGGTTGCACCGATATCTTTGCAGAGAATAATATACTCTTTTGTCTGATCAATATTATTCCGGAGTTGTTTTGGATCGGGACTGTGATATTCAAAATTAGCGCCATAGCCCAGGCATTTTACAGAACTGTCCGCAAATCGTTTTTTTACCTCAGCCCGTTGAGCAGCATTAAGATTTGTTTCTACTTTGTGTGCATGCTGAGTCCTGAGTTCCAGACCCTGATAGCCTGCCTTTTCACAGTTGGAAATCAATGTGGGAAGATCCCAGTCCCTGCCCCATTGATAAGTTACAAGGCCAAACTTCATCCCTTTTTTTGATTTCTTTTTCATCGCCAGCAGTGGCTGGATGGCTGCCAGACCGATGCCTGCCAAGGCTGTTTTTTGAATAAATTGCCTTCTTGATATTTCGTTTTTCATTTATGTTTTCATTAGTTATTTCGTACAAAATAGTTTATCTCATCTTCTTTAATCACATATACTCACCCCCTTTTTTCCCCCTCTCTACTCCGTAAAGAGGGGGAATGACCATATTTACAGTATTTTACTCTACCCCCTCTTTGCGCCAGCAGAGAGGGGGGCGGGGGGGTGAGTACATGCGGCTCAAAGGGGGCTTGGGAGCGAGCTCATGAAGCTCAAAGGAGCCAGGGTATCACACTTATCCTTACGTATTTACTCCTCTAAGCCTTTGTACCTTTACTTATACCACCAATGGAACCATATAAGGTTTACGGTAGACTCTGGTCAGGAGTTTATCAGCTTCTTTATCTTTCACAAACTTTTCCTTTGCACCATCAAAAATCAGCTCCCTGCCAACACGGTACGATATATTTGCCAGCGCCGGAAGGGCCGCAGACATATACCCGTCAAGAATATCGGCATGCAAGTCTTCATTCTTGCCTGACCTGATGGCATCTATAAAATTGCCATAATGATTTGATCCGCCTGGAGGTGCCATAAATGTCGGATCGGTTGATTTTTCTCCAACATCTGAGCCCGCAAATGGTTTATTTTCACGTTTCCTGTAAGCTTTCCAGGTACCACCATCAATTTCCATGTACCCTTCGGTCCCATAAAACAAATTACCGATACGGACTCCGAGATCGCCCTCATCATTTGTATAACGACCACGCGTTTCAAATTCAAGTATTTTCCCATCCTTATATTTAAATAATGAGGTCTGCGTATTTGGTGTCTCCTGTGAACATTCTGCGGGATTTATCCCGAAAATATTACCCATCGAATAAATGGTAACCGGGTGTTCATTTTTATTCAGTCCCCAGCGCGCTATATCGAACTGATGAGGACCCTGGTTTGCTGTATCACCACCGCCTGTATCCCAATGCCAGTGCCAGTTATAATGGACACGTTTCTCATTGTAAGGCCTCCACTGACAGGGTCCAAGCCAGTAATCGTAGTGAAGCGTTGATGGCGGTTCGCCATCTTTTGCAATCCCGAAAGAATCACGTGGTTTATAGCACAGCCCTTTTGCCATAAATACTTCGCCTATCCCTCCATTGTGCAGGAACTTTATTGCTTCAATGACTCCGGGAATCGAACGGTTCTGCATACCGGTCTGAACACGTACATTATACTTACGTGCTGCCTCAACCATCTTCCTGCCTTCAAATACATTATGTGTTGCAGGTTTTTCAACATATACATGTTTGCCTGCCTGGCAGGCCCAGATTGTCCCGAGGGCATGCCAGAAGTTTGGTACGGCAAATGAAACAGCATCTATTTCCTTATCTTCCAGAACCCTACGCATATCCCATACAGTGACCGGTGTCTCTCCGGTCCTGGACTGGACGGTTTTTATACGTTCCGGGAAGAATTTTTCATCCGCATCACAAATAGTTTTCAGACGAACATTCTTTTTGTCTTTCAATCCGCAGAAGCTGTTAATGTGTGTTCCGCCCTGTCCGCCGATACCTATTACAGCAACAGTAACACGATCGTTTGCTCCCTGGATCGATTTATACGACTTCGCATTGAGCTTCATTCCACCAATTGCGATAGCAGCTGTACCCAGTGCACTTTTCTTAATAAAATCTCTTCGGTTTGTCATTTTTAGGTAGTTTTAATTTGACTCTATATGATTTTAGTTTCTGTTCTTATCCTGCCCGGCTATCTGATAATTTTATTCTCTGCTTCCAGCCTGGCCTTCTGCAATACAGGTTCCATATCTACAGGAATGCCGCCTTTCAGTTTACTTTCATCGGCAGCTGCCATAAAGGTAAAAATCTCAATGGTTTCCTCAGCACTTACAGGAGGAATTCCTGTCCTGAAAAATTCAATTATCTTAATTAATAACGGATTATACCCGCTGTATTTACCAAGTACGGTTATTCCCTTCTCTCCGAATACCGTACCACCATAATCAGTCCTTCCCGAACGCAAGCCCCTGAAAGCTCCTATCCTGTCATCCTCCCACACTCCGACTGCCTTATCGAAATTATCGGTATATGTACGTGCAACGCTCCTACATCCGGTTCCCATAACTGTAAAAAGTATCTCGACACCATGCACACCGTACCAGAATAGATCCGGATGGGTCTTTTCAAGCGTAGCCGGACTAAATGTATCCGCTCCCATGACTTTTCCAACAGAACCTTCAGCAATTTCCTTTACTCCTGATATATATCTCAGAGAAGATGAAGAGAAAACCGGCACATTGAAATGTTTTGCATTCTCAAAAATTGCTATCGTATCAGCCAGGCTTGCAGCTATGGGCTTGTCAATGAACATCCTTTTACCTGCCCTGAGTACCGGTAAAGCCTGTTCAAGGTGCAGGCGCCCGTCATTTGTTTCGAGGAGCACCACATCAACTTTCGGGAGCAGGTCTTCAATAGAATTAACTATCTCAACTCCAAGCTTTTTTACATCTTCTGTATAACCTGGTATCCTGTCCACACTGCTTTTGATATCATTGCTTCCCTTTGGATACGCAGCTACAACCTTGTAACCGCCAAACTCCGGACCGGCAGCGGGATCATTAAGCACCTTAGTAAATGCTGTACTATGTGATGTATCCAGACCGATAATGCCAACCCTGCCTGGCTCCGAATTTGTGAATTCTTTATCAATTAAAGATTTACCCTGCAAACCAAGGCCAATACCTCCGGCTGCTGCTGCTTTAATAAATGTCCGACGTCTGATATGGTTATTCACCTTATGGATTATTTATTCTAAATATCTGAATATTAATATTTTTTAAAACTAAATCTTAAAAAGAAGATCAGGTATCCGGATTTGTTTTTATCAATATAAATTTAATAGTTTTTAATTCAACACAATCAAATGGTGAAATATAAAAGTATATGTTTTAAAACAGTTCGGCCTATTGGTAGTTACAGATATTTTCTTTTCCGTAATTTTACTTTATAAACTGACAGCAGAATGTATCGCTTTCTAAAAAGTTCTTATATAATAATATTTTGCCTTTTACCAGTCTCTTACGTTTCCGGACAATCAATAAATTTTAATGGCCAGGCTGCAGGATGGATTACTGCCAATAATTCCGGCGGATTCGGATTTCAAACCGGGCTGAGATATATCCCTCAGCTGTTATTCGAAATACCGGCGAGTAAAAATTTCAAATTAGATGGTGAGCTTTCAGCCGATAGTTACCTTAATTACTCTAATCTATCGGATACTGACAATATTTTTGATGCGAATGCAAGCCTATACAGGTTCTGGTTAAGGTATTCAGGCAACAGGTTTGAGATACGTGCAGGATTGCAGAAGATCAATTTCGGGTCAGCATCAATGCTGAGACCGCTGATGTGGTTTGACAGGATCGATCCGAGAGATCCTCTGAAACTCACCAGGGGTGTATATGCTCTCCAGGGGAAATATTACTTCAGCAATAATGCAAGTGTATGGCTATGGATTCTTTACGGTAATAAGAATACCAAAGGATGGGAATTAATTCCGTCGAGACGGAACAGACCTGAGTTTGGAGGAAGGCTGCAGTTTCCTGTTCCGAGGGGCGAACTTGCTCTGAGCTATCATAACCGTTTTGCTGAATTCCCCGATAACTGGCAACCGCCCATAACAGGCAGCAGATATTTCCCGGAAAATCGTTTCGGTTTTGACATTAAAATCGACATGGGTGTAGGTTTATGGTTTGAGGGATCTGTCACCCATCAGAAACAGGATGAAATACCGGCATTTACAAAAGCAATGACTTTAGGTGCTGACTATACCTTAGGAATTGGAAATGGCTTGAATATTATGGCAGAGCATCTATTAATCTGTTCCTCTGAAAAACTATTTTCTGATGGAGAGGGATTGTCTTTTACAGGAATCTCCCTGGGAATTCCCTTATCAATTATCACAAGGGTAAGTACAATCGTTTTTTATGACTGGAAAAACAACGGATTTTACCGCTTTGCCAATTTATCGTTTACCTTTGATAATCTTGCATTTAATATAATCGGTTTCTGGAATCCAAATGATTTTAAGATATTTAATTACGGTTCAGGTCCGAATATGTTTGCAGGTGCGGGAGGACAGGTAATGGTGGTGTATAATTACTGATTAAGAAAAAGAGACATAGGTTGCTGGTTGCCGGTTTGTCCGGTAATCTTAAAGCTGATAACCAAAAACAAGCAACAAGTAACTAGCAACCAGGAACATGTAATTAACGATAAAATTTTTATTACAAAATAATTCAGATGAATAACGCAGAAATAATTTCCGTAAAAAACCTGACAAAGAAATTCCCGATGGGATTAGGTGAATTCACTGCTCTGAATGGCATAAACCTGACCTTCTTTAAAGGTGAATTTGCAGGTGTTGTCGGACCATCAGGTTCAGGGAAAACAACCTTACTGAATATCATAGGATTACTTGATAATCCAAGCGATGGGGATGCTACTGTTCTAGGGAACTCAAGCAAAGACCTTTCTGTCAGGCAGGCTGCCCTTATAAGGAGGAAGCATATGGGATTCATATTTCAAACATATAACCTTTTACCTGTTTATACTGTTTTCGAGAATGCCGAATTTCCGCTGTTACTGCTCAAAATGAGCACAGGTGAAAGGAAAAAAGCTGTACTCGATGCACTTGAATGGGTAGGCCTTTCCGACAAGGTCAGATCAAAACCCGCACAACTCTCAGGTGGTGAATGTCAGAGGGTCGCTATTGCAAGGGCAATGGTAAAACGGCCTGAAATCGTTCTTGCAGATGAACCGACCGCCAACCTTGACGCTGATAACTCACATCACATTCTGCAGACTATGGAGAAACTTAATAAGGAGTTGAAGACTACTTTCATCTTTGCAACACACGATGACAAAGTAATAAGTCATCTGAAGAGGAAGATAACCCTCATTGATGGCAAGGTATCACGTGATGAAAACATTAAACAATAAAACTTAAGAGTGATGCTCGCATTTAAACTTGCTTTAAAAAATCTTATCGGCGCAGGTCTGAGAACATGGCTGAATGTCTTTGTACTTTCACTTGCGCTTGTGATGATTGTCTTCCAGTCAGGTATTATACATGGATGGGACCTGCAGGCTAAAATTGATATGACTGAATGGGAAGTCGGCGGCGGAGAGTACTGGCATAATCTATATGATCCGTATGATCCCCTCTCATTAAATGACGGACACGGTTCCCTTCCTTCTGAACTGAAAAAACTTTATAATGATGGCCAGGCCGTACCTGTTCTCGTTACACAAGCCTCAGTCTATCCGGAAGGAAGAATGAGAAACATCTTATTAAAAGGTATCGATCCCTCACAAAATATTGTAAAGCTGCCTGCCTCCCTGATGAAAGGTGATTCATTAGTTATAAATGCGCTGATCGGCAACAGGATGGCAAATGCCACCAGACTCAACAAAAATGATATGGTTACAGTAAGATGGAGAGATGCTAACGGAACATTTGATGCCACAGAAATAAGAATTGCCGGTATATTCCATACGAATGTTGCAAGTATTGACAATAACCAGATATGGATACCGCTTGACAAGCTTCAGAAAATGACCGGACTCGATGGGAATGCCACTTATATCATTCTCAAACAGGGTATTACATCGGCACCAACGGTTCCTGGATGGATTTACAAGGGTCACGACATACTTTTCAGTGAATTAGATACAATCATCAAATCAAAGAGCATTGGCGGATTGGTGCTTTATATTATCCTGCTGTCACTTGCACTTCTTGCAGTATTTGATACGCAGGTTCTTTCTATATTCAGGAGGGAAAAGGAAATAGGTACTTATATAGCTCTTGGAATGACCCGATGGCAGGTAGTCCGGCTTTTTACGATTGAAGGAGCCATGCATTCGATACTCTCAGTCGTTGCAGGAGCAATCTGGGGTATGCCTCTCCTGTACCTTGTGGCGAAATACGGATTCGCCATGCCTAAAGCTACTGAAGGATATGGACTTACCATTGCTGAAAAGATCTTTCCGGTCTACAGCCTTGGTACAATTATTACGATGACTATTATTATATTGGTTACAACAACAATTGTAAGTTATATCCCGTCTAGGAAAATTGCCGGAATGAAACCAACAGAAGCATTAAGGGGGAAAGTACAATGATAAAATTTTTAATTAAGGGATTGCTGAGGGATAAGCACAGGAGCAGGCTTCCGCTGATTGTGGTTGCAATCGGAGTAATGCTGACTGTCCTGATGACCACATGGATAACCGGAGTACTTGGGGATTCCATTAATCTTAACGCCAAACTGGCTACAGGTCATGTCAAAGTCATTACCAGGGCTTACAGGGAAAGCATGGACCAGATCCCGATTGATCTTTCACTTACCGGGACGCAGGCACTTATAAGTGAACTGAAGAAAGATTATCCCACTGCTTCATGGGTTGAAAGGATTCAGTTCGGGGGTCTGCTGGATGTCCCTGATGAAAACGGTGAGACAAAAAGCCAGGGACCTTTCGCAGGATTTGGAATTGATTTATTTGATCCTGATTCCGGTGAGGCAGAAAGGCTTAACTTAAGTAATATTCTTGTTAAAGGTAAACTGCCTTCGGTTGCCGGCGAAATCCTGGTAAGCCACTCATTTGCAGAGAAGCTCGGGATCAATATGAACGATAAGGTTACCTTTATCGGATCCACAATGTACGGAGGAATGACAATAGTAAATTTCACTGTTGCAGGTACTATAAGGTATGGTATTGCCGCTCTCGACAGAGGTTCAGTGATTATGGATATTTCTGATGCAAGAAAAGCTCTCGATATGGAGGATGCTTGTAACGAGATCCTTGGCTTCACTGCTGTCGACTACTATGATGATACAAAAGCGACAGAGCTGATGACATCCTTCAATAATGAAAATTCTTCAGGAAATGATCAGTTCGCCCCTGTAATGATCAGACTTCGTGATCAGAATGACCTTGGAGGCTTAATTGATATGATGTCAGGTGTTGTTGGTATTGTCAGCTTTATTTTTATACTGGTACTGTCTGTTGTCCTGTGGAATGCAGGACTGGTTGGAGGATTGCGCAGGTATGGGGAGGTTGGACTCAGACTGGCAATGGGAGAAGAAAAAGGTCATATCTACGGATCAATGATAGCAGAATCTGTAGCAGTCGGATTAACCGGATCAGTTATCGGTGTAGCCATAGGTTTATTACTCTCGTACCTGATGCAGCAAAAAGGGCTTGACTTCAGCAGTGCCATGCAGAATGCAACAATGTTATTGCCGGGGATATTCAGAACAAGAATTACTCCTGAAGCATGGTATATCGGTTTTATACCCGGAATTATTGCCACAGTCCTGGGAACAATGCTTTCAGGAATCGGCATTTATAAGAGGCAAACAGCACGGCTTTTCAAGGAGCTGCAATTACAATAGAAGAGAAAAAGTATCTGATTATGAAAACATATATTTACTTAATAATTTTCCTGTTAACAACTCCTCTGTTTTCCCAGCCATCAGGGAAAGAAATTCTTAATCTTATCGATAAGAACCTGACTGCCAGGACACGGATAATGACAGCTAAAATGATTATAAACGGAGCCAGGGGAAGCAGAACAATAGAATTCAAAACTTGGGCAGAAGGTGAAGACCGGGCTTTTACAGAATACACAAATCCCGCACGGGAAAAAGGCACAAAGATGCTGAAGGTTGAGGACAAACTCTGGATCTTCTCCCCTTCTACCGACAGGATAATCCAGATAACAGGGCAGATGCTCCGCCAGTCGGTGATGGGTTCCGATCTCTCGTATGAAGATATGATGGAAGATCCTGACCTGACAAGTCATTATAGTGCTTCAGTGGTTGCATCAGATACTGTTCAGGATCGAAAATGCTGGGTCCTGCAGCTAAATGCTCTGGCCGAAGGTGAAGCCTATGAAGTACGAAAAATATGGGTCGACCAGGAGAGGTATGTCCCTCTCAGGGAAGAATTATACGGTAAAAGCGGTAAGCTTCTGAAAAGGACTCAACTGTCAGAGGTAACCAGGATCCAGGGTCGCTGGTTCCCAATGAAAATTGTGTATAAAGATATGTTAAAGGCAGGTGATGGCACCCAGTTTATTATTGTGACAATCAAGCTTGATGAGATAATCCCGGAGAATACATTTTCGAAAGCTTCACTTAAATAGGATCCGGAACTATAGCTATTTTTTGTTTATCCATTCCATTAACTGATCTAAGCTTTTATCTTCTGACTGCCTGGGTAATATCATCAACTCATTGTCTGCTTTCCTGATATGAAATGCATTCTTTATAACCGAAAGATCCGCATCGATACCTGTAGAGTCAGTAAGGCTCCCATTTCCGTCAGTTGTTCCAGAGATGAACAGCCTTCGGGGTGCGAGAGAACCGGCTAAATCAGGCAGATCATATTCCTTCAATGCGCCCGGGACCGCGCTGAGTATAAAATGAGGTTCATAAAACCTGTTCATCACAATGGTTTTATATGATGAATAAGGCTCAGAAAGTATTATATTTTCAATATCGGGTTCAAATGCTGCTGAATGTAATAATACAGGAGTCATTTCTCTTCTGGCAAAACCTGTGATCTCAGCTTCATTATTATTCTTTTTCAGCAATCTTACTAATCTGACAACGTCACCAGCATGGATCCCTGCTATACTTCTTCCAATCAGCATAGATGCGTACCACAGATTATGCGAAACACCTTCAAAATATGCATCACCCCGCAGTGCACCAGTACCTGTTTCTCCTGTTCCGATAAGATCTGGTGCCAGTACTGTAATTCCCTTATTTACAAATCCTTCAATTTCTCCTCCTGATGAAGCCTCAGCTGCTTTCCCCGATGGGAGCAGGTAGATCATAAATCTATTATCAGGTTTCGCGGGTTTGAATAAAAGATAAGGAATAACCCTGGTGTAATTCGTAATATAATTCTCCGGAGCAGCGGCATAAATCCTGTCATCCATTGCAGCTATATACGCTGATTGCGTCCCTCCACCCGACCGGCCGGTTATCCCGATCCTGGCATTTAGCGGAGTTTTTTCAGGAAAAGATCCAACGATATCTGCCAGGGTTTCTCTAATATGGTTTTGTCTATTTTGCCAGTCCATAAGTGTATTAAATACACTTATTCTATTTTCCCTTTCTTTCAGAAGGCTAAAAGCCTGCAAAGTAAGATGGTGATAAAGTGAGTTGGCTGCATCACTGTATTCAAGCCAGTTATTCCTGATCACATCAAGTTCATTCTGAGCATCAGCACTTCTGTTTGTCAGAATAACTAGTGGAATTACGGTAAAGAGAATCCTGAAAATTGACTTCATGAAGCTACTTTTATTAAATATTAATCATATTAAGGTTAAGACTTATTCTATACAGCCTGATGCTAAATTAAAGATAATCAATAAGTATCCCTTATCCTGTTCTGGTTTTTAAATTTACATTTTTTTGAATTAAAATTTTCAATTAACTTATGCGTTTAAAATTATTAAAGGAATATTCATTTTTTCATTTTTAAACTATGAAGAAAATAAGCGCATCAGGAATCAAATATGTATTAATACTATTAATGGTATTATTGATGTCCACTAAAGGAATCGGACAGACAACCATGCCGGAAGAACTCATTAAGAATACATTTAAAGAACAGATGAAATATCTCGAGGAGCGTACCCGGATATATCAGGAATATAGGGCAATCAGGGAGGACATGTTCCAGAAGATCAAGAGAAATGCATTAGATACTCTTTCAGCTGCCAAAACTGAGATTGCTGGACTTAAAATTCTCAAAAACAAACTAAACTACACCATCGATTCTGTTAACGCATCCCTGGATTCTACACAAAGTCAGTTAGAAGAAATAACCAGGACCAAAAACAATATTAAGGTATTTGGTCTTGAGGTTAATAAGATTACTTATAATACTTTAATGTGGCTTCTTGTTACCGGATTAGTCGCACTGCTGGTATTCGGATTTCTTGCATTCAAAAGAAATATCTCAGTCACCACTAACTTAAAAAAAGAATTAAAGGACCTGAAAGATGAGTTTGAAGCTTACCGGAAAACTTCGAGGGAAGCCCGGGAAAAAATGTCAATGGAACACTTCAATGAGCTTAAAAAGCTGAGAGGCGGATCATAAGAATGGCGTGGAGCGTGGGGCGTGGGGCGCAGTTTACTAAACACTTACTGGTATCACGTAAGGTTTTCGATAGTTCCTGGTAAGCAATTTATCTGCTTCCCGGTCTTTAACAAATTTTTCAGCTTCAGGATTAAAAACTAATTTTCTGCCGGTACGGTAAGAGATTACCCCAAGATGTCCCAGGGCTGCTGACATGTGCCCTTCCAATATGTCATTGTCAAGATCTTCCATGCGCCTGCTTCGTACGCAATCTATAAAATTCTTCCACCCATTGCTTCTTTCTTCAACAGGGAAATCATTTTCAGACCTGGCTGGTCCGGGTTCATTTTTTGTACCGAAATAAGTTTTATATCCGTCTCCGCTGAAGGACATCCATCCCTGGTCGCTGTACAGGAAACAGTCAGAAGAATCGTCTTTACCTTCCGTATTGGTACAAAGACTCCTCACTTCATTCTGGATGATTGTACCATCATCATATTCATAATTTGCGATCATGATATTCGGGACCTCCTGGTCATCATCACGGACAAATTTCCCGCCTGCACAATGGATCTTTACCGGGTGAGTCTTTTTATTTAAAGCCCACCTTATAGTATCCATCCTGTAAATACCGTTGTTTCCAAACTCGGTTGTACCAGTATCCCAGAACCAGTGCCATTGATAGATATATCTGTTCTCATTGAACGGACGGTAGGGAGCAGGTCCGAGGAAAAGATCCCAGTGTACACCCTCCGGGATAGGGCTGTCGGGTACATGTTCTATAGGAACACGGTATCTGTAAGTAATACCCTTGGCCATATAGACTTTACCCAGTTTACCATCATGAACAAACTTAACTCCTTCTTTGACCGCTTTACTGCTCCTGTAACAAATTCCCGATTGTATAATACGGTTGTATTTTCTTGCTGCCTCAACCATTTTGCGTCCTTCAGAGAGATTATGACAGACAGGCTTTTCTACATATATATCCTTTCCAGCCTGACATGCCCAGATTGTCATAAGGGCATGCCAGTGATCGGGTGTAGCTATTGAAATAACATCTATGTCTTTATTATCCAATAGCTTACGAAAATCAACCTCTGTTGCCGGTCTTGATCCGAATAATTTTTCAACAGTCGCTGTAACTCCCGGGAACAGACGCTCATCTACATCACAAATTGTCTTAATGGTGACGTTTGGAATTTCAGCATAAGTATTAATATGGACTTTGCCTCTTCCTGAAATCATTCCCCGTACCAGCTTCCTGTCACCACTTATACCTGCAACTGCAATATTAATCCTTTCGTTGGGGCTGTTGGTGATCATATTTTTGAGATAAGCGGGAGCAACCATTGCTCCTCCTGCAGCGAAAGCAGATTTGTTTATAAATCCGCGTCTGGAAATTGTAGTCGTTTTCATATCCTCAGGATTTACAGAAACCAAATTGACGATAAATATTTTATTATAATTCTTAGTTATTTACGATCCTCCGTGTATTCATAAACAAGCCGTCCGTTGACAAATGTTTTCATAATAAACAACTCATTATCACGGATCTGAAACAGGATCAGGTCAGCACGCTTTCCGATCGCTATCTCCCCTCTGTCATTAAGTCCGTACAGATGGGCGGGATTAGCGCTTGTCATTTGAATAGCCTCTGCCAGGGAGCATCCTGTAACCTTCATTACATTATACACTCCTTTCCTGACAGGTGATGCAGATCCGGCCAGTACATTCTGGGCAGGATATCTGATCATACCTTCCGGTGTGAGTTCAATGGTATCGCCTTCACTATTTACAAACTTACCGGGTGGCAATGAGGCATAGCTGGTAACATCTGATGTTATGATGGTTCTGTCAGTCCCCTTGACTTTGTAAAAGACCCTGATCTCTTCAGGATTCAGGTGAAAACCGTCACCGATAATGCTTATCATGAGGCGGTCATCTGCCAGCTGCGGCCATAACGGGTTCACATGACGGTTTATCATATTGGCACAACCGTTGCCGAGGTGAGTTGCAATACGTGCGCCGCGGTCAATTGCCGCAGATACTGTTTCAGCAGAAGCATTATGGTGGCCAAGTGCCACAACAATCCCGTTTTCCCTGCACTTCGAAATGAAATCGAGAGCTCCCTCCACCTCAGGGGCTACTGTGACCTGAAGAATATTTTTCCCTGATGCTTCATTAAGTTCGAGGAACTCATTCCAGTCGGGTTTACGGACATGTGTCAAAGGATGGGCGCCCCTGTATCCGTCAACAGGAGAAATATAGGGACCTTCAAGATGGAAACCCGGGATGGAGCCCAGCAACGATGGGTCATCCTTTATCTGTGCCAGGACGGTAAAATTCTTTTCCAGCAATTCTTTGCTGTTTGTGGTAAGCGTTGGAAGATAGGTAGTTACACCTGTTTTCCATAATGCCTCAGTAGCTTTTTTCACGCCTTCTGCTGTAAGCTCGTCTCCCCCGAAAGTAAAAGAGACACCGGCAAATCCGTTTACCTGGTTGTCAATCAGACCGGGTGCAACAAACAGAGCGGGATCTCCCTCAGGAAGCTTCTTTATCCTTTTAACAGCGGTTATTTTTCCATCTTTTATTGTTATGGAGACGGGTTTATTATCAGAATATAATAAACCATTGATCTTTTGCTGACAATAAGAACCAGGAGAAGAAAGAATTAACAACAGTACAAGGTAAAATTTCGGATAACAGGTTGGCATAATTCGTACTTTTCTCATCTTATAACGCAGTATAATTTGAATACAAAATATGAAAAAAAACCGAAAGATTAGTAACTTACGTTTGTATACTTTGATTCAGCATTATTTATAAGAAATTATATTTTAGAAATTAAAGCTATTAATATGGACCGCAGGAAATTCTCAAAAAAAATGATCGTTGCAGGAGCTGCTTTTCCTGCACTGAATAGTAATTCTTTTTCATCTTCTTCTGAAGATGGGATGTTTAAGGAAGATACTAAAAATCTCCCGGTAAGGGAATTTGATGTAGTAGTTGCCGGCGGAGGTACAGCCGGCGCTGTTGCAGCAATTGCATCGGCAAATACAGGAGCGAAAACTGCCCTTCTGGAGGGTAAAGGATATGTCGGAGGAACGGTTGTTGAAGGTGGAACGGCACTCCATAGTTTCTTTAATCTGTGGAAAACTTTTCCGGGTGTTGAGAAGCGCCAGGTCGTAAAGGGAATAGCCCAGGAGATTATTGACAGGCTGATGCTTGTTGGCGGAACAACCGGACACGGCGATGTAACCGGAAAGATAGATTATGACTGTGTCTGCACTGCAATCGATACTGAATTGTACAAGCTGGTTGTCCTGGAAATGCTTTCAGAAGCAGGAGTCAGCGTTTTTACAAATACCCTTGTTGCCGGAACAGTAAAGAAGGGTTCAACTGTTGAGGGTGTAATTACTCAGAGCCGGATGGGCAGGGAGGTTTTTAAAGGAAAATGTTTTGTCGACAGTACTGCATACGGAGATCTTTCCGCATATGCCGGTGCCGAATTTAAAGAGCTGAATGACCATCCTGTATGCAACAGCATGGGGATGGGAAATGTAAACATTGAGAAACTCTATGCTTATCTGGTGAAAAACAATGCATTAGGAGATATGGCTTATGGTCTGCGTGACGGTAAGGAAGGACAGATCATTAGAATGGGAAGCGAAAGTGGCTACACTATCAGGGGCAAGCTGCCACAGGAATTTGTCGATGGAGTGGTAAAACTGGGATCAGGACTTATAACAACCACGGTCCATGATAATTACCTGATGTTCATCAAGGTGAATTACAAATTACCTGTAAGTCCTACAAACAGGGATGAAGTTGCCAAAGCAGAATTGATTATACGGCAAAATCAATATAAAACACTGGAATTATTCAGAAAATATTTGCCGGGTTGTGAAAATGCATTTATTGCCCGCACGAGTCCTTCTTTGAATATCCGGCGTGGACGGACAATAACCTGCGATTATGACATTACACTCAATGATGTGATTGAAGCCAGGCACTTTGAGGATGATATTATGGTATATGGATTCCATGATTCCGCTCCAAGGTACCAGGTAAAAAATGGAGGAACATACGGAGTACCTTATAAAGCATTAAGAGTTAAAGGTATTGAAAATCTTCTGGCAGCTGGTATGCTGATAACATCAGATTTTCAGGCTCATATGTCGACAAGAAATACTGTCTGCTGCATGGGACAGGGTCAGGCAGCAGGAACAGCAGCAGCTCTATGTGCATTAAGAAAAGCATCTACGCGTGAACTGAAATATGCTGATCTCAGGAATGCCCTTGAAAAAGGGAATGTTTATTTTGAGATCTAATTACCCCCCTGCCCCCCTTCAGGGGGGTTGAGGGGTCAACTAAAGTAGAATACTTTATTTTATTACAAAAATCCATGCCCCTGCCATCAGCTGGGCACCGGCAAATGATGCATGGACACCGTCGCCGGTCCAGTAAGCACCAGGTGCACGTTTCTGAGCTTCATCGTAAATTGCCTGGTAAGGAATAAATGTCGCTCCAAAGCGGTCTGCAATTTCCCTTGAAGCTTTCTGATATTCATAAAACTCAGGGTACCATTTATCATCCACAGCTTTGACGCCGGGTACTGCATATGGTTCACAAATAACAAGCTTGACATTCGGAAGAGCTTTTTTAGTTCTTTCGAGAAGTGCAATATAATCGTTCCTGTATATTTCAATCGTTCCGTTATACTGTCCGTTTAATTTATGCCAGATGTCATTTACTCCTATAAGGATACTCAAAACATCAGGTTTTATATCGAGACAATCCTTATCCCATCTTTCAGCAAGCTGATAAACCTTAT
This sequence comes from Bacteroidales bacterium, assembly GCA_022865305.1. Taxonomy (GTDB): domain Bacteria; phylum Bacteroidota; class Bacteroidia; order Bacteroidales; family VadinHA17; genus LD21. The sequence continues at coordinate 254,913 of JALHSP010000062.1, read as the reverse complement.
TTCCTGATATCCCCTTATTATATATCTTAAGGTTTAACGGAGCATACTTTTCCAGCATCTGAGCAGCTGCAAGCATTGCATAACCTGATCCAAGCGCCCTGGGATTATTGAAGCTGTTATCCTCTTTATTTCTTCCTGAATCGGTAATTGAATCACCCTGGAAAAGTATTACCTGGTCTTTAAGGAGCTCTATTTTTTTGAACCTCCTTTTGGAACGGCTGCCGACAGTATCTCAGGGATGCTGATTGCTGCTAGAGTGCCGATGGCAGCTTTTTTAATAAAGCTGCGACGTGAATTGTTCTGAGTTTCCATATTACAATTATTTTAATTTGCGTTTCACTGACTTTCTCCAGAGAAATTCTTCATCGATTGATATAATACTTTGTCTGATCTTAGTTTTTTTATCAATTTCACTTATCAGGAGTTTAATAGCTTCCAGACCTAACTTTCTGGGGTCCTGATTGATTACCGTTAATTGGGGATCAAAGAAGTCTGTAATTTCATTGAAACCATACCCGAATATTCCAATATCTTTAGGTATCATGAGTCCTGCTTCCTTTGCGGCCTTATATGCACCAAGAGCTACTCGGTCGTTAACTGTAAAAATTATTTCAGGGAGGTTTCCTGAACTATTCAGTTTTTTAAACGATTCATAACCATCTTTCAATTCAAAACCACTTTCAAGTATCCATTCTTTTCGTAATGGAATCTTATTTTTCTTAATTGCTTCATAAAAACCCTCAGTTCGTTTTTTCCCGATATTTGTTGTCGAATACCCGGCAAAATTGGCAATTTTAGTATAACCTTCCTGAATGATCCGGTTCATTGAATTTACTGCGCCAGACTTATCGTCGAATATTACTCTTGAGAATCTCATATTTTCAAAAGCCCTGTCAAAAAAAACGAGTGGGATCTTCATCTTTTCGACCATTTTAAACACCTTGTTGTCTGTTGTTTCCTGTGAAAGACAAACCAGCAATCCGTCAACCCTCATTCCAATGAGATTTTCAATGTTCTGTTTCTCAATATTCTGCTTCTCACGAGAGACAGTCAGTATAACATAATAATTATGCTCTGTTGCATAATCTATCATAGTGTCAACAACATATGAGAAAAAACTGTTTTCCAGATCCGGGACAACTATGCCGATGGTAAATGTCCTTCTTGAATTAAGCTGACGTGCGATCAGATTTGGAATATACCCCATTTTCCTGGCAGTCTCGCTGATTTTTTTCTTCATTGCCTGGGAAATATCAGGATGGTCGCGCAATGCTTTAGAAACGGTGACTCTTGAGATGTTGAGCTCTTTCGCAATATCAGATTGTCTTACATTGACCATTTTGGATTCAGCATTTAAAATAATCATGTAAAACTAATCAAATTGTATCATTTATTTTCAGAGTTTTTGATTATCATTGGATATGTTTTAATATCCATTATCATGAAATTAAAAAGATTTTTGACAGCGGTAATTTCGGGATCGTTATTATTGAGTTTTGCTCTCTCTGCACAGGATAACAGTAAAACTTCAGGAATGACAATCTGGTTCAATAAACCGGCTGAAACATGGAATGATGCCCTTCCTGTTGGTAACGGACGGCTAGGAGCAATGGTTTTTGGAGGAATTGAAAAAGAGCGGCTTCAGCTAAATGAAGAGTCTGTATGGACAGGCGAGCCAAGATGGGATGCAAATCCCGATGCTCTGGAGAATCTCCCAAAAGTCAGGAAATTGCTTTTTGAAGGCAAATACAGGGAAGCTGAAGCACTTACGCAAAAAGGCATTATGGGGAGCAAACCGCGAAATCCGGCTGCTTCTTACCAGACCCTTGGTGATATTTTTCTTGACTTCGGATCTCGGCAGCGCTTGACTAATTACCGTCGCGAACTTGATATTGAGGAAGCAGTTGCAAGGGTGTCATATACAGCCAACCAGGTTAATTTTCTGCGGGAGGTTTTTTCAAGTGCTCCCGACCAGGCCGTAGTAATAAGGCTTACTGCTGATAAAGCCGGTTCACTTTCTTTTACCCTTCGTCTCTCACGGCCCGGGAATAAAGCTCAGATTACTGTTTCCGGAAATGAAATCACAATGGATGAACACGTTGGCGATGGTATTGGAGTTAAAATGGCATGCCGTCTCAGACTTATCCCTGAAGGAGGGAAAATAAAATCCGGAGGAGACAGCATCAGGGTTGACAATGCTGACGCAGTAACAATATTCCTTACAGCAGCAACAGATTACTTTGGCAATGATCCGAAAACGACTAGTTCCGCACAGATGATGGCTGTATCAGGTAAACAATTCAATAAAATCAAAGAAGATCATATCGCTGATTATCAGTCGTTTTTTAAACGCGTTGATCTTGACCTGGGATCAGGCGACGGAAACTACTTCACCACTGATGCACGGATTACAGCAATGCAGAACGGGTATGTTGATACCGACCTTATAGAGCTCTATTATCAGTTTGGCAGATACCTTCTTATAAGCAGTTCCCGCCCCGGTGACCTTGCTGCAAACCTCCAGGGAATATGGGCTGACGGATTGCGCCCGCCATGGAGCGCCGACTATCATATCAATATCAATATCCAGATGAATTACTGGCCATCAGAAAACACCAACCTTGGGGAACTGCAGGAACCCTTTATAGACTTCATCGATGCTTTGCGTCCAAACGCCCGCAGAACGGCAAAAGAAGTATATGGTATGAAGGGTATTGTAGCACATTATACAACTGATTCATGGCATTTCACAGAACCGACTGGTTCTATCGGGTATGGAATGTGGCCGATGGGCATTGCCTGGAGCTGTCAGAACATCTGGGACCATTATCAGTTTGGCGGCGACGTGGAATATCTAAGGACAAAGTCTTACCCGATAATGAAAGAAGCTGCTGAATTCTGCTTAGACTGGCTTGTGGTAAACCCGAAGACAGGATATCTGGTCTCAGGTCCTTCCATTTCTCCTGAAAACAGGTTTAAGATTCCCGGAGGGGAAGGAAATGCCAGCATGGTTATGGGACCAACTATGGACCACATGATAATACGCGACCTTCTACAGAACACAATAAAAGCAAGTGTTGTTCTGGATACGGATAAGGCTTTTCGTAAAAAAATGGGAAAAACCCTTGAGAAACTCACTCCGGTAAGAATAGGTTCCGACGGCCGTATCCTGGAATGGACAGAGGAATTTGAAGAACCTGAACCCGGTCACAGGCATATTTCTCACCTCTTTGGCCTTCACCCGGGAGATCAGATAACAAAGCAGCACAATTCCGAATACCTCGACGCAGCACGCAAAACTATCGAGTACAGGCTTGCACATGGCGGAGGGCATACCGGTTGGAGCCGCGCCTGGATCATCAATTTTTTTGCAAGATTGCTGGATGGAGAGAAAGCCTATGAAAATGTACTGGCACTGCTTAGAAATTCAACACTTAATAACCTTTTTGATAACCATCCTCCATTCCAGATTGACGGTAATTTTGGAGGAACTGCCGGTATTACCGAAATGCTTCTGCAGAGCCATGCAGGAGAGGTGGAATTATTACCGGCACTTCCATCAGCATGGAAGAAAGGCTATATTCATGGCCTTATGGCCCGTGGCGGTTTTGAAGTTGATATTGACTGGGATAACGGGAAACTGAAACAGGCCATGATAACTTCAAAACTGGGAAATCCATTGAAGCTGAGTTATCAGGGTAAATTCATTCAGCTTGAAAAAACCGAAAAGGGGAAATCCTATGTTTTTGGAGAGGGCTTATCAGACTACAAGAATTAATTATTACATACCTGTCATTAATCTTGTTTGTTGATGATTTTCAGAGGTACAGGGTGTGACCACCAGAAAGCATAGAAAACAATAATACAGTAACAACCCAGGGGAATCAGCATGGCATGAGCCATACTGTCAGATGCAATAAGCCCCATTAAAGGAGTGAATACTCCTCCTCCGATAATGGCCATAACGATAACTGATCCCGCTATTTTTGTATTTGCTCCCAGTCCTTTGATACCAAGTGCAAAAATTGTCGGGAACATTAAAGACATGAAGAAACTCGAAAGGAAGATTGACCATACTCCAAGCCAGCCCGGGAAGATGACTGCAATCGAAATAAGTAAAATGTTCATTATGCCGTAAATACCCATCAGTTTACCAGGTTTAATATATTTCATTAACACTGTAGCCGAGAACCTGCCGATGAGAAAAGCTACCAGCGTACCTGTAAGAAAAAAGCCTGCCGATTTTTCTGCTATTCCGGTATAATCCTGTGCATACTGTATGAAATAGCTCCATGTTCCAACCTGGGCGCCTACATAACAGAATTGTGCCAGAACACCTGTCAGGAAATGGCGGTATTTCAGTAATTCGCGTGGATTGCCTTTATTTTCACTGTTATCTTCTTCAGCCGCTATAACCGGGAATTTTGTTCTCATTATGAGAAGTGCCCAGAGAAATATAACAACCCCGAGTACCATATATGGCCTTACAACCCTCATTGTTTCAGATTCGAGATAAGCTGAATACTCTCCTGCCTGTTTCATCATCTCAATTTTAGCCTGGTCGTGTTCAATTCCGGAGAAGATAAATATTGTTCCTATCAGAACCCCCAGGATAGCTCCAAAAGGATTGAAAGCCTGGGAGAAATTTAATCTTCGTTCCGACGATTCAGGATTACCTAATCCGGCAATAAACGGATTGGCTCCTGTTTCAAGGAACGATAGCCCGCTGGCTATAACAAATAAGGCAAAAAGAAAAAAGAGATATTGTCCGGAATGTGCTGCCGGCCAGAAAAGGAAAGTTCCTATGCTGTACAGGAACATACCTGTTATCAGACCCACTTTATAGCTGTATTTCCGCATTATCATAGCGGCAGGTACAGCCAGCAGAAAATAACCCATATAGAAAGCACTCTGAATCAGGCCCGCCTCGAGACGTGTTATCTCAAAAGATTTCATGAATTGCTTTATCAATATATCATTCAGATTGTTAGGAATACCCCAGAACAGGAATAATGCTGTGACAAGAATAAAGGGAATCCTGTTCTCAGGAGCTATAAGCCTTGCTTTCAGCCCGGAGACTTTAGTGCTGTCCATAAAGTATAGTTTTTATTTAACTGTTGGTAGCGGTAATTTATAACTATTTTTTTAAAGCTTTGAACTCTATTTTAAATCCAATAACCTGCCATGAAGGAAGTTTTGCGGGTTTTTTAATAACCATCCCATCTGCTTCCTGTGACCATCTGATCTTCACATCACTCCCGAGCATTTTCACAGAAGCTACCGGACTTCCTGAAAACTTCGAATTCTTTCCAAGCGACTTTATAAGGATATCCTCAGCCGGAGTACCTAAACAGAAAGCGTACAGAATTCCGTCTTTTGTTGTAAAACGAATATCTTTTGAGTTGAATTTATAATTTTCGTTGAATCTTCCAGGTTTGACAGCTTTCGCCTCGACAGATTTCTCACCGTATGTTTTCCAGGGACGTGTTCCATAAATTCCTTCTCCGTTTGCAGCGGTCCATGCTCCTATCTCATTCAGGATCTGGAGCATATCCGGCTCAAGGTCTCCTTCAGGTGTCTGAACAACATTTATAAGGAGGTTGCCATTTTTGCTTACGATATCAACCAGCATCTGAATAACCTCGTTTGCAGTTTTATATTTCTGCCCGGTGCGGTAATACCAGTCGCCGATAGATGTATCGGTTTGCCATGGATAAGCGCTGACAGTATCCAATACACCACGTTCAACATCCTGAACCCATTTCCCTCCTGACTGCTGCTTGCATGTATATACCACGTCAAGAGTTCCGTTATTCCTTGATATATCCTGATTATAGTAATGAGCAACAAGACTGCGCCCGACATCTTCAAAAGGCATCTGGCTGTCGGAATAAAGCAGGTCGGGATGATAGTTGTCTATAAGCTCTTTAATGCTGCTGAACCATTCTATCTGGAACACCAGGTTATTGGTTAACCATCCTCTGTCATCAGGTGTTGTATTCGCATGGTAAAGGTCGCTGAATTTCGGATCAGCACCATCGTAAGGCACACCCGCCTTTGGTCCCTGCTTATCGGATAAATGAGCAGTCTGGAACCAGGTGAAGCTGGCACCAAGATGTTCTGATACGCCAAATTTTAAACCCTGTTTCATAGCTGCCTGCTGCCAGAGAGCCACAACATCTTTCTTCGGACCCATATTGACTGAATTCCATTTATGGATCCTGGAGTCCCACAGGAAGAAATTATCATGATGGGTACCCATGCTCACAAAGTATTTTGCACCTGCCTTTTTATACAGTTCCATTAATTTGTCAGGATCCCATCTTTCAGCTTTCCAGAGAGGTATAATATCTTTATAGCCAAACTCAGATGGGTGGCCATAATGCTCAAGGTGGTATTTATAAGCATCTCCGCCTTCCTGGTACATCCTTTTTGCGTACCAGTCGCCCTGACGCGGAACAGCCTGAGGTCCCCAGTGTGACCATATTCCGAATTTTGCATCACGGAACCACTCAGGGTACTCATATTGCTGTAATGATTCATCTGCTGGCTTGTAAGGCCCGTCAGCAATAGGAAGTTTTCCTTTCTGTGCATTAATTGAAATTGTCACTAAAAATAAAACTATGCACATGTTGATCTGCTTAATTGCATTTCTTCTCATAACTAATATCCTTTTCATGTATAAATTTATTAATGAACTACCTAATAACTCAATAACCTAATAACTCAACAACCTGATAGCTTTTTTACTTAATATCTCACTCTTATTCTAACTGCTCCCGGCACCTTTTTCTCAGAAACAACTATAACATAACCACCGCCGCTTCCTGATGTGATTGCTCCCGGGTATTCCGGAAAATATTTTGTTTCCATCTCCTTCAATATTTCATCCGGGACAGTCAGCGGCAGGATTTTTTTCCACGAAAGATAAGTATCGGTCAATGATTTGCCCAGCCCGTAAATATCCTTTTTCAGGATGCTTTCCCAGCATCTGTCTCCTGCTTCACCGAGCTCTCTGATAAAAGGTTTTTCCAGGTGCATCTCTTTCAGCGGATCATAGCCCTCCGGCCTTGGTTTCAGCCGTACCAGGTAAACAACATCCGAAAGCCAGTCGCAGATATCTTTATTGATGGTTGATTCAATTTTATCTGGCCAGTATCCTCCATTGTAACAGAGCCTGTTGACTCCTGGCAGAAGCAACCCTAAATGGTCCTGAGATCCGGAAATATATTTTTCCCCGGGTGGGTTCTCAGCTCCGAACAAAATTTTTGCGTTTTCAACAGGATCACCTTCCGGGTACCTGTCTCCCCAGATTTTTATTCCAAAATCACGTGAGCTTGTTGCAAGACCTGATCTTCCATTAAAATTCATAGTTGGCCATATTTGTGCGACAACAACTGATCCGGGATATATTTTGGATACCCATGGCTGGTCGATCCAGCCACCTGCAAGACAAAGCCGGTAAGGAAATCTCAGCTCTTTTTTTGTACCTGAACTGGAACGGGCGGGCAATCCCTCTTCAGGAATCCGTTCAAGAACTATGTATTCAACTCCTGATTTTTTGCAGAGTTTCTCTTTTTCGGAAGTATGCCCGTCTTCATTAACAATAAAAATATCAGGTTTGATCCTGATGATATCCGGTTCAAAATCAAGCATTCCGGAACCGGTCGCCAGGAATGCTTCATCGACATATTTTATTGATCTTACGATGTATAACCGTTCTTCCTGTGAAAAAAATGGCTTTTTACCTTTCAGCATTAGCAGGTTGTCATCCCTGCCGACACTGACGTAGAGTCTGCCATAGGATACTGCTGTCTTGAAAAATGCTATATGCCCGCCATGCAACAGATCAAAACAACCGCTTACCAGTACCTTTTTGATTTTCATTACCCTGGAGGGTTTATTTATTAAACCTGCTTATTTCTTTTTTGCTTTCCGAATCCTGTAACATTTGTTCCTTAATCCAATCATAAGTTTTTTTCATTCCTGTCTTCAAAGGTATTGATGGTTCCCAGCCAAGATAGTGCCTTATCAGGCTGTTTTCGCTGTTCCGGCCTCTCACTCCTTTTGGCGCATCAAGATCATATTTCCTTTCAAGTTTATAACCTGCAATTTCCTCAACGATATCAACGAGCTGGTTTATAGAAACCATTTCGCTGCTTCCCAGATTTATAGGTTCCTCTATATTGCTGTACATGATATCCTGGATTCCTTTTATACAGTCATCAATATACATAAAGCTTCTTGTCTGGTGTCCGTCACCCCAGATAACTATTTCTTTCTTACCGGTAACTGATGCCTCTATAACTTTACGGCAGATTGCAGCAGGAGCCTTTTCCCTACCGCCGTCATAGGTTCCGAAAGGTCCATAAACATTATGGAACCTTGCGATCCTCGATGTCAGTCCGAAATCTTCCATAAAATGGCGGCACATCCTTTCGCTGAACAGCTTTTCCCAGCCGTATCCGTCTTCGGCAAGTGCCGGATATGCATCTGATTCCTTCAATCCCGGATTATTGGGATCAGTCTGTTTTTCACCATTATACACACATGCAGATGATGCATAAAATAACCTGTTAATCCCGCAATCTTTTGATGCGATCAGCAGATGTGTATTTATCAGGACGCTAATCATGCAGGCAGCCTTGTTGTTTTCAATAAAACCCATTCCTCCCATGTCAGCAGCCAGGTTGAAAACCTCATTGTACCCATTCACAGCTTTATAACAGTTTTCCCTGAGACGCAGATCCAGAACCAGATTTTCAGCTTCAGGAAAAACCTGATACCATTCATTAAGAGGTTTAATATCCACTGCCCTTACAATATTACCCTTCTTCAACAGCTCTTTTACCAGGTGGCCGGCAATAAATCCACCTGCTCCTGCAACAATGATCTTTTTCATTAAATAAAAAATTTAATATTTACTTACACGGTAACTTTCGCGATTACTTATAAATATAAAAGTAATAATAATTTTCCCCTTGCAAATTATTTTTGCTATTAATTTCAATGAAATTTTTTTTACATCCAATTTAAGGGCCCGAAGTTAAAAAAAGGAATTATAATTTTAAATATAAACATTTAGTCTGAAATTGACTGATAGACAAGAACCCTGAATTTGCCTATCAGATTTTCGCTCCAGTAATTATCGACCTGTGATAAGAAAATGCCGATAAGGTCTTCGTTCGGATCAACCCAGAAACGGGTATAAAAAGCTCCATCCCAACCAAAAGTCCCGATTGATTCAAGTTCATCATAAACTCCGCGTTCTGTGCGTATTCCAAATCCCAAACCAAACTTGTCCCCCATTATACCTTCGTTCATCACATTATCAATACGCATAAGCCGGTCTGATGAAAGACCTATATTTTCAGGTTTATCAACCGTCAGCTTCTGCCCTGAAACATTGAGGGAAATCATTAGAAGAACCAGGTAACAACGGATTTGTATAGAAGTTTCTGTCAATAAATAATCTCTTTTCATAGAGCAGATTATAAAATCTGAAGATTAATATTTAAAATCCACCTTTACTCTTCCTTCCGGTAAAATATCTGAGGGAGGCATTTCCCCTGCATGCACCCTGAAAAGGTTTTTATGAGTTAGAGTTATCGCATCAGTAAGTTCCTTATATGGACGGTCAGTTACATCGATTATACCGATGTTATAATTCTCACCATCATTCCTGCCTGTATTTGCCTGGTCGGTCCACTGGAACCAGTGAGCACCGATAACTGAAGGATGTGAAAAAGCATTTTCGGTATAGTACCTGTAAGCGACTCCCCTGTTATACTGATCTTTTACCTGGCATAAACCGGAAGCCATGCCCCTCCCGGGGGTACCGAAGTGGTATTCACCAATCAATACAGGTCTTCCCGAAAGGGAACTTACCTTGTCAAGATAATCGGGGTCCGGTCTGTATGCATAAGTATTAAGACTGTAAATATCAAAAATACCAGCCATCTTAATTATATAATCCGGTGGTGTCCCGCCAAACCTGATTCCGAGAATAATATGGTTCGGATCGTATTTTCTGATTGCCCCGGTCATAATATCAAGATTCTTCTGGAATGTTTGTTTACAAAACTCTATCCTCCTTTCAGGAGTATCTCCTTCTTTCAAAAATTCAACCAGAGCTTTACGTGTATCAGTATCGGGGCCTTCAAGTAGTTTTGTGACAGCCAGTGACTCCCTGTTCGGCCATGGCGGCTCATTCCCGATAAAGTATCCTATTATCCATGGATTATCCTTTTGAGCCCCCAGTTGTTCTTTGGCTCTTTGCTCAACATTATCTGTGAATGCTTTTGAATATACATCAGGAATACCCATTATTTCCGCACCGCCTCCAAAAGCTCTGAAATATGTGATATAAGGTTTTTGCAATGATTGGGAACCTGTTGTAAATCCCCATGCATTTATCCTGCGGATTGTCATTTCAGTAGATTTCTCTCTCCAGCTTTCTCCATAACGGCGCTGGAGATTCCAGCCGAGGAAATTAAGACTTCTGGGACGATTCTCCATCATACGGTTCTGAGGCTGAGCTCCCTGCTGCTGACTCATAGCCGGATTCTGAGGTGGTGGGGGCGGTATCATTTTGAAAATAGAATCGCGTCCCCTCATTGTTGTGCCTGTAGATCCCGATCCAATACCGTTTGCACTCGTCGATAAAAACAGATGTCCTTCAGGATCAACAAACCACCAGCGGTTGTTTATCTTCTCAACTCTGAAGAAACAGGTGGCTTTCACCTGTGTATTCAGATAGCCCCCGAATTTCCCGTAATTAAAATCACCCGGTGTAAGGTTTTTATCTTCAAGATCCCAGATTGCTTTCAACTCCTCAAAGTTATTGACTTTCCCCTCCCATGTGTCGGGAATCCACTGGCCAAATTCATCAACCAGAACCTTTGGCGACAATAATGAATCCCCGGGATCGGTCATTGAAAGCTTAACAGATTTTATTTCCAGGGTAGGATTATTCAGAGGTTTTATCATTCTGAACATTATACTGTCAATAATTCCCACTTTCCCGAAACCTCCGTGTTCCACATTTATCCATCCCATGGTGCGTGGCTGATTCCAGGTAGCGGCCATATCATTCCCTCGTGTAGGTTGTTCCCTGTAAAAATCAAGCGGGACAACAAACCGTACAAGTGCCCCGGCAAAAGGATGGATCCTTTTAAATAAATAACCATCAGGATTTCTCAGACCTACTTCAAATCTTTGCGATGAAGATGCCTGGAATGTAAGTATCATGTATTTGTAATCAGACCAGTCCGAAGGAAGATCAGGATTAACAGAGGCAGTCGAAAAAGAATGTTTCGAAATATCTCCGTCACTAAAAGCAAATTTAATATCCGTTTGTTTGCTGCAGCATGTAAACAGCAAAGAGATGCAGATAATACCACTCAGAATATTTTTGTTCATTGTTTGTTACTTTAATTAACACTTCGTTCTGGCATTTCGTTAGAAGTAATGACTTTATAATTCTGTCAGTCCATATGGAAAACTTCTTCCATATTTGCCCACCATTCACCTTTAACTCGTGTTGACACGGGATCCTGCATCGGTTCCATGATTGCCCACCATTCCTGAGTTTTCGAATCAGCAGCCATTTTAGCCATATCGGCTTCAAAATCATAGCCAGTGTACTCAAAATATGCAAAAAGCCTGTTGTCTTTATGAAAGATCGAATAGTTATGAATGTTACACTTTTTTATCATATCAAGAACCTCCGGCCATACTGCAGCATGGTATTTTTTATACCGCTCAAAATCCTCCGGTTTTACTCCTATTATCTGACCATATCTTTTCATATTTTTAGAATTAGTTTAGAATTGTTGTATAAAATCCCTTTTTTCTCATTCAATAACCTTACCATTTAAAACTATGGGAGTTGTCTGTACTCCCGGTCCCATTCGTATACCTCTGCCGGTCTTACGTTCAAGAATTACATTAATGGCTCCTCCCTCTTCTGTGAACCTGCAGATGAACCCTTCGGAGCCAAGACTCTCTTCAACAAAACGTGCAGTTAATTCAAGAGTGTTTTTATCTGTCCATGAGTAACTTGCAGCTAACTTGATAGTCGGTTGAATTATCCCGTAATTTGCATCTATAGATTTCGAAACATTTGTCCGGGGACCTGAAAACAGGGATGATAGATTTGTTCCGGAATATTTCCAGATATCCTGGCCAGCTTTAATATAATAAGTAATATTATCTCTTTTGATTGCCAGCTCACAAATATCATTATTAAATTTAAATCCCAGCGCCTGGATCCCATAATTGTTTGATTGGAATTCGACTGATTTTCCTGAGATCCTTGAGGTAAAAGTTGATACAACGGATTTCATCGGAGCAGGTCGAACAGAAAGTGATGCCAGCTTTCTTTGAAGTTCGGTATTAATCTCAGGATCAGCAGGTAAAGGCTTGCTACCTTTAATTGCAGAAAGAAGGTATGTCCAGACAAGATCCATCTCCTTCTGGGTATCCGATGCATTAGCTGTCAATACCACAATAGCATCTTTATCAGGTACCAGAATTACAAATTGTCCTGCCATACCATCCAGCCTTACACTATTGTTCTTACCTCTCCACATCTGGTAACAGTATCCCTGGTACCAGTCATTTATTTCCGGAGGGATTTTATCAGTTCCTCCCTGACTTTTAATCTTGAAAGTAGTCGCCTCTTTAACCCATTCTTTAGGGATCAGTTGTCTGCCATTCCATTCACCATTCTGCAATAATAATTGTCCGAATTTTGCCATATCCTCGGTACGAAGCCTTAATCCCATAAGTCCCAGGTTAATTCCCTGGGGATTAAGATCCCAGTCAATCCCGCGGATACCTAAGGGCTGAAATATTCTTGGGAGAAGGTAATCGAAAAGGGATTGATTTGTAACCTGCTGAACTATTGCAGAAAGTATGAAGGATGCTGTGTTATTATACTTAAAAGTTGTTCCGGGTTTATAAACCGGAGCTTTTTCGAGAAAGGATCTAATCCAGTCATCATTTTGCCCTCTCCGTGGTTCAGCATCCTGTCCCACAGACATTGTTAACAGATCCTTTACAGTCATCATCTTCATAAACTCGCTTAATGTATCCGGAAGAGATGCAGGAAAGAATGAGACCACTTTATCAGACAGGCTTAATTTGTTTTCCGCAATTGCAAGTCCCACCCCGGTAGCAGCAAAGGTCTTACTTGCGGAATACATTAAATGCTTCAGATCCGGGCCATATGGATTCCACCAGCCTTCTGCAATTATCTTACCATGCCGCATGAAAATAAAACTATGTATCTCAATTTTACCGGTATCTATTGCATTCAGGAAATCAATAATATCTTTTGAAGAAACACCTTCTGCTTCAGGGGTACTTCTTGGCAGCTTACCGGTGACTTGTCCCGATAAACTATAAAGCATACAATAATTCAGAATCAGAATCAATGAAAATCGTAATATTCTTTTCATATAAGGCAGTTTAATGATTTAAGTACTCTTTAAAAATTTACGGATCGCATAAGAAAATTATGTATTAATATCAGGAAACCAGGGAATAATCAGTCCAGACATGCTGCTCATGGCAATTGATTTTAAAAAGTTTCTTCTTTAGTTGGGAATTGTATTCATATATGAAATAGAAATTGTGTTGAGAAGCTTGTTCGTGTTTTTAAAATTACAGAATTGAAATTCTAATTTGGATTAAATACTATAAATTCAGTGATCTCATTACCTTTCTGTTCTGTTATAACAATTGCTGCAGGCAGTGCAATTTTTTTTGCCATTGCCTTTAATTTGGGGGAGACAACCCCAAATTTATCCATCTCAAAATTTATAAAACCGCATTTAAGTGCAGGAGATCCTTCAGCTACCTGGTAATTACCATTCGCCGGATCAATGAACTTTGGATTTCCGAAAACCGAGTTAAGGTCAGTTTTATTCCGCTGTGCCCTCACAAGTGATGCAGAATCGCGGAAAGCATTATGATTAATAAAATTCCCATAATATGGTACTCTTATCGGCGCATATGGTGTAGATACAATATTATGCATAAAAACATCCCTGCTGTCCTTAAACCAGACATGCGGGTGAAATGAGTTGTTGATCATAATATTATTATATACAATGCGGAAAAATCCTTCCCTGAGCTTAATCCCTCCGTTTAAGCATAAGTTATTATAAATCTCATAGTTGGAAGATCCGTCATCCAGGTCAATATCCCAGCCGTGATCGCAACGGAAACGGTTAAAGCGGAGAGTAGTTGTTTTGACAGCATCCAGCAGTATAAGTTCCGGATGTGCAGCAGCCAGGCTGTCCATGGTGCGCCGGTCAGGATGCCAGAACCTGTCGCGGCCCCAGGAATTAAACGAGCCATGGTCACCTGTTTCAAGTACAGTATTGAAAACATCGTTGTATTCAATCATATGTCCGCCCCATGTTCCTTCACTGATGTTGATCCCTGCACGGGGAACATCGTATATTGTATTATGCGAAATTGTAATCTCCTGCGACATGGAAATCTGTACTCCGGAGCTCTGTTTTTCGGTATATCCTATGTTATGAATAAGGTTATCATATACAAAGCATTTTGCAGGAAAATTATTTGTTTTTGGTCCCGGGATCAGATCCAATGATTTATACGGAACAAATTCATTGTACTCGAAACTGGGTGAGCGAACAGCTTCATGGTCTCCCACGAAGCTCACCGCACTTGCTCCTGCACAGGAAATAATGCATCCGGATACTTCATTTTTCCTGTTATAATTACTGAAATAGACAGCATTCCCATACGCCTGTTATTTTGCCAGCCTCCCTCAAGCACAAGTTCTCCCTTTTCATCCCTGCCTTTTACAACATAATGAAAATCACCCCATTCAGCTGAATGTAAAGCATGAACATAAGCTCCTTCAGGATTTTTGTATTTTTTTATGCGTTCAGCACTCAATGCATCTGCGGCTGTGCCACCAAGGAACCTTGCTTTCGGGTTATAATTTGGATACCTGGCCATCCGCTGAAGTTTACCGTTTACAAATAGCTGATCAAAAATCACATGTTTTTCAACCTTTGCCTGCCATATCCCATTTTTGCATGGATTCCATTTCAGTTTCAAAGGGACAGCTCCGCTGATCACAACATTTTCGCCCGGGTAAGATTTGTACACAACGGGAGCATCGACAGGTCTGGAGTCCTGTGAAGTAATAATTACTGGTTGGGTTAAATAATAGGTCCCGCCCCGAAGGATTATATTTACGGCTTCTTTTTTTTGTCTTGCTTCGATTTGTGCTTTACCAATGGTTGCATATGGTTTCTCCTTACTCCCTTTGTTTTTGTCGCTCCCGTCTGGAGAGACATAAATTGCTGTTTGTGCCTGTGTTTCACCAATAAACCTGATGAGTAAAAAGAAAAGTAATAGAAATTTTCCTGCCATACTTTTCAGATTATATGTATATCTATCAAAAAAACAGATTGAGCAAGTTTTATTAACGGTCATAAACCAAAACTTTGAAATTGAATATTGCCGGTTCAGGAGGATTTGTCCTGTATGCCCTTATTCCGTAAGTAGGATTATCGCTTCTCAGAAATCCTGCCTCATCTCCGTTATGAAGCATTTTTGGTTTCCATACTCCGTTTTCATAAGTTCCCTCCCATGCATCTTTTAACCAGATTTCTTTCTTTGGATTTATTGAAGAAGCACTGACGGACAGGTTAAAACCTGCTACAATAAATTCGTTCTCTCCTGTTTGAATGAAAATGCCATAAGAAGAAGGCTCCTGATTTTGCTGAGCCATCGGGTTATTTGTTCCTGGTGTTGCAGCTGCAGCTGTTGCGGAAGGTGGACGCATAAATCCACGCGAATAGGTAACTGATACTTTTACATCATTATTTAATGTGAATTCGCGACCGGTTGTGGAATCTCCCCGATGTTTATAAATTCCGAACATCTTACCGGTTCCCTGGTATTGAGTTATAACCGGCATTAACTGGTTTAACAGCCCATATTCTTTCTCCATCACATTTCCCCTGTTATCGATTCCAAACGGGGAAAAGCATATTGCATCTTCTTCTGCAAATGCCCAGCTTGCAGGACCATCGGTTGTGTTGGTTTCAGGAATAAACAATGGATTATCAGCCCTGTGAAAATTGTTTACCTGAACTTTGAAATCTGCGCCATAAAGATCGGGTGCCAGTATGTCGACCGAAGGAGCTCCTGCTTTCCATATATCAAGAACAGTAACAATAGGACCGCCACTCGGATAATTTCCTGGTTTGCCTGGATTCGGTCTTGGCTGAGGCATCCAGCAGTTGGCAAACATCGGCAGATTATATTCCTTCTTGCCGGCTTCAGCAACTGCATTAACAAATTTGGAATAATTCCAGGCCATAAAGAAAAGATCAGCATCATCACCCGGGTCAAATACTTCACTCCATGTTCCTTTTGTTTTAGAACCATTTTTCTCCCAGGCAGTTTTCAGCTCAATCTCAAGTGTCTTTTTGTTTTTTACCATATATTGAATCAATACATCAGGTACCTGTGATGCAATTGCTTTATTGGCCTCAGCACTGAAATCCCTTGTCTGACGAAGAACACCTGCCTCATTTTCAATCTGCATGGCAATTATGGTATTTTTTTCACTGTCGACTGATGCTATATGTTTCATTAATGCGGCATATGCCTTTGCATCTGCATCTCTTGTTGCATTACATAATGGAGTAAGAGTTCTTGTATTCTGACCCTTTTCGTCTTTCACCCTGAGAAAACGTTTTGTATCATTCAATACCCACATTGGAGAGTATGGCGAGAACCCGTTTTTCCACGAGGCAAACCACAAAATGCACAATTTCATATCATTTTCCCTGGCAACTCTTATAAGCTCATCCACGGAAGTGAAATCAAATACTCCTTCCTGTGGTTCAATAATTTCCCACGAAACGGACACAAGCAATGAATTCAGATTGGCTTCCTTAAGCGATTTCATGGTTTTTTCCATGTGTGCAATATTCGATCCTGATGAATTGTTTGCTTCTCCTGCAAACATTAAAAAAGGTTTCCCATGCACAATCAGTTGGGTGACATCATTTTCATTCCTTTTAAGGAAAGGTATCTGGGCTAATACTGGGTTTATGTAAAACAGGCAGACAAGAGAGATAAGCAATAATTTAAGGTTAGTTCTCATAGTATTTGATTTAATAATTTACATTAGATTACTCTGTCAACTCTTTAACAACTACCAGTGTATTTCCGGTATCTTCCATTTCAAAGATCCTTGGGCGCGATTCTCTATCGTTTGGAGAATGCAGAATCATCATTATTTTGCCATCAAAACTCTTAAAAACCATCCCATGCCCTCCATTCTGGTTATAAAGTGGCTTATCCTGCTGAGTCCACGGACCAGCCAGCTTACCTGATTCCGATATAGCTATTCCCTGCGTATAACCACCCTTCCCCCCACTGGTCCATAACATATATAACTTACCTGTTTTGCCCTTGTAGAGATAACAACCGTCCGTAACATTGTTCCCGTATTGCTTACCCGTGTTACTCCATGATGCTTCACTTGCGTGAAAAAGTTTAATGGGTTCACCAACTGTTTCAGAGAGATCATCTTTAAGTTGCATATAACAAATAGACCCATTGGTTATCTGCACCCATTCGTGGCAAAATACAATATACGGGGTACCATCTTCAACCCATAATGTTCCGTCAAGTGTCATCATATCGACTGGCAGGGTGGAGTGGTTTCGAAAAGAAGCGAACGGACCTGTTGGTGAATCGCCCACAAATATCTGAGATCCACGGGTTACACGTCCATTGCGTTCCCAGTTGAACCATTGTTCACATAACTTATTGCGGGTATCGAATGTAAGAAAAAGATAATATTTACCCTTATAATTATGCATTTCGGGAGCCCAGATACTGACAATAGGCATCTCTCCCCATACATCCTGCGGTGCATTATAGATTCTTGTCGGTCCGTACCAGTTCCGAAGATCTTTGCTCGTATAGCATCCTACACCTCTCCCTCCAGGGCCTACCATATAGTAAGTTTTCGTTCCCGGATCAGGAAGAATACACATATCACGCCAACGGATATCAGCAAGTTTGATATCTTTTGGTTCAGACTGCATCCGAAACTGTGCTTTCGATTCATAATGAATTGATAATCCTATTATTAATAAGATCAAAGGTAAAATTCTCTTCATTTTATTTTGGATTTAAACGAATAAACAGAGGGACTTAATACTTATTCCATTGCATAACTCAAATGATAAACAAGTAAATCTAACCTTATTTCTTTAATTATTATTTAAATAAAAGTGGTGCAAACTCATTAAGTGATCTTCTCCAGGTTAGCCATTCATGTGCGGTTCCCGGTGATTCAAAATAGATGCAGTTAATACCTGCTTTTTTAAAGGCATCACAGGTTTCTTTGGTTCTCATTCCTTCTGCAGAACCAATGCTCAGGAAAAATACCTTCACCTTTTTGTTAAATGCTGCAGGATCAGCAAATACTCCGTTATACACTTTATCAATGTCATCATTCTGAGCAAATCGTGGACCTCCGCTAAATCCGCCTATGTATGCAAATTTATCGAGATTGGCTAACGTAATCTGAATGGTCTGCATGCCTCCCATCGACAATCCTGCCATTGCACGGTTTTCACGGTCACTTAAAGTACGAAAATTGGCATCTATAAATGGTATGGTTTCTTTAATGAGAATTTCGGCAAAATTTACTCCACCAGACATCATTCCCATTCCTCCACCCGGTCGCGGGCCGGCGGGTGCAGCGCCAGGTTGTGCTGGATTTCCGGCAGGTGCTGCAGTTCTTGGCCTGATGTTAAAAGCATTACCTCCACCGTTATCCATAACAACGATCATCGGTTTTGCTTTCCCTTCTGCAATAAGGTTATCCATGATGAAGTTCATCTTACCCTGTACAGACCAGCCACGTTCATCTTCGCCCATACCATGCTGAAGATAGAGAACAGGATAACGGGCAGTAATATTTTTATCATAATCAGGGGGAGTATAAACAAAACAACGGCGGTATTTATTTGCTATTGTCGAGAAATAATAGGTTGACCGAACTGCTCCATGAGGAACATTTTTTGGTTTATAATAATCTACGCCGTCTTCCGGCACTTCAATGCCGCTATACATTCTTCCGACACCAAAAAATGATTCACTTGAGGGATCAGCAAATGCAAAACCGTCAATAATCAATGCATAATAATGAAAACCTGCAACAAGAGGATCTGTTGTTACAGTCCAGAATCCGTTTTCACCCTTTACCAGATCATAAGTCCGACCACAGTCAATCTGAACTTTCTGGGCATTTGGCGCATTGACCCTGAAGTAAGCTCGCTTTTCAGAATCAAGTCGTGGATATTCTGCCCCGGGGGCATTAGTCTCAGCAGGTTTCGAAATAGCAAGGATGGGATCTGTAACCTGACAAAATGATAACCCTGCAGTAAACAGATTAATTAAAATTATAGTAACCAGGTTCTTTTTCATTTTTTTATTATTAGCCAATGTAAATAATTTAGTACAACAGTTGAAAATAAATGTATATTATTGAGTCAGTATTTAAAGCATACCTCATGAATCTACGCATTCTCTTTGTAAGTATGTCTGTCCTAAAAGGAAAACCGGCAAGCCTTCAAAAAAAAGTGAGAGGTCTGAAGCCTCTCACTTTTAAATTGATTATGACCTACAGATAATCAGGATTTTGAACAAGCTCTCCCCCGCTCCTGTCAATTTCAGTTTGAGGCAGAGGCCATTTATAATGCTTATCTAAAAACTTATAGACTACAATTCCATCCGTGACAGCATTTAATACTGTACCGGCGATCCTCCACCTTTTAAGATCAAAATAGCGCAGTCCCTCAAAGGCGAGCTCAATTCTTCGTTCATGCCTTATCCTTTCACGCATCTCATCTTTAGTCAACAAATCAGGGAAAGGAGGCATGCCTACCCGTGCACGGAGGTCAGTCATAGCCTGATAAACTGTTGCGTCAGGACCTGCGATTTCATTCTGTGCCTCGGCATACATTAATAATACCTCACCTAAACGAAGAATTACAGCATTCTGCTGGCTAAGGGTCGTATAACCATAAGGTACGTTTTCAGGACATAGGAATTTTTTAACGCCATAAGTTGTGGGACGTGCATTGGTGGGATTATGTACATTCCCCCCTCCCCAATCCGGTTTGTCTTTAAAGACAGTCATCCCTAACCTCGGGTCACGGTTAAGCATTTCATTGGCCGGGTCTGTTAATGGAGATACTCCCCACGCAAGTCCATCAGTACATTCAAACGAATTAACAAAATTTCTCAGAGGACTTGCTACAATCCAGTCACCATACCAAAGATCCCAAGAAGTAACACTGTTAGGAGCAAGGAAATTAACAGAATAAATAATTTCCTTGATTCCGGGTTGTGCTTTTTGACCTTTATCCTGGAATACATCTGTAAATACCGGGCTCAAAGCATAGTAGTTAGTGCCCGTTATTTCAAGGCAAAGATCTCTTACCTGTGTTAACATTGCGATATCCGGAGTTCCGGTATTTCCATATGCTTCGGATATCATAATCCGGGCTTTAAGCGCTTGTGCTGATGTTTTAACCGGACGTCCCTTACTTGTAACGTATGATCCGGTACCAAGATTTGCAATGGCAAAATCAATATCAGTCAGAGCCTGCTGCAGAATCTTATCAGCAGTTTCTTTCGGCATTTTCATGGTTTCAATAGTTACCGGCTCGAGGACAAGGGGTACATCACCATATATATTGTACAATTGGAAATAGTAATAAGACCTGTGAAAGCGGGCTTCTGCCTCAGCCTGTTTTTTTGCTGCATCAGTAAAATCAGTGCCGGTATAAGCTGCAAGTTCTTTTAAAAATACATTGATTCTTGCAATTCCGGCATAACAAGTACTGTACACGGATGAGGCATAACCACCTAACGAAGGGCTTACATTACCATTTACTATCTCTTTTACTGATGACTCATGCTGGGCATAGCCATTATCCGTGAGGCAATCCCAGACTCCCATGTTAGAAGTAAAGAGAGCTGCCTGTCTCTGACCATAAATTGCAGTTAATGCCTGATCAAAATCAGCCTTCTTTTTCCAGTATGTAGGTGCAGAAATCCTGTCAAGAGGATTCAGGTCCAGGTAATCTTCACATGCATTTAATGCGAGTAAAGAGATAATTATCAGTAAAAATATATTTCTTTTCATCTCTTTGAATTTAAAATTTTACGTTTACACCAAAAGCATATATCTTATTCTGAGGGTACTGGACAAACCGGGTGCTGCTTCCACTACGTTCCGGATCCAATCCCGGATATTGTGTGAATGTCAGCAGGTTATCACCTGAGAAATAAACTCTGAGCCTTTCAATTCCAATCCGTTTCGTAAGTTTGGATGGAATGACATATCCCAATGCTAAATTCTTCAATCTTAAATAAGAAGCATCCTGAAGATAATATGAAGAAGGACGATCTATTTTAGTAGGAGGAGGCCGTCCCCAATAAATGCGAGGAACAGTCTCGGAAGGATTTTCCGGTGTCCAGCGGTCACGCCAATAGGTAGTTGGAGGTGCCCCCTGGTTGAATGGTATTACACCCCATTCAGTAACAAAGAATTTATCTCCACTAACTCCCTGGAAGAGAAACGAAAAATCAAGTCCCTTCCAACTGGCACTTCCATTAAAGGAGTAATTTAATGATGGATACTGACCTTTCATCGGGATCCGGTCGTTGTCATTAATAACACCGTCAGTAGCATCAAGAATCCCATCTGCATTTGAATCAACTGTTATCTGGTCTTTCCATTTTAAATCGCCTGGTACTGTATTGTCATTATATTGTTTCGGGGAAGTGGCAACTTCATCTGCGGTCTGGAAAATCCCTATCCATTCGAGCATATAGAATGCATCATACTCCAGCCCTTCCTTACGGATTGTCCTTGTAGACTTCTCCTCGGCTCCAAATTCCACGAGCTTATTCTTATAATGGTCAAAATTCACACCGGCGTTATAGACCAGACCGTTCAATATCCCTGATTTAACAGCGTTACTATAAGAGAGACTCACCTCATAACCACTGTTCTTCAGCGTCCCGTTATTTACTGTCGGGGCAGAAAGGCCCACAACACCCGTTACCTGAGTACTTCTCAGAATATCTGTTGTTATTTTATTATACCAGTCAAATGTCAGAGAAAGTCCCTTCAGAACTGTCAGGTCAAATCCCACGTCGGTGATCGTTGTTGTTTCCCATTTGATATTCAGATTGTTCAATGCTGTTTGTGCAACACCAGGAGATAAAGCCGAATCATCAAAAGGATAAGCCCCGGTAAAAGAAAGCATTGCCTGATACGGATAGTTTCCGATGTTCTGATTTCCAAGAGTCCCATACGATGCACGAATCTTAAGATTGTTAAGCCATCCTAATCCGAAATCCTGGAAAAACGGCTCCTGTGTGGGTCTCCACGCTGCGGAGAAAGATGGAAATGCTCCCCAGCGTCCCTGAGGACTTAGCCTTGAAGTTCCATCATATCTGAGGTTTGCCTCAAACAGGTAACGATCCTTATAATTGTAATTCAACCGTCCGAAGAATGACATTATAGCCCATTGATTTGTATTTCCACCGGCTGTCTGAATCTCAGCTGTACCGGCATCAATTTCCTTAAGAACGTCACTTGGATATTTCTGACGATACCCGGTCAGTGAACGGTTTGTGCTTGATTCAACGTTGTAGCCTGCCTGGGCTTTAAAAGAGTGGCCGTTACCAAATGAAAGATCGTAGTTGAGATAAGAATAGAGGTTAAGATAGCTGCCAAGGTTATCTGTTGCATTCATACCTGCACCGCCTACATCACAAAGTGTCATATATTCGTAGGTACGGAAATTATATAACGGAACCTGGGGCCTGAAAACCCTGTTATCGCTGAAGTCCAGGTTAAAAGCACCTTTTGTGTACCAGTTCAGCCCTTTAAATATCTTTACGTCAACCCATCCCTGCGAAGTGAAGGCATAGCTGCGTAGCCACGACCATGCCTGTTCTTTCTCAATAACTATCGGGTTTTTATTGTTATACTCAAAAGAATAAGCTTTAAATGTGTACCGTCCACTTCCGTCAGGGAGATACGGACCGTAAGTTGGTGCCTGCGCCATCGTGGCTATAAACTGATCTTCTGATCCTTGTCTGGCACCAGTCCTGTAACCATAGGTCATTCCCATATTGCCACCAAAAGTTACAGCCTTATTTATCTGAGAGGAGAGGTTTAACCGGAAATTATACCTTTTATAATTAAACCCTTTCATAATACCCTTCTGGTCCAGATAGCCTAAGGAGACATTGTACTTTGTCGTGCTGCTCCCTCCGTTAAAACTCAGGTTGTGGGTTTGGGTAGGTGCCGGTTCAAAGACAAGGCTAAGCCAGTCGGTGTTCGGATATTGAACGCGATCAGTTGCATTTTTATATGCATCAATAATATCCTGAGTATAAAGACCGGTAGGAATTCCAGTATTTAATTTGGCCTCGTTCCACAACTCCATGTACTCAACCGAATTAGTTACCAGATCTAACATTTTGGTCCATGTATATATAGCATAACTGCCATTATAATCGATGTTCATTCTTCCTTCCGTTCCCATTTTGGTTGTAACGAGAATAACACCGTTGGCTGCACGTGCCCCATAAATTGAAGCAGAAGCAGCATCCTTAAGAACCGAGACGCTTTCAATATCATTTGGGTTCAGATTTTCAAGATTACCCTGAACACCATCTATCAATATAAGTGGATTTGAACCTGCGTTACTGAATGTGCCTCTTCCCCTGATAGTTATCAAAGTATTCTCATTCCCGGGTTCACCCCGGCCCTGTACAACCTGCACTCCGGTCATTAAACCCTCAAGCATGGCGGAGGAGCTTGATACCGGACGATTAAGAAGCTCATCTCCACTTGCTGAAGCAACCGACCCTGTCAGGTTTACCTTTTTTTGCGTTCCGTAACCCACAACAACCACCTCTTCCAGCCCAATGGCTTCCTCGACCATCACCACATCAATTGTACCACGTCCGCTTACAGGAATCTCCTGCGTTCTCATTCCGATAAATGAAAACACCAGTGTACCATTCTGCGGAACATTTGGTAAAGAATACTTACCGGCAACATCTGTTAATGTGCCGGTTGTAGTTCCCTTTAAAGTCACTGTCACTCCTGCAACAGGATTGCCCACCTGGTCAGTTATTGTCCCAGCAACTGATGCCTGTTGCATTTCGGCTGCATGCACATTAATACCAATGACCTGGATAGAAAATAACATCACCAGTATCATGAAGCCTTTTAATACCTGACTTGCAGTCTGGAGTGAACGGACTTTAAAAGGAATAACAAGAAATTTATTTCTGTCTTCCATTTTTATTTTTTTTTGGTTAGTCTCTAAATTTTTGTACTTAATTCTTCCGGACAATTTCCCGGAATTTAAATTTGACAGGTGCTGCGCAGGCTATAATGTCCTGGCAGCAAATCAGACACATTTAATAATTGTTTCCATAGGCAGATTGATTTAGGTTAGACATAAGATTGTTTTTTAGTATTTGTTTACACGGTTACTTTCGCGGTTACTTAAATATATAAATTTATTCTTTTTTTATAAACTGACAAGACTTAATTAATTTTTTTTATCTTGTTTTCACGCTTGTTATTTAAGCAGCAACCGGGCAAACTGAAATAGAAGAGGCTTGCGTCTGTACCAATCTTCCGGAATCGGTATTTTTTTCATTATCACTTCTTTTTAATGAATTCTGTAAAGTCCTGCTCCATGACGGTTTATACTCTGAGAAAAAACATCGGTAAACTTACCCAGCTTTTCGCCTGTCCACAGATCTTTAACAGTATGGGTTCCCGTTAATCCAAACTGTTCAAATTTTACTGAAACTTCAGTAGCATCAGGTGGAACAGGGCCGGCCGGATCTTCAGTGAAGACCAGAAATTTGCCATTATTTGGCATTACAAACTGTGAATTAGGCCCCTGGCCACGGAAACCACCACCTGCAGTGCCATTATCAAGACCGGCTTTTACCTGAAACCTGGTTACTCCTTCCGGTAAATCATATTCAATTATAGAGGTCGCATTCGCACTGATACCGTTTTTATATTCAGTGCCGTTAACGGTTAGTTTTCCGCCTCTGGCTGTCTGATTTATCGAAGGCATTCCCCGTCCTGCTGAAGCTTTAATCCATTTCAGGTCTGTAAGGCTGATACTTCCTTTGGGACCAATAAGCTTAGGTTCAATCCAGTCGCAATTGTGGCTGGAAAATCCGATTACATCATCAAAAGATGTAACAAGATATAATTTCTTTGCACCGGTAATATCTATATCAACATCTACACTCTGATCGCCTGCTTCATTGGTCATCTGTTCACTTTTCCAGATAGCCTTGCTTTCGACAATTGGCTGCTGATCTGAAGCATTAAAAAGGGCCAGGTATTTATCTCCTGTCTTCGGATCGTCAGCACTCCATGCAATCAGATCATTCTCCCTGAAAAGCTGCTTCCCGTTAATACTGTGCTGATTCACATTCAGGACATCTTTATTGGTAATCAGTGATAGTGTAAACTCATCATTACTCGGAAGATCTCCGCCAAACATCAAAGGAGAACGGAAAATGGCGAACAGAGTCATTAAGGTGTACTGTTCATCTTTCGTGAATCCTGACCAGCGGGGCTCTCCCCTTTCTGCCCTTAATCCGATTTTCCCAAGAGGCAGCATATCTCCATCAGGATAATAACCTTGTCCGCCCAGTCCTATCCACCTTTCAAGAATCGCAAATTGATTCTTAAGTTGCGTCCAGTTGTCCCAGAAATCATTCGAGGTACGCCACATATTGACGTTATTCTTCAGAAATTCAGCATTTTCCGGCCTGTCTCCACCCGGTGATATGCTTATTACAATAGGTCTTCCGCAGTTGTCTATGGCTTTTCTGATCATTTCAATTTCTTTTATCCTGGCGGAAAGATCATCAACCTTCACAAAATCAACTCCCCATGATGCATAAAGCTGAAACAGGGAATTGTAATATTCCTGAGCTCCCTCCTTCTCGGCAACCACAGTGTACATATCCCTGAGCCATCTGCACTGGCCTTCGGGTGTGTAAATATCCTGTGCCTTAATATCAGTCCCCAGTATCGGAGTGTTTTTATTCACTGCTATTACCGGTATGCCACGCATTAAATGAATACCGAAATTCAAACCTTTACTGTGAACATAGTCAGCAAGCGGTTTAAATCCGTTCCCGTTTGCTGCTGAAGGAAACCGGTTAACTGCAGGAGTAAATCTTCCATACTCATCCATTGCGTAAATAGGATTGTCCTGGTTATAACCACCGGCCTTATCGTTTTCTACATACCAGCGGATATCAACAACAATATAATTCCATCCGAATTTTTTAAGATTTTTTGCCATATAATCGGCATTAGCCTTTACTTCATCTTCAACAACCGTAGGACCATAACAATCCCAGCTGTTCCAT
The DNA here is from genome assembly GCA_022865305.1 of Bacteroidales bacterium. Taxonomy (GTDB): domain Bacteria; phylum Bacteroidota; class Bacteroidia; order Bacteroidales; family VadinHA17; genus LD21. The sequence continues at coordinate 228,378 of JALHSP010000062.1, read as the reverse complement.
CCCAGCGGCGGTATTGGCGCCCACTTGTGAAAGGCAAGCCCCTCAGCTTCGGAAGTACCGGTTTTATTTGACTGGCACCGGCTAAGGAAAACCAATGGCATGGTAACAAATATAACTAACAGTATTCTGATTGAATACTTGAGGAATAGCCTGGTGGCTTTCTGATCAGGGAATTCTGGTTTAGTTTTCATTTTTATAGTATTTAAGGATAAAACATCAGTTTACCGGCAGGTCCGCATATGTGTGGGACAAAATTCCTTTACTTTACCGGAGTCACCTTTCCATGTAATAAAACTGGTTTTAAATCTTCAGGATTAATAATCACGATTAAGCTATACTCGACACCTTTATCGAAAATTCTACCGCAAGTAAACTCAACATTTGTCTTTTGCCAGGGATTTAGTTCCGGAATATTTCCTGCGCCGGCTTCAATTTCCTTTTCATCTTTGACGTACACTATTTTCAGTCTTGAAGGTTTTGAAGCAACCTGTCCAAAGTTCTGAACTTCAACCTTCATATTTAATCCATTGTCGCTGGGTGTTATTTCAGGTAAACGGGCTGAGAGTATTGGTTCATTATAAGTAACCCATGGCAAACGTGCATATCCGAAAAGAAGTTTCCCGTCGTTGGTTTTGCCTATCATTTTTGCGGCAAATTCATCATCAGTAATGCCATTACCTTCTCCATTAAAGGTGACAATTAAATCGTCTCCGGACCTTTTAGTTTTTGCCACTTTGCAGCCTCTGCCGAAATTCACTTCCAGGGGTGCTCCAAACCTTAAAAAGTTTATATCAATATCTGTATGTGGATTAAAACCAGGTTCAGAGGCTATTTTTACTTTGATGGTTTTTGTCGTGGCAGTAATCTGTTTTTTATCAAGTATTGTCAGTAGTCGGGGAACTGTGAGTGGAATGCATATATTCTTTGAACTATGATTATCCCTGCTTTGATCTAATCTTTTTTCTACATCAATTACCGCGAAATTTGCCTGAATTGCCCGTCCGTATTCATCCTGGAAAACTTTCATGCGCTCATACTTGAACCACTCTTCAACAGTTCTGTCTTCATGTCTTGATATACCTGGCAAATAGGCTTCACCCGGATCAACAACCCAGGTGATACCATCCTTTGACCGCAGATAAAATGCAATCCGGCCAAGCCAGTCATTTACAATCAGGTTATACTGCACATTGTCCCGCCAGACCACAGGATCTTCAAAAGCCCCCTGAACCGGAGGGTAAACCCTTACTTCCGTAACCTGATTATATGGGGATAATCCTGTCTGGCTGAACCATATACCTCCTCCACGGTTTACCATCAGATATGATCCGTCTTCCCGTTGAGCAAAGGTGAGATTGGACAATCCATCGATAATGCGCCGGTCACGGTTAAGGAATTCGAACTTATTAAACGTCCATGGACCATCAATCCCATCAGCAAGATAATAACCATTGATTACATAAAGAACATATCTTCCATCTGTGAGCCTGTATACTTCCGGATTGTGCCCCTTCCCGATGGTGTCTTTTACCACAAACGGACCGTATGAATTATCGGAAACGGAATGAAAAACAGTGGAATTAGGCCATGTTGCATGACCCCTAGGAGAACTTTCAAGCCAGCCACAGACAAATAAATGGTATTTGCCATCATCTCCCAACACTATATTTCCTCCCCAGAAAGAGTATTTCCTGTTTTCAATACCATTTTTAATATCCCGGGGAATAACGTTGGATGCTCCCCAGGTATCACTGGTCAACTTGCCAATATTCGGCATCGGAAGAAACAGGTCAATGAATCGTCCTCCTAAAACCAGATTGTTCCATTCAGCAGGTCGTTCCCTGACTGTTGTTTGTGAGCGCACCTCAGAAAATAATACAGAAATTATTAACAAGGTAAAAATCAGTCCGTTTATTTTATTCATTTTATCCTGGGTTTTATAATATTAATATTTTACTTACTCGTGTACTTTCACGTGTAAATTTATGAAAAAATCCGGATTATCAAGTGATTTTTATTATTTTCTTAGCTAAACGTGCACATTTTATTAGATGAACGAAGAGTAGCCCAAATTAAAAATATCTCAGATTGTCAGCATATACCATTTAATGGCATTTTCGCTATAGATCTTATTCATGACCGATTTTGGCAGCTTAAGCCCGGCGAATGTACCTCTGAATTTATCAGATGTCAATTCCGAATCGGTTGCAAAATATTTCCAGTCATCGGTCCATTCGTCATGCGTCCGTTTTTTAAAATCCTCAGGATTACTGCTCCCGCTGTAACCGACATCAGTTCCATAAAGCAGCCTGTCCTGGTATTTGATGCAAAAATCACGGACTCTGTTGCGGTCCTTTGCAGACTGGTACTGCAGGTGACAGGTCCTTGCCGATATATCGACTGCCATATTCGGGTACCTGTCAAGCCGTAAGGCAAGTGAATCGACATTCCATTCCAGACTTCCGAGGTGGCATCCGATGAAGGTCAGATCGGGATGTTTTTTTAAAAGATTATCACGGGCATTAATCTGATCTTCATAAGAAGGGTATTCAGGATGAAGAAACATATGATATTGAGGATTACGTGCAAAATAACTGCTGTCACTGCTGACAGTCATTTCATTCAGGGGCAGCCAGCAATTCCGGGGTTCACCCAGATGCCCGGTAACAAGGATATTCCGGCTCTTTATAAAATCGAAAACCGGGTCAAGGCCGGGATCATCTATCATAATGAATTTGCCTGCCCTGTCACGAACAGTCATGCCGATATTCTTCCACACTTTTACGGTTATTGCACCGGCGGAAATATCCTGATCGAGCTGTGAAATTATTTTTTTGCTCCACTCTTCTGTCCCCCATCCTGCAGTATCAAACAAAAAGGTTGGACCGAAGAAAATCTTCCCCGGGTGCTTTTGTGCCGATAAAACAGCATGATTGAACTGCTTCCTGATATTAGCAGAATCGCCATGATCCACACCCAGAGTTATAAGCAGGAAGTTATCTGCTGCTGCCTGTTCTTCAAAAACCCCGTCATCGCTGTTGATATGGATATGGGAGTCGATTTTCAATACTGACGAAAAATCATTTTCTGTGTAAAAACGGCTCTGACAGCCGAACAGTATTAAACTTAACAAAATCGGAAAGGAGAGATTTTTCTTCATATAATTTAAATTTTATTAGGATTAGATAGCATTCTGGAGTGCAAGGAATAATCCACGGTAGTATTTCATGAATTCAATTGGTTCACAGCTGGCCCTGCCGATTTCAGCGTTGCAGTAACCTTTATAACCGGATTCTGACAGCAATTTAAAAAACAACCTGTAGGGGTAGTCCGGAGACCATAATTCATGCATATGTACTCCCTTTATCCGGTCTTTCACAGAGTTGAAATTATATTCAAAGCCACTGAACTGTTATTCGTCAGCTGTCCGGATGCAAAAACAGAGCCCGGTAATAACGCGACTGCTCCTGATAATGCAGATGTTTTTAAAAAGCTTCTTCTCGAAAAATTGTTTCTCATAATTAACTAACAAATATAAAACTGCCCTGGCTGCCTGCCAGATTTAGTTTTTCTGTGAGGGCCAGGGCTGTTTTTATTATTAATATTTTCAGAAGACTACTTTTTCGGCATCTTAACAAATTTTGCAGCATTCAGAAACTCAATACTTTTCTGACAGCTTGTAAACTCATCGAAATTATATCTCTCAACTTCAACGATGCCATATTTCATTCCAGATACTTTCTTTGCAGCCCATATTGATTCAAAATCCATCATCCCGCTTGCTCCTATTTCTTCTTTATCTTTTATATGCCACAGCTCAAATCTGCCCGGGTATTTTTTAAAGTAGTCAACCGGATTCTTCTTACCCACAACACACCAGTAAAGATCGATCTGGAAGAATACTTTTGCAGGGTCAGTATTTGCAAGCATAAAATCGTACATAGTCTGGCCATCAAGCTGAGTTGAAAACTCCCTGTCATGGTTGTGGTAGCCAAACCTGATCCCTTTTGCGTTGCATTTTTCTCCTACAGCATTAAAATAGTCGCAATATTTTTTAAGTGTTTCAAGGCTCTTGTAAGCATCGCCACCCATCGAAGGTTGAACAATATATTTTGCCCCGGCAGCAACATGTGCATCTATACATGCGTCCCACCAGGCCATGATTTTATCCCTGTTGGTATCGTTAGGAAGAGGCTGGCTTGTGTGCGAACTCAGGACATACATTCCATTCTTCTTGCAGAGCTCTTTAAAGGCAACCGGATCTACCCCATAAAATTTACCGTCGGCATAGCCGGCAGGTTCAACAAAAGTATAACCCATCTTTGCTACCTTTTCGATAGCTGCCGGAACATTTTTCCTGATAGAATCGCGGATAGAATATAGCTGAAGTCCGATATTCTTTTTAGGAGCCGGTTTAAAGGAATACAGGATTGTTGAAAGAGAGCCTGTTATGGCAATCAATAAAATAATTGTAATCAAATTTCTTTTTTTCATGTTGATCAGGATTAAAAGTTTAGCGAAATATACGAAAATATTTATATAAAAGTCAGGTGTGTAATGAAGAAGTACCTAAAGTGTCTAAAGTACTTAGAGTTAAAAGAGTTGAAGTGTTTAATTATCAAATTATCAAATTATCCTTTAAATCAATAAGATACTTTCAGTCACATCTTTAACCCTTTCCCGGTGCTTATATGAATTCCAGCCGCGCAGCGGAGGCATGCTTCTCATTTAATCATATTTAAAACTTAGTGTACCTTCGTATCTTTGTGCTGAAGTTATAGAGTTTCACATATGGGAAAATGGCGAATATGATAAAACAAATATTAAGTCTGCTGATTGCATCAATAACATCATTATCATACGGGCAGGATTTTCAGCAGATCCGCGGCTGGAACATACTTTCCGACAGTTATGCAGATGATATTGAAACAATCAATCTTGATAACCCGGCTTTCTGGGAATGGTTTAAGCAGGATTACCGTGATATGTTAAAACTTGTCCCCGGAGTTGATGGTCTGGTGTTGACATTTATTGAGACCGGTGCAAGAGCTGAAAATCAGTATTCTGAAGAGCTTAAGACTGGTTCAGAAAAGCTTGCTGCAGTGGTAGACGCTGTCGCTGGCGTCATCTGCGATGAACTGGGGAAAAAATTATACATCAGGACATTTGCCTATACCGATGCGGAGTATAAGAATACCATCGGTTGTATTGACCATATTAAAAGCAATAAGATCATTCTTATGATGAAGGAGACACCACATGATTTCTTCCTTACACATCCGAATGATAAATATGCAGGAACAATCAACAGGCCGACGATAATGGAATTTGATGCCTGCAACGAATTTAACGGGCAGGGAGTGATAGCAAACACCTGGCCTGAATATATTTTAAAACGGTGGAGTGATCTGATCAGGAGACCAAATATTATCGGCTATGTAGCCCGTACCGACCGCTACGGCGATACCCGCCTGGTTGGAACTCCTAATGAGATTCTATTATATGCACTAAAAAGATATACTGAAGATCAGACTGTTACCGCAGATAAAATTTATTATGAATTTATCTCAGAAAAATATGGATACAAAGCAGTCCGCTTTCTGAAACCTGCTTTTATGAAAGCTTTTGATATAATTTCTTCTTCAATATATACTCTTGGAACGAATATTGCCAATCATTCAAAGCTGGACTATGACCCTTACAAATCAAGCTATGGCCGGCACGTTTCCGGGAAATGGATAGATCCCCCGGTTGTATTTGTCAGGCATGGAGTGAATAAAGAATTCCATTACTGGACTGATATAATTGAGCACCTTGCTCCTGCCAGGTTCAAAACGCCGGAAGCCGGGCTTAATGTTGAAGCTCCGGTGGTAATTAAGAATAACTGGGTTACACCTGTGGAAAAAATGGATGAGACATATCTTAAGTATATAATTGCAGAAAAACATTTTGGAGTAAAGTCTGCGGAAAAAGCTTTCAGGCTTGCAGGTAAAGCAGAACCATTCTTAAATGAGAATGATTCTCATTTGATAATGAATCTTTTTTACAGGACATTACTGACAGCAAAGGTCTATGAGGCAACTGCAACAGCCTATTTCGGGTACAGGGTATATGCACGGGGTGAAGAATATCAGACTAAATGGCTGAAAAAGACATTGAAGAGAGCCCTTGATTCCATGCTGATCATTGCAGGTGAAATTGACAGTTACAAGGAAAAAGTACCACGGGGACAATGGAACTGGCGCGGCGATGCTACAACGGCACGTGAATATCATAAAAAAATCACTGAAACAGGTTGGAAAGAATATGGGAATGTTGTATTTAAATTGAGCTACCCCCCTGGCCCCCCTTTAGGGGGGTTAAAATCTGTCTTACTTAGCCCCTATTACGGGCACAATTTAGCCCCCCTTTAGGGGGGTTGGGGGGTTGCCCTTATCAAGGGGGGAGCGGGGTAAAACAAAAAGAAAAAATAGATATTTTAAAATATATGAAAATAATTTTCAATGCAGGTTTGGTGGTTTTCTTCTTTATTTCAAATATTCAAATCATTTTAAGCCAGACACCGATCAGCAATCTATCATGGCAATATGTTGCGACGAGGATGCCGGATGAATGGTACGGTTCGGAAGAATCAAAATCAGTTGCGGAGAATGTTCTCCTGTATCAGAGGGATTTTGGAGGTTGGCCGAAGAATATACCAATTCACAAACCTCTCACAGACGCTGAAAAAGCCAAAATAAATGATGATAAAGGGCTTAATGATGCAATCTTTGATAACAGCGCCACAACAACCGAGATGAAGTTCCTTGTAAGGATGTACAATAAAACAAAAAATGAGGCTTACAAGGATTCATTTAACAGGGGATTAAAATTTATTCTTGACGCCCAGTATGATAACGGCGGATGGCCTATGTTTTTTCCGTTGAGAAAAGGGTATTATACTCATATTACTTTCAACGATAATGCAATTGTCAATATCCTGGAGATGCTCAGGGATATAGGTGCAAACAAACAATTATATAGTTCCATAGTTCATCCCGAATTTTTTTCCAGATCGAAAACAGCTTACAATAAAGGCATTGATTGCATCTTAAAGACACAGATCAGGGTTAATGATAAGCCAACTGTCTGGTGTGCCCAGCATGATGAGAAGACACTTCTGCCAGCCGGTGCCCGCACATATGAATTACCATCATTCAGCGGTGCTGAATCGGTGGGCATTATTAAGCTCCTTATGGAAATATCCGATCCGTCACCCGAAATAATCGTATCTGTTCAGGGAGCTATTGAATGGCTCGATTCGCACAGGATAAAAAATACCAGGTGGGATTTTTTCACTAACAACGCAGGACAAAGAGACAGGCGTATTATTCAGGATCCAAAAGCCGGAGATATGTGGGCAAGATTTTATGATCTTGAGACCGGGCAACCTTTCGTTTGTGACCGTGACGGCATTAAAAAGAAATCTCTTGAAGAAATAGGCTATGAAAGAAGAAATGGCTATAGCTGGTATACCGATGCACCACAGGAGGTTTTTGAAAAATACCCGGAATGGAAAGCTAAGTGGATAAAATGAATCCGCATCTATTTACCCCCTTTCATTTTCCCCCAAGGGGGAAAGGTTAAAACCAACTCCTTCCCCTATGGGGTGGGGGAAGGTCGGGAAGGGGGTAAAAAAACTCAATAGAAATTAATTTGAAACTATGAGAACCAACCGTCGAAAATTCATTTCAACATCTGTAACTGCTGGTCTAGCAGTAGCCTTACCTGGCCTTTCGCAACAAAAAGTAACACTGAAAGAGAAATATTCACGGCTTGATGAGATATTGAAAAGACCCGTACTCAGGAAGGACCTGCTCCCTGACCCTGTTATTATGGATACTCTTGAGCTTCTCAGGCTTAACAACACCTTCCTTTGCAGGGTCAGGTCAAAGGATGGCGCTGAAGGCATTTCTGTGGCAAACAATGACCAGATGAAATCGCTTTACCCGGTCTTTGTCAATCGTCTTCAGCCATTCTTCCCCGGGAAGGATGCCAGAAACCTTGACAGGCTGATTGACGAGGTTTATGTATATCAGAGTAACTACAAAATGCAGAATCTTGCTCTCTGGGTACCGCTCGCAACAATCGAATTTGCTATCCTCGATATGCTAGGGAAAATTGCAGGAAAATCAATCGGTGAACTTATTGGTGAGATTCATAATAAACGGATTGCTGTTTATCAGGCAAATGGAGAGAGGGAGATAACCGCTGAAATAACTGTAGAACACCTTATTAGAGACGTTGCAGAGACCCACGCCAAAGCTCTTAAGTTAAAAGTCGGCGGAAGAATGAGCAATAATTTTGAATCGCCTGCAGGACGTACGGAAAAAGTTATACCTCTTGTGCGTAAAACATTCGGAGATAATATGGTCATGTATGCTGATTCAAACGGTTCATATACTGCAGATGAAGCTATCAGGATCGGAAAGATACTTGAGGAGTACAAATTTGACTTTTACGAGGAACCTGTACCATTTGACTGGTATGAAGAGACAAAAGAGGTCTCCGATGCTTTAACGATCCCGATCGCCGGAGGGGAGCAGGAACCAAGCCTTCATATGTTTCGCTGGCTTATTGCAAATGATGCCCTCCAGATAGTGCAGCCTGATATGTTCTATTTTGGTGGTATGATAAGGTCAATGAAGGTGGCCAGAATGGCGGAAACATACGGGAAACAATGCACTCCTCATATTTCGGGAGGTCTTGGGTACCTGTATATGATGCACTTTGTTTCAGCTACGCCAAATGCCGGCCTCTATCACGAATTTAAAGGATCCAATAAAGATCTGCCTTTCGAATGTAAAACTTCATCACTATCAAGCGATGAAGGAGTCATTACTGTTCCATCCGGACCAGGACTGGGGATTGAAATTGATCCGTCTTATATTAATAAACATACAATTGTTAAAATGTAAATTAAGTTAAAAAAACTTAACAGGAATATTTCATTATAATTAATGGTCTAACTTTCAGACAAAATATTTTTCATTCCTGAAGATGGTATTATCTGATCACTTTTATATAATCCCGGGAGGGATCAGATTTCTGGTAAAGAAGGGAACTGGTGCTGAAAGTATAACAATTAAGATTTATTCCTGCGCTTAATGAAACTTCAAATATCATTCTTAATTCTGTTTAGTGTTACTTTTTCCGGAAGAGCCCAGCAACAGATAAGATCATCACCAGCTTTCGGATATGAACGTCGTATTGAAAATTATATCGATTCATTGAGGATCGTTGATACCCATGAACATTTGTTTGATCCTGATCAGTTGATAAAAACCAATATCCTCGATTTTATGCTGCTTATACACCAGCAAAGCTATGAAGACTTAATATCTTCAGGGATGCCTGACTCCCTGTTCAATTCATTATTCAATGAACCACTTACACCAACTAATAAATGGAAAATAATTGAGCCATACTGGCGAAATTCATTTAATACCTCATTCAACAGGGTTGTATTGCTTGCTATTGAAAACCTGTATAAAATAACCGACTTAAATGAATCTACAGTCGGACCGCTTTCCGAAAAAATCAAAATGGCATACAGTACTGACTGGTTTAATCGCATCCTAAGAGATTCATGCAGAATTGATTACCTTATTCAGGAAGACGATTACCTTACAGGGAAAGATGATTTCTTCCGGTACACTAAAAAATTTTCGCCCTGGTTATCAGTAAGATCAAAGTATAGAATTGATTCATTGGCGGTGATGCAGATTGATCCGATCTATACTCTCGAAGATTTCGTCAAATCAATGAGAGTGGTTCTTGAAGATGCTGTAAAAAATGGAATAGTGGCAATTAAAATAAATATTGCATATAAACGTCCATTGAGTTTTGATAAAGTAGAAACTGAAACAGCGAGGAAAGTATTTCGTTCACTTGTTAACGGCAATGAAGATCATGTAATCTCTTACAGGGATGCCAAACCACTCCAGGATTACATGTTTTACCAGCTATTGGATCTGGCAGGTAAATATAAACTGCCTGTAGCTATCCATACTGGACTACAGGCAGGAGGTGGTAACATAATCGGCAATTCCAATCCTGCATTGCTGGCCAATGTTTTCACAGAATACCCTGATATTAACTTTACATTATACCATGGCAGTTATCCTTTTGGAGGGGAACTTTCTACTCTTGCAAAAAATTTCAAAAATGTCTTTATTGATATGAACTGGGCTTTTGCCATTTCACCAACATACAGCGAGAGATATCTGAATGAATGGCTTGAAACTGTGCCTGCCAGTAAAATAATGGCTTTCGGAGGCGATTACAGATGTGTCGAAAATATTTATGGTGAATTGATAATTGCGAAACAAATTATTTCGAATGTTTTAATCAGTAAAGTCAGGGATGGGTATTTGTCTGAGTCTGAAGCAAAAACTGTAGCAAAAATGATCCTGCATGACAATGCGGTAAAGTTTTATAATCTTCATTAAATTTATTTTATTCTGACTGGCCTTTCCAAGTCCTTTTTCATATCATAGGGCAACATCCAAACCCTGTTGCATTTTTCATTGGTAAAGTACAACCTCGAGATTGAAAACTGGTCCGCATCTCCATCAGCCCAAAATGCATAGAAATCCTTCTGTGCATTCAGCGGACGCCGTGCAAAAGAGTTATTGTATATACTTTTTGTGGTAATATTACGTACCTTATCCCAGTCAATTCCTTCATTCCTGCTGATCCACAAAGCCATTTCGCCCCCACTTCCATATTTCTGAGGACCAGGTTCTGTGGAACCAACTATTCTCCATTCGTTATCCGTAATATAGAGAGATCCCATATCATAGTTGTTGGTTGATTCGCATACCTTATTAAAATTCCATTTATTATCTTTCCAGTGAATTATCATCCATTCCCTTGGCCCACCCTTCGGACCTGGACTGGAATCTCCGCTCAGGATAACCAATATCACCGGATTTCCATTTTTATCAAAATTCAGATCTTTGATATAAACGAGTTTTCCTTCAATTTCATAATTCTTTATTAAGGCTTCATTAATAATATCAACAATTGGAGTTTTGACGATCTTGTTATCGACGGATTTCCAGGTCTTGCCCATATCTTCAGTCTGGAGCAGATAAAGATTTGTTCGTTTGTCAGTATTCCCTAACGGATGGTAATTAAATATCGTTACCAGTCTGTTCCCAAAAACATTTGATACCTGGAAATGTCCGCCCATATCGGCAAGTTTCTGACTCGTGATCCATGTTTTTCCATCAGTGCTTGAACTCCAGTAAAGCTCCCGCCCTTTTATATTTTTTGAAAACATCAGCAAAAATCCATAATCTTTCATCCACCATGGTTGCGGTGATATCATCTCCCAATCTAATATCTTTTCGAAACTATCAATGGAATAAGGTTTCGAGCTTTTAAATATCAGTCCCGGTCGTGTTCTGCCTCTTCCGCTGATAAAAATCCATAAAAAACCATTGGAGTCGATTGAAAGAGATGCATTGTCATGGGGCTCGCTCACCCCCATTTTATCATAAACAATAACCGGTTTTGGTACTACGTTATACCTGTGATCAAAATACGAAATCATTATAAGAAGATGTCTTTCATCAGCGCTAGTCGTACCGCCATATACAAAGAATGTTTTCTTAACCTCTGGAGAATAAATTGCAATAGGTCTGTACCGGGAAGCAAATGTAGCGACCCCACCTGAAAACTTGTAACCGTACTCCTGGAACTGACCAGCATTGAACCAGATACCCTTATAACCATCCATCTTAGGATTCTGAGAAAATAGGGTACCGGGATCCACAAAGAAAAGTGATATCAGAGCCAGAAGCACAGTTTTCTTATACATTCTGTCAAACCTGAGTATTGATGTAAAGATATTCTCTTTTATAAAATTAATAATAATCTGGTCGTGTTTACCTTATATATGAACTTATTATTATCAATATTAAAATCTTCTTATTGCACTGATTTTAATGATTCCCGAACAGCGCCTGCTCCTTTAACCGCATTTAGTGGCAGCTTGCCTTCCTTACCGAAAACAAGCAATGCTTCATATTTCTCAATAGTCACCTTTGATTCATCAATTTTGTCTGTTTTGTCCTTTACGGCATTGATATTCAATCCAAGATGACGAGCCATAAAATCGTACATTGCCATTCTTTTTGAAACACCATAATCATGGCCTTCATTTGCCAGGTGGACGTTTTCGACATATTCCTGTTTCCCATAAAGTCCATAAACTTTTTTAAGATAAGGGTATTCAATATCAGGAACATCTTCTGTCCAGTCGTCGCCATCAGAAATAACCAGCATAGGACGCGGTGATGCCATTGCCGCAATCTCGGCGTTGTTCGTCATTAGATCAGTACATGAATGGATTGGCAGCCCGCTTTCGCAGGCACAGCCCCCGTAAAAGTAAGAGGACACCATTACCACCGGAACACTGACAGTAATCCGGTCATCGAGAGCTGTCACAAGGAAAGTTTGCGTTCCCCCTCCCGATTCGCCGGTAACACCTATTCTTTTCGCATCGACATAAGGCAAAGAACTAAGAAAATCAATCACTCTTATAGAATTCAAAGTCTGCATTGTAAGAGCCAGTCCGGTTTTATGATCGGCTTTATCTATCTGCAGAAGAGATTCTCCGTAACCGAACATCTCATAACTGAAAACCACTGCTCCCATCCTTGCAAGCATGGCACATCTGTACTGCTGATCAGGCCGGTACCTGCCATTTTCATTCAGATCAGTACTGTTAAAATGTCCATGTGGTGAAAGTACAGCCGGGAACGGACCTTTCCCTTTGGCTGGCCGGTAAAGAGAACCACAGAGGTAGAAGCCGGGAATTGTCTCAATACCAACATTCTGCACTGTATAACCTTCAAATTTCCTGATTGCAGTATAAACAGGATTAAGCGGCGTCTTCTTTGGAAAGGGAAAAAGCTGCATTTGTTCAGTGATACACTTCCTTAATTCAGATTTCCTGGATTCCCATGCAGAAACTACCGGGTAACTGGCAAGGAGCCGGTCAAGATGTTTCTTCCCCTCTTCAACAGGTCGCCTGTAGTATTCATACTTACTGATCTGGTAAATATTGTCGCCGGTTTTCTTAAAGATCATTTCAAGCGGCATCAGGATATTTGTCAGTGTTGTTTCAATATCTGGGCGATACCGCCATGTCGGGTACATTACATCAACTCCCTTAACAAGACTTTCGTTGTACTGGAACTTTATCTTATATCTCTTTTCAATATCCGTCATAACCTCTTTCAGAGGCTTCTTATATACATCTTGTGGTATTTGAGACCTTATCAGAAGTGGAAGACTAAATAAACATACAACGAATAATAATTTGATTTTCATAGCTTTAGTGAATTAATAAATAACTGAAAGATATGTATATTTTTTTTTACCACAAAGGCTCACCAAGTACATCACAAAGTCACACCAAGGTTTATAGAATTACTCGTTTTATTCCATCTTTAAGGTGTCTTACATTAAAATTGGCTAACAAACCTAATTTGCAACCTGATAGCTGCATATATATGAGTATCTGCGCCATATGAATATCACATAATGCCTCAATTGATTTAATTTCTACAACTATTTCATTTTCTACTAACAAATCAATTCTATATCCAGCTTCAAGTTTGACCTCCTTAAAAATAAGTGGTAAAGGTTTTTGTTTTTCTACATTTAAAACAGATTGTGTAAGTTCGTAAAACAAACACTCTAAATATGCACTCTCAAGCGACCCCGGCCCAAGTGCTGTATGGACCTGAAACGAACAATCCAAAACTTTTTTAAATACTTCTTCTACATTCATAATTTATAATTTTCCCTTTGTGATACTTTGTGAAAATCCTTTGTGATACTTTGTGGTTAAAAAAAACCAGATCTAAAAATTCTATTTTAATGACTCCAATATAAAGAATATAATTACACCTCATTTTATTCTGATTGGCTTTTGAAAATTCTTGTTCATTTCATATGGCAGTTGCCTGACTTTAGTTCCATTTTTGTTTGAAAAGTACAAATGGGATTCAGAGAGTTTGTCTGCATCACCATCAGCCCAGAAGGCGTAGAAATCCTTATGTGCATTTACCGGTCGTCTTACATAGGAATGATTAAGCACACTTTCTTCAGTAACATTACGTATCTTCGTCCAGGTCTTACCTTCATCTTTACTCATCCACATCGTAATCTCACCACCGGTTCCGTACTTTTGCGGGCCTGGTTCTGTCGGGCCGATTATTTTCCAGTTTTTCCCTTCAATGTACAGTGAACCCATGTCATAATTGTGAGTTGATTCACATACCTTATGAAAATTCCACCGGTCATTTTTCCAGTGTATGACAATCCATTCGCGCGGATCGCCGGCAGGACCTGGTCTGAAGTCTCTGCTGATAATGGCAAGTATGACAGGATTGCCATATGAATCAAAATTCAGATCGTTAATATAAACAAGCTTTTTTTCGGCTTCATAATCCTTTATAAGAGCTTCATTATGAGGGTCAGAGAGTGGAGGTTGAATTACTCTCCCTTCGATTGTCCTCCATGTCTTTCCCATATCGCTGGTCTGAACAGCATAAATGTTTGTCCGCTTATCCACATTTCCTCCGGGATGGTAATTAAAGACAGAGACAAGCTTATCTCCGTATATATTTGAAACCTGGTAATGGCCTCCCATACCTGCAAGCTTATGATCTTCAGACCATTTTTTGCCATCAGTGCTTGTTGACCAGTATAATTCGCGTCCTTTTGTATATTTTGTAAACATATAGAGGAATCCGTTCCCGTTCACTATCCATGGCTGAGGATAAGTCATTTCATCTTCAAGAATTTTCTCGAAACTTTCTATTGAATAAGGGGCCAGGCTTTTAAAAATATACCCGGGCCTTGACTGACCTCTTCCACTTATGAATACCCAAATGAATCCTTCATTGTCTATTGATAATGCAGCATTATCATGCGGATCATCAATACCCATTTTATCATAAACAATAACCGGCCTGGGGACCATATTAGTGCGGTGATCATAGTAAGAGATCATGATAAGAAGATGCTTCTCATCAGCTTTAGTTGTCCCTCCATAAACAAAAAATGTTTTCCCGGCCTCAGGAGAATATACAGCAATTGGTATATGGTCTGCTGTATAGGTTCCAAGTCCTCCGGAATACTTATCGCCGTACTCCGAAAACTGCCCCAGCGTGAACCAGATGCCTTTGTAGCCATCTGCTACGGGATTCTGGGCTATAGAATCATTGATTCTTAAAAGAAGAACTACCAATAAAAAATAGGTTAGAATCTTATTCTCATTCATTATTCAGTTAAATTATACCTATGTGAACCCATTTGTTTCACCCCCCATCCCCCCTAAAGGGGGGCTAAATTGCGTCCTGATTTTAACCCCCCTTTAGGGGGGCAGGGGGGCAGCCTATTTGAGGATCAGATGACTATTCTGTGATAAACTTTATTAATGGTATAAGTATCGGCTTTCCTTTTTCTGCTGTATATGAAATCTTTGTAATCTTCTTCTCATCTCCCTCCCTGCTTTGATCACTGACGGAAATGATCTGTATGTAAGGATTCATCTTGCTTATAAAAGTCAGGGCTCGTTCTTTTGCCTCTTCATTGTATTTTAAAAAAACCGGATATACCTCAGTGATCAGATCGGCAAGATCATTTTTGCCTGTCACAATTGTTCCTTTAGGCCAGGAAGGAGTATTTCCTTCCTGCGAAACAACAACAGTTCCTCCCGATGGTATCCAGTTCATCCAGTTCATCTCATCACCGGCATTTTTTTCACTGCCCCTGCATATAATTGCGTCTGTATAGTATTTCTTCAGCCCTTCTTTGAATACAGCCGGAAGTTTGGTAGCATTAATATACCCTGAAATTAACCTGCAATTATTATAATGTTCCACATTGAAATTATAATCATCAGCTACCAGGCGACCGTTATTGTTTAAAAGATGAGATGTAAAAAGATCGATAAGCGATATAAATTCAATTGATGAGGAATCAACTGAAGGATTGTTATTCATTATATGCTTCCTGATGAGTCTGGCATATCCTGATTTATCTGAAGAACCGGCATTGAATTCATTATATGTTAACTTGATCTCCTGAGGCACCTCTTCCAGTCTGTCAAATATCAGGGTTGCTTTTGCGACCGGTTTTCGTCCTTCATCACCCAGGATTGGTTCAATTATAACGGAATTATCTGGCATTATCTCTTCAGCCTCAATATCGAATGAACCGGATGCCAGACCGCTTGCTGACACTGTAATATGGAGCCTGCCGGGCTTACCTGTCGATCTGATGACATTAGATACCGGCATATCCATATACCATACACCATCCATTTGGTGATACTTATTTATATCCGATTCGTATACAGGCGGCCCTGCTAGAGTTGCAGGACCTGTAACTGCCCATTTTATTGTGTTGTTGGCACCATAAATGTGATTCCCTTTTGAATCAACAATATCTGCAGTTATTATTGCAACTGAACCACGATCGGCTTTAATCTTCTGATGGGAACCTGATAGAACTATCTTTGCCGGTTCCCCTGCCATTATTATTTGTGCAGTAACTGTCTTCCCTCCTTTGCTTGCCACAGCGCTCAGTGTCCCTTTTTCAATTGCTACATCTTCAAATATCACACTATGGAAATTCGTCTCATCAGGTGCCTGAAATCCTTTGCTTACTCCGTTCACTTTAAGTTCAACCCTGTCGCAATTGGAATTAACAACAATATCTTTTTTCTGTCCAAGATATTGGGAACGCCAGAAATGAGGCTGTATGAAAACCATTGGTTTTTCATAATATGTAGCCTGCCAGAAATAATAGGCATATTTCGGAATCCTGTAAACATCGACATATCCTTTTGGATTTACATGCAGAAGCGGGGCATTCATGTATTCGCGGTCGGCACCATGATCTTCGTAGAGCCAGGTGCACAGGTTGCCGGTACCAAACCGGCCGCTGGCCTTAAGCATATTCTGCTGGTGTTCCTCAGTTCCGCAATACTGCTGGTCGGATGGTTCCAGGTTTTTAACATCCTTATTATACCAGCCGCGGATTGTGCATCTAAGCAGGTTTTCAATTGCCAGATTCTCGTCGGTATGGGTAACATAGGCTCCGGCTGAACCATCAAGTACACGACGCGCGGTAATGATTCTTGTTGTATCCTCGGCTACTGCAAATTTCGAATCAACTGCATGGTTAGTCTCGTTCCCCATGCTCCAGAACATTATTGAAGGGTGGTTACGGTCTCGCCGTATCATCTCCTTCATTTGCTGTTCCTGCACTTCAGGAGAAAATTCCTGGTTCTTTATACTCGGAGATTCTTCATTTATTACAATTCCATATTTATCAGTAAGGTCATACACCAGCCTGTCATGTGGATAATGGGCAGTCCGCATAAAGTTATAATTCAGGTTTTCTGCAATATCCCTGAAGTCCATAACAGTGATCCATTTGGGTATTGCATCACCAAGCCAGGGATATTCCTGGTGACGGTTACCACCATGAATGACCATTTTTTTGCCATTCACATAAAGGTAGTTTTCCTTGTAGTCCCAACGGAACCAGCGGAAACCCAGAGGGCTGGAATAATTATCAACAATCGTCTTCCCGTCAACCAATTCTGATTGAATCTTATACAGGTAGGGATTTTCATTTGACCAGAGATGCGGATTCTTAACAGGTTTTGAGGTCTGATCAAACTTAAACAGCTGACCTGCATTAATGGTGTTTCTTGATGTCAGTACCTGGACCACTTTATTTGCTGCATCAAGAATATAAGTGTTCAGGATACACTCCTTCGGTTGAGAGTAATCATTTTTTACCCATGTCTGTATACGGACAACTCCCTCTTTTATGGAAACCTTCGGTGTAGTTACAAAAGTACCTCCTTCATGAGCTGCGGATCCCTGCATAGGTATATAAAGCTTATCTTTCAGAACGATGGTCACATCGCGGTAAATACCACCATAAACATTAAAATTGCCTGCTGCCATGGGCGGAATTCTGAACTGATCTTTCTGCTCATTGTTTACAGCAACAGTAATGACATTGTCTTTACCTTCATTAATAAAACCTGTCAGATCAAAATCAAAAGATCCATAACCTCCCTTATGGTCACCAAGGTATTTGCCGTTGATCCAGATTTTACAATATTTCTGGACGCCTTCAAACTCAATAAAAACCTTCTTTCCGCTGAATTCCTTTTTAATTGAGAAATGTTTCCGGTACCAGCCCCAGCCTGTCCACCAGTAAGGATTATCGTTTTCTGCAGCATTCTTTATGAATGGGTGGATATCCCCTGTTGTTTCGTATGTCATCCATGTATGAGGGATGCTGACCGCCGGCCATTTTGAATCATCAAAACCGGGAGATTCGTATCCTGTGTCTGCCTTTTCATCAGGGAAATAATTGAATGTCCATTGAGAGTTGATGTTTTTTTCGATCCGGGTGCTTTTTGCAGTATTGGCAGATTTGTACTGGGCATTAGAAAACGCAAAGCAGTATGCCAGTAAAAAAAATGTAAAAAGTGTCCTCATAGATGCAGTTTTTCCTTCAATAAAAATACTCAATGTTAATTTATTGACAAAAAAGATTTCAAGTGTCTTTTATAATTGTATATAATCACATCTAAATTCTTTTACAATTGTATTTAATCCATCAATCAATCCATTCCCATTTTCTTATGACCTCTCCCCAACCCCTCCCCTGCTTCATTTATTACATGAACTCACCCCCCAGCCCCCTCTCTGCTTGCGCAAAGAGGGGGTGATTTATTTATTATTGATCATTGAATCCATGAATACTTTGATTTTCTGTAAGACTTCGTCCATATTTATTAACTCTTCATTTTTTATCCTTAAAATGCGAATCCCAAGATTTTGTAGTTCAGAATCCCTGAATGTATCATATTCTTCATTTACATCATGAATTGGACCGTCAAGTTCAATGACAACCTTTTTTTCATTACAATAAAAATCTGCAATAAAATAGTTGAACCTGACTAAGTTCCCCTTATAAAGGATCGGATGCTGGCGCAAAAACTTATAACCTGAAAGCTTTCTTCCTCTTAATTCTTTCCATAAAACTTTTTCAGAATCTGTTAGGTTGGTTCTGAGTTCCTGTGCATGCCTTTTTATTTCCTGAAAATCAAATTTTTTAAAATCAGTCATTTAAATACTTTTTGTAATGTAAATATATATAATACAACTTATTATATCAAAAAACCTTCCCCCTCTTTGCGCCAGCAGAGAGGGGGAAAAGAAGGGGGTGAGTACATGTAATAAAAAGAGCACCGCCTTTCAGTAGCGGTGCTCTTTAAGTATTTTAGCCCTCCCCTAGAGGGGAGGGTTGGGAGGGGTTATTTCTCATAGTGTGACGGATTCTCATCCTGCCACTCATTTATACCATCACGAATCCTGTTGCGGAAACGTAATGTGTCGGTGCAATGATAGGTATACCCGGTTCCGGTGTCGGTAAATTTATAATTCAGGTATATTCTCCTGTCCTGCAGAAGTTTGGCATTGTTAAATGTTGATTCACCGTCAGGTGTAATAACAAACGGGGCATCCGGTCCTGCGCTCAGGTAAACCTTGTTCCCTTTAAGAGTCAGCTTCATTATTGTATCGGTTGCCACGATCGCTTTGTTCATATATGATCCGCAATACAGGGTGCTTGGTCCTGCAGTGTTCAAAACCCATACCTGATTCTCGTTGACGGTTGGTATGGCCATAAAGTACTTGATTGTGGTATCGCTCAGTGTCGGCCTTTCCACCAATGCAGAACCGCCATGCCAGTATTTGCCGAAAAGCTTGTTTTCCAGTATAACCCCGACAACATTGGTTCTCTTTGCATAGAGAAGTGAGTCAGCATCTGCATCTGTGAGCCTGAAGGGCAGAACGTAGGTTGACTTCCTGGTGGTTTTCAGTGAGTCGTTAGTGAAAGCCAGTGAGTCAGCTTTTATAGTGATCGTCCCTGTATGTGAACCAGATTTAATAACAATTTTTGAATTGTCAGACAATGTGTAATGAGAAGCAGGCAGCAGCTCCAGGGCAGCTACATTGGCTGTTGCAGCAGTTATATATGTCTGCGATGCAAATTGCATCTTATCAAGGCGTGCAAGGGTGATCAGGGAGTTGTCAAGTGTGAAGTTTGCATTTCGGTCAACAGCATTCTCCCTAACACCTCCCAGGGTAGCGCCTACTTTAAACGACATTCCCTCTCCCACAACAAACGTACGCACATCCTGCTGCAAATAGAAGTAGATGGCGGTGTACGGATAGTCAAGGAGATATTCTTCGTAGCATGAAACCATCGCTATCGAAAGAACTATTAAAGCTAATATTTTTTTCATAACTGTTTCTTTTAATATGTTAGTTCCATGTAGGCCATCCTACGTTCTGAACAAGCTTATCCATCCTCAGCATCTCATAATACGGAATGGGATTGTATGGTGACGGAACTGCTCTCGTTTCAACTTCCCAACCAAGGTCGTATGTATATGTTCCGGGTGCCGTTTCGGTAATATATGCACCGTGGACAGGCTGATTAATAACTGCTTCCCAGTTTCCTTCTCCCGGAGCATCACCGGTTGTCCACCGGCGAAGATCATAGAACCTCATTCCTTCGAAGCATGTTTCGATCCTGCGTTCATTTTTCACGAATGCATCGAATGCGGCTTCGCCTGCTAACACAACTTCATCAAGATATGGATCTGTAGTTTTGAAACCGGGAACAGCATTGTCATACGTGTTCCTTTCTCTTAAATACTTGATGGCAGCCTTTGGTGTCATGCCGTATAGCGCAACGTTTGGATCACCGGTCACATGGTTGGCAGCCTCTGCAAATGCAAGTACGAATTGTGCCCAGCGATAAATGAATTTTGAATGCGGTGCATTTTTTACACTTTTATCCTCCCAGTTGACATCCATATAAATATATTTTTTAATATGGTAGTTCGTGCGGCTGTTATCTGACCTTGCTCCGGCCACATCCTTACCTGGTGCGGTGACCCCAACGTTCCAGTTTTCAAAAGTGTACATCGGTTTTGCCACGTCATTCAGTCTGTTGGCTTTTGCACCATTGTAGAAGATCACTGAATAGAACCTCGGATCACGGTTTGCATATGGATTTAGCGGATCATAGTTGGATGAGGGATGAGTTATTGGATAGCCTAGGTTATCTCCGAATGCATCAACAATCTCCTGGGTTGCTCCCAACTCGCCGTTACCCTGGAATCCGCCCGGATAGAACATCCTTTCCATATAGGTCTGTCCGGTGATATAACGGGTTGAAAAGACTATCTCAGGTGAGTTTGGATTAAACCAGTCAACCTTTGCTGTAGGCCTGAAGCTGGCGCTGGCTGAAGCAACATTGTCAGTGACAAGTTTGAAGTCAACAAGCTTCTTGGCGTATTTTGCAGCGCTGTCCCAGCGGGCCAGATCATTTGTTGGATTAAATCTTGGGCTGGCCCATGTCAGGTATACAGTTGCCTTGATTGCCCACACACCCGTGTCGTCAAAACGGTTCCAATACCTAGCACCAAGGTATTGCATTTCGGAAGAGGATAATCCCGGGTAAAGGAAATCCCTGTATGCCAGAGGCAGGTAATACAAAGCTGAATCACAGTCTTTGATTATCTGTGCGACACAATCATCAAAAGTGTCGCGGGCATAATTGATATCGCTGTATGGATCGATCACATCTGTAATTATCGGGAAACCAAGCATCTGTCCGTTTGTTCCCTTGCCGCCAAATTTCTGCAGAAGGTCCCATTCAAAGAATGCACGAAGGGCATATGCCTCACCCTGCAGACGGGTTCTCACCTGGTCATTAAATGTAGTTTTCACCATATACCTGGTATTGTAGCCCCGCCCGTCCTTCAGAAAAATATTGCACTGGGAAATTGTTCTGTAGTCACGGTCCCAATAGGTAGCGAAAGGATCATTTGAGCTTGTCATGGCATTGACAGCATACCTGCGCAACGTATTAGCTGTGCTTGTTATTACAGCATCGTCGGTTACACCATCAAGAAAAGCACCCTCGTTGTCGTTATAGGTCCTGTATGAGTTTCCGACAGAGTAAGCATCAATATTATCATAACACCTATTTATGATACCCTGCACCATGTTCTGGTATTCCCAGATGTTCTCATTGTCGTAGTTCCCGTTTGGCCATGGGTCGAGGTAATCTTTACAAGAGCTGATTAAGATTATTAATGCTCCGAATAATATTGTTATTTTCTTCGTCTTCATAATTACCATAGATTAGAAATTAAATTTAACTCCGCCGGAGAATGTTTTGAACAACGGGTAGACTTCAACGCCTGAATTTATTGATTCAGGGTCAACATCCTTGACGCCTGACAGGGTAAGAAGGTTGGCTCCCCTCACGTAGATCTTGACAGCGCGGCCACTCATGAACTGGAGCATCTTTGCCGGAATTGTATAAGCTAACTCTACATTCTGGATCTTGAAGAATCCTCCTTTTGTAAGCCAGAACTCGGATGTTTGAAAATTGTTGTACACCCTGTAATATGTCAGCTTTGGATATGCCCCGCCGATGTTCTCAGCTACAAAATTGGAGTAATTGTTGTCACCCCAGCCGTTCCAGTAATAAGCGTTATTCAGCACTATGTCATAAAATGCCCTTCCGGCGCCAAGTACGAACAGATCGAAGTTTTTGTATTTCAGCGATACATTCAGTCCATAATAGAGGCGCGGTGAAGAATTTCCGATAACTTGCTGATCAGTTTCATCAACGAAACCATCCTTATTCAAATCAGCATACTTAAGGTCACCGGCATGGAGCTCGGCATCGAATAACTGCAACGGTGTGCTGCTGCCTCCCTGGGCTTCAGCATCTGATGTAAACTTGCCAAGGTAACTGTAGCCGAAGATGGCATCGGAAATCTTGCCAGCTCTGAACTGGTAATCATTCCTGTATTGGGGTTCATCATATTTCACCCTTTTACCTTTAGAGGTGGCTGCATTGGCTCCAATGACTACTGTGAGGTCTCCTACCCTATGGGTGAAAGAAAGGTCAGCACCAACGGCATTGTACCGTGTCTGGTTAAAATTCTGATACGGTCTTGTACCGTTATATCCAGCAACATAAGGCATGTTTGATGTAGTTTGGGAAATTGAGCCGTCAACGAGCCAGTTATAATAGTTGATGCCCAATGTGACCTTTTCGTTAAAGAGTACTGCATCAAGCCCGGCATTTATCTCATTTCTTTTCTCCCATGTAAGTAAAGGATTACCGGTTCTTGAAAGATAAGCCCGGTTAATAGCTGCCTCCGTTGAACTTCCAAACCATCTGTTTTGAGTGTATGCCCCGAAGCCGTATGGAGTTGATGTGCTGGTCGTTGATGTGTTTGACCACCTGTCAACATCATAAAGGTTCGGAAAATATGTTTCATTCCCTACCACGCCGCCCTGGACACGCAGTTTAAGGTAATCAAGGAAATTAATATCAGGCATAAAATCCTCATCTGTAATTATCCAGGCGCCACCTATGGACCAGTTCAGTATGTTACGGTAATCTTTTGCAAAGCTTGAGTTACCTGCATAATTCAAAACCCCCTGGAACTGATATTTGTCCTGAAGGTTATATGTAATTGTTCCCAGGATGCTCCTCTGGCGTTGCGGTTCCTCGATACCGTTAATATATGAGAGTAACTGGTGGTACATTGCGCTTGCCTGCAGACTGCTGCTTCCGAATGACCTCTCAAAGCTGAATCTCTGATAGAGCATAAAACGCTGAAAATAGTAGTCCATCAGCTTGTAAAGATCGGCCATCTTACTTAGTGAATGACCTGAATATGGTGTTAGTACAGTGTCGGTGGGTGAAACATTTACAGTATATGCCAGGTAGTCATTCGTTTTTCCAATACGCGCTGTATTGTGGATATTGAATCCAAAATAGGTTTCCGATTTTAGGCCTTTAAGAATGCTACTTGCATCATAAGTGAGCTTCAGGTTTGAAACGCCGGTACGTCCTTTGTCAGTGTAAAATCCCTGGTCGAGAATATTGCCTATCAGGTTGTTCGTATAAATAGAAGTGATCCCGTACCATGGTGTGTTGCTTGATTCATCAAAATAAGCCCATATCGGGTAGGCAACCGGTGGAACGGTACGAATGTCGTCAAGTATTGAGGGCAATTCAGTAAGAGTAAGTGTTGAGTTGCCTGTGCCTTCAGATGAATAATCCGAGTCGTATCCGTAGTTGGGTGAACGGCGAAAGGTAAGATTACCGTAAAAACTGAACTGTGCACTAAGCTGGTTATTGATCTTTACATTTACATTCTGCCGTGCTGTTATCCTGTTGTAATCGGACTTTGAACCCATGTCGATAATATCGCCTTCACCCGCATAGCCCAGGTACGAATAATACTGGACAATATCGTTACCACCTGACGATGATACGTTCACTCTCCTGAATTCCATTGTATTATCCAGCATCATATCCCTGAAATTGGTGTTGGGGTATGTGAGGTCGTAGCCATCATTCTTTTTAAAAGCAAGTATTGCCTCATTAGTATAGATTGGAGGCAATCCGCTGTTTTCCCGTGCCAGGTTATTAAGCCCTGCATACTCAGCCCCGGAAACGTAACCCGGCATCCTGTCGACAACACTTACACCGTTTTCAATATCTATATGCAGCAACCTTTCATTTTTTACACCCTGTTTTGTTTTGAGGTACAGAACTCCGCCTGTTGCTGCAGGACCATACATTGCTGTCCCCAGGATTCCCTTCACCAGGGTGGCAGATTCAATCTCAGAAGGATCGATAATAAGTTCCTGGATTTCTGCCGGCATATCATCAAGGATTATATATGGCATTCCGCTAAACTTATCTGTAGAACCATAACTGTTTGAAAGGCCTTGGTACTGTTGCAGTCCTTCCAGAGGGCTCATACCCGGAGAACCATCGTTTTCCCTGACATCGTACATTGAAGATATTCCTGTAAGGGAATTACGAATATCAGTTGACGGATAGTGAGAAAACCAGGATCGGTCAATTACAACTTCTGGACCAGTAAGGTTGCGCCTTTTCAACGCGGTAAAAGGCATTTGTACCACATCACCAGAAGTCATGTGAATTTTGCCTCTGATAAGAGTAACTGTATTGGCGTTTACAACGTCAATAATAGGCACTACCTTTTTATCATATTCAAAAGCAGTTATGGTTACAACATCCTCGGGATACCCTTTGAATGTCGCTGCACCGTTAGCATCGGTTAAAGCATGGGTAATACCCTCCCCCACAACCACTGATGCACCCGCGATCGGCGCTCCGTTCTCGTTAACTACTTTAAGAACGACGTCGAACAGCTGCCTGACTTTTTTCTCTCTCTGAACCTGTCCGGTAACTGGTAATGCCAGAAGTACAAGCAGGACGAATAGCCCGGCAAATCTGATTTTTTGGTATAAAATATTATTAAATCTCATAAACTTTCGTTTTATATGGTTCATTTTACCAGACTATGTTTGCTACAAAATTCTCCATTTTCAGAGCATCTGAATTCAGGAAAGGTAGATAGTACATACCCTCTTCCCAGGCTGTTTGACGATCAATGGGGAGCAAAGTACGGCTATAAACGAATCCATCCGGGTAAGTGGCAGAAACAGTCGTTTTTTGTGGGATAACTGCATACAGTTTGCTACCCATTACCTGTGGGAGCTCCATCCATCGGCGTATATCGTCGTAGTAAAACTCCTGTTCGAAGCTGAGCTCAATGTTGCGCTCATTCTTGATCCGCGGCCTGAGTGAAGCTGCATCAGGATATTTCGCTCTGTCAATAGCCGGCATACCCGACTTTAGCCTTATCACATCGATAGCGTCATACGCATTCAATGAAGATCCTCCGGCAGTTCCTGTTGGGCCCCAGCCTTCATTTACAGCTTCAGCATAATCGAGGTAAAGCTCTGAAAGACGACATAATGGTTCAGACCAGTACGTATTAACACTGTTGTTTTTTTGACTGTTGTTTGCCCAAAATTTCCTGAAAGCATACCCGGTATAGGTTCTGCCGTTAAAGTCAGTTGTCAGCAGTTCTGAAGGAGTCGACCCGTCCATATAGATATTTGCTTTGCCATTTTTCCATCCGGTAGCCGGGCTGCCGTTATAGATGATATCCGTGTAAAAACGCGGGTCCCTGTCCTTGAAAGGTTGCTGCTCATTGTAATGGCTGAGTGCTGCTGCAGCTTCCCTGTCAGCCGGTGTATTCAACGGATCTCCCCATTTAGTTTCATACTTGTCAACCCAGTTTTGAGTGGGATTTATTCCAGAGGCTGAAGAATGATTCATAAAATGGCCACCCCACATTGATGCTATCTCTCCGCTGCCACCTCCCCAGTTCCAGGTCCGTTTTCCAAGTGAACGTGTCCAGATGCTCTCTTTACATACCTCTGCATCATAAAAATTAAGGTGACGGTCATTTTTGCTCGCATCTGTAAGTGGAAGAATGATAACACCATTGGATTCAGCCAACTGGATGGCTTCCCATGAGGCGACTGCGGCATCCTGCCATTCGCTGACACCCTTACTGTTATTAAGCGGACTTGCGGCATAGAGCAGAGCTCTTGCTTTATATGCCTTAGCAGCCATCCCGTTGGGACGGTGCATCTGGTACGTGCCATATTCAAGTGTTCCAGGATCCCTCCGTATTATGTCACACAGATTGAAGTAATAGAATGCGGAATCCCAATCCTGAACACACTTCTGCAGATAATCGTTCTTTGGAAGACGTGCATCATCCCATGGTTTATCCTCAAGTGTCATTATATAATCCATATAAGGGAACGGTCCCCAGAATCTGAAAAGGGTATAGTGGAATAAAGCTCTCATGAAATAAGCCTGCCCCAGGAAATCGTTCATTTCATCCTCAGTGGCATCCTGCACCCTGTCGGCATTCCGGATTGCGATGTTGCATACCCTGATATTATCCAGACAGGCACCCATGATAGGCCTTCGCGAGCCGTCGTAACACAATTTGCTTATTATTGTTTCCGACATGTTTCCGCTCTTCCATGCCTGGCCTTCCATATAACGGCCCTGGTCGCATGCATCAGTAACTGAGTTGATAACATACTTCTGGTCCCAGCAGTCTATATATAGCGGGCAGGTGCTCTTATAATTCCATGTGTCGCGCCAGCCGTTGTTATAATATTTCCTGCCGTCGTAAACTGCATCGAAAAACAGTTTGTAGTTCGCATATTTCGTGAAGACAATTTCATCAGTCAGACCTGATTCAGGAGCCTTGTCGAGGTATTCCTTAAGGCATGAGGTGGTAAATGCCAGACTCATACCCAATATTATAAGCAGTATAAAATGTTTTTTCATAATTACTGTCTTGAAAATTAGAATTCAATTTTAATTCCGCCCCTGAATGTTGTCATCTGGGGATAATATCCCTGGTAGAAGTTCGTGGCTTCAGGGTCGCCCTCGATCAGAGGAGTGAAAGTCAGGAGATTGCTCCCTGTGACATAAACAACAAGGTCTCCAATACCTATTGCCTTGTTCAGAGCTGCGGATTTGATTGTATAACCGAGGTAAATATCTTTCAGCCTGAGGTACGAAGCGTTCCTGAAGAAACGGTCTTTGATGATTGTCTGATACCCTCTGTCGGCTTCTCCGCCTCCCCATACAAGGTTATCCTGGCTTGATGATCCGCTGTAGTGCATGGTTGCATGAGTTGCATCCTGGTTTGTGGGTGTCCAGTAGTCAAGCGCTGATTTATGAACGCGAAGGTCGCCCTTGATGAATTCAACCTCAAATGCCTGGTTGTACTGAACATATTTTCCCTGGTTGCCTGAGAAGAGGATATTGAAATCAAGGTTCTTCCAGGAAAATCCTCCTGAGAATGAATAGGTGATCGGAGGAAATGTCAAACCCGGGATAGCATGCTTATCAAGTGTGTTGACTGTTCCGTCAGCATTATAATCAAGGTATAGATAGTCTCCTACATATGTCTTGGTATAATCAATTGGAGCAACATTGTTATGAATATCGTCGATAGTCGTATAATATCCTGTCCCTGTAAGCTCAACCCCGTTAAGTTCGAGACCTTCAAGGCTGTACTCAGCGTTAAGCATTTCTGTGAGTGGTTTGCCTGCAAGCTTCATATGATCGGGGTATAACTCCGGGTCATCCTTGAAAACAACCCTGTTCTCATTCCATCCGAAAACGCCTCTCACCCAATATTCGAAGTTTGGTGAAGGGCTCGTCCTGAATTCCAGTTCAGCTTCAATACCATGCTTTTTGACCTTACCAAGGTTCATCTCCTTGAAGGTCTGGCCGATAAGCATGGTAGGACTTTTCGGTGTAACAAGCATTTTGTCACGGAATTCATCAAAAGCATCGACAGTAAGTGTTATAAGATTATTGAAGAGGCTCATTTCAACACCGATGTCTCTTTTATGTGCTCTTTCCCATTGAGCCAGAGTATTGGCCAACGCTTCCTCATGTATATAACCTGCATTATCTGTATAGTAGGAACTGCTGTATAGCCAGCGGGTTCTTGCATAGTCACTTCCTACATAACCATCGGAATACCTGATCTTCAGCCTGTTCATCCAAGGAACAGCATTCTTGAAGAACGGTTCCTCAGAAATAACATATCCGACTGCAACTGAAGGGAATGTACCGAACCTGTTGCCCGGGGCAAACCTTTCAGAGCCTGTATAACCAATATTAAACTCAAACAGGTATTTGCGGTTATAATCATAGGTTACCCTTCCTACCAGACCTTCATTATAGTATGGGAAATCTGTTCCCGAGTTTTTCTCCTGGCGGTTGAAAAGTCCCAGTGCAGAAACATTGTGCTTGCCGAACGATCTTGCGTAGTTCAGTGACACTTCATAATAAAGGTCGCTGTAGTAGCCACCCTGTAATCCGCTTGTGTTTAGATCAAAGGGTGCCAGTTTATACACGTCATTACCTTCTGAAGGTTCCTGTCTGAACCATGGGTTCGCGCCAACTACATCTGTCGGGTCATCACCTATGCGGTCAAAGTACAATATATACATTGGGTAAGTTATTGAGCCAGTCTGCACTCTGTTGACGTAATAACTGCTCAGACCTATTTTCCCCGACAGGGAGAGCCCTTTGGTTACAAAATCAAGCTCCTGTTTGAGTATAAGGTCGGTAAAAAGCGTTGATCCGAGGTCCTTATTCATCGTACCGGATTTTAATGATCGATAAGGATTACCTGTATATTCACCTCTAGGGTAGGCGAATCTGTCTATTGGATCAATGCCGGGATAATCAAGGTCGGGGACCATTTCCATAACCCATGTGGGATAATAAGCGGGAGCTGAAATACCTCCAGTTGAATAAAGGTCTCTCCATGAACCACCGCCAGCGTTTCTAAGGTTAAGGATACCTCCTACATTCATTGTCAGCATGGTTGATTTTGTTATGTTGAAATCGAGGTTGATCCTGTAGTTGAACTTATGGTTGTAATACCTCTTATCAAAAAAACCATCCTTCGTTCCCACAAAGAAATCTCCGGTATACTGGTATCCGAATGAGAGGAAGTATTTGGCGAACTCTGTCCCACCGGTGATATTGAGGTTTGTGTTGCTTACCGGTGCAAAATCCTCTGTGCACATATCAAACCAGTTTACATCCGGATACTCATATGCTTTGAGCGGAGTTGAGGGATTCTTCCATTGCGAGAGCTGATATTCCGACTTAAGCAATGTGAAATCCTGCTTGTTCATCATTGCCACGTTGTACATATTCATCGTGGTGTAAGCATCTACATGGGTGGGTTTCCTTGTTGCAGTCTGAATACCGTATGCACCTGTGAAGCTCATATGTGGTTTTCCCAGCTGTCCGCGCTTTGTTGTAACAACTATAACACCGTTTGCGCCTTTTGCTCCGAAGACTGCAGTGGCTGACGCATCCTTAAGTACTGATATGGTGTTGATCTCAGTCGGATTCAAAGAGGCGAAATCACGTTCGACACCGTCGACCAGTACAAGAGGGGCGCTGCCGTTCCAGCTTGAGAGACCGCGAACATAAAGGTTCGCATTGTCGTTACCTGGCTCTGCATCCGTCTGGATCGTCAGCACACCTGAAAGCTTACCGGCTATTGCATTTGTGATGGTTGTTTCACCGGCCTGCATCAGAGTCTGGGAGTTTACCTGTGTGATGGCTCCTACAACACTCTCTTTTTTCTGAGTGCCGTATCCTATAACAACAACCTCCTGTATCTGGGTTACCTCCAGGGCAAGAGCTGCACTGACAGGTGTACCGGGAGTCGCCAGGACTTCCTGGGTTGTATACCCTATGAATGACATCTGGAGGGTTACTTGTTCCCTGCTGGAAACAGGTATCGAAAAATTACCATTTATGTCGGTCAGAGCACCGACCGTGGTACCTTTTACCAGAACAGTCACACCAACAAGGGCTTCACCCGTAGCTGCATCAATGACCCTTCCTGTAAGGGCCACTTGCTGGGAGTTACCTGTATCTTCAGGGGTAGCAGTACCCGCCGAGACAGATGCAATTGAGCATAACAAAAACATTATGCACAATTTTGTCATAATCAATGGCTTGAACCAGAGATTCCTGACAAAATGCAACCGCTTTTCATTATTTTTTTTCATGCATTTATAAGAGTTTAAACATTAATAATTAATTCTGTTTAATGATTTAATCGTGTAGGTTAACGGAATTTCCGTTATCCCGGATTTCTTTGCTTTCGTCTGTTTTTCATTTGATATAGGTTGGTTAGTTATTAATATCTGATAATACATTAAATGTATATTCCGGTTAAAGATATGACAAAGCATACCTCTTTACGGAAGTAAGTCATTAAAATGTGCCTTAGGTTTTTATTTATCATGTAAAAACAATCAAAATAAAAAATTCCCTAAAAAGCAATGTCAACTTATTTAAGCTGATCAGGGTTAGTCAAAAAATAGAATAAATGCTTCAGAAATACCAGGTTAGGAGTATTTGAGGTTAG
Source organism: Bacteroidales bacterium (assembly GCA_022865305.1). GTDB lineage: Bacteria > Bacteroidota > Bacteroidia > Bacteroidales > VadinHA17 > LD21. Next base: position 197,348 of record JALHSP010000062.1, on the reverse strand, counting down.
GGTAGCATTTAAACTGATAGCAATATTAATAAATAAAAAATAAAAATGCAAAACAAAATATTAATTTAACTTTTTTAGTCACTGAAAAAACCTGGTCATATCCGGATCCGGTAAAATTAATTTTTCTTCTGGTTACTGTACTTATGCTTTGCGTTTAAACAATTTCTTTCCGAATTTCAAAAGAATGTAAGTAATCAGTAAAATCAGAATTACTGCAACAGCTATTGGAATAAACAAAGATAAAACTGAAGTGCCGAAAGCTGCAGCATGTTCTCCTGTTGCAACAACTGCATTTCCTGTGCCGGCCGTCAGCTTGGAGGAAGCCAGCCTTGTCATAACGCTACCGCCCTGTACGGCAGCAGCCGCTCCGCCTCCGACAATAAATCCGGTTGTCCATTTCAGCATGTCGTTATCAACAGGAAGAACTGATGTAAACAGAAGGGTCCCTGCACCTATTGCCAGCGGAGTTGTAATTGTATCCAGCAGATTGTCGATAAACGGAATATAGTATGCAAGTATTTCAACAATGGTAGCAGAACCAAAACATAGTATTGCAGGCCACCCTGCCAGCCACTGAAATCCTTCATTTACAGGGAAAATCCCCATTTTTGCAGCTATACTTGCCACAAACATGGGAACAAATACCCTGAATCCGCAACTGGCGCTTAAACCAATTCCTATTGCAATAGCAGTGATAACTTCCTTATTCATGAATTCTAAAATCTGTTTATTTAACCAGGTCAGATCCCCTAAATTAATATTTTTCCTGTATATACTGTGGAATAATTTTAGCTATATATAATATAATAAGGTATGTTTCTTTTTTCCGGTACAATTTAACCATTTATTAAATACTTCTGATTTTCTTTTCGCTATTTGCAGTTCTTGCGGCTTTGGCATATATTTAATGTTTCAACTTTAAACCAACTGTTTATGAAAAGACTGATTTCAATTCTGACTATAATAACTTTTCTAACTTTTGTCGTTAACGGTCAGAAGGTGCCAACAGGCAATCCGAAAGATTTTAAAGTTAAAACCTGCCTTCATTCAGTAAGCTATATGGGAGTTTGGCGCGGCCAGGCAACCCTGACAGTCGATGAGTTTCTTGTCAAAGCAAAAGAGCTTGGATTTGACGGAGTTATGCTGGCAGCAAAACGGCCTCACGTTTCACTTATTGATTATGATGACGCTGCCCGGCAAAAACTAAGGGCCAGGATCAAAGAGCTTGGTCTTGAACTTGTCTGTCTTGCCGGATATACTGATTTTACTGCAGGTGTCGACAAAGCCGGCATTCCGAATGTTGAAATACAGGCTGTTTATGTCGGTGAGCTGGCACGCATGGCACGTGACCTTGGAACAAATATGGTACGTATTTACACGGGATATGAACGCCCAGATCAGCCTTATGACAAACAATATGCGCTGGTCGTTGAAGGATTGCAGATGGCCGGGAAAATAGCGGCAAAGTATGGTGTCACTCTTGCTATTCAGAATCATCACGATATTGCCATTCATCACGATGCAATGAAATGGCTTCTTGACGAAGTAAACCTCCCGAATGTAAAAGCAGCTTTTGATTGCTGGTCCCCGACACTTGAAGGATTGTCTTCTGAGGAGATCAGGCAGGCCATCCTGACAATGAAACCTTATATTGTACATACCACAACAGCAGATTATAAAGAACTTCCCAGGTTCAGATATGAACTGAACCATACAAACTACACACGTTTACAATCACAGATGAGAGCTGTTCCAATAGGCCAGGGATTCCTCGACTATAAAACATTTATAAATACCCTGAAGGAAATCGGCTACCAGGGATACATTGCCTACGAAATGTGCGAGGTGCTGGATGGGGGCGGATCTGTTGAAAACCTGGATAACTGTGCAAGGAAATTCCTGGAGTATATGAAGCAATTCAAATGAAATTATTACTATATTATTATTTCCTTTTCTTCTTTTTATCATCAATTGGTTGCTCAGATTCCAAACAACCTGCTTCTGATGATCCGGACCTAAGACTCTGGTACGACAAACCGGCTTCAATCTGGGAAGAGGCTCTTCCTCTTGGAAATGGTAAAACAGGAGCAATGGTTTTCGGTGGCATTGCAACTGAAAGGTTCCAGCTGAACGATATTACACTCTGGTCAGGCTATCCGGAGGATGGTAATAATCCTGACGGACCTGAGATCCTGAAAAAAACGCGTGAGGCTGTATTTCAGGGTGATTACCTGAAAGCGGCTGAAACATGGAAAAAGATTCATGGACCATATTCTGCACGCTATCTTCCGATGGGTGATCTGATTATCAGGATGCACCTTAAAGATACCTCTGCAACAAAATATTACCGTGAACTTAATATTCAGAAAGCAGTTTCAACTGTTCGCTATACCCTTTCAGATGTAGAATATCAACGCGAAGCTTTTATAAGCAATCCGGATAAAATCCTTGCCATTCAACTGTCAGCTGATAAAAGGAAAGCTCTGACATTCGATGTCTCACTTACCAGCAAACTGAAATATTCTATAATTAGTCCCTCCTCCAATACTCTTATTCTTAAAGGCAAAGCGCCATATCATGTTGCGCATCGCGATAATGAACCTGTACAGGTTGGCTTCAATGAAGAGTCGGGTGAAGGAACCAACTTTGAAATTCAGCTCATGGTCAGGACGACGGGTGGAGAAATCAGTACGGAAGGGAACAGGCTTGTTGTGACCGGTGCAGATAAAGCTGTTTTATTTATAGCCGGAACAACCAGCTATAATGGTTTTGATAAATCTCCCGGTTTAAATGGAAAGGATCCTTCATCTGAGAATAACACAATCATTAATAATGTATATGAAAAATCATACCGCCAATTAAAGAATACCCATATTTCTGATTTCAGGAACCTTTTCGACAGGGTTAGTATTAACCTCGGTACCGATGCAAATGCATCAAAGCTACCAACCGATGATCGTATGATAAGGTTTAACAATGGCGGCAATGACCCTCAGTTACAGGCGCTCTATTTTCAGTATGGCCGTTATCTTCTGATCTCCAGCTCCCGTGATCAGGAAATGCCGGCCAATCTCCAAGGACTGTGGAACGATCACGTTCAGCCATCATGGGGAAGCAACTATACCACCAATATCAATACGGAAATGAATTACTGGCTGGCTGAAATTACAAACCTGTCTGAATGCCACGCACCCCTGCTGACATTTATAAACAGCCTTTCAGTTAACGGATCAAAAACAGCAAAAATCAATTTCGGACTTGATGGCTGGTGTGCCTTCCACAATTCTGATATCTGGGCAAAATCAAGTCCTCCGGGCGGTGGAACATGGGATACAAGAGGTGCGCCACGATGGTCATGCTGGCCGATGGCAGGAGCCTGGTTCTGCCAGCATCTGTTCCGTCATTTTGAATATACCGGAGATGTGAGATTCCTGCGCGAAAAAGCATGGCCTCTTATGAAAGGTGCTTCTGAATTCCTGCTTGACTGGCTCGTGGAAGCACCCGGTGGATATCTTGTCACCAATCCTTCAACATCCCCTGAAAATACCTTTAAAATTGACGGTAAAACTTATGAGGTCAGTATGGCGACCACAATGGACATTGCAATTACCCGTGACCTGTTCAGCAACTGCATCCGTACCCTGGAAATATTAAATACCGAACCTGAATATAAGGAAAAACTCCAACAGACCCTTAACAGGCTTTACCCTTATCACATAGGACAATACGGCCAGGTTCAGGAGTGGTTCCTCGACCTCGATGATCCAAAAGACACACACCGTCATATCTCCCATCTGTTTGGGTTATATCCCGGGACACAGATCACCCTGGGCCGCACTCCGGAACTGGCAGCAGCTGCAAAACAAACACTCATTTATCGCGGGGATGTCAGCACCGGGTGGTCGATGGCATGGAAGATCAGCTGGTGGGCACGGCTTGAAGATGGAGATCATGCGCACAGGATTTTAAAAGCCGGGCTTACCTATATAGGACCAAAAAATCCTTCATATAAAGGTGGAGGAACCTATCCCAACCTTTTTGATGCTCATCCTCCCTTTCAGATAGATGGCAACTTTGGCGGAACTGCAGGAATTGCCGAAATGCTTTTACAAAGCCATGATGGCTGTATCAGTCTTCTTCCTGCCCTGCCGTCTGAATGGTCAGAAGGAGAAGTTAAGGGATTAAAAGCAAAAGGCGGTTTTACTGTAAATATAGCATGGAAACAGAATTCAATTATGAAAGCTACTATCCATTCCGGGCTTGGAGGTAATTGCCGTATAAGGACAAGAATTCCGGTAAAAGTGGTTGAAATATCCTGGGAGTCATCGGAGGAACCAAATCCGAATCCTTTTTACAAAGTTGAACCTGCACCTGAGGTAATTAATAACAGTAAAGTACCTCTGTTGTATATACCTTTAATAAAAAATTACACTATTGATTTTAATACAGAAAAAAGCAAAACTTATACACTGGTTCCAGTCTGAGGTTTTATTCATTTAAACCTGCTTGCTGACCAGATTTTAAAGATTATTTAAACTAATACAAGATGAAAAAAACAATTATTGCATTGACAGTATTATTGCTTTTGGGGCAGAATATCACTGCCCAGAAGGTACTTTCCAAAGATGAACGTATGGTCTGGTGGCGTGAAGCACGTTTCGGAATGTTCATTCACTGGGGTGTGTACGCAGTTCCTGCCGGAGAATGGAAGGGACAGAGAATAGGTGGTATCGGCGAGTGGATTATGAACCGTGGGAAAATTCCTGTTTCTGAATACCAGGAAATTGCAAAACAGTTCAATCCTGTCAAATATGATCCGGATGCATGGGTCAGAATGGCAAAAGATGCAGGTATGAAATACATTGTGATTACTTCAAAGCATCATGATGGTTTTGCCCTCTTCGAAACTAAAGCCAGTAAGTGGAATGTTGTTGATGCAACTCCTTACGGTAAAGATCTGCTTAAACCTCTTGCTGAAGCTTGCAGGAAATATGGAATTAAGCTTGGATTTTATTATTCACAGGCTCAGGACTGGAATAATCCGGGCGGATCAGCTGCACGCCGGCCAACCAGGGAAGGCTGGGAAAATCCTGATTCTGCAAGGATAGATGAATATACAAAAGCCCACAGGGGTCACTGGGACCCGGCACAGGAGACAAAACCCTTTTCCAGGTATATTGAAGATGTCGCTGTTCCTCAGGTCAGGGAATTGCTTACAAATTATGGCGAACTGGCTGTCCTGTGGTGGGATACACCTACAGATATGACTGATGAAGCTGCTACAAAATTACAGTCGCTGCTTTCATTACAGCCGGCTATCATTACCAACGATCGCCTTAAGCGGCCAAATTTTCCGGGTGATCATAAAACACCTGAACAAAGGATTCCAAACCTGGCGGATCTTGATGGGACAGACTGGGAAACATGTATGACCATGAACGGAACATGGGGTTATAAATACTATGATCATAACTATAAAACACCCCAGACACTTATCCGTAATCTTTTGGATATTACCTCGAAAGGAGGTAACTTTTTGCTTAATGTTGGTCCTACTGCAGAAGGTGAATTTCCTCCTGAATCTGTTGATATTCTCGCAAAAATAGGACAATGGATGAAGGTTAACGGAGAAGCCGTGTATGGCACCAAGGCAAGTCCCTGGGGACTGTTCACATGGGGGCGTTGCACCACTAAAGAGACACCAAAGGGGACATCGCTTTATTTTTCCGTGTTTGAATGGCCGGCTGATGGTAAACTGGTTATTCCGGGCTTTACAAATAAACTGACCTCTGCAAAACTTCTGGCAAATGGCACCAGGCTTAAAGCATCAGTTTCAAAAGCGAAAGTACTTACCGTCAATTTACCATCCGCTGCTCCTGATCCTATAGCAACTGTCATTAAAGTTGATGTGAAAGGCAGTGTAAATGGAAAACCAGTTTCAGAATCTACTAAAAAATAGTATGAAAAACAGAATGAAGAACGAAGAACAAACGAATTAAGAAATCTGAAGTATAATGAATGATAATAAGAAGTTTGATCTTGAGGATCGTTTGATTGATTTTGCGGTTTTAATAATAGAACTTGTTGAAAGCTTGCCAAATACAAAATCAGCAAATCATCTTGGCGGTCAACTGTTAAGATCAGGCACCTCTCCTTCTCTTAACTATTGGCGAAGCTAAAAGTGGCGAATCAAAAAATGATTTTGTGCATAAAATGAAGGTCTGTCTTAAAGAGTTGAGAGAATCTTATAATTGTCTAAGAATTATTCACAGAACAAAAATAATGGTTGATGAAAAGGTGGTGCTTAATTTAATAAAAGAATGCAATGAATTGATTTCAATTTTTGTAGCAAGCATTTTAACTGCTACAAAATAAGCAACTTCTGCATTCTTACTCCGTTTGTTCAAATGTTATTAATTCAAAAGAATTTAACATGAAGAAAATTATATCATTAATAATATTCCTAATTTTTTGTTCTTGCCTGTTAAATTCAAGGGACCAAAAAGTTAATACCGTTTCGACACTTTTGCTGTCAATTAGTAATGCTCACCCCGGTGACCGGATCGTTGTTTCCAATGGACTCTACATCACAACCGAAAGCATTCAGATTAAATGTACGGGAACAGCCAGTCTACCAATTACTATCGAAGCTGAAACAACCGGGTTGCGCTTCAGTGGTGATGACCATCTGATTTACAAGAATTATTTCCAGGGATGCCTGAAAGCAATCGTCTGTACAAATGGTGATGGTGAAGTAAAAGAAGGATCAAAACTGACCTGCCACGACAGATCTGACAGGGTAAAAATGGTGTATAACCTCATAATCGACTGTAAATCAAGCTACCAGATGCCTGGAAGGAATAATGGTCTGGGTGCCTCGAATATCACCTTTACATACAATATTATTCAGGGAGGAGAACCTGTTTCAATCCAGGGTGAATATCCCGATGCTGTCTGGAAAGGCAATATCCTCTGGAATACTTCGGGAGGTTCAATACCCACTGATGGTTATGTCATCTCCAACCCGGGTCTGGTTCCTGATAAACATGGAGTCTATCATATGCCTGAGAGTAACATCAAAAGCATGGATAATAAATATCCTGCAATCCCGGCAACAAACAGGCCTCTGACCATTTCCGATGTCGGACCGAATGCTGTTTCATCTTCAAGCTTACCTGTTCCTGCCCGGATCGATATTGCAAGCCCCGATGGCACCATTCGCTGCTTCGTGTTTACAGAAAAGGATCAGCTGGCTCTTTCAGTGACATTGGACGGTAAACCCGTTATAGAGAAATCTCCTCTCCGGATGTCGGTGGACGGCGTAAGTATCACCGATGGTATCAAAATCGGGAAGGTAAAGAAGTCCAGTTTAAACGAATCTTATCCATGGTATGGCCTTCATTCCACAGCTGCCAATAATTTTAAAAGTGTAATTATTACACTTAAAAATAAAGCTATAAAGACTGAGTTTAATCTTGAAGTAAGAGTCTTTAATGATGCTGTCGCTTTCAGATTTATCGTGCCAGGCCGGGAAAACTCACTCAGGAAACCTGATGAATCGACAGTATTCAAACTGCCTGCGCAAAGCACTGTATGGTATCATGATCTTTATATGCACTATGAAGGAACTCATGCGAAAAAGATAGTTGACACCATACCTGCAGGACAGTGGGCTGCTCCTCCCCTTACGGTAAAGCTTGCGAGGGATGCAGGTTATGCAGCTATTACAGAAGCCAGACTCACAGGTTATGCAGGTATGGCTTTACAGAGTGACGGGGAAAATGGTTTTACAATAAGGCTCGGACACGCACATCCTGCCTCCTACCCTTATGTTCTGAGGTATACAAAGGAAGATGTTGAAAGACTCTCAAAAATTGCAGAAGTAAAAGGAACTATTACAACATCCTGGAGGGCGATAATGGTTGGCAAAGATCTGAACACCCTGGTAAATTGCGATGTCCTTCATAATCTTTGTCCGGCACCGGATAAATCCTTGTTTCCCGGGGGAATAAAAACCGGATGGATCAGGCCGGGACGTGCAGTATGGAGGTATCTCGACGGTGGAGGAGAAACGACTCTGAAAAACATGAAAGAATTTTCGAGGATGGCTTCCGATCTTGGATTCGAATATAATATACTTGAAGGATTCTGGAGCCGGTGGCCTGACGATTCTGTAAGAGCTCTGGTCGATTATTCGAAAAAACTCGGGGTAGGGATATTTGTCTGGAAGCATTCAAAAGACCTCAGGGATCCACAGAAAAGAACAGAGTTTTTTCAACGCCTGCATAATCTTGGAATTGCAGGTATAAAAATCGATTTCTTTGACCATGAAGCCAGGGAAGTGATTGATCTTTACGAATCAATATTTAACGAAGCCGCGGCTTTAAAGCTGTCCCTCATTTTACATGGTGCAAATAAACCGACTGGTCTTGAACGGACATGGCCGAATATCATGATCTATGAAGGTGTGAGAGGTATGGAATCAAGCAAGCTGATGGACAGGGCAACACATGAAACGACTATTCCTTTCACGAGGATGCTGGCCGGTCCGGGAGATTATTCAGTATGTCATTTCGGTGATCGCCGCCGGAACACCACATGGGTTCACCAGGTCTCAACAGCAGCAATCTATGCGGCTCCTGTAATTACATATGCTGCTACTCCGGCCCATATCATCGAAAATCCATGTGTGGAAATGATAAAGAGTATTCCGCCGGTGTGGGATGAAACGATAGTATTGCCTCCTTCTGAAATAGGGGAATTGGCAATATATGCGCAACGGAAAGGTACAACCTGGTTCATATCTGTAATAAACGGACTCCAGCCTCGAACGGTGAAAATACCTCTTTCATTCCTTGGCAGTGGCAATTATCAAGCGCTGGTATTGAACGATAATCCTGCAAATCCAGCTGATGCTGTTGTCACTCATGGAACTGCCATTCAAAATGATGTTATCAGTATTGAATTGGGTGTGGGTGGTGGATTTATGACGAGATTTACATTAAAATAAAACTATATTAAAAGGTAATTTACTGAAATTCAAGAGAAAACTGCAAGAAGAAATATTCCTTCATCAACGAAAGTCTTATTAAATTGAAGAAAATATATACTTTTTCTTTGAAATATTAAAAATAGGAATACCTTTGTCCTTCGATTTATAACAAAACAGTGAGAATTTCTTTAATACATATTATTGCCCTCATCCTTATTATTGTGCAGAGCACATGATCCGGGGATAATATGTAGTACTATAAATATACAGAAGCTTTCCGGATAACCGGGAAGCTTTTTTTTAAACAGGTTTTAATGAATATGAAGAATCAGCTTAGAAGTTTAAAAACTTTGACGGGCAGGAATATGGCAGGAGCCAGGAGTCTCTGGCGCGCTAATGGGATGAAGGAAGAGCATTTTGGAAAACCTGTCATCGCCATTGTAAATTCATTCTCCCAGTTCGTTCCGGGACATGTTCACCTTCATAAAATTGGTCAGATAGTTAAGAAGGAGATTGAGAACCATGGACTTTTCGCGGCGGAATTCAATACTATTGCAATTGATGACGGAATTGCAATGGGTCATACGGGAATGCTATACTCCCTGCCTTCCAGGGAGCTCATTGCAGATAGTGTGGAATATGTCTGCAATGCCCATCTCGCTGATGCCATGATTTGCATAAGCAACTGTGACAAGATCACTCCGGGCATGCTGATGGCAGCATTTAGACTTAATATTCCTGCGGTATTTGTATCAGGCGGCCCGATGGAAGCAGGCCTTCTCGGTAAGAGATACCTTGACCTGGTCGATGTTATGGTTGATGGTGCCGATGATAAAGTAAGCAATAAGGCATTGAATGAAATCGAAAGATCGGCCTGTCCTACCTGCGGCTCTTGTTCAGGTATGTTCACTGCAAACTCCATGAATTGCCTCAACGAAGCGCTTGGACTTGCACTTCCGGGGAACGGCACAGTACTGGCAACCCACCAGAACCGTCTGAAGATATTTAATAAAGCCGCAAATCTTATAGTCGAGCTTGCTAACAGATATTATTCTGACGGTGACAAAAGTGTACTTCCGCGGTCGATTGCAACAAAGAAAGCTTTTATGAATGCCATGTCGCTCGATATTGCAATGGGAGGCTCCACAAATACAGTGTTGCATCTTCTTGCACTGGCTCATGAAGCAAACGTTGATTTTACCATGAAGGATATAGATGATTTATCCCGTAAGATCCCTAATATCTGTAAAGTAGCACCAAGTTCCCATTTTCATATTCAGGATGTCAACCGTGCTGGCGGAGTTATGTCAATTATGGGAGAACTGGAACGTTATAACCTTATAGACACTTCAGTAAAACGAGTGGACTATCCGACTCTTCATGAAGCAATAGCTGACTGGGATATTACAGGAGGAAAAGCCAAAGGACCCGCTTACAATTTTTACAGAAGTGCACCTTCGATGAAAAAAAGCATTGAAATGGGTTCGCACAACACACTTTATGATGAGCTTGATACTGACAGAGAGAATGGATGTATCAGAAGTATGAAATATCCTTACAGCAGAGATGGGGGACTTGCAGTACTCTACGGGAATATTGCAGAAAAAGGTTGTATTGTTAAAACTGCCGGAGTTGATCCTGGCCTGTTTTCATTTACCGGTACTGCTGTGGTATTTGAATCGCAGGAGGATGCCGCTGAAGGAATTCTCAACGAAGCTGTCAAAGAGGGTGATGTTGTAATAATAAGGTATGAAGGGCCGAAAGGAGGACCAGGAATGCAGGAGATGCTCTACCCCACATCATATCTGAAATCAAAAGGTCTGGGTAAAAAATGTGCTCTCGTAACCGATGGCAGGTTCTCAGGCGGAACATCCGGATTATCGGTCGGACATGTCTCACCTGAAGCCGCTGCAGGAGGTACGCTTGCATTTATTAAAGATGGAGATTTAATAGAAATAAATATTTCAAAAAGGGAAATTAATGTGCTGCTTTCCGAGAATGAACTTAAAAAGAGAAAAAAGAAAGAGGAAGCAAAAGGCGCAATGGCATATAAACCAGCCGGCAGGGAGAGGGAAATTCCGGCTTCATTAAAGGCATATGCAGCAACTGTAAGTTCCGCAGATAAGGGAGCAGTAAGGATTATTTGAAAGGATCCCCTCCTTGGAGGGGTCAGGGGTGGGTTCAAGAAAGACAAAAGATAAAAGACAAAAGATAATAGATAAAATATGAAAGATGAAAAGAAAATAGATCAAGAGCTTCCACCACTCAACGGGCAGGAACACATTTCAGGAGCAGAAGCTCTTTTGAAATGCCTGATCGAGGAAGGAGTGGATACTATTTTTGGCTATCCGGGGGGAGCTATAATGCCTGTGTATGACAAGCTGCTTGATTATAATGACAAACTAAGACACATATTAACCCGCCATGAGCAGGGAGCAGCTCATGCTGCACAGGCCTATGCCATGGTATCGGGGAAACCCGGGATATGTTTTGCAACATCCGGGCCCGGAGCTACAAATCTTGTAACCGGAATTGCCAATGCCTATCTTGATTCAGTTCCGGTAATATTCATAACTGCACAGGTTGTCTCCGGGCTTATCGGGACTGATGCTTTCCAGGAAACAGATATCCTCGGCGTATCCATGCCTGTCACCAAATGGAACTGCCAGATTAAGAAATCACAGGATATTCCTGAGGTTATAGCCAAGGCATTCTATATTGCAACAACCGGCAGACCAGGACCTGTTCTGATCGATATTACGAAAGATGCACAGATAGAAAAACTTAATTTCAGATACAAAAAATGTAATTATCTACGAAGTTATAACCCTAATATTCCCTTGCATACAAGGGCAATTGAATCGGCCGCTATAATGATCAATCATGCAGAAAGGCCTTTGATTCTTGCCGGACACGGGGTCCTTATTTCTGGAGCTGTAAATGAATTAAGGGAGTTTGCAGAAAAAACAGGAATTCCTGTTGCTGTAACTCTCCTCGGGCTCTCCTCATTTCCTTCCGGACACAGGTTATACACCGGTTTTCTTGGTATGCACGGCAACTACGGCCCAAATCTCCTTACAAATGAAGCTGACCTGATAATTGCAATAGGTATGCGCTTTGATGACCGGGTGACAGGAAACCTTAAAAAATATGCAAAAAAAGCAAGAATCATTCATATCGAAATCGACGAAGCAGAGATTAACAAGAATGTCCAGGTCGATCTTGAGATACACAATGATGCTGGGGAAGCTCTCCGCCATCTTATTCCACTTGTGAAACAAAAATCTTATGAAAGCTGGATCAGGGAGTTCAGAATATGTGATAAAACCGAATATGAGAAAGTTATTAAACCGGAAACAAGACCTGAATCCGGTGCAATTAGGATGGGTGAAGTGGTCAGAGAGGTCTCGGAGCTGACAAATGGCGATGCAATAATTGTTACCGATGTTGGACAGAACCAGATGACTGCAGCAAGATATTACAAATTTACAGAACCAAACAGCCTTGTTACTTCAGGTGGAATGGGAACGATGGGATTCGGGCTTCCAGCATCAGTCGGTGCAAAAATAGGGAAACCCGAAAAACAGGTTGTGGCATTTATCGGCGACGGAGGATTTCAGATGACTATCCAGGAGCTTGGAACAATCCTTCACTATAAAATACCTGTTAAGCTGATTATCCTGAATAACGGATTTCTTGGAATGGTGAGACAATGGCAGGACATGTTCTTCAAAAAAAGATATGCCTCCACTGAGCTTGTTAATCCTGATTTTGTGACAATTGCATCAGGATTCAGCATTCCTGCAAAAAAGGTTGTAAAAAGAGAAGATCTGAAAAAATCTCTGTCTGAGATGCTTACAACTGAGGGACCATATCTTCTTGATATAGCAATTGAAAAAGAAGGCAATGTTCTTCCTATGATTGAACCAGGAGCATCAGTATCAGAAGTAACATTAAATTATAAATCAGAAATATTATGAAACAGGAATTTACAATATCACTATTCAGTGAGAATCATATCGGCATACTAAACCAGATTACTATAATTCTGACCCGGAGGCAGATCAATATTGAAAGTATTACTGCATCTGAATCTGCTGTTAAAGGTGTTCATCTTCTTACACTTGTGGTAAAAACAACCCCCGACATGGTCAGGAAGACTGCCCGGCAGATGGAAAAACTGGTTGATGTGCTGAAAGTTTTTGTACATACTTCCGATGAGATTATTTATCAGGAGATTGCATTATACAAAGTCTCAACCAAGGGGCTGATGTCAGGTAATCTTATTGATCATATTGTCCGTACTTATAATGCCCGGATTCTTGAGGTTTCACCCGAATATATTGTAATTGAGAAAACCGGTCATAAAGCTGAAATATCCGAGTTGCTTACCCAGCTAGAGCCACACGGTTTACTCCAGTTTGTACGCTCAGGAAGAGTAGCTATCACCAGGCAGGTCAAAGAGCTGAATGCTTATCTCAGGGAACTGGATGAAGCTCACAGGCAAAAACCGGAAGAAATTGAAGTCTATAATAAGATTTGACCCCCTTGCCCCTCTAAAGGGGGGTCAAAAACTACACCTTAATTAGCCCCCCTTCAGGGGGGGTGGGGGGTAAAACAAAAGGGGGATTGGAAGGTAAAAAATGCGTGGAGTGTGAAAAGTGAGAAAAAAACAAATTGAGTTTAATCACATAATTAAAATTTAATATCATGGCAAGAATCGATTTTGGCGGAGTTATCGAAAATGTGGTCACAAGGGAAGAATTTCCTCTTTCAAAAGCCCGGGAAGTGCTTAAAAACGAAATTGTTGCAGTTATCGGCTACGGAGTCCAGGGCCCGGCACAAGCAATGAATATGAAAGATAATGGCATCAGAGTTATTATTGGCCAGGCACCTGAATTTAAAGCTGACTGGGATAAAGCTGTTGCCGATGGTTTTGTTCCCGGAAAGACGCTTTTCCCGGTTGAGGAAGCAGCAGAAAAAGGTACTATTATACAATACCTGGTTTCAGACGCGGCACAACGTATTCTATGGCCAAAGATCAAACCTTGCCTCAAAAAAGGAAAAACACTCTACTTTTCACATGGATTTTCAATAACCTATAAGGAACATACCGGGGTTATACCTCCGGCAGATATTGATGTTATTCTCTGTGCACCAAAAGGATCGGGTACAAGTGTACGGCGCAACTTTCTTGCAGGAACCGGAATTAATTCAAGCTACTCCATCTTTCAGGATTTTACCGGAAAAGCAGAAGAGCGCACACTCGCACTCGGTATTGCAATTGGCTCGGGGTATCTTTTCCCTACTACTTTTGAAAAAGAGGTCTTCAGCGATCTTACCGGAGAGCGCGGAGTGCTTATGGGTGCACTGGCAGGTATAATGGATGCCCAGTACCAGGTGCTTCGTGAGAACGGGCATACTCCTTCCGAAGCATTCAACGAGACAGTTGAGGAACTGACTCAGAGCCTTATACGCCTTGTTGATGAAAAAGGAATGGACTGGATGTACAGTAATTGCAGTGCAACAGCGCAGAGGGGAGCCCTTGACTGGCGTCCGAAATTCAGGGCGGCAACCCTTCCTGTCTTTACCGAGCTTTATAAAAAAGTAAAATCGGGTGAAGAGTGTGTGAGGGTTCTTAGTTCTACCGGCGCTCTTAACTATAAAGAATTACTTGATGCTGAACTGAAGGAGCTTGGTAATTCTGAATTATGGAGAGCAGGAGCTGCTGTAAGAAAACTGAGACCGCAGAAAAAATAACTTTTACAAATAATTTATACCATGGACGAAAAAATCATTATTTTCGATACCACCCTCAGGGATGGAGAACAGGTGCCCGGATGCCAGCTGAATACAATTGAAAAGATTCAGGTTGCCCAGGCTCTTGAAGCTCTTGGTGTTGATGTGATTGAAGCAGGATTTCCGATATCCAGCCCGGGAGATTTCAATTCTGTGGTGGAAATATCGAAAGTCATTTCAAATCCCGTTATCTGCGCATTGACCAGGGCAGTTAAAAAGGATATTGAAGTGGCAGCTGAAGCCCTTCAGTATGCAAAAAAGAAAAGGATACACACAGGTATAGGCACCTCCCCTTTCCATATAAAATACAAAATTAAAACAACACCTGAAGAGATTCTGAAAAGGGCCGCAGATGCTGTTAAATATGCAAGAAAATTTGTTGACGATGTAGAATTCTACGCAGAGGATGCCGGACGAAGCGACAATGCATACCTTGCCCAGGTTATTGAAGCTGTCATAAAAGCCGGGGCGACAGTTGTAAATATCCCAGACACGACCGGCTATTGCTTACCCGAGGAGTACGGTGCCAAGATAAAATATCTTAAGGAAAATGTTGCCGGCATTGATAAAGTAATTGTTTCAACACATTGTCATAATGACCTTGGGATGGCAACTGCCAATACTATGATGGGTGTAATAAATGGCGCCAGGCAGGTGGAGGTGACAATTAACGGAATTGGAGAAAGAGCCGGAAACACTTCCCTCGAGGAGGTGGCAATGATCATCAAGAGTCATCATGATCTGAAGCTAAGAACTGATATAAACTCCAAACTGATTTTCAGCACCAGCCGCCTCGTTTCAAATCTCATGAGCATGCCGGTGCAACCAAATAAAGCTATCGTCGGACGAAATGCATTTTCCCATTCATCAGGTATCCATCAGGATGGAGTGCTTAAGAAAAGGGAGAATTACGAAATTATCGATCCGAATGAGGTTGGCATACGGGAATCATCCATCATCCTGACTGCCCGCAGCGGCAGGGCTGCCCTCAATCATCGCCTCGAACTGCTGGGATTCACATTCGGTAAGGAGGAGCTTGATGATATTTACCATCGCTTCCTCATCCTTGCTGACAAAAAGAAAGAGATTAATGATGAAGACATCAGGATTCTTACCGGTGAAGTTTTCAAGGGAGAAAAATCACTCAAACTCGAGCTTCTGCAGGTTACATGCGGTAAAACTGCAATACCTGTTGCGACTGTCGGAGTGAAAATCAATGGTGAAGTTCATACCTCCACTGCATCAGGCAACGGACCTATTGATGCAGCTTTTACTGCTGTTAAACACCTGATCAGCAAGACAGTACATCTGGAAGAGTTTCTCATACAGGCTATCACAAAAGGCAGCGACGATGTCGGCAAGGTTCATATTCAGGTTGAGCACCAGGGTAAAATCTATTACGGTTTTGGTGTTAATACTGATATTATAACAGCATCTGTTGAAGCTTTTATTGATGCTATTTCGAAAATAAAATGACTCCGCAAACACTTTTTGACAAGATATGGGACAGCCACGTGGTCCGTTCGGTTGAAAAAGGCCCTGATGTTCTGTATATCGATCAGCATTTTATCCATGAGGTTACAAGCCCTCAGGCTTTTAACGGGCTGAAAGAAAGAGGCATTCCTGTTTTTCGTCCGGACAAGACTCTTGCTACGGCTGATCATAACATTCCGACAAAAGATCAGCATCTTCCCATTAAAGATGAATTATCTCGCAACCAGGTAGAAAAACTTGCTGAGAACTGTAAAAAATACGGTATTGAATTCTTCGGTCTTAACCACCCCAAAAACGGTATTGTTCATGTAATTGGACCTGAACTGGGTTATACCCTTCCGGGGATGACAATAGTCTGCGGCGACAGCCACACCTCAACCCATGGAGCTTTCGGAACAATTGCCTTCGGCATAGGGACAAGTGAAGTGGAAATGGTGCTGGCCACACAATGTGTCCTTCAGTCGAAACCGAAAAAGATGAAGATCTCTGTCAGCGGACTGCTTCAGAAAGGGGTCACATCAAAAGATTTAATACTTCACATCATTTCGCAGTTATCCACAAACGGGGCTACCGGTTATTTTATTGAATATAGCGGATCTGCACTGAAAGCTCTGAGCATGGAGGGAAGGATGACAATCTGCAATATGAGCATTGAGATGGGCGCCCGCGGAGGATTGATAGCCCCTGATGAAACAACCATTAAATACCTGAGCCAGATACCTTCACTTTCAGGTCGATCTGACTTTAATTCATTATTGAAAAATTGGAAGGAATTAAAAAGTGATCCCGGAGCAGTCTTCGACCGCGAACATGAATTTCATGCAAATGAGATCAAACCAATGATCACATATGGAACAAATCCGGGCATGGGAATGGCAGTGGATGCAACAATCCCGTTGATTACCAGCAAAAGTGCAGGAATAGCTTCATTTATCAAATCGCATGAATATATGGGATTTAAGCCTGGAATGAAAATACTTGGTCACCGTGTCGATTATGTGTTCCTTGGCAGTTGTACCAACGGAAGGATTGAAGATATAAGGGCTTTTACTCAGCTTGTAAAGGGAAAGAAAAAAGCTCCTGATGTCACTGCTTTGATTGTACCCGGATCAAAAAGAGTTGAGCAACAGGCAATTAATGAAGGACTTGATAAAATCTTAAAAGATGCCGGTTTTGAACTAAGGCAACCGGGATGTTCTTCATGTCTTGCTATGAATGAGGATAAGATACCGGCCGGAAAATTCTCTGTATCAACATCTAACAGAAATTTCGAGGGCAGACAGGGCCCCGGAGCCAGAACTTTGCTTGTAAGTCCTCTTACTGCTGCGGCTGCCGCTGTCACCGGAAAAATTACAGATCCCAGAGATCTGCTGAATGATTAGTAACACTGTAAAACAAATTAATATGCCCAAAGTCAAGTTTGATATTCTTGAGACAACCTGCGTCCCGTTACCTCTGGAGAATATAGATACTGATCAGATAATACCTGCCAGATTCCTGAGCGCAACCTCACGCGAAGGTTTCGGTGATAATCTCTTCCGGGACTGGAGATATAATAAGTCGGGGGAAAAAAACAGTGAATTCATACTTAATGATCCGCGGTATAGCGGGAAAGTCCTCATTACCGGAAAGAATTTCGGATGCGGATCAAGTCGTGAGCATGCTGTATGGGCTATTTATGATTATGGTTTCAGGGCAGTGGTGTCAAGTGACCTGGCAGATATCTTCCGGAACAATTCTCTCAATAACGGGCTTCTTCCTGTAGTGGTTCCGGCAAAATTCCTGAAATACCTGCTTGATCTGACAGGGAAAGATCCGGATACCAGGGTAAGGATTGATCTCGGGAAACAATTATTTTCTGTTATGCCTGCCGGAGAATCTGTCAGGTTTGAAATTAATCAGTATAAAAAAGAGTGTCTCATGAAAGGTCTTGATGATATTGACTACCTTTTAAGCATCATGGATTTGATTAAAGCTTATGAATTCAGAAATACCCTTGGGAAATGAGAATAGAAATTATGGATACCACCCTGAGAGATGGAGAACAAACCCAGGGAGTCTCTTACTCACCGCTGGAGAAGCTTCATATTGCCAAACTTCTGTTGAAAGACCTTAAGGTTGACCGTATTGAAGTGGCCTCTGCCCGTGTATCAAAGGGTGAATTTGAAGCAATAAGGCAGATTACGGAGTGGGCCCGGCATAACAACCTCCACAGGAATGTCGAGGTGCTTGGATTTGTTGACGGGGATGTCTCCCTGAACTGGATTAAAGATGCAGGCGGAAAGGTCGTTAATCTGCTTTGCAAAGGATCGCTCAGGCATCTTGAAAAACAGCTTCGGAAAACACCTGAGAGGCATGTGAGTGATATTAAAGAGATCATCACGAAAGCTGAATCATTTGATATGCACGTAAATATTTACCTTGAGGATTGGTCAAACGGAATGATACACTCCGAAGAATATGTCTTCTATATGCTCGATTCGCTGAAAGATGAAAATATAAAAAGATTCATGTTACCCGACACTCTTGGCATTCTTAATCCGGAACAGACATATAATTTCTGTAAAAAGGTTATTGACCGGTATCCTTCACTTCATTTTGATTTCCATTCGCATAATGATTATGACCTGGCTGTTGCAAATGTTTTTTCTGCAGTCAGGGCAGGAGTTAAAGGAATCCATACTACTTTAAATGGATTGGGCGAAAGGGCTGGCAACGCACCACTATCCAGCGTGATTGGTATTCTGCGGGATCAACTTAATGCAGAAACAGGTATAAATGAATATGAGATAACCAAGGCAAGTAAATTGGTTGAGACATTCAGCGGAATCCGTATTCCTGTAAATAAACCAGTTATTGGCGAGAATGTTTTTACACAGACCTCAGGTGTTCACGCTGATGGCGATACAAAAGACAACCTTTATTA
Organism: Bacteroidales bacterium; assembly: GCA_022865305.1. Taxonomy (GTDB): domain Bacteria; phylum Bacteroidota; class Bacteroidia; order Bacteroidales; family VadinHA17; genus LD21. The sequence continues at coordinate 178,137 of JALHSP010000062.1, read as the reverse complement.
CAATAACCTGCTCCCGGAAAGATTTGGCAGGAAAAGAAAATATGCCCTTGGTAAACAGTCAGGTAAGGCAACAATTAGGAAGAATCTTGAAGAATTCGGATTATCCCTTAGTCCTGAATCAGTCAATAAAGTTACTCAACGGGTTATTGAGCTTGGCGATAAAAAGGAAAATGTAACAACAGAAGATCTGCCCTTTATCATAGCAGATGTGCTCGGAAACGAACATATCAATTACAAGATATTTATCAAGAACTATTCACTCTCACTATCGTACGGTTTAAAACCATTCGCAAGTGTCCAGATAGAAATTGATGGTAATTTATACCAGGAAACCTCCTCCGGCGATGGACAGTATGATGCTTTTATGAAAGCGATGCGGCTGATCTACGACAGGATTGGCAAGGAGCTCCCTCTGCTCACTGACTACCAGGTGTCGATACCGCCGGGAGGCAAGACAGATGCACTGGTTGAAACTATCATTTCATGGAATTACCATGATAAGGAATTCAGAACAAAAGGACTTGATGCTGATCAGACTGAATCAGCTATAAAAGCCACTGAGAAAATGCTGAATCTTATTGAAGGATTAAATGGCAATGAAATCAGACAGGTTGTTGTCTGAATCAAATAGACAATTATTATACTTTAAATGAAAAGCTATAAACAACGATATATTCATGAGCAAATCATATAATATTGCAGTTATACCTGGCGATGGTACAGGTCCCGAAGTTGTCAGGGAAGGTAAAAAAGTACTCAATGCCGTTGCTTCAAAATTCGGATTTAAACTAAATTTTGAAGAATTCGACTTTGGAGGAGAACGCTATCTGAGAACAGGCGAAGTACTTCCCGATTCAGCGCCAGATCAGTTAAGAAAGTTTGATTCTATTCTTCTGGGTGCCATCGGTCATCCTGATGTAAAACCAGGCATTCTTGAGAAGGGGATTCTCCTGAAGCTTCGTTTTGAACTGGATCAGTATATTAATCTTCGTCCGGTTAAACTATACCCGGGTGTCTCTACTCCCCTGAAAGATAAAGGGCCGGAGCATATAGATTATGTAGTTGTCAGGGAAAATACAGGTGATGTTTATACAGGTATGGGAGGTGTTACCCTTAAAGGCACTCCTCATGAAGTTGCAATTCAGAATATGGTATATACCCGTATGCAGGTTGACCGTTGCCTGAGGTATGCATTTGAATATACAAGGAAAAGAAAAAAGAAAAACACACTCGCCCTTTGTGGTAAGACGAATGTATTGACTTATGTTTATGATCTCTGGGAGAGAGCATTCCATGAAATTGGCAAAGCCGATTATCCCGATATAACACGTGAGTATTATCATGTAGATGCAACATGCATGTGGATGATAAAGAATCCTGAATGGTTCGATGTTATTGTTACCGGCAATATGTTTGGGGATATTATAACTGATCTTGGAGCAATAACACAGGGTGGAATGGGCATTGCTGCAGGTGGAAATATTAATCCTGAAGGTGTTTCGATGTTTGAACCAATTGGCGGTTCTGCTCCGAAATATACAGGCAAAAATGTTATCAATCCTCTTGCCGCCATTTCATGCGGAGCAATGATGCTCGAGCATCTGGGTGAAGAAAAGGCTGGCCGTGCTGTCGAATCTGCTATCATGGATGTGACAGCCAACAAATTAAAAGATATGGGAGCAGGCCGTATGGGATATTCCACTACTGAAGTTGGCGACCTTGTTGCTGCAAGAGTATAAGAAGCCCCCCTGCCCCATTTTGGGGGGTTGGGGGGTAAAACATAGGATTTTAGTGACTTGTTTTGATATTTGTTAATTTTTTACTATCTTTGTATTAATAATCTTAAGAAATGGCTTATAAAATGTTACACCATCATCATTTTCATACTTGCTTTCAGGCGAGAATGAAATGATATGTATGTACTTTAAGAATATCATAAACCCGTCTGAACAAACAAGGCGGGTTTTTTAATTTATATAAAAATGAGTGAACTGAAAATTGCAATTCAAAAGAGCGGACGACTGAGTGAAAACTCTCACAGGTTGCTTGAAGAGTGTGGTATTAAATTCTTTAACGGTCCGGGTGTCCTTAAAACGACAGCCAGAAATTTTCCTGTCGAGATCCTGTTTCTCAGAGATGATGATATCCCTCAGTATGTTGAACAAAAGGTTGCTGATATTGGAATCCTGGGAGAAAACATGGTTTATGAAAAGGACAAGGATGTCAGGATTGTGGAGCAGCTTGGTTTTGCCCAGTGCAGGTTAAGTCTTGCTATCCCGAAAGACGAAGTCTATCCCGGACTTTCTTATTTCATGAATAAAAAAGTGGCAACAAGTTACCCGAAGCTTCTTTCAGATTTCTTCAGGAAGAATGAGATCGAAGCAGAAATTGAAGAGATCAGCGGCAGTGTTGAAATTGCTCCGGGTATAGGTCTTGCCGATGCGATATGCGATATAGTCAGCTCTGGCAGTACCCTGCTTACCAACGGATTACGTGAAGCAGAGACTATTCTTAAAAGCCAGGCAGTAGTAATTTCAAATAAAAACCTGAGTACTGAAAAACAGGATATCCTGGATAAGCTGCTTTTCAGGATCAGGGCGGTTAAAAATGCGAAGGAGAATAAATATATCCTTTTAAATGCACCGGAGGAGGCTATACCCGAAATCTGCAAGATCCTACCCGGGATGAAAAGTCCTACGGTACTTCCGTTAGCGAAAAAAGGCTGGTGCAGCCTTCATTCAGTAGTAAAAGAGGATGAATTCTGGGAAAGAATAAACCAGCTGAAAAATGCAGGAGCTGAAGGAATCCTGGTAATATCAATCGAGAAAATGGTACTGTAATGAGAACTATATTATTTCCAAAAAAAGAAAACTGGGAAGAGCTTTGCAGGCGACCTGCAATTGAGAAATCACAACTTGATGATATTGTCAGCAGCATCCTCAGGCGGGTTAAGTCGGAAGGTGACAAAGCGATTTTCGAATATTCAGAAAAATTTGACGGCATAAAACTCACCTCTCTGAAAGTATCACCGGCAGAAATTCAGCAATCAGTTGATCTTGTTCCGGAAAACCTTAAAGCTGCGATTCAGGTCGCTAAAAACAACATAGAGAAATTCCACAGGGCACAACTTATCCAGGAGCAGGTCATCGAAACATCTGAGGGTGTAAGCTGCTGGAGAAAAAATGTCGCAATAGAAAAAGCTGGACTTTACATTCCCGGAGGCAGTGCCCCGCTTTTCTCTACTGTTCTGATGCTGGCAATCCCTGCAAAAATTGCAGGTTGTAAAGAGATTATCCTGTGCACTCCTCCGGGTCCGGACGGCAAAATAAATCCGTTGATCCTTTATGCTTCCATGTTAACCGGGGTAACTGATATTTTTAAAATCGGAGGAGCCCAGGCAATTGCAGCGATGGCTTTTGGCACTGAAAGCGTACCCATGGTTTATAAGATCTTCGGGCCGGGGAACCAGTTTGTTACCAAAGCCAAGGAAATGGTTCAGCAGGAAGGTATTTCAATTGATATGCCGGCCGGTCCGAGTGAACTGCTGATCATCGCCGACATAACAGCAAATCCCGCGTTTATAGCATCTGATCTCCTTTCACAGGCTGAACATAGTACCGACAGCCAGGTTATATTCCTTACCGATAATAAGGCCATGCTGGAAAAAGTAAAGAGCGAAGTGGATGTACAGGTACTCAGGCTGCCAAGGAAAAAAATTGCCTGCGAGGCACTTGAAGGCAGCATGATCATTCTTCTTTCTTCGCTGGAGGACTGCATATGTTTCAGTAATATTTATGCTCCCGAACACCTGATTATCAATACCACGGGAGCAGAAAAGTTTGCAGAAAAGGTAGTAAATGCCGGATCCGTTTTCCTGGGTGAATACAGCTGCGAAAGTGCAGGTGATTATGCCTCGGGTACAAACCATACCCTCCCGACAAACGGTTTTGCCAGAAGCTTTAGCGGGATATCAACTGACAGCTTCCTGAAAAAGATTTCATTCCAGGAAGTAAGCAGGAATGGTATCGTAAACCTGGGACCAGTTATTGGATTAATGGCCGAGGCAGAGCTTCTTGCCGGTCATAAAAATGCAGTAGATATCCGGTTAAAAAGTTTGAAAAATGTTTGATCTTAATAAGCTTGTCAGAGATAATGTAAAAGCCTTGAAGCCCTATTCCTGTGCAAGGGATGAATATCATGGCGGTGATGGAATATTTCTTGATGCCAATGAGAATCCATATGGTGCCCTGAACCGGTATCCTGATCCTTACCAGAAAGAGCTGAAAGCTTCTGTCAGCATGATTAAAGGAGTGCCGGAGGATATGATATTCCTCGGTAACGGCAGTGATGAGATAATTGACCTGTGCTTCAGGATATTCTGCAAACCCGGCGCTGATAAGGCACTTACCTTTACCCCCTCTTACGGGATGTATGAAGTGTCCGCTTCAGCAAACGATGTCAACATTATCAAAATACCTCTCGATAAAAACTTCCAGGTTAATTTTGATGATGTAATACCATGGTTATCAGATGTAACCCTGAAACTGATCCTGATCTGTTCGCCGAATAATCCAACCGGAAACTGCATTGACCGACACGTTCTTGAACAGATTATTGTGAATTTTGACGGGATAGTGCTGGTAGATGAAGCTTATATCGATTTCGCTGATAAGCCTTCATTACTGGACAGGATAACAAGTTTTCGGAATCTGATTGTAATGCAGACATTCAGTAAAGCATTCGGCCTGGCTTCGGTCAGAGTCGGAATGGCTTTTACAAGTCCCGATATCATTCACTATTTCAACAAGATGAAACCACCTTATAATATCAGTACAATAAACCAGAAAGCTGTACTTCAAAAACTCGGGAAGATCAATGAATATAAAATCCAGGTAAGAAAAATTAAGGAAGAAAGAGAACGGCTTACGGCAGCTTTATACAAATTACCTTTTACTAAACAGGTTTTTCCGTCTGATGCCAATTTCCTCCTGGTCAAGGTTAAAGATGCCGGTTTTATCTATAATACTCTTGTTGACAGGGGAATAATTGTAAGAAATCGCAGCAGCGTGATCGATAATTGTCTGAGAATTACTGTCGGGACAAAAACTGAAGATAATGAACTTATCAAAGCACTAAAAACAATTGAAATATGAAGAAGGCACTCTTTATTGACAGGGATGGCACTATTCTTACCGAGCCTGAAGATGAACAGGTTGACAGCATTGAAAAGTTCAGGTTCAACCCGGGGGCAATAACCGGTCTTTCAAAAATTGCCAGGGAAACAGATTTCGAGATGGTAATGGTAACCAACCAGGATGGGCTCGGAACGAAATCTTTTCCTGAAGAGACCTTCTGGCCGGCACACAATAAAATGCTGCAAATACTTAAAGATGAAGGCGTGCAATTCTCCGAGATTTTTATTGACAGGACATTCCCGGAAGAAAATGCACCCACCCGTAAACCCGCGACTGGTATGCTTGTCAGATACATGGCGAAAGGTATTGACCTGAAAAGATCTTACGTAATCGGGGACAGGCCGACAGACATTGAATTTGCAAAGAATCTTGGATATAATGCTATCTTTTTCAATGAAAAGAATTCTGCAGATGCTGTTCTTTCCACAACTGACTGGAATGAAATATATAAGTACCTTAAATCAATACCCAGAACATCTTCTGTTGAAAGGAAAACGAAAGAAACGGATATCCGGATTGTGCTTAATATTGATGGAACCGGAAAAAGTAAAATCAGTACCGGTATAGGGTTTTTTGACCACATGCTCAGCCAGATTGCAGTTCACGGTAATTTCGACCTGAATATAGATGCCAGAGGTGATACCGGAGTTGACAGCCATCACCTGATTGAGGATCTGGCAATCTGCCTGGGTGAAGCTTTTCTGAAGGCACTTGGAAGCAAAAAGGGAATTGAAAGATATAGTTTTGTCCTGCCAATGGACGATTGCCTTGCACAGGTTGCCCTTGATCTCGGAGGGAGATCATGGCTTGTCTGGCATGTTGAATTCACAAGTACAAAACTTGGGGAAATGCCGACAGAAATGTTCAGTCATTTCTTTAAGTCGTTCAGCGATAATGCTAAATGCAATCTGAACATCCATGCAGAAGGAAGTAATGACCATCATAAGATCGAAGCAGTTTTTAAAGCAGTTGCCAGAGCACTTAAAATGGCCGTAAAACAATCAGATAATTTTGAACGCCCATCTACAAAGGGGGAAATATGATTGCGATAATAAAATATAATGCAGGCAATATCAGGTCCGTGCAAAACGGGGTGTCAAGGCTTGGGCATAAGTCTGTCATAACTGATGACAAAAATGAAATCCTTAAAGCCGATAAAGTAATTTTCCCCGGGGTCGGTGAAGCAAGCTCAGCAATGAATTATCTGAAAGAAAGAGAGCTTGACCATCTGATAGCATCTTTGAAGCAGCCTGTGCTGGGCATCTGCCTTGGACTGCAGCTGATGTGCAGTTATTCAGAGGAAGGTAATACAGGCGGTCTGAAAATTTTTGACACTGTAGTGAGGATGTTTCCACAAACTGATAAAGTGCCTCATATGGGATGGAATAATTTTTCTTCAGTGAAAGGAGATCTTTTCAATGGCATCAGCATTGAAGAGGACGTTTATTATGTTCATAGCTATTATGCTGAAATATCATCTCAGACTACTGCGGTTTGCAATTATATACTGCCATTCAGCGCAGCAATGCAGAATGGTAATTTTTTCGGAACCCAGTTTCATCCTGAGAAATCAGCTGAAACTGGGGCCAGGATACTGAATAATTTTTTACAGCTATGAGAATAATAGTTGCTCTCGATATACTTAACGGGAAATGTGTGCGCCTGATAAAAGGGGACTACAATAAAGTAAAAGTCTATAATGAGAATCCTCTTGAAGTTGCAAAGGAAATCGAATGCAATGGTATTGAATATCTCCACCTTGTTGATCTTGATGGTGCAAAAAATAAAAAGACCGTCAATTATAAAATCCTGGAAAAGATCTCAGGTAAAACAAGACTGAAGATTGACTTTGGAGGAGGAGTCAGATCTCTAGAGGATCTTCAGGCTGCTTTTAATTGCGGCGCATCTCAGGTAACTCTCGGAAGTATAGCTGTCTTAGATCCCCAGCTTTTTCTGAAATGGCTGGCGGAATTCGGTCAGGAAAAGATTATCCTTGGTGCAGATGTCAGGAAACGCAAGGTATCAACCAGCGGATGGACAGAAGGCTCTGATAAAGAAATTATGAGCTTTATAGCTGATTACCGGGCGAAAGGAGTAAAATATACAATTTGTACTGATATAGACAAAGATGGCATGCTCCGGGGTCCTTCGACTGGTCTTTATAAAGAAATCCTTAAAATACCGGGTATAAAGCTTATTTCCAGTGGCGGGATCTCATCAGTTGAGGATATAGAAGAAATGGATAAAATCGGGTGTGAAGGTACAATTATCGGGAAAGCAATATATGAAGGGAAGCTAACCTTAAAAGATTTAAGCAGGTTATGTTAAAGAAACGAATTATTCCATGTCTCGACATACGGGAAGGACGCACTGTCAAGGGTATTAATTTTGTTAACATCAAAGATGCCGGTGATCCTGTTGAGCTTGCAAAATCCTACGTTCGGCAGGGTGCTGACGAACTGGTGTTTCTGGATATCACCGCTACCATTGAAAACCGTAAAGCTCTTGCAGGACTTGTGGAAAGAATTGCAGGGGAGATCAATATTCCGTTCACAGCAGGTGGCGGAATTAATACTCTGGATGATGTTTCAGATCTGATTAAAGCCGGTGCAGATAAGGTGAGCATAAATTCAGCGGCAGTCAGGAATCACCGGTTAATTGCGGAAATCGCCGATCAATTTGGAAGTCAATGCGTTGTTATTGCAATTGACACTATGTTTGTCAGTAATGTTTGGAGTGTATTTGTTGACGGAGGACGGACAGCCACATCCCTGAAAACCATCGACTGGGCAACCTGTGCCGAGAAAATGGGTGCCGGTGAAATATTGCTGACCTCAATGAATACTGACGGGACAAAATCAGGATTTTCTGTTGAAATAACCAGGGAGGTGACAAGAATATTGAATATTCCTGTTATTGCATCAGGCGGAGCAGGAAAAATGGAACACTTCAAAGAAGTCTTTACTGAAACCGGATGCAGCGCCGCCTTAGCGGCAAGTATTTTCCATTACGGGGAAATTGACATAAGAGAACTTAAGAGATACCTTATTAATGAAGGAATTGCAATTAGGAGCTGACTCCTCTTTATTGTACATGTACTCACCCCTTTGTTTTCCCCCTCTCTGCTATTGCAAAGAGGGGGAATGCTCTCATAAACTGTATCTTAACCCCCTCTCTACTTCGTAAAAGAGGGGGTTGGGGGTGAGTACATAAGAATAGTAGAAGGGGGTTGGGGGATGAGTTCATGATAAAATAAGAGGAAAAACCAAATTTAAAATTTAAATAGTTAGATAATATGAACCAAATCAATTTTAGTAAAGGCAACGGCCTGGTACCTGTTGTAATACAGGATAATACAACCCTGCACGTGCTGATGGTAGGCTTTATGAATGAAGAAGCGCTGGCAAAGACATTGAATGAAGGAAAAGTGACATTTTTCAGCAGGAATAAAAACCGTCTGTGGACAAAAGGTGAGACATCAGGCAATTATCTGAATGTCGTTGAGATTAAGCCGGATTGTGACAATGATTCGTTACTTGTCAAAGTAAATCCTGAAGGACCAGTATGCCATACTGGTACCAACTCATGCTTTAATGAGACGATATCGAAGGGATTTATTTATAAGCTCGAACAGGTAATAAATCAAAGAATTGAGGATAATGTTCCGGATTCATATACTAACAAAATCTTCCGGCAGGGAATAAACAAAGCCGCTCAGAAAGTCGGTGAGGAAACTGTCGAATTAATCATAGAAGCAAAAGATGATAATATCGACCTTTTCAAAAACGAAGCTGCTGACCTGCTTTATCACTTACTGATTTTATTAAAAGCAAAGGGCGTCAGCTTAACTGATATTGAAGAATGTTTGCTTAGACGTCACTTACCGTTGGCTTCAGCCAACGGATGAACAAATGTTCATGAAGGGGTGGTTGGGACGACTTTTAATACACCCTCATGAGCTCTTTAAAAAATTAATAATATTGAAAGAAAATATATCTTTTTCTTTGGATTTTTAAAAAATAGCTTACTTTTGTGAGCCAATACAGCGACAAAATGAATATTATACACAACTATTTTACTTCTTATTTCTACTTCGGCTTTTATTTTAAAAAGAGATAAGGGGATTATTGTGTATAGAAAACAGATTTAAATAAGCAAGGTCCCCGGAAAGGGGGCTTTTTTTTTAAAATAGCACTGAAGATGAAAATAGCAGTACAGGGAGAAAAAGGATGCTTTCATGAAGTTGCCGCAAGACAATACTTCAGCAATGATAATATTGATATAGTACCGTGTACAACATTCGATCTGACTTTAATGGCAGTCAAGGATAACCTGGCGGATTTTGCAATCATGGCTATCGAAAATGCCAGGTCCGGAAGCATATTATATAACTACACCCTGATCAGGGAATCAGGAATGAAAATACTTGGAGAGCATAATCTTAGGATCAAACAGAATCTTATGGCTTTACCAGGCCAGCCAATTGCCTCAATAAGGGAAATCAGATCTCATCCGATTGCCCTGGCTCAATGTATGACCTATCTTAATCATTTGCGCGGAGTAACATTTGTAGAGAGTGATGATACCGCTGGCAGCGCAAGAATAATCCGTGATAATGACCTGAAAGGGATTGCTGCTATTGCTTCAACAAGCGCAGCTGAGATATATGGCCTTGAAATACTTGCAGCAGGAATAGAAACCTACAAGAAAAATTATACACGATTCCTGGTTCTGGGCAATGAAAAAAATATCAGAAAGGATGGTAATAAAGTATCAATATGCTTCTCAACAGGTCATAAACCCGGATCGCTTGCCGCAGTACTTGTCAGGCTCGCTGAACTGGATATCAACCTGTCCAAGATCCAGTCAGTACCAAGACTTAACGGAGAGTGGGAATATTTGTTTTATCTCGACCTGGAGCTGAATGAAGACCATGATATTGATCTGATAAAAAATGTACTTGCTAATTATACTTCAAATTTAGAGGTTCTGGGGGTTTATAATAAAGGAGAAATGTTATATGAAAGTTAATCCGGCGGACCGCACTGGTAGCGTCCAGGAATATTATTTTTCACAAAAACTCAGGCAGATTGAGCAGATGCGCAGTGCAGGCGCTGACGTCATCAACCTGGGTATTGGAAGCCCTGATCAGCCACCTTCGGAAAGTACGATAAACCGTCTCAAAGAAGAGGCCGCGAAGCCAACCTCACACGGTTACCAGAGTTATGCTGGAATTCCTGCACTGCGGAAGGCATTTGCTGACTGGTATAAAACATATTTTAATGTTGAGCTTAATCCTGATAATGAAATTCTTCCATTAATGGGAAGCAAGGAAGGTATAATGCATATCAGTATGGCTTTTATAAATCCTGGTGATGAAGTTCTTGTTCCTGATCCTGGATACCCGACTTATTCGTCGGCAACAAACCTTACTGGCGGGAAAATCAGGTATTACGAGCTGGATGAAAAAAATGGATGGCTTCCCGATTTAATGGAACTGGGACGCAGTGATCTCAGCAGGGTGAAAATAATGTGGATCAACTACCCTCATATGCCAACCGGAACCAAAGGATCTCTCAAACTGTTTGAAAATCTGGTTGCATTTGCTCTTAAACATGATTTTCTTCTCTGTAATGATAATCCTTACAGCTTCATTTTAAATAAAGAGTATTACAGCCTCCTGTCTGTTGATGGTGCCAAAGATATTGCATTGGAGCTCAATTCGCTGAGCAAGTCGCATAATATGGCCGGCTGGCGTATCGGAATGGTAGCTGGTCATAGTGAATACATAAAAAGTATCCTGAAGGTAAAAAGCAATATGGATTCAGGAATGTTTCTGGCATTGCAGTCAGCTGCTGTCGAAGCACTTAATAATCCTCCTTCATGGTACGATAAGGTGAACAGTGTTTATATTAAACGTCGTAAAATAGTTGAAGAAATCATGAATATCCTCAGGTGCAGATTTGATAAAAACCAGTCAGGTTTATTTGTCTGGGGACGCATTCCTGAAGAAATAATCAGTTGTGAAATATATATTGAAGAAATACTTACAAGGGCTCATGTGTTCATAACACCGGGATTTATCTTCGGAAGAAAGGGAGACCGTTACATAAGAATTTCTTTATGCGCCGATGAGACTAAATTGCTGGAAGCCAGGAAAAGAATAGTATCTTATCTTACTAATAATTCAAAAACTTAATAACCAGTTTTAATAATGACAGTTGCTGTTGTTGGGATCGGGCTAATAGGAGGGTCGCTGATGATAGACCTTCGCAAACGCAAATTTGCAGATAAAATAATTGGCGTTGATACAAGTTTGCAGCATCAGAACATTGCAAAGCTTTGCGGACTTATCGATGAGACCGATACTCTTGAAAATGCCGTCGACAGAAGCGATCTTATTTTACTGTGCACCCCTGTTGATACAAATTGCAGGATGCTGCCCGGTATTCTGGACAGAATGGCCGGAACCTCAAAAGTGATTACAGACATGGGGTCAACAAAAGCCAGTATTGCGGAGATATCAAAAGATCATCCCTGCCGGGGAAGATATGTAGCTGCACATCCCATGGCAGGAACCGAATTTTCGGGGCCTCTTGCGGCAATCGGAAAGCTGTTTGACTATAAGCCAGCCATAATTTGCGATCCTGAACTCAGCGATCCCGATGCTCTCGGTTTTGTTGAAAAGATGTTTAATGTGCTGAATATGCACATAGTCTATATGAACTCCGCAGTCCATGATGTACACGTGGCATATGTCTCACATATATCACATATAAGTTCTTTCTCCCTTGCCCTGAGTGTCCTCGAGAAGGAGCAGGAACAACAGAACATTCTTACGCTTGCCGGAGGAGGATTCGAAAGCACCGTCCGTCTGGCGAAAAGCAACGGAGATACCTGGGCTCCGATTTTTACTGAAAATGCTGAATTTATAATTGAAGCTATAGATACTTATATAGAAAAGATGAACATATTCCGGATGATGATATCTGCTAAAGATACTGTCGGATTGAAGGCCTTAATGGAAGAGGCAAACAAGATCAGAAAGATTTTAAATTAAATATTCATTGACAGATGGTAGTAAAACTTGAGACTTCCCTGATTAAAGACTGGATGGGTTACAAAGGCAGGCCTTTCCTGATTTCCGGCCCTTGCAGCGCGGAAACCGAGGAACAGGTAATGGAGACAGCAAAGCAACTGGCCATGATAAAAGAGGTTAGTGCATTCCGGGCAGGCATATGGAAACCGCGTACACGTCCCAGCTCTTTCGAAGGCGTCGGAATTGAAGGTCTGAAGTGGCTTAGAAACGTCAAAAAGGAAACCGGGCTTCTTGTCAGCACAGAGGTGGCAAATGAAAAACATGTATATGAAGCGCTGAAATACGGGATTGACATCCTTTGGATAGGTGCAAGGACATCTGTTAATCCTTTCACAGTACAGGAGATATCTGATGCCCTTAAGGGAGTCGATGTTATGGTCCTAGTAAAGAATCCAATTAATCCTGATATCGAATTATGGATAGGAGCAATCGAGCGCATTGCAAAAGCGGGAATTACACGCCTTGGAGCAATACACCGTGGATTTTCATCTTATGAAAAGACCTCTTACCGTAATCAGCCCAACTGGCAGCTGCCTATCGAGCTTCGCAGAAGGATTCCTGATCTTCCCATCATATGCGATCCAAGTCACATAGCAGGTGCAAGAGAATTCCTTCATGAGATATCACAGAAGGCAATGGACCTGAACTTTGACGGATTAATGATTGAATCGCATATTAATCCTGAAAAGGCGTTGAGCGATTCATCCCAACAGCTGACCCCCAACGATCTTAAAGAGCTGCTGAGCAGACTTATAATGAGAAATCCTTCAACATCAGATCCAAAATTACTCGATGTTCTTGGGGAGTTAAGACAGCAGATCGATGTGTATGATGATCACCTTCTCGATTTAATGGAACAGCGGATGAAAGTTGCGGAGACAATAGGCCGGTACAAGAAAGAAAATAATATCACTATCTTACAGAGCACACGCTGGGATGAAATAGTAAAACGTGTAATGGCTAAAGGTCAGGCTAAAGGACTTAGTGCTGAAATGATAGATACCATGTTCAAGGCAATTCACCAGGAATCGATCAACCACCAGATGAAGGTCATGAACAATGGAATAACAAATCAGACAAACGAATAGTATAATACATGGATATAATAGTAGAACCATCACAGGTTCGAGGCACTATTAAAGCTCCGCCATCAAAGAGTATGACACAGCGTGCAATAGCTGCTGCTTTGCTTGCTGACGGACAAAGCACTATTATTAATCCATCATATTGTGATGATTCACTCGCAGCAATAAGTATTGCGGAAGGACTGGGAGCAAAGGTTATCTCATCCGGGAGTGAATTGAAAATTACCGGTTCACGTGAATTAAAAGAGACAAATTTAAATTGCCGCGAATCAGGCCTTGCAATCCGAATGTTCTCTCCTGTTGCTGCTCTGTATCCTGCAGAAATTAAAATGACCGGAGCGGATTCTCTGAAAAAGAGACCCATGACGATGATCGAAGAAGCGCTGACTCAGCTTGGCGTCAGATGTAAAACCGAAGGAGGTTTTCTTCCCCTTACTATTCACGGGCCAATTAAAAATGGTCATTGTGTGACAGACGGTTCCGTAAGCTCACAACTGCTTACAGGATTACTGATGGCACTTCCTCTTGCTGCCGGAGACTCGGAAATAGAAGTTCTTAATCTTAAAAGCAAGCCATATATTGATATGACAATCCAGGTACTGGAGGAATTTGGCATAAAGGTTATTAACAACAATTACAGCCATTTCCTTGTTCCCGGAAATCAAAAATATCATGCCCGGAATTTCATTATTGAGGGTGACTGGAGCGGCGGAGCTTTCCTTCTTGTCGCTGGTGCCATAAATGGCAATATACAGGTAAACGGACTCCGGTCCAGCAGTAAACAGAGTGATGTTGCTGTCATTCAGGCACTTCAGAAGGCAGGCGCCAGGGTAATTATAAGGGATTACGAAATTGCTATATCGAGGTATCAATTTAAATCATTCAATTTTGATGCATCAGAGTCCCCTGATCTGTTTCCCCCGCTGGTTGCGCTTGCATCCTATTGTAAAGGAAAGACAAAAATAAAGGGGGTATCACGGCTTGTTTATAAAGAGAGTAACCGTGCAATTGCTCTTAAAGAGGAATTCGGCAAAATGAACATCGACGTGGAAATAAAAGATGATTTCATGACCATTACCGGAGGACAAATAACAGGTGCAACGATTGATCCTCATAATGATCATCGTATTGCTATGGCAGCAGCAGTGGCTGCTCTCGGAGCTTCTGAAAAAGTGCTTATTCAGGATTCTCAATGTGTCGCAAAATCATATCCCGGATTTTTTGATGATCTCAGGAATATGGGGGCAAGAGTTTATGAATGACTTTTAAATTACCCCTATCCCAACCTTCCCCCACGTGGGGGAAGGAGATCTGAACTTTAGGCTAGCTCCTTCAATTAAATGAGCGACGAAAGGTTTACCAAATTGCTTTAACCGGCTCTGAAAGAGCCAAATGTGAATAATCCCCGTTGCCAACCGGGGGTTATTCATATATAGCCATATTCGTGGCTCTAACTATTTAAATCCTCCCAGGCCATCTAAAATTAATAGAAAGGAGTTAAGAGGATTTTGATAAGGAATCCTATAAAAATGAAAATCAAACAAAACTGCACATTTTATTTAAATCATTAATAATCAAACCTGAAATCCAAATAATTTTATTTAAAATCAATATAAATTTTAAAAATTTTACATTTTTTTGCGCTTAAATGAAATTTTTGTTTAGTTTTGCATACATGAAAACGAGGAGGATAATTATCTGGTCGTGGCGCAGCTCAAAAAATGATGCTGTGTAACACGCTATGATTTAATCCTTAAAAGATATTTTTATATAGGCACGCTGTTCACAGCGTGCCTATTTTATTTTAAAAATTCAATTAACACTTAATAATTAAAACTATGAAAAAGATCACAAAAATTTTACTGAGCGAAAAAGAAATGCCGCGTCAATGGTATAATATCGTAGCCGATATGCCAAATAAGCCAATGCCGCCGCTTCACCCGTTAACCCGCGAACCTATAGGACCGGATGCTCTTGCTGCCGTTTTCCCTATGGAGCTTATTAAACAGGAAGTATCAACAGAAAGGTATATTGATATACCCGATGAGGTTCTTGACCTGTACAAGATCTATCGTCCTTCTCCTCTGTTCAGGGCTGTTAACCTTGAAAAAGCTCTGGGCACAAAAAGCAAAATCTACTATAAGTATGAGGGAGGCAATTACTCAGGCTCTCATAAAGCTAATACTGCCATTGCCCAGGCTTATTATAACAAGAAGGAGGGTATTAAAAGGATAACTACAGAAACAGGTGCCGGACAATGGGGCAGTGCTATGAGTTACGCCTGCCATCACTTCGGACTTGAACTATTGGTTTTTATGGTAAAGGTCAGCTTCGATCAGAAACCTGGTCGCAAGCTTTTAATGAATACCTATGGTGCAAAGGTAATTCCTTCACCAAGCACTATGACAGCAGCCGGCAGGAAAATACTTGAATTGGATCCGGAATCTCCGGGAAGTCTGGGGATCGCAATTTCAGAAGCTATGGAGGTGGCAGTACAGGATCCCTACACCAAATATTCCCTGGGCAGTGTACTTAACCATGTAGTACTTCATCAGACCATCATAGGACAGGAAGCGCTGATTCAAATGGAAAAGGCAGGCGATTATCCCGATGTTGTGATCGGATGCTTTGGAGGTGGATCGAATTTCTCGGGTATTGCGTTCCCGTTCCTTCGTGAAAACCTGCAGAAAGGAAAGAAGACAAGACTTCTGACAGTAGAACCTTCATCATGTCCAAAACTTACGAAAGGGAAATTCATGTACGATTTTGGAGATTCCGCAGGGATGACCCCTCTCCTTCCAATGTACACTCTCGGACATAATTTTATACCCGAAAAGATACATGCAGGCGGTTTACGCTACCACGGTGCGGGAGTGCTTGTAAGCCAGCTCCTCAAAGACGGATTTATCGAGGCAAAGGCAAAGATGCAAAGAGAATGCTTTGAAGGTGGCGTGCTTTTCGCAAGGACGGAAGGCATTCTTCCTGCTCCTGAATCCAACTATGCCATTGCAGGTGCGCTTGATGAAGCAAGAAAGGCTGACCTGGAAGGAGTCTCAAGGACGATACTTTTCAACCTTAGCGGCCATGGTCATTTCGACATTTCTGCTTATGAAAAGTATTTCGAGAACAACCTTCCCGATCACGAACTTACTCAAGCCGAAGTAGATGAGGCGATTTCAAAGATAGAATTACCGGTCTGAAATTCCACCCCCCATCCCCCCTGAAGGGGGGTTAATATTTAATTATATAGAGAATTAGCCCCCCTTCAGGGGGGTTGGGGGGCAGTATATTAAAAGTCCGAATACTCTGTCGGATGGAGAAGGTACGCTTTCGGTTTTATAACCGTATTTGCATATTCTTCTTTTGCCCGAAGCGTCTTCCAGTCGGGATGAGCGCTGAAAGCAGCCCAATGCTCCTTCTGTGATTTCATATCCGAATAAGTAGTCATATACATAAGCCTTGGCTTCTGGTTACCAAATAATACCTGACCATAAAATACTGCATTTGCTCCGATTTTTTCAAAAATAGCCATCTCTCCCCCCTCATTGAACATATGGATTTTCTTTGTGGCTTTTGCCTCTGTCCAACTCTCATAACTCCTTAACTCATAAATCCTTTCTGCTGGAGGAGTAGTAAATGAAGGCACCCTGAACTGTGGCATAAATGAAAAGGCCTTCATAAATACGCTCTCATATCTTGTAAACGGAGGATCGTTATACGGAGCATCAAGAAAATCCTTCCCTGCCTGCTGGTACATAGGATCTTTCTCAAGTACTGTGGAAACTTTAATATATTGATCCACTGTCTTATACGGGATAAAGACATAAATCATTTTGCCGTATGCCGTATCAGTCTCAACCGGTTTGAAAACACCTATAGTGGCTATTCCTGCCCGGTGCATTGCAGGAATAAAAGCATCTTTCAGGTACTTGTCAGTAACTGCAGCTTTTCCGGGATCTGTTAACCGGTAAATTTTTATTTCATAGTACATCTGTTTTGCAGGAGCTTTTCCGTAAAGGAAAGCCGGGGCTGAGAATAAACAGAGGATCAGGATTGCTAATAATGTTTTTTTCATAATCTGTTTGGTTTGATTTTAAGTTTATGTTATAATACAACGGCCTCACCCCCTCCTTTTAACAACCTCTCCCCAACCCTCCCGAACAAGTTCGGGAGGGTTGGGGGGATGAGGTCGATCGGCACTAGGTTGGTGAGTCCTTTAAAATTCTAGTACATCTTCGAAAACTCCTGGAAGATCTTATTTGCACCTTCAGGTGTCAGCTCGGAACCCGACTGAACAAAAAACCTGTGATACAATATCATTGATTGTCCTTTTTCCAGTGTATATACTTTCTTTTCCTGCGTTGGATCGTATGCATTCTGACCCAGGTTATTCACAGAAAAAAGTCCGTATCCGCGTGCATGAGCATAAGCCGGATAACCAGGATTTTTAGGATGATCAAAGATGCCGAATGTTGTCAGAACATTATCTCTGGTGCCCGAAAGAATAACCCAGTCGTTCCGTGTGCCCCATACCTTATCGCCTTTTAAGCCGGTACTGGATGTATACATTCCTGTAACTCCGGTATTATCCGTAGCTTTCACAGTAGTCGGATTCCCTTTATCATCAGTGAAGATCAATGATTCATTGGATGGCATTTCAAACGCCCGGTCTACCCTGATTGCAAACAATCCCTCCTTATTGTCGGTGATTGTTACAGTGCCGTTGACTGCTGTAAGAGTGGTAATATGGTCAATAGTCCTCGAAGTCTTATCGCCGGAAAATATGTATTTTGTATTTTCTGTAAGAAGTGTATTTCCTTTATTATCATCCCAGTTCGCAATCACATTAAGAACTCCCTTTTTACCTCCTTTTGCTTTGACAATCTGCTTAACCACAATATGACCATAGGAATCTTTTCTGCTGGCCGGAATTGCTGAAGAGTTATTCCAGAAATCCAGATCATTGACATTGCCGTGATTGAACCAAATTCCTATATGGTGAGGGTGATCAACACGTTCACCTTTCCTGGACTCTATCGGAAAACCTCGTGTAATTACCGATCCATTAGGCGCATAAACCGGGAAAAGGAATGGTTTTTCAAGGTTTTGAGGGTACTGATATGATGTAAATAATTTACCACCGACCAGCACATCGACTTTATGTTTATCATCAGCCCTTACCAGCTTTACTTTGGAAGTCTGTGCATTTATAACAGTGCCTGATGTAACCATGAAAATCAGTGTCAGAAAGAATATTGATATTTTTTTCATTGTATTAAATTTATTTTCAAGATTTTAAAAGATTAATACTGGAATACTTTTCCACCGGCAAGCACTTCCTGTTTTGTTTCATCAAATGAGGCTTTTTCGCCTGTTCTGAGGGCTGCCGTACACATAATGTTGGCGATAGAATGGTTATATCCAGCAACGATATCGGCATGCGGTTTTTTACGATCCCTGACACACTCCATCCAGTTTCTCATATGAGCAGTAGTCATCGGATCTCCTCCTGTATCGGCTGCTGTTTCGATTCTCATACCAGGTAGTTCAAAAGGTTCGAGAAGGTTTGCCTTCATATTCATAGCTTTCGCTTCTCTTTCGTTAAGTCCTCCTTCAGAAGTTACCTTATTTGTATCAAGGTTTAGCATACCTCCGTTGGAATAGTAAAGCTCTTTTGTTCCGCCGGCTGAATTGGTGAATCTTGATGTGTAGACTACCTGGAAGCCCATATCAGGATTTGCAGGATCGCCGTAATCCATAACAGCAGTCATTGTATCGAAGTTTGTGCGGCCGTCTTTCCACAGGTATATACCACCGTTTGCTGCCACGCTGCGCGGGTGAGCAAGCTTTGTGAACCAGTGAACAGTATCGATCTGGTGTGCCATCCACTGACCCGGGATCCCGGAGGAGTATGGCCAGAATAGCCTGAATTCAAGGTATTTCCTTGCATCAAATGCAGCCTGAGGACGATTCATCTGGTATCGTTTCCAGTCGGTATCGGTTTCTTTTAAAAGCGGAACCACGTTTGGTCTTCTCCACCTGCCGGGCTGGTTAACATTCCATGTCATTTCAACCATTACTATTTTGCCAAATTTACCTGAATTAATATACTCATTTGCAGCTATATAATTTGGAGCGCTGCGGCGCTGTGATCCGATCTGAACGATCTTGCCTGTCTTTTCAACGGCGCTGCGGGCCGTGCGGGCATCGGCCATTGTCTCGGCAAAAGGCTTTTCAACATAAGCATCACGGCCTGCCTCAACGGCTTCAGCGCATAACATGGCATGCTGGAAATCTGCAGTACTGACGATTACAGCGTCAGTGTCTTTTCCGCTGTAAAGCTCATCATTATTACGTGCCAGCCTGAGGCTTATCCCCTTTGCTTTAAAAAATTTATCAGCTTCATCCCTTCTGAGGCTCCAGAGATCGGATAAAGCAGTGAATTCAAAATTCAGTTCCTTTGCCAGGCCTGTAAATGCCGGAAATAACGATTGTCTGAAACGGTCTGAATAACCAACAATACCAACACGGACCCTGTCGTTTGCACCAGGGATGCGCGAATAGCTTTTTGCACCAAGAGTCAGACCTGCTGCCCCAAGTGCTGCTTTCTGAACAAATTCTCTGCGGGTTGTCATAATGTAATTTAGTTAAATACTTAATATTAATGGTTATATTTTTTTACCATAATTCTTCTACCCCCCATCCCCCCTTCAGGGGGATCAAAACCTGCTCCTTAATAAGCCCCCCTATAGGGGGGTTGGGGGGTGAAAAAAGGTGAGGGATTGATCTGGTAAAAATAATTTAATTAGATTTCATACAGCAACAATTGCTATGCTTTTTTTAATTTGCATGTCTTAAAATTTCTTAAAAAATCAGTTCAGGTAATGAAAAAATCAATACTGCTCTACTTTGGAATTTCAGCACTGCTTTTAATAAATGATTCGCTTTGTGCACAAACATCAGGCTGGAGTGAGGTAGCTCCCGGTGTATGGAAAAGTGTTATTGGCAATCCTGATAAAACAGATCTCTTTAACTCTGCAGGTATAAAACCAGCCATTGATGCACTTTCACGAATTGCGTCAGCCGAATTTCCACTGCCTGAAAAAAATATCGTTGCAGAAGTTATCAACGGTAAGACTTATTTAAGATTCCCGCTTGTAAAAGATGAGCAGATCTTTGGATTCGGACTTAACTTCAAAACAGTTTACCAGCGTGGGAAGATCCTTCAGTTACATGTCGACCACTATGGCGGGACTGATAACGGCAGGACTCATGCTCCTGTCCCGTTCTATGTATCTGACATGGGTTACGGGGTTTTTATAAACAGCTCCAGGTACCTAACTGTTTATGCAGGTTCCGGAGTAAGGAAAGATAGCCCTGATGCACCGGAAGAGCGGGACAGAAATACAGATAAGCAATGGACTTCAAGACCTTATTCCGACGCGGTAGAAATCCTTGTGCCTGCAACCGGAGTTGAAATATTTGTTTTTGCCGGTCCGACGGCACTTGATGCTGTCAGAAGATATAATCTCTATTCTGGGGGCGGTTGCCTACCTCCGAGATGGGGGCTCGGCTTTACACAACGTGTTCCAACATTGTACAGAGCAGAACAGGTTGAACAGGAAGCCAGATCATTTGCAGAACGCGGTTTCCCCCTCGATTTTATCGGGCTCGAACCGGGCTGGCAAAGCCGATCATACCCGTGCACCTTTGAATGGGACAGTACCAGATTCCCCGATCCTCCTTCATTCGTTAAAAAGATGAAAGAAATGGGTATAAGACTCAACTTATGGACCAATCCCTATGTTTCGTCATTCTCACCGATTTATAATAAGATATTGCCATATACAAGTTCTCATACCGTCTGGGGCGGAGTCGTCCCTGACCTGACCATTGCTGAAGCCCGGGAAATATTATCGGAACAACTACTTAATAATCAGATTAATATCGGAATAAGCGGTTATAAAATTGATGAATGTGACGGATATGATCATTGGTTATGGCCTGATGTTGCGAAATTTCCTTCAGAGAACAGTGCCGAGCAGATCCGTCAGACTTATGGTTTGCTTCTGCAGAAAATGACGACTGATCTGTACAGGCAGAAAAATACGAGAACTTATGGCCTCGTTCGTGCATCAAACGGTGGTGGTTCTTCTTTCCCATATGTCATCTACAATGATTACTACAGTCACGAAGATTTTATTACGGCTCTGATCAACAGCGGTTACAGCGGAGTATTATGGACACCTGAAGTTCGCAGTTCCAAAACCAGCGAGGAGTGGTTGCGAAGAATGCAGACAGTAATTTTCTCACCTATGGCTATGATAAATGCCTGGTCGAGTGGAACCAAACCATGGTCGTTTCCTGATGTCGAAAAAGAAGTCAGAGAAATTGCATTGCTTCGAATGCAACTGATGCCATACCTCTATACGGAATTTGCGAGATATCATTTTGAGGGCATCCCTCCTTTCAGGGGAATGAATCTTGAACCAGGATTTTCAATAAAGTCAAAAGCTGAGCTAAAGAATAAAAATCTTGATGAAAATCCCTATGCAGAGGCTGTTATGAAAGAGATAAAAGACCAGTACATGACAGGGGAATATCTGCTGGTAGCTCCGTTATTCTCAGGTCAAACCACACGCGAAGTTATTTTACCGGAAGGAAAATGGTATGACTTTTACACTGGGGAATATGCCGGAGACGGAGAAGTAATAAAGGTAACACCAGGCCTGGATAAAATTCCTGTTTATGTTAAGGATGGAGGTATAATCCCGATGATGCAACCTATGCTCCATGCACCGGCATCCGGTCAGAAATTCGATCTGGAGATAAGATATTACGGGTCTAAACAAGGGTATTATCGACTTTATGATGACGATGGCGAGACGTTTGATTATGAAAAAGGCATCTATTCATGGCGTGAAATAAAGGTTACCCCTGATAAAAAAGGAAAGCTAACCGGAACCATTTCAAAAGCAGAAAAAGGGAAACCGGATAATGTCGGTACTGTGACCTGGAAGTTTATGACTGAATAGTCATGCAAGTCAGACCGGCAAGAATGGCAGCAGATTAATAACGGGCACAAACGTGTTAATTCATGGGCAGAAATTGAAAAGCTCCTTTTATCTGACTATAAATAAAAGGAGCTTTAAAAATCCGATAAGAATATAAATTTATTCTACCAGCCAGGATTCTGAATCAGATTTGTATTCATTAGTCTGTCTGCTTCAGGAATAGGATAATAGTACATTTTATCTGTCCATGACCTCGGTATAGTATTCATCCAGGTTAATTCACCAGATATATCATTCTTAAGTCTCTGTGGATTTGGTTTGGTACCGCTTAATGCTGCTACATTAATATATGTAACTCCGGAAACTTTAGGTGAGGGCATAACCTGATAGAAGGCAACATCAAGTACACCATCTTCATTTAAATCCTGAGGAGTATCAAGTTCAGGCACATATATGCCGTTCCATTCCATTGTCAACAATTCACCATGTTTCCACCTCATAAGATCATAGAAACGGAATCCTTCCATACATAACTCAATGCCTCTTTCCCTGCGGATCTCAAGAATAACAGGATCGGCAATGTCAGGGAAATAATTAGTTGTAAGGTAAGGATCAGCTACTGTCGGTTTAGTCGTAAGTCCCCCTGTAATACCGGCTCTTGTACGCAGTTTTCCGATAGTCAGTGCCCAGTCAGCATCTGTAAGATTCCCGAGTTCAGCCTGAGCTTCCGCATAATTCAGTAGAACCTCACCATACCGGAAGAGTGATACAGAATTTATATTAAGGTCTCTTGTATCATAGTAAACATCATCGAGACACCATTTAATAGGCTGGTAGCCGGTATATGTATAAGCAAAACTGGGTGGTGTGGATACCAGTACACCGGCGTTCAGTCTCTTATAATCCCCCATCCTGATTGTTTGCTGCAACCTCTTATCCCTGTCCTTGACCTCATTTGCGAACAGCATGGTTTGATATCCTGGTGTATCAGTGAATGGTGTTCCGTCGATTTTGAGATAAGTGTTTATGAATGTCCGGATAAAATTAAACCTGATACCGGTGGTCGAGCTTGTGAAAATCCAGTTTGCGGTATGAAGAACACTTAATGACAGATCCATTATGTTTGCCATCATTATTTCATCAGCGACCGGAGAGGTATTAGTAAATATTTTCCGGTAGGATCCGCTTGTTCCTGCACCTTCATAAACTTTAAAACCTGATTCAGCTGGCAAGTCCATGACCACTTTTGCAGCATTTGCAGCTTCGGTAAGCCATGTATTTGCAGAAGCAGAAAGGCCTAATTCGGTATGGTATTTTCTGAATGTACCCTCAAACAGACATACTCTTGATTTAAAGGCATAGGCAACATATTTTGTAACCAGGCTACGTGTTCCATCGCTTGTGGTTTTTATATTCTGACAGGCATAATTAAGATCTGCCAGGACAGAATCCATAACGAGTGCTCTGGGATCGCGGGGTTTGGTTAAATCAGCATCACTAACATCAAGTGGCTTATTTATCCACGGAACATCACCGTATCTTTTCACTTTTTCAAAATAGAACCAGGCTCTGAAGAACTTTGCCAGACCAAGATAATGTTTGCGGACATCAGCCGGTATTTTTGCCGTTAATCCGGGATCACTGCAGTTCACAATGAAATAATTGATATTTCTCAATGATGTCCAGACCCAGTTGGCATCACCCCCGAAAGCTACCGAAGCATAAGCTGATTCGTTGGTATTATCTGTAGAGGTTGGTGTATATGAACCTGCTACTAAAAATGCCGGAGCATCTCTTCTGGCAGCATAGTCAGTAATACAATCCGCACGGTATACTCCACTACCGCTAGGAAGCATATTATAAAATGAATAAGCGTATAATTCCAGACCCTTTTCACTGCCAAATACTGATTCTTTTGAGGCTGTATCCTGGGGTAGTTGTTCCAGTTCGCATCCACCTAAAAGGGCAGAGATCAGTATAAGTATCCAATATTTATTTTTCATAACCAATAATTTTAAGAATAGTTTAGAATGTTACAGACAAACCGAATGTTATATTTTTCAGCATCGGGTAATTATATCCATCTCCGGAATTACCGGAAGTAAACAGCTGATCTGATGGTCCGGTGTTTTCAACATCCAGGTCTCTTGTCAGTTTATATAGTGGAGACATTGTCCAGAGGTTTTCACCTGAAAAATATACTTTCACATTTGACGCTTTGATTTTTGAAATCAGACTAACAGGCAGATTGTATCCGATCTGGATATTCTTTAACCTCAGATATGCAATGTTCTGAAGGTATTTCGTTTGTGGTCCTGTCACAAACATGGATCCGGATCTGTTTGCCAGACGTGACACATACCTGGGGAAATAAGCATCGGTATGGTCAGGAGTCCAGTAATTTCCCAGATGCCACTTCGGTAGTGGATTGTATGGCCTGTTATACTGCCCCCAGAAAAGGCTGGCTTCTGTACTTGGCCACCACTGTTGTTTGCCTACTCCCTGGAAAAATGCTGATAAGAAAATGTTGTTCCAGTCAGCATTCAGGTTTATAGTATAAGTATAATGTGCGGCACTATTACCGATTATTCTCTTGTCACCTGTATTACCAATTCTGTTTGTACCATAGTCAACCTTCCTGTCAGGAAGAAGCGGACCATCCCCGTCCGGATCAAGATCTTTTAATTTAATATCTCCGGGGGCAATTGTACCCGCTGAATTACTTTTAAACAAACTCTGATCAGCATGACCGGCAATATCTTCTGCATCAACAAAAAATCCTTCTGTTTCGAAACCCCATATTTCTCCAATAACCTGGCCTACATAATAATCAGTTAACACCATTTCCGGATTATTATATTTGGTTATTTCAGATTTACTGTCAGCCATGGTAAAGCGTATATCATAATTAAATGGCCTGGCACTTACGGAAAATCTGCCTCTCCACGAGAGGCTGGCTTCCCATCCTGTAGTTTTTAAGTCCCCATAATTCCCTCTCGGAGCACCTGCTCCAAAGACTGCAGGCAGAGTCATCCCGGGTATATACATATCAGTAGTATTCCTGATGTAAGCATCGCCAACAAACCTCAACCTGTCAGATATCGCAGTCAGGTCCAATCCGACGTTTATTGTGGTAGCTGTTTCCCATGTAAGATTAAGAGGGATAACACTTGGATTACGTGTATACTGTGGTTTTACTCCGGCAAGAACCCTTCCTGACTGACTAATTGAAAGCTTTTCCTGATAGGTATATGCAGCTATATTTCCATTGCCTAGTGAGCCGTAGGATGCACGAAGCTTAAGATCAGAAATTATTTTATCTGACACATTCCAGAAAGATTCATTGGAGATTCTCCAGCCGGCAGAATAAGATGGGAAAAATGCATACCTTTGATCTCCAGGGAATTTCGAGGAGCCATCATAACGTCCATTGATTTCAATCAGGTATCTGTCTCTGAAAGAATAGTTTATTCTTCCAAAGTTACCAAGGAAGTTCCATTTGTCCCACCCTCCGGATGTTGATATCGATTGTCCGAGAGCAAGATTCAGATCCGAGGCATCCTCAAATATAAGTCCGTTTCTCTGAACACGTGTTCTTTGCCAGGTTGATTGTTCATAATTGTATCCTACCAGCACTTTTAAATAATGTGTGCTGTTGAAAGTATTTTCATATTCAGAATATAAGTTTGTTGCAATGTATTGAGTTCTATCGTTTGTTTCTCTTAAATCATTTGTGGTAGTACCAACATATGAAATGACTCCGGGCTTATTACTGTAGGGAACAGGTACTTGCCTGCGTGACTCATTATCATCAGTGTTCCTGAAAGTAAAATCACCTTTAAATCTGAGTTTGTCGTTAAGGAACTGAGCAACAAATCCTGTCGTACTTCTGAAAATCCTGTCTTTCATATCATATCCGTTTTTCCCATACCAGAAATCTCCGACATTATAAGCAGCCGACATTGTAAGTGAACCGTCGGGATTAAACATTGGAGCAAGAACATGGCCTTCATCACCGATGTTTCTCCAGATTCCGGATCCTTCTCCCACGTTCAGAGGATTATGATAACTCCTGTCAGAATATTCTGAATTGTTTTCGAATCTCAGCCATGGGAATAATTGTATAGCTCCCTTAGTCCTGATATTGTGCATTTTATAATCATCAGAATTATACCGGAATATCCCGGGCTCATCAAGCAACCTCCCGGTCAATAAGAAACTCGCTGTTTCAGTGCTGCCGGAAATAGCTAGATTCTGTTCCATCCCAGTTGTATAATCCTTGTAAAGCTCTTTGTATTTATCATGGCTTGCATAATATACATATTCCCCTGTCACCGGATCAATTTCAACCTCCTTATCAGTAGGCAACGGGCTTGTAGCCCTCCTTTCCAGTTCATCGAGATATGCCTGTGAAAATTTCAATGTCTTATTTACAGCTGCAGGAAAAGTATTCTCCCAGTTGTAATACGACTCAGCAAACATTTTGGCAAAAGTATAACCGTCAGTAACGAGGTCTGGAACCGCAATGGGTTTCCTGATTGCAAAATTTGTGGAGTAAGTAATACTCGTTTCCCCTTTTGACGGATTCTTGGTTGTGATCAATACTACCCCGAATGCTCCTCTTGCTCCATAGATTGATGCTGATGCTGCATCTTTAAGTACTGATATATTTTCGATATCGTTCGGATTTACCATACTCGGATCTCCTTCTACGCCATCAATCAGGACAAGAGCACTACCTCCTTGTCCGACAGAGGTTAAACCCCTGATATTATAACTGGGAGCCTGATTTGGCTTTCCATCCAGTAATCTGATATTGAGGTTCGGGACCATTCCTTTCAAACCCTGGGTGAGGTTTGACATTGAGCGGTTTTCCAGAGAGGAACTGGTCACCTGGTCGACTGCTCCTGTAAGGTTTGCTTTCTTCTGAGTGCTATACCCGACAACTACAACCTCCTGCAGCCCCTGTATATCTTCCCTGAGAGCAGTATTGATTGTTGTCAGATTTCCGACAGGCACTTCCCTTGAGGTATATCCGACGAACGAGTATACCAGGATGGCATCCTGACCGGGCACTTCCAGAGAATACTTTCCGTTAAAATCAGTAAGTGTCCCAATGCTGGTTCCTTTTACCTGAACAGTTGCTCCGGGAAGAGGGGCTCCCTTTTCATCAGATACTGTTCCGGTAACTGTTATTCTCTGTGCATAAACTGCTGTTGATGTCAGGAATAGCAGAAAAAATAGAATTTTTTTCATAGAGTATTCAAGATTAGTTAGTGATTAAGGTTAGTTGATTTAGAATGGCATAAAAATAAAAAAAAAATATTATTAAAAACAAATACCATGATGATTAACATAATTTAACTATTCTGACCAGATCCTGAAAATAAAATCCTGGAAAATTAAAATCAGAGAGCCTTACTGTTCCAATTTCCGATTCAGTTTTTTTGATTTTCCTTTTCTATAGTAAACCAGTCTATCAAAATATTATCCTGATCAAAAACACGGTATGTGATTGATTCATCACTGATGTCCATGATTGCGAAACTATAGATTTTATCATCAGGAGTAAATATCATTGTCGGCAGATCTTTCCCTCCGGTTCCTGTCGGATTACCTCCTGCTGTACCGTTTGTTATAAAAATGGTTCCCTTTCCTGCGGGAAAAGTTGTTCCTGAAATATTCTTTACCGGGATACCATTTTCCAGTTGGGAATGACGTTCATAAACGTGCCGATGGCCGGCCAGGCAAAGATCAACCCTGTGTTTCTCAAGCAATGGTAATACAGCCGCCTTCCATTTTGCTATGTTGCTCCATCCGAATGAATATACCGGATAATGCATATATACTACTATCCACAAAATGTTTTTATCATTTTCTGCCTGAGAAAGTACCTCATCCAGCCATATATACTCCGGTGAACCGGTCTTGTATTTCACCTGGTCAATTCTGGCTGCTGCTTCGGCACATCCTGAAAAGAGGCTGATAAACCGGACATTCTTATATGTGAAAGAATAATTAATCTCGTCTCCGGGAAGGTTAAAGAGGTTGTAAAAATCAGTAAAGGGAGACTGGAACTGTTCACCGGATTTATTTTCGACATCATGATTACCCAGAACAGGCATCAGCGGAGCGGTTGCATTCAGCTCCTGTGTGACAGAAAGGAATCCTTTCCAGTTTGATGTCACTGAACCATTATCTACAATATCGCCCATATGAAGAGTAAAACCCGGAGAGTAATTCTGAATCAATGCTGAAATGTACCTTGTCTTCTGGAACTCTTCATTAAAAGTATTATTCTGTGTATCACCGAATATCCCTACTCTGAAAGAAGTACTGCTGTCATTTTCGGGTTCGGTAACAAAAGAATAGAGCGGACTCCATCCTGCGTCATCCGATCCGCACTTATAGAAGTATTTTGTATTGTGCTTCAGATTTTTAAGGACGGAAGTCAAGATTATCTCCTCATTGAACTCTTTCTTTTCTGCTCTTGAAATCTTGTCTAAGTCAGGAGTTATGCCATATTTTACAAACTGACTGCCATTTATTACTGCCGAACACCAGGTGATCGTCATGGATGGAGCAGCTTTATCTGATTTTTTCTCAGTGAGGCTGAGATGTATCATCTCTGGTTGTCCTGGAAGGGAAATGTTTTTTACATCAGAAGTTTTTCCTGCGAAAATAAACAGGAACAATAACGGAACCGGTAACATCCGTATTAATCTGTAAATAATCATCCTCAATAATTAAAATGTTTATAAAAGTTACCCTGCTCTGCTAAAGTATAAAAATGAATATAATTTCCGTTGTGTAATGTTTCAAATTATTTTGCAGTTTTACAGTTTTTAACCATTATTATAATTCATTTATACCTGAAAATGGTGGGTAAAACAGCTCGAACATGTACCATGACATGGATTCCTCTAGTTAATGTGATAGGAATAACTGCAGTCGGTTGGGTATTTTTGTATATACTTTATAAGAAGAAAATCTTTTTGAGGGTTTGACCTCACCCCCTCTTATCCCCCTCTCCCGGGAGAGAGGGGGAAGTCCCTCCCTCCTGGGGGAGGGGCAACGCCGAGGGGTGGGGAGAGGTCACTCCCCGAACCTGAAGTACAGAGTTCCCTTCAGAATCTCTTCATTGAATATGTTCTTCTGACTCTGGGGACCTTCTGCATCAGCCCTGGTAAACTTGGTGCCGATCGGACTTATCGTATGGAGAAAAGAAATACTACCAGAAGGGAAAGGTGGATTTACTTCCCCTCTGACTCCTGCTTTGGAGTATTTCGCCTCGCCCGGAGTAAACAGATGAAGGAAAAGATTATCGGTGGCAGAAACTACAGTTACCGGCAATTCCTTTGTTTTCAACTCAACTGCATAGAAGTTTGAATAATAACCTTTGAACTCAGGGTATTCCCAGCTTTCACCGGTAATTGTATTGTTATATTGCTTATCATATACACCGAAATTTGTTCCCTTTAACCTGTTCTTCCAGACATGATACGGGCCGTTGGCCATCAGGCTGGCTCCCGTTACCAGGTTTTCAGGATATGAAAAGGTTATCCCTGAAAAATCATATGACCCGTCCAGAATGTAATCATAATCAATTTTCAACCAGCCTCCCCTTAACATGGCCAGAGTGATATGACAATTATTATCGTACAGTAATTCAACAACATAGGATTCATCCTTGTAGAAATGTTTCATCGATGTCAATCCAGCCTTGAATCCTGTAAAAACAGGTCCGCCACTTAGTGATATCGGTGTGCCATAACTTTTAACACCTGTGATTAAACCGGAATTCATATTTAGGATTATCTCTGTGTTCCCCGATGAAATTACCAGAATGCTGTCATGTTCCGAGGTAGCAATTTTATCCGGATTTGCTCTGATAATCCTTGTAACGAAGTCGGCTGGTTTTGTAATATTCCACGACCATGTATTGATGATTCTTCCATACTGATCAATAGCCGTGATATAAAGTACATCAAAACTCTTCCAGTCCGAAGGAAGCGCAAGGGTCAACACTCCGCTCATGCCGGGTTCAATATCAGGTGCCCTGACGAGTCCCAATTGTTGTTGTATTTCAACACCGGGGAAGCTCTTTTCGTATTTCAGAAGCTCAAAAATGTACTTGCAAAGCTTCAGATTGGTATAGAAATACCTGTTTGTTACTGTAAAGCTCCCATTGAAATTATCATCGAGGGATGTCTCTTTAAACTGAACTGGAGACCATATCTCTTTGATTGTATAGAAACTGCCCTCCTTTTCATGATATGGCCCAAGAATACCGTCAGGGCCCCTGTTCCCATCGGTGTCAATCGAGTCATTGAGATCTCTGCGCTCAACTCCTTCATCGGCAAAGACCCAGAGAAATGCGCCAGCTGATACCGGGCTGGAGAGCATCAGATTCCACTGATCATCAAGTCCCGCACCATGGCCACCATCATAAAGCCCGTGAAGGAACTCAGTTGGGAAAAAAATTTCCTTCCCTGCGGTGAGGGCATTTTCAACATACTTGTACCCGGGGTAATGTTTTGTATTTGTACCATTTATTATTGACCATGGTTCAATGACTGTCCTTTTTTGAGGATCATAAAGCGCATAATCGTCACGTACATCTTTATTAAAACCACCTTCGTTTCCGTTATCCCACAGGACAACAGATGGATGATTTACATCACGCTCAACCATCTGTTTTATCAGACGTTTTGCAGTTGGCGTATCATAATATTTCTGCCACCCGGCCAATTCGTCGAGGACAAACATTCCCATTGAATCGCATACATCAAGGAAATACGGATCGGGAGGGTAATGACTCATCCTTACTGCATTCATGTTCATATCCTTCATCAGGTTTATGTCATCAATGGCAAGGTGTTTGCTGCTTGTACGACCTGATGATGGCCAGAATGTATGACGGCAAATCCCCCTGAACATGATCTTCTTCCCATTTACATAAATCCCATCCCCCTGTTTGACTTCAACAGTCCGGAATCCGAATTTCTGTGTTACCCGGTGAACGGATTTCTTACCTGCATTAATACTCACCACAACCTGGTACCTGTTTGGAAATTCAGGATTCCACAATTGAGGATCCGGAAATAAACCTTTTAAGGTGGTTTTTCCGGAAGCATCAATTACAGCAGTGAGAGTCTTTCCAAAAGGTTTCCCGTTCAGTGTCTGCACTTGGGCTTTGATACTATTTGCTTTACCTTTTCCTTCAGTAAAAACATCCAAATAAAATGAGCCATCGGCTTTCGCATCTATTGCTACCCGGTCAATATACTGAACCGGAACAGCTTCGAGGTAGACCGGACGAAAAATTCCCCCGAACACCCAGTAGTCTGAAATACGCTCAGCCCTGTTTACACTTTCATTTGCTGATTCTTTACTTACAGTGACCTCAAGAAGATTCTTTTTTTCATAACTCAGAAGCTCAGAGATATCGTACTTAAAACGATAGAAAGAGCCCTGATGCGCTGGTCCGGCAGGCTTCCCGTTGATCCTGACTTCGGTATCGGTCATCGAGCCCTCAAAGACAATGAATATTTTTTTCAAAGCCCATCTGGCTGGAACGGCAAATTCATATTTATACAACCCCTTTTCATTCGCTTTAAGGTTTGTATTTCCGTAAAGGTAAGATCCGAATCCCTGGAGCTCCCAGCACGAGGGGACTTCAATCTTGCTCCAGCTGCCGCTGTTGCGGCCATTGGTGCATAAAAAATCCCACTGAACGGTATGATCCTTATCGGTGCCTGACAGGTACAAAATTTCAGTCTTTTGAGCTTCGGCTGAAAGGCAGATGAGAATAATGAATGCTGAAAAGAATATTTTATTCATAATAATTGTCTTTAATAAAATGCAATTTTGCAAAAAGAATTCAATTAAGATGATCTTTACTGTTAAATAACTCTAATAATAAGTATCTGATTGATTTACAACTACTGACAAATAACCTGCTGATCCTTTAGAGTATTTGACTATTATAAAGAAAATAATATATTTGTTTTTCACTGTTTTGTTTAAAAATCATGAGAAAAATAGAAAGCTATTTACTAATCTCCGGTTTGCTTTTTTGTTTATGTATCAAGTCTTTCCCGCAAGCTGACACCACTTTTAAAATTTTCCAGTTCCCGGCGGACAAGATCCCGAGAATTGATGGAAACACTGATGACTGGTCATTTGTACCTGCCATCTATATTATCGGGAATGACCAGCTGAAAGATGACGAAAAGAAACACTCTGCTCCTGATCCAAAAAATCTGGAGGTAAAGGTGCGTGTTGGCTGGGTAAAAGGGATGAACAAGCTCTATTTTCTTTACGAAGCTTATGATGACTACTGGGATTTCTCACGTACCGATCTTCATCATGACATATTTGAAATAGTGGTTGACGGCGATCAGTCAGGTGGTCCGCTTATTGAACAGTTCCATCCAAATCCCCTGCTTAATAATTCATGGGAAGCATATTTCAATTACCATGGAGTCCATGCACAGAATTATCATATATACACACCGGCAGAAGGACAGGACTGGTGCCTGGCATGGGGAAGCCAGCCATGGATCAAGGAACTGCCTTATTCAAATGCTGCGTATTCATATACTTTTAAACCAGGAGAACCGGGAAAACTTATTCTGGAATTCTGGATCACTCCTTTCGACTATGCGGGACCGGAGGGCCCTGCCAGGGCAGTTGAATCAATTCTGAAGGAAGGCAAAAACATCGGATTATGCTGGGCAATAATAGATTTCGATGATGTCAATGCAAGGGGTAATAACGGGTTCTGGAATCTCTCCAGACATCATACCATGTACGGTAATGCCTCACAACTGAGAACATTCAGGCTTATGCCAATGGAACCGCAATTCCTGAAAAAAATTGATGCACAGTGGTCATTCAAAATCCTTGATATGGATCGCAGGCTGGTCGCTTTTCAGGATCAGTCAGTCGGGAAAGTAACATCATGGAAATGGGATTTTGGCGATGGCACAACATCTTCAGAACAGCATCCATCACACACGTACGCAAAATCAGGACGTTACATTGTTACTCTGTATATTGAAGGACCTGACGGAAAATCACGAAGGGCAAAAGTGTGGGATGTGGCAGTGAAATCAGCGCTGGACCAGGTTAAATCAAACTAATCATAAGATCCCCTCCCGGGAGGGGCAAGGGGTGGGTTTTTTTAAGACAAAAGATCAAAGAAAAAATAATTGACAATGAAGACAAAAATATTAATCCTTATGCTCCTGGCCGGAGTATCCATTCCGGTGTTATCCCAGACAACACAGATGAAAGTCACTGACTCAAACACTGCGTTGCATGCAATGCAGCCAGACTACCCGGTACCTTACGGTCCTGTTAAGGCTGAAGATGTTTCTGCAGTTCTGAACCGTATCTATTCTTTCCTGGATGTTTCAACGCCTGCCAGGATAATTGACCGTCAGACAAAAGCAGAAATCACCGATCTGACCAAACTTACACCCGGAGCTACATTTGAACCCGGAGTATTCAGGCTTATCAGTTACGAATGGGGCGTAGCTTACGGTGCCATGCTGCTGGCAGGAGAAACAACCGGTGATACAAAATTTATAGATTATACTACAAAAAGAATGAATCTCATAGCATCTGTGGCTCAATATTATAGGACTGTATCAGGTACTCCCCAGGGGAATAATCCGGTACGTTCTGTACTTGATCCGCGTGCTCTCGATGATGCCGGATCAATGTGCGCTGCAATGATTAAAACATTCACTGTAAACAAAAACCAGAGTCTGAGACCGTTTATTGATAATTACGTAGATTATATTTCAAACAAACAATTCAGGTTAACTGACGGTACTCTTGCCAGAAACCGCCCGTTACCCAATGCATTATGGCTTGATGATCTCTATATGAGTGTTCCTGCCCTGGCACAAATTGGAGCGCTTACCGGTGAGAGGAAATATTTTGATGATGCCTGTAAACAGATCCTGCAGTTTTCACAGCGTATGTTTAATAAAAACCAGGGGCTATTCATGCATGGCTGGATACAGGATATGAATCCGCATCCGGAGTTTTACTGGGCACGCTGTAATGGTTGGGCATTGCTGGCTATGAGTGAACTGCTCGATGTCCTGCCTGATGATCATCCTTCAAGGAATGCAATTCTCGACCTGTTGCGTTCTCATATCAGGGGACTTGCCCCTTTTCAGTCAGGAACAGGTTTCTGGCATCAGCTGATCGACAGGAATGATTCCTACTATGAAACATCAGCAACCGCAATTTTTACTTATTGCATCGCACATGCTATAAACAAAGGATGGATCGATGCTCAGGCACATGGCCCGATGGCTATACTTGCATGGAATGCAGTTCAGACTAAAGTAAATAATAAAGGAGAAGTCGAAGGAACCTGTGTTGGAACAGGAATGGCATTTGATCCGGCATTTTATTATAACCGTCCTGTTAATGTGGCTGCTGCTCATGGCTATGGCCCGGTTATTATAGCCGGTGCCGAAATACTGAAACTTATAAAAAACTACCAGATAGTGATTAACGATTCAGCGGTAATGTTTTACAAGCCCGGAACTGACTGGAGAAATAACAGATAGAGGAACTGTACTCATCCCCCCAGCCCCCTTCTCTGCACCGCAAAGAAGGGGGAGCTAAACCACTATAAATTAATATCTTCCACCTCTTTGCGACAGCAGAGAGGGGTAAAAGAAGGGGGTGAGTACATGAAGAATCAGTGACACAAAGAAAATTAATGCTATGATAAAAAAACTGACTATTCTTATTTTACTGTTTTCGCAGGTTATATCTGCCCAGCAGATAACCAGCTACAAGTTTTCCTTCGGGCCTGCAAAAGAGGTACCCGGTTATATCAAGGTCGGTCCGTCACAGAAATATTCATCTGAAACCAGCTATGGATTCGACTTTGGCACAATCCCGTTTGCCGTTGACAGGGGAGGGAAAAAACCGCTTACCAGCGGATTTATCACCAGCGACAGGCCTTTCTTCTTCTCGGTAAATCTCCCTGAAGGCAATTATAATATAAAGATAACTGTTGGCGACATTAAAGAGGCTTCACAGACTACTGTCAGGGTCGAATCGCGAAGGCTGATCTTCGAAAAAATAAAAACGGAGCCCGGCAAATTTAAGAATCTTACAACCACGGTCAATATCCGCGTGCCGGCCATTGGCAATACAGGCGAAGAAGTTAATAGAAAACCCAGGGAGCAAAACAAGCTTAACTGGGATAACAAGCTGACTTTTGAATTCTCCGATAAAAGGCCCTGCATATGTGCACTTGAAATATCGAGAGTTTATGATGTTGTAACAATTTTCCTGGCCGGGAACTCCACTGTTGTCGACCAGGATGATGATCCATGGGCCTCATGGGGACAGATATTCCCAAGGTTCCTGAAACAGGGAGCTGCTGTTTCGAACCAGGCAGAATCGGGACTTTCGTTCGGCAGCTTTCTCTCTTCAAACAGGTTAAAAAAAGTGCTTGACATGATGAGACCAGGTGATTACCTGTTCATTGAATTCGGCCACAATGACCAGAAAGAAAAAGGTCCTGATGACGGCGCTTTCAAATCATATTCAGAAAGGATGCGCCTTTTCGTTAATGAATTCAGAAATAAAGGAGGAATCCCGGTGATCGTCTCACCTGCTAACCGTCGTTCTTTCGGCGAGGATGGCAAAATCACAAATTCCCTTGGCGATTATCCTGAAGCTGCAAGACAGGTCGCTAAGGAGCTGGATGTTCCCTTTATCGATCTCAATGGCATGACAAAAACATTATACGAGCAACTGGGACAGGAAAACTCAAAGAGATTATTTGTGATCTATCCGGCAAACTCATTTCCCGGGGAACCAAAAGCTTTGAATGACAATACACATTTCAATTCTTACGGAGCATATGAGCTGGCAAAATGCGTTATTGAAGGAATAAGGGAAAATAACCTTGGCTTAAAGAAGTATTTGATTAAAGGATTACCGTCATTCAATCCTGCAAAACCTGATCCGTTTGAGGAGTTCAGCTTACCATTGAGCCCTCATTCACCGGTAGTTGTTACACCCCTAAATCCTTGAAATACCCCCCTGCCCCCCTAAAGGGGGGTTGGGGGGTGAAAGAAGGCATGGGGATGCGAAAACAAAAGTAAACAGGGAATATTTGGAAAACTTATTAATAATAAGATATGAAATATAAATTACTTACAATCAGCATTTTCCTTTTCACATCACTGTTTGCTAATAGCGCTGCCGAAAACCAGAAACAGGTAGTTTACCTTTCGGGAAAAGGATATAATGATACAAAAACATGGGAATTCTTCTGCACAGGCGGAAGGAACAGCGGTTACTGGACAAAAATCGAAGTCCCGTCATGCTGGGAACAACAGGGATTTGGCAATTACGAATATGGCCGGAACAGCTATTCATTCGGTCCAAAATACAAATATGCGGATGAGAAAGGTATGTATAAACACAATTTCCAGGTACCTGCTTCTTGGAAAGGGAAAGTCGTAAATATTGTCTTTGACGGATCAATAACAGATACCGAAGTAAAAATAAACGGACAAACCGCCGGCGAGGTTCACCAGGGAGCCTTTTACCGGTTTAAATATAATATAACCGATAAGCTTGTATATGGAACATCCAACCTGCTTGAAGTAACTGTAAGCAAGCTCTCTGCTGATGAGTCTGTCAATCGTGCGGAAAGGTATGGCGATTACTGGAATTTCGGCGGTATTTTCAGGCCTGTATTTCTGGAAATAGCCCCGAAAGAATACATCGAAAGAGTTGCTATCAATGCAAGAGCAGATGGGTCTTTTGCAATGGATATCTTTCCGGAAAATATTTCAACGCAACGTAGCTTTTCCGCTGAGATCATTGATGCTGTTGGGGCTATTGTTGGAAGCACTACAGTTTTGTTACAGCCTGATGATTCAGTTCTAACTGTAAAATGCATTGTAAATAATCCACTTCTCTGGACAAGCGAAACACCAAACCTTTACAGGGTCAGATACCTCCTGGAATCAGGCAAAAAAGTGCTCTTTTCAGGATCAGAGAAATTCGGTTTCCGCACCATCGAGGTCCGTCATGGTGACGGCATTTATCTCAACGGGACAAAAATAAAAATGAAGGGGATTAACCGTCATTCCTTCTGGCCTGAAAGCGGGCGTACCATCAACTATGAGATTTGCCTGAAAGATGTGCAGCTTATCAGGGAGATGAATATGAATGCAGTAAGGTGCTCGCATTATCCTCCTGATGCTGAGTTCCTGGATATCTGCGACTCGCTTGGACTTTATGTTCTTGATGAGATTGCCGGCTGGCAGAGGTGGTACGATACACCGGTTGGCAGGAAGATCGTAAAAGAGACCGTTTTACGTGACGTAAACCATCCTTCCGTTATTTTCTGGGATAATGGAAATGAGGGAGGTACAAACAAAGAGCTCGATAAGGAATTCCTGATCTATGATCCTTCAAAAAGGGATGTCATTCATGCTCATCACAGGCCGGGGAACCATTTCAATGGCATCGATTGTAACCATTATGAGCCATATGCAAGTGTTCAGAATATCCTGAAGGATTCACTTATCTATATGACAACTGAGTTCCTGCATTGCCAGGATGACGGCGGCGGCGGATCAGGTCTCTATGATTACTGGGAACTGATGTGGTACTCGGAAAGATCAGCAGGCGGCTTCCTCTGGGCTCTTGTCGATGAAGGGCTTGCAAGAACTGATATGAACGGATTTATCGATACAGATGGTGTTAATGCTCCCGATGGTGTCATGGGACCTCACCGCGAAAAAGAGGGCAGCTTCCATGCAATAAGGGAAATATTCTCTCCTGTTCATATCCCGATGAATGAACTTTCTCCGGATTTTACAGGCATTATCCCAGTTGAAAACAGGTACCACTTTTTAAATCTTAAGAAATGTTCCCTCAGCTATAAACTCGTAAACTTCTATAAGCCTGCCGACTGGCTTCCCGGATATTCTGAGGTTGCTGAAATAAGTGTTCAGTCTCCTGATATTAATCCGGGTAAGAAAGGAGAGATCAAAATCAATCTTCCCGGCGACTGGAAAAGCTTTGATGCCTTGGTCCTTACTGCCAGCGATCCTTATAAGAATGAAATTTACAGCTGGACATGGCAGATTAAAAACAATTATAATATAGTAGGAGGATTTGTTACGCTGGCAGGTGAAAATAAAGCTGAAATAGTTGATGCCGATACAACAGTCACTTTAAGGGCAAATGGTACATCAGTGACTTTCAGTAAAAGGACCGGTAAAATTTTGAGAGTGATTTACAATAACCGTACAAATCTTATGTTCACAAACGGTCCTGTTCTGACCAGTGGAAATTATAAACTGACAGAGATCAGATCGTTTTCTGAAAATGACGGAGCTGTTGTTGAAGCCAGATATGAAGGAAACCTCAATATGGTAAGGTGGAAAATGTGTAACTCTGGCTGGTTAAGCCTTGATTATCAATATGAATTGAATGGTCCTCACCAGTTTGCAGGCATAAGCTTCTCATTCCCAGAGAATTATGTTGCCCGCGCAAAATGGCTCGGAGATGGACCATCGCGTGTCTGGAAAAACAGGCTGCAGGGTGTTAATTATAATGTATGGAGCAAGATCTACAATAACACCCAGACAGGAGCCTACCCTTTCTTCTATCCTGAATTCAAAGGGTATTTTTCCAACTTTACATGGATGGAGCTGAGTACTGCCCAGGGTAAGATATTTATGGCAACAGAGGATAAAGGATTATATCTCAGGTTATATGATTTCTATGGAATTACCGGACCCAAATCCTATCCTGAATTGCCGACGGGAGACATTTCATTCCTCGATTGCATTCCGGCACTGGGTTCTAAGCTGGCTACCGGACTGACAACCGATGCATCTGTTTATGGCCCTGCCGGAAAACTGACCGAAATGAGTGGTGCGAAAAAACATAAATTATGGTTTTATTTCGGAGTACCTGATTAAAATAACTCTGTGTCAATCTTTGTTTTACCCCCCTACCCCCCTAAAGGGGGGTTAATTCGAAGAATAAATTAACATTGGAGTAGGTATTAGCCCCCCTTCAGGGGGGTTGGGGGGTGTACCTCAAGTGAGTAAAAAATTAAATTATGACTAAGAGATTTCTGATACTTATTTTACTTTTCGCCCAACCCCTTGCTGCCCAGCAGCTCTCCTGGCCTGAGATTACACGGACAAATAAGCCATGGACGCGCTGGTGGTGGCCGGGCAGCATTGTTACACCTGCCGATATCACTGCTAACATGGAAAAATACCGGGATGCCGGCCTTGGAGGAATGGAAATTGCCGTAATCTATGGCGTTAAGGGACAGGAAGATAAGTTCATCAATTACCTGTCTCCTGAATGGATGGACATGTTCACTTATACTCTTAAGGAAGGAGAACGTCTTGATCTTGGCATCGAACTGGCTAATGCTTCAGGCTGGCCTTTCGGAGGACCATGGGTCAATCCTGCTGATGCCTGCAAGAATATCAACTACAAGACTTACACCCTCAAAGGTGGCCAGAAGCTCGAAGAGAAAATTGAGTTCACCCAGATGCCGCTTGTCAGACCGGTAGGTCAGAAACCTGATATCAATAAGCTTATCGATCCTATCAGCAAAAATAAAGACCTTCAGCTTTATGCTCTTGACCAGATACGTTTCGAGAAGCCGCTTCCTCTTTATACTCTGATCGCTTATTCCGACTCGGGACAGGTGTTAAATCTTACCGGCAATGTAACCTCAAAAAGAGACCTTGACTGGACAGCTCCTTCCGGTAACTGGACCCTCTATGCACTTTTTGAAGGATGGCATGGCAAACAGGCTGAAAGGGCAGGTCCCGGAGGTGAAGGAGATGTGATAGATCATTTCTCAGGAGAGGCTATCAGTAATTACCTGAAGCACTTTGATACTATCTTTAAAGATTACGACATTAAATCCCTGCGCGGCTATTTCAATGATTCTTATGAGGTTGATGATGCATCAGGGCAAGCCAACTGGACAAATAACCTGTTCTATGAATTTTATATCAGGAGAGGATATGACCTGGGTGAAAATCTACCTGCACTATTTCAGAAAGATATTCCTGAGAAAAATGCAAGGATATTGTCTGATTACCGCCAGACTATTTCTGAACTGATCCTTGAGAAATTTACAACCCGGTGGACTGAATGGGCTCATAAGCAGGGTAAAACAACCCGTAATCAGGCGCATGGCTCCCCCGGAAATATTCTTGACCTTTATGCAGCAAGCGATATTCCTGAAACTGAGGGCTCAGAAATCACAAAACTTAAATTTGCTGCCTCTGCTGCAAATGTGACAGGTAAACCTTTGGTATCGTGTGAGGCTGCTACATGGCTTAATGAACATTTCTCCTCTACCCTCGCTGATGTTAAAAAAGCTGTTGATCTTTTCTTTCTTGGAGGAATTAACCATGTTTTTTACCATGGCACCTGTTTCTCCCCGGTAAATGAACCATGGCCGGGATTCCACTTCTATGCTGCTGTGGAGTTTAATCCTTCGAACAGCTTCTGGAACGATTTCCAGGGATTGAACAGATATGTTGCCCGCGTTCAATCATTTTTACAACAGGGAAGGCCTGATAATGACGTACTTCTCTATTTTCCGATATTTGACCGTTATGCGGATTACGAGAGGGGAATGCTCGAACATTTTGACGCAATAAGCCCTGCGTACAACGGAACTCCATTCAAAACAGGAGCAGAAACCATGCTTGAAAAGGGATTTGCTTTTGATTATATTTCTGACCTTCAGATTAAAAACACTGAAGTGTATGATGGTTTATTACAAACTGAAGGGAATACTTATAAAACACTGATCCTGCCCGGATGCAAATATATTCCACTCGAAACCTATTCACAGATAATGTATCTGGCTTATGAAGGGGCCTCTATTATAGTGTACGGAAAATTACCTGAAAGTATTTCCGGATGGGCTGACCTTGAAGACAGGAATAATGCCTTTGGTCTGATGAAAGAGGGACTGAAATTCAGTGAAACTGACAATAAGAAGGTCGTCAAGGCTACAGTAGGAAAAGGAACTGTTATAATGGGTGATGATCTGAATGATCTTTTGGCTTTTACAGGAATAAGACGTGAAACGATGGCTGACAGTCATTTAAAGTTTACAAGGCGTGAAAGCAGGACCGGGTGTTATTATTTTATCTCAAACCAGGGAGAGAAAGCATTTGACGGCTGGCTCCCTTTACATGTAAAAGCTTCATCTGCAGCTATTTTCAATCCTGCTACTGATAAATTCGGTATCGCAAAAAGCCGGCAAACAATTGATGGAATATTCGAGATTTATACCAGGTTGTTCCCCGGTGAATCATTAATTATTTCAACATATAACAGCCGGGTATCAGGTAAGCCATATCTCTATTATGATCCTCTTGCTGTACCAAAAGAGATAACCGGGACCTGGAAAGTCGATTTTGTGGAAGGCGGGCCGGTTTTGCCTGCAATCAGAAATACAACAAAACTTATTTCCTGGACTGAGTTCAGAGGTGATGAAGTTAAAAATTTCTCAGGAACAGCCAGATATACAATTAATTTCAATAAACCTTCCGGTAAAGCTGATGCCTGGACCATAAACTTCGGAAAAGTATGCGAAAGTGCCCGGATAATACTTAATGGGAAGGAAGCTGGAATCCTTATTGGGCCTGATTTTCAGGTAACAGTTGGCAGAAAGGCTTTAAAGGCAAAAAATACAATTGAGGTAAATGTCTCGAACTTAATGGCTAACCGGATTGCATATATGGACAGAAATAATATTGAATGGAAGAAATTCTATAATATCAACATGGCCGCGAGAATGAAGCAGAATACCAAAAACGGAATTTTCGACGCATCATCATGGGAGCCAAGGGAGTCGGGGCTGATCGGGCCGGTGACAATTACACCAGTTAAGAAGGTGAGATAGTGTGACGGGGTGAGAGGGTGATGGGGAGAGGTGGAGATGAGACAGTTAGAAACTGAGAGACTGAGAGACTGAGAGACAAGAGGCAACTCCTTGGTAAACAAAAAGATTGCTTCGCTACACCCGCAATGACAATGCAATAAATAAACATCAATAAAAATTGAATACAAATTCGATAACTTAATTCTGTCTTAAAAATGAACTATAAAAAAATCAACCGTCGTGTATTCCTTAAGAATACTACTGTTGCAGCAGCGGGACTGACACTAACCGGGAATTCCGTAATTCCGGCATTATCCTTAAATCCCGGGAATAAGCTACCCCGGTGGAAAGGTTTCAACCTGCTTGATTTTTTTTCACCGACACCACCAAGGAATCCCGGAGGTGGTAACCGGACTACTGAAGAGGATCTCAAATGGATGTCTGACTGGGGCTTCGATTTTGTCAGGATACCCATGGCCTATCCCCGATATCTTTCTTTTGACCGGTCGAAAGATATTACAAAAGAAGAGATCAGTAAATTTGATCCCAGGGTACTGGAAGAGATTGATCAGCTTATATTTATGGCCCATAAGTACAATCTTCATGTGAGTCTTAACCTTCACAGGGGACCCGGTTATTGTATCAATGCCGGTTTCCATGAGCCCTTTAATCTTTGGAAAGATAAAGAAGCGCAGGATGCTTTCAATGCACATTGGGGAATGTGGGCAGAGCGTTATAAAAACATAAGTCCCGGAAAATTGAGCTTTGATCTTCTTAATGAACCCGCCTTCATAGAGGATATGAATGATCAGTATGCCAAAAAAGGTCCGGTTCCGGGGGAAACTTACCGCAAGGTGGCTGAAGGAGCAGCAAAGGCTATTCGTTCGGCAAATCCCGACCGTATGATAGTTGCTGACGGAAACAGTGGTGGCAATAATATTATACCTGAGCTTACCGATCTGAATATTGCACAAAGCTGCCGTGGATATTACCCTGGCTTGGTTTCTCACTACCAGGCTTCCTGGGTTTGGAAAGATCCCTCTCAGGCTCCCACGCCGGTATGGCCAGGTACCATTGATGGCAAATATTATGGAAGGGAACAGCTTGAGGAATTTTACAAGCCATGGATAGCTCTGAAGGATCAGGGTGTCGGGGTACATTGCGGGGAGTGTGGCTGTTATAATAAAACTCCGCATAATGTCTTTCTCTCCTGGTTCGGGGATGTAATTGATATCCTTACTCAGAATGGTATAGGTTATGCATTATGGAATTTCAGAGGTGATTTCGGTATCCTCGATTCAAGACGCTCCGATATAGAATATACCGGCTGGTTTGGGCATAAGCTGGATAGCAGGTTGTTGGAATTACTGAAAAAATATTAGCACAGAGCATGGGGCATGGAGTATGGGGCGTGGAGCAGGGAGCGTGGAGCAGGGAGCAGGTGATTCTGATTGTT
The DNA here is from genome assembly GCA_022865305.1 of Bacteroidales bacterium. Lineage (GTDB taxonomy): Bacteria > Bacteroidota > Bacteroidia > Bacteroidales > VadinHA17 > LD21. Next base: position 134,337 of record JALHSP010000062.1, on the reverse strand, counting down.
CAGAAGGCAACTTTTATATTCTAGAGCTTGTTCAATTCATCTATTAACGCGGTTCGCAGCGGGTATTCTTTACGGAGGTTTGCCACCAGCTTGTTTACCCGGTCGCTGGCACCCAGTTTGATCATCCGGCGCATGTAGCGGCAGGCTTCTTTATAATGGTTTCTGCCAACAGATCTTTTTAGATAATCAATAATTCCCAACTCATAAAGATCTGCCAGTTCAGTGGGATATTTATCAGCCAGATACTGCTCATAATGCTGTATATAAGGCAGATGCTTCGTTTCACTGACTAGTTCTAGAAGTCTCTCCCACCATTTTTCGGTTATGTAAATCTTACCGATAACTCCAAATTTCGACCACCTGTCTTTACTTCTTATCTCATTAACGAGTCCTGCAACATAACCGGCCCATTCAGCCGGTTCAATATGTTGCTTAAGAATACTGTAATAATCCTGATCTTGACGAAAACCGTCCACAAACAGAAAATGTGCATATTCAATTATCCGGGGCTTGTCTTTCTGAGCAATTACAACCCGCAACAGCCAGTCGTACCATTCCTTTGCCAGTCCGGGTTTGTCTTTTGAATCCAGACTTATACCATCACGGGCAAGAGAGATTGCCATATCATATTTTTCTCCCTTAAGCGCTTTATCGATGGCTTTGCGTCTGAGTTCCGGATTGTCTATATTTTGTTCCATAAACTTCTCTGCTTCAGTGTCTCCCTTCATTTTTTTGAGAAGCTCGTATTTTATATCCTCCGCTTCTTCTTTCTGATATTCTGAAAGACCGGGATTATCGAGAAGCAAAAATACTGATTCTGCCTCGCTGTCTGATTCAGCCAGGAGAGATGCTAAATGTAAAATAGTTAAATGCCAGTCCCACCCACTGAAAACACCTTTTCTGTGAAGGTCTAAGCATTGTTTAAAAAAATAGAGACGAACATCTTCGGGGATCTCTTCTGATGCAATTTTATTGAGTATCTCAAAAGCTGTTTCAATATTGCTGCCTATATCGCCGTTGCTATCATCTGCAAAGTCGAGTGCTTTAACCATCTCTTCCGCAACGGGAAGGCAGATAAAAATGGCGCTCATATAGTTCCCGGATTCAACATGCTTCATTGCCATACCGAGCAAACCAAATACAGCCTTGCCTACCATCCCGGCATTTGACCAGCCAATAAACCTGTCGCGCCCCATGGCGCTCCTTAAAATGTTTTTTACCTGCTGGCGGTACATTGCCGGTGATTCACCCGAAAATTTATGTGCAAAACCGAAAAGGAACGACCGGCGGAACACAGCATCGGTGAGGCTTTGCTCTTTTATAAATTTTTTTAAATCGTCGTGCGAAAGCGAATCGAGCAGTTCGTCAACCTGTTCCGAAACGGTTTTTCTTTTAGTGGCAGGTTTGTTTTTTGCTCCTTTCTTATTTACAGGCAGTTTCAGTCCGAGCTCTTCCTGCTGCATATAAAAAAGTACCGCTGCCACATGTTTGCATACAGAACCGTAATCATACGGGCAGGTGCATGAATTTTCGATGACAGTGTTGTTTCTGACTTTTAGCCTGACGGTATATTGTTCATTCCCCTCAACAACCGCCTCAAATTCGCCCGGGGTTATCTCATCGAAACTGGCAACATGGCCTCTTTTAAAATAATCCAGCCCGCGTTTAAGAATGGTCTCGTCGATGTATTGCTCGAAATTGCTTAGTGGTATCTTCATAGTATTCTATACTTGTCCTTAAAGATTCTGTTAATTGCGAAAAGTCTCGATATCATCCCATAATTGCTTAATGGTCAGTTGTGCCGGAATTATTTTTCGGAAGTCCATGCAGATTTAATTTTATTTAGCAGAGTTTTAAGTTCTTCCTCAGTGGGGTTTTCTCCCCTGACAGTCCGGAAGAAAACCGGCAACTGTTCAAGTATTTCAGATTCGATAAGACCTTCCGGTATAGTCGATAAAGCAGCCAGGTCAATCATCTCTTTATATTCCTGGCTTCCTTCCTTTATTTTTAGGACGGCTGCTATTTTATTAAGTACCTTTTTGCTCTGGGGTGGGGATAAAAGTCCTCTTTCCACTTTGCTCCAGTTGCTGGCATCAAATCCGGAGAGTCTGCAAAATTCCCTCAGGGTCAATCCTGCGGCAATCCTTTTTTCACGAATGAAATTGGCAAATGATGTTTTCATAGTTCATTTCAGGTTTTGTGGTATGAAATTACCACATTTATTTTATAAAAACAAATTCTTCTCTCTTTATTTATTATTCATGATGACTTATTTACTGAGTATTTTTTTGTTTGTATTTAGATTATTTTTTGTTTTTAAATTTTGTCTTATGTTTATGGTTTACCATCCTTCCATAAGATATTTCCTCTTTTCATATCTGTCTAAAACAATTGCACAGTCTTCCCATTTAATGGGCTTAGTATTGGCCTGGTTCTGGTATTTGTTGTAGAATGGATGGGTGTCGTTCTCAGAAAAATCGGAGATGCGCTTTTCGGCTTCCTCTATCCTGTTCAAAGCAACCTCTACCCAAACATATTCAAGCGTATCAGGTATTTGCCCAAAAAGATCCCGTATATTCTTTAACCTTGATGCAAGAAGTTATGGACACGATCCTATACTGTATTCCGGAGTGCATTTTTAAAGAATGTCTTTCCAAGATTGTTTACTCTTGATGAAAAACGACTTATCATATCTGTTAATCCTGCTTTCGAATTTTTTGAAGGAATATTCTCCCCTTGTCTGTTAAATAATATTGTTGTTTGGGACTTGTTGGGTTTTCGGGATATGTCATACTAAGAATGCCTCCTTCGATAAGAGGAGAAATATATTTTTTCCGGAACTTAATTCGATCTTTCCATTCCATCCGGAACATCATTTCCTGAATCATCCTGGGTTCTTCACAGTAATCAAGCAGCGTTTCAACCTGGTGCCAACTTGGTGCCAGCTTAGTCCCAACTTAGTACCTATATTGTTACGGCTGAATACTTTTAATTAATTCATCAATCCCATTACTGACTCCTTTATATGAAACAACCATTACTTTATATCCAAGACTTTTTAATTTTGCTCTCTTTTTAGCATCATCTATCTTAATATGTTCTTTGTCATGATCCGGGCCATCAATAAAAACACAAATCTTTGGATCATAGTAGAAATCTGCTTCAGCAATTGGTTCGGCATCCTTTGAGATTACCTTGTGAATTTCCGAAGGGATTCTTGCTTTTTGTTCCCTGAGTCTTTTCAAAACTTCAGTTTCCAAAGTTGTCAGGTTCATTTTCATAAAAGCATCAAACTGAACATTATCATCAATTGAAGAATGTAATGTATCAATGCTCATTAATTGAATCAGAAACTCTTTTACGGTGTTTCGGTCAAAGAATTTGTGATCGCGCTGGTTGTAGAAATTACAGATACATGAATAACAGGATTTCAGACAAGCTCCTACAAGGTCATTACCGGATATGTCGAAGTGAAGAATGCTCAGGGATTTAGCTGCAATTCTTCTTAATAATTCAGTGTCGCCGATAATGGATGATAATGTACCTGTCCCTCCTTCTGATGTTTCAAAAATTACCATCTTTCCATTTTGCCCTACTATAGGTTGGTAGAGTCCATTTATTTCATCATCATCGAGATTTAATATTGTACAAATACTTTGAATTAAGGCATTTATTAATGTCTTTGCAAAAACTTCTTCATCACCCTTAAACGGCTCAGTTAACTGTATAGTAATTACATCATTTCTTGATTCCGTTAATAGTGAGATTCCTTTTCTTAACTGATTTTGAGCTATCTTTTTCTCAATGCAATATTCTTCTATTTTTAAATGTGGTACCCAATTAAAATTGACAGGATCAAGATTGAAGCCATATCTCTGTTCGTTGTAATCTACCATCTGCCCCAAGTTCAGATGACAGAGCTTTGCGCTTCTTTCAAAGGCTATTTTACAAAATGTCCTCTCATTTGTTTTTGCTTCTTTTACAATTGCTTTAGAGGTAGGTTTGTAACTGTTAATCACCTTATAACCTCCCTTCAGTCTCTCTTCCTCATCAGCGGTGATTCTTGTCTGTCTAACAGCTCTCATCCGGGGGAATTTAAGTGAGGGTATTGCCCGGTTTGATTCCCAGACTGACCCACAATTAGGACAATTATTTGGGAGTCCCGACGAAGCTGAAAGAATTTCAATGTGTTCACAATCAGGGCAGACTGCAATTGAAATTATGTTATTCGGGTCTGTCTCTTTGCTTAAGGCTTTAATGGCATACTTTTGCCCGCCGTAATAGATTGTATTATGCGGAGCGAATTCTCTAATTGCAATACTTTGGTCCCTGACCAGTTCCTCTTCTTCTTTCTGATGGAGGAATTTAATTGATGTGATTTTCTGTGGGAATGCATAATTCGGCAGAAAGCCGACCTGGCTCAGATAACGATAAACATAAAACTCTTCTTTCCCGTTTTTCAGGTTTTCATTTCTTTTTTCAAGTGCTTCCCGCCGGCTTGAAAGAACAAAATCATGTGCTCTGTCTTCAAGTCTCATCCTGTTTATCTCTAAAACTTCTTTAAGCGATTCCCTGTAGTCATCTCTCATTTTATTGAATGCTACATCGAAGTTGTAAACAAACTGATCAACCTGCTCATAAACCTCCTGCCATGAAATATGACCTTCCGACTCTTCTATCTCTTTGCCAAATGCCTCCTTAATATTATCAACGATTTTTTGTCTGTTAGTTTGGGTCAGGGTAAGGAGTTCATCAAGGTAGCTTGATAGAATTGGAAGCTCGTTATAGTTTGAAAAATCAATAAATACATATGGTTTGGTTTCGATCTTTTTTGATACTACCTGAATTATCAGTGAGTTAATATGTGCTGCAAACAATGTCGGATTAGTAAGGTTAAAACGAGGAACAGCAATTTTACCTGATACAATCTCAACAGGATTTCTGTAATAGTACTGGTCGTGGGCACCTCTTCCCGGACCACTGCCACAGAAAGTTTGTACAATTGAGCCCTGTCCGCTTCGGCCTGCTCTTCCGGCCCTTTGAGCGTAATTGCTTGGGTTTGGTGGTACATTCCGCAGATATACTGACGACAAAGTACCTATATCAATACCCAGTTCCATTGTGGGAGTAGCCATCAAAAACTGAATATCAGGAGGAGTTTTTTTAAATTTATTTTCTCTCTCTTTTCTTAACTGGCCGGACACCTGTCCTGAATGATCTTCTGAAACGATGTTCTCAGCTCCGATAAATGGTAAAGTATATTGATAAAAATAGAAGTTATCGGTATGTACCGGTAATTCAAGTTCTCCTTTGCATGTGGCTCTCAAACAATAGTTCATCTGATTCCAATTGTATTTTGAACCACATTTTCTGCACTCCTGTCTAAATTCCTTTGCAGGAGCTCTAACCAATAATACTTCAGGTTGAAGATAATAAATATCGCTACCCTTAAACTTCTGTGAAGTGATAAACCCAATTTCACATAGAAAGGCGACGCTCTCCTTTATTAATTCAACAATACCATCTGTCGTTGCAATATCAAAGCACTTTTTTATCCAACTGTTAAGAGCTCTTGATCCATCCAGTGCATGAAAAGTAAAATCAGAATATTTAAAAAGTTCTTTGTTGCCATTAGTGAAAATACCCACATTCGTGTCCTCAACCGCTTCAAAAATTCTTTTCTCCGGAGCGTAGTTCTGAATCAGGTTAATTGTCTGTTGTTTAAAGGTAGCTTTATCAATCAGATTAGGATGTCCGATAGCCATCTCTCGTCTGAAAATCTCAAGAAATCCTTTGACGTAATCATTAAGTAAGAGCTTTTCGATATTTCTCAGAAATTCAAATCTTTGCAATGAGGGTTGTTGCAACGCCTCTTGAAGTTGTTCATAGCCAACTTCAAGAAGTCCTACATCCTCAAGATTGATTGAAAGAAATCTTTTTGTTCCTCTTATCTCAACATAGAGGTATGTTTCAAGATACTCGAGGAATTTGTTCTTAAAAATCCTACGTTGAACAAAAGGAATTTTTGACTCATCATTAATTATCAGCGGATATAACAACTTTGGAAGTTCATTCACAGGTACAAAACCCTTTTGCTCTTTCAGGATGTTATATAATGCACGCCTGAAATAGATTTGATTATACCATTGATCCATATGTCCGGCTTGAAAGGCAGCATCCTGGCGGTTATCGGTAAATCCTATTACTTTTTTTTCAGCACCGGGCGAAGCATTTATTGATGCGGCAACTATCACATCAGTCCCTGTTGCCCTGCCCACCGAGTTCAGTAAGAATATCTTGGAAAACTCTGTCGAGGAACCTGAATGGTATGTTCTGCAGTTCAGACAATAAGGCAGAGGTTGAGGCATCAGAGTACCTATATCTACTTCATCATCAAAATATTCGGTAAAGGTGTTGTCCTCGGTGTTGAGCTTGCCAAGGATTGGCTTTCTCTCCTTATATTTACTTTTTAACTCTCTTTTCTTGGGTGTAAGCCAATGCTCCGGAACTTCTGCCAGGGTTTCCTTGAATTCCGGTGTGTAATATCCACAAATTCCAGAGGTTTTGTCCTCGTTAAATGTCCACGGTTCCGCCTTGTTATTGTCCGGATCATAACTAACTCCATAATATTCCTGACCACAGGTCCGGCAAAAATGTAATGGATATAAAGTTGCTCTGGGACGATCATTTTCCTGACACCTGGGACATGTAGTTTCACCGGTATCACTTAAATAGCCGCAACCGTCAACTAAGCATCCTTTTAGTTCAGCCCCTTGATTGTAAAAAGCGTGTATTTTGGGAACAAACCTTGGCACCTCCTTACCCATACCGGAGATCACTGTACCCGACATTCCGAGTAATAGACCGGCATGAATCTCAAGCCTGCACGAGTCTTCATTTTCATTTTTTCGATGGAGAGCTTTATATTCGCTTACCAGATCCCCAAAACTTTTTACCTCTTTTAATGATTTTTCGAGGAAGGAAAGCAATAATGATTTTTTCAATTCATTACCTAGTGAGATTCTATCAGGATTTCCGGAATATTTGTAACCCATGATTGCTTCAAGGAGCGGTATGGCGCTCTGCAGGTCGTTTAAATTAAATGCATCGAGCATCTCCCCTGTAACAGATACACCGGGGTTTAAAATATTGCCTTCAAACCATATTGTCTTGTCTTGCTCCTCAGTGACGACATTTTCAGGCAGGAACTCTTCACCAAATAGTCTTGAAGCAAATCCGGCAACAGCTTCATTCGATTTATCATCAGCCTTATCGCTGACCATTGTTGCGGATGTTCCTATGCAGATAAGTTTCCCTTTTGTATTAGTTTTTTGTTTTAACCTTCTTACCAGGAATGCTACATCTGCACCCTGCTTGCCGGTGTAAGTATGAATCTCATCAAGAATAAGGAATTGGAGATTTTCTTTTATTCCGTCCCTGAATAAAGCTGCATCATCGTTTCTTGTAAGTAATAACTCTAATTGTGCATAGTTGGTAATCAGGATATCAGGAGGTGTTCTTCTTAACTGCTCCCTGTCGATTATCTCGCATTTTTTTGGTTCAGCCTCGTCCCCGAAGATCTCTTTATAGGCAGCCAGGGCAGCGGAGCCGGTTGTTTCAGTATCGCCAGTATATAGACCAATTGTGATGCCACTGTTTTCAAGCATAACCGACAATTCCTGGTACTGCGAATTGGCCAGGGCATTCATGGGGTAAATCATAATGGCTTTTATTCCCGGAAGACCTTTTTCTTTTGCACTAAGGCAATAATTAATTGCAGGTACTTCAAAGCATAGAGATTTACCTGATCCTGTTCCGGTAGTAACAACAAGATTTTGTTTTTTTCCGACTGCAATTTCGATCGCTTTCTGCTGATGATAATATGGATCTAAAGGAAAAAATTGTTCGATTTGAGGGTGCAGGATTTTTCCCCTGATCATTTCTATTAGAGACTTACCCGATTTAAACCTTTTGGTAATCTGTATGATAGGCTCCTGCCATAGCATCTGCCTTTTAGTAACGGCATTTGCTACATAGTCTTCTATCTCCTTTTTCTTAAAAACCTGGAAAGTTTTTATGAAAGAATAATACTGATGTTTTACCTCATCATAAACCCTGAACGGATCCATAATATTTAAATTAGTTTTGTGACGATAAAGCCGGTGATGACGGCAACGGAAACGCTGATAAGAGTACCGATCAGAACATACTCACTCATTTTCTGATCTCCGTCTTTCAATCTTATAATTGATTTGGCTGCTACAAGTAGACCAATTGCTTCCCACTGATTTATAAGCACAAGGAAAAATATGATTACCCTTTCAAGAATGCCGATCCATGTTCCGGCGTTCTCAAGAGTGTTCTCGTTTAACTCTTTTATCTTTTCACGAAAAGGGGCAGTGATCATCCCTATTATTACACCCACCGGTTTGGTTAAAAAGACCAGGGCAATCAAAACAATCCAGAACGATTTATCTGTAATGCAGGTATTGAACAGTCCTGTGATATTTGTTGCTTGTGGAAATTTAATCTTCCAGATGATTAATATGACCAATAAATGCAGTACCTGATCGGTGACAAACGAGATAATTGAGTCTTTCTGATAGCTTTTCCACCAATCAATCAGCCAGTGAGTTACAAATATCATAAGCGCTATCCACCACCACCCTTCAAAGCAGGTAAACCATATAGCGACCAGGGTAGTCAGCAAGATATGGAACCAGAACTCCTTTGCTTTAAGGTGTTTTTCTCTTTTGGCTTTTACCCAGGAGTCGGGTTGAAGAACGAAGTCTGTGATAAGGTGGGCTGCAAGAAGACGTATGAGCCAGATTATTGCATTATCCATTAGGTTAGGTTATTTTCTGAATGCACTGATTATAAATATCAAGCAATTGTTCCATTTCGGCCCAACCCAGCGCCTGCACATGACTGTTAATTGTAGATTGGGATTTTTTTAAAATTCTTGCAGTTTCAATCTGTGTACGGTTGTTCAGAAGATGTTGTAGTACCTCTGCCTGTTTGATTGTTAAATCGCTGAAGAGATAATCGGTAAAAAGACTGATGGTCTCCAGTGCAATGTTTACAGCCGGATCTTCCGACTTAATTATAAACTTTCTTCCTGTTTTTTCAAATTCATCCAATCCGCGACCCGACAAAACAAATGCTCCTCCCATAGCGCTGTTTATATGAGTTACAGGGGTATCAATACCTCCTATTCCCAAAGATATTCTGAGGTCAATTTCTACTTCGGGCGCTTCGGCCTGAAACAGTTTTGTTTCAGTTCTTAATTGAAGTGCCAGTTTATAGGCAGGATAAGGATCGACGAGATAACCCTGGAAGCTGTCGCCGCGGTAGAAAGAGAGAAACTTAGCCTGATTTGCGTTTATAAGCTCTTTCAGTCTCTCTGCCAGCTTGTTAACAGCGATAGTGCCAAGGACTGATGAGTTTACTATGTCTGCTGTTATAACAGCACCTGAAATGATCATACCCAAAGATATAGCATTTTTTATCTATTTCACCAATTATCGCTAAAAAAATAGATAATTATATAATATCGTATATAAATACGAATAATTGAATAAATGCTATAAATGCACGATTATTTTAATTTATCGCCTTAATTGCCTTTCATCTCTTCCTTTACCCAGGCAAATTCATCATAAAGCTTCAATATGGTCTCCTTTGTCCGGTAGCTGCCATACTTTTCAATATCCTTTCGTTTTACAATTGGGAAGGTCTCAAGTATATAGTCTAACTCATCCTTCTCGAGGCCATAGAGATGGGCATAAATAGCATCAAGCTCGCATTGAAGAAGCATCCTCTGCTTTTCATCCCAATGAAAACATTTTGCAACTATATTCAAATCTTCAGCTAGAGCGTCTAACGAATGTGAAGTGTATGTTAATTTGAGAACATGGTTAGTTATCAAAGTAATAAGCTTTTCTGAGATAAATCTTTTATTGATTATGGGTAATTGTTTCAAAATAAATATAGCTAAATGTGAGCCACTTAGTTTTTGGCGTGAACAATAATCAAAAACAAAAGAATTCAGATTAGCAAGGAGAAGGAGAGCGTCTGTAGGTATACTTTTGTCTCCAAAATAAATACAACGCAAAGGATCTACCATTCCAAACAAGGGCAAAAAAGTGCAGATGGTCGTTCTTCGATTGGTAGAAATATTTGTAATGTCTCGATATCCAATCATCCATGAAAACTTTGTCTTCTTTTCTATAAAAGATTTTAGATCGCTTTGTGATATCCAGTATCCTTTGTAAGCTTTTAAATCCAATATTTTATCTTCAAAGAACTCATCTTCTTCCAATTGTAATTTTTCCCATGGCGGATTTCCCAATAAACAGTCAAATCCACCCTTCTCAAAGACTTCTGGGTACTCTAGATGGAAATGAAAGAAGTGATATTGGTGAGAAAGTCTTAAAGTCTGTTCGATAAGATTCTCATCAACAAACTGGTTTTCACGAATAGCCTCCAGAGTAGCATTTGTAGGATAAATTTTCAGATCGTGGCTGGTTTTTGGAATAAAAAATGCTGCAGTCCATACATCTGCAAGAATCCAATCTTTAAACTTATGCTCCAGCTTTACAAGTTGCCGGTATTCCTCCTCAACCAAATCAACTTCATCTGTGTCTTCATGTCGTCTGCTGTTTAGTTTCTCACGCAGATTCAACAGCTCATCTTTTTCACTTTTTTTAAACTGAAGTCCGTACTGTACCTTGGGTTCTTCTGCCTTACTGAGTTGCTGGAGTTCTTTCCTTACCTTCTTTCGGAGCTCAGTGCAAATTTCCGGATTATCAAGAGTAACAGCATAATAAGCGCCCTCGGGTATTCCCTGTTTTATAAGGTCGGGTGTTGCTCCGATGAGTGAGTTACCACATTTAAGTTTGTGGTCGAGAAAGCTTAGTGGCATATCGGGCAGCGAGGCTGTTATCCACAAGGAAAATTTTGCCAGCTCAATAGCCATGGGATTAAGGTCAACACCGTAAATACAGTTGAGCAAAACATCACGCTTCGCCTCACGTAACTGTTCATCAGTAGGGCGTTCTTCATCACCCATGCGGATCAATGCCAGACGCTCTCCCAGCTTCTCCATTGTAGCACAAAGAAAGGCTCCCGAGCCGCATGCAATATCGGCTACTTTAAGAGCGAGAAGTGCTTTTTCTTTTTCTTCAGGACTCTTTTTATCCTTAACTACATTATCAATTACCGGCACCAAAGCGCTTTCAATCAATTGAGCAACAAGGCGACTGTCAGTATAATATGAACCTGTTGACTTGCGATCGGTCCCCCGGGGATCGAGATAGAACTCGCCTCTTTTTATCTCACGGGAACCCAATTTGGTATCCTCCCTGGCAAGCTTTGGTTCATAATCGAGCAGGCTTTCATAAACAGAACCCAGCTCATCAATGGCGAGGTTGGCATAGTTTATACGGTTGGCAAGCTTGTCGAGCTTAAAATAGCTGAGCCTGTAGATTGCGTCAAGCAGGTTTTTGTTTTTCAGAGAAAGTCGGAGAACCGTGCTGATCTTTTTATCAGCAAAGAGTTGTCCTCCAAAGGCGTTGATCTGATCTCCGTTAGAGAATTTGTAACCATCAGAAACCAGTTTAAAAGTGATCTTAATACCCTCCCAGAGGTCATTCTCTTCATCGTGGCTGTAGCTGCCCCGTTCTGTCATTTCGCGCAATGCATTTATGCTGTAAGTGCGTGCGTAGATGGTGTTGCGGACAGGTAACCAACCCTTCTGTTCGGCAAACATCAGGAAGAGCAGCCGGTAGATAATATTTAGTATTTCAGTATAATAGGCTTTTATTTTCCCGTTCTGGAATTCATCGGGATTAAGACCTTCGGCAAATCCATTTCCAAGGATTTCTATTGCTTCAACTACCTGTTTGCGTAAATGATTACCAATCTTAACTCCTGTTTCACGCGATTTTTTGTGAAAACTTTCAAGCAGGCATGTATCTTCAACTTCAATAGGATTTCCTTCATCATCATGTTCCGTTTCACGCTTTCCGCTGTATTGATTTTCAATTCGGGAGCAGTGTAGAATACGATACAGCACCCTGAATTGTTCTGTGTTGACGGTTTCAAAAATACTCTCGAGGTCAAACTCAAGGAATCCCTTTGATATTGAGTGATAGAAATCGCGCAGTAATCTTACTTTTTTACCATTAATCAGAATCGCCCATTGATGATTGGTGGTATTAAGGAATTGCTGAAGGCAATCCTGCGGACTTTTAATAGGATGTGTACGACTGGTTTTATCTCTTGTATCGAAATCCTGCGATGAATGAACCATGTGTATATCCGGTGCATAATCGCTATCCCAACCCTTATAGTGGATGTGGTATTCAATACCTGAATTACTCTTTATATTAGAAGCCACATAGACCGGAGTATAATCGAGTATTTCGAGCAGAGGTACAATCCACCTCCTTCGTAATGTAGTATTATCAAGCTTGTTTTCAATTATTTGAACACGTATTTCTTCCCATCGTTCATGTAGAAGTTCAAATGAGGTGGCTATAGTTTCATCCACCTTCTTCATGCCCGGTCCAAAGCTTCTATCCTTTACATAATCAGCTTTGGTTTCTCCGGCCAGGGCTGAACAGAAATCTTCAGTTATGATATTACCGCTCGATTTTATAAAACTTAATGCCATGCTGATCTTTAATTAAGCGGTTGGATTATGGTAATAGTGAGTAAATCATAACCTGCGTCTTCAATATGGATTATATCATCGAGCCAGGCAGGCTGGTCCGTACTTTTGCTTTCAACAAGTATTTTCTTATAAAGTTCCTGTCGCTCCTCAATAAGTTGTAATCGGCGTTCCCTGATTTTCTCCTGAACTATATGGTCAAGACTGCTAAAAGAGAGAGCTTCCCTGATAGTATCGGCAAGATCAGATTGTGAGAGGTTTCGTGTCGTTTGTGCAGGTTTGAACCCGGTTTTTGGGAGAACCTTTCCTGAGTAATTATCAATTGTAATCGTAAGTAGTTCCTCGATGACCCGTTTCTCTTTTAATCCTGCTGTATAACGGATAAGAAAGTTATATATAAAAACTACTGAGTCGGTTTCGGACGAAAAGAAGTAAGCATTTCTACCATAGATCCCTCCAGTGGTAAAGAATTCGGCCTTAACAAGATCTATAAGTTTACGTACAATGGAATGACCGGCATCCAGAATAACTGCCTCGGGGTGGGTCAGGGCGAGCTCGGGGTCGAAAGTTACTTTTTTAATCGTGCTGCCAAATTTTTGCAGTAGCAATCTTGGATCTCTGAGTTGAATTTCGAAAAATCCACCTCCGGTCTCAATCATTGCTGAGTTAAACCTTGATAAAGCAGACTTTACAAAAATCTGAACCTCTTCCTGCGATCCGACAATCCTTTTGGTCTCAGCGATACGTTTATCAATTTCAGGTAATTCAATATCGAGGCTGCTGTAAAAAGTCTCCTCCTCGATCTTTTTCTTACGTTTCAGATCTTCTTCATGAGTAGTAAATGATTGCCTGACTGCTTTTTTTGTTTCATCAACACCTACTGAATTGAAAAGGTTCGGAGCATCGGGATCAAAACCTTTCTTACGGTTACGACGTCTTGAAGAGGCTTGTGATATAACGCTTTTTAAATACTCCTCATCGCCAAAATATGCAGCAGCATAGTCGCGGTCAATTTCGATGGTGCGTTGTTTTTCCAGGAGAAGGTCGAGTATCTCTTTATCGAGCGATTTGTCAATTACCAGAGTTCTGATGCTTACTATATCTTTCTTTTGTCCGATCCTGTCAACACGGCCGTTGCGTTGCTCAAGCCGGTTAGGGTTCCATGGCAGTTCGTAATGGACAACGTTAGATGCAAGACGTTGAAGGTTTAATCCTTCGGAAATAACATCGGTAGCTATCAGGATCGCCTTTTTTGCCCTGTCGAATTTTCCGAAAATATCGGTACGCGCATTCTGACTCATGTCGCCATGCATCACAAAAGTATCGTACTCTTTTGATTTGCAGTTTTTTTCGAGATAGTCAAGCGTATCTTTATACTTTGTAAAGATGATTATTTTGGGATCTTTAAGTAATAGCTCCGGAATTATTTCATTTTTAAGTTCCTGTAGTTTTTCATCATCATGAGGTGTTAAAGCTTTTGCAAACTCTGTAATGCGCTTGATTTCATTGATTTCATCATTTGAAAAGGCTTCAAAGTCTAGCCGGAGTGAAGCCATTTCTTCAGATATCCGTTCATCGTCGAAAAAAAGATCATGCACATAATTCTCCAGGGTGCTCTCTTCAGTTTCATTTTGATTTTCAATGATCTTAAAACTGCATAAGGTGAGCTGATTGCTCTTTTCTGCAGATGGATTGCTACCCAGTTGGCAATATTTTTTGTTTTGTAAGAGTCGTCTTTACGGGCAGATGTAAGAATAAAATCACCATAACGCTCGACAGCATCGAGCAGTTGGATAAGCTTACCCGATGGTCTGGGTTTGATTATTACCTCTTTCTGATCGCGTTTCGGGAAGGGTGATTTTTTGCCTTGTTTTTTGTACCACCCTTCAAGTTTAGGGCGGTTACGTTGAATTACATTAAATCGTGCCTTTGTCTTATCAAAGGAAATTTCTCCACTTTTATGCCGAATGACTATTTCGGGATTTATCATTTCGAGGATGCTGGCAAATGAATCGGAATATCCGCTGTGGGGTGTTGCCGTCAATAACAAGGTATTACTGACCTTACTGCTAAGATCTCTGACCAGTTCGTATCTTTTTTGTTGCTTTGATGCTTTGGCGTTGCTGTGTGGGCAAGCGCACAGGTGAACTTCATCAACCAGCATCAGATCCCAGGCTTGTTCTGATATTTGCTGTTTTATGTCAGGCGATTTGGCATAATCGAGCGAAGCTATAACGAATTGAAAATATTGCCAGGGATTTGCGCCTGCCGGTAACTCTTTTTCAAATTCCTTTCGCGTAAAGGAATCTATTATTGTGGCTTTTATATGAAAAAAATAATCGAGGGCTTCTTTCCATTGCGGCTTCAGGTTGGCGGGAGTCAGAAACAGCACTCTTTTCACCTTCCCACGCTGAATAAGTTCGGAGATTATAAGTCCTGCTTCTATGGTTTTGCCAAGTCCTACATCATCACCGATTAGCATACGGCAGTCGGGTTTTTCCAGGGCTAACACCAATGGGACCATCTGATAATTGTATGGTACCACCGAAGAACGGTGCAGACTTAAAAATGGAGCCGACCCATGGATCAGGTCAAACTGGTAAGCTCTTAATAAAAGTCGTTGGGCAGAGAGATCTCCGGGAAGAGCTGCATCTATCTGTTCAAATCTTTGTTCATTTATATTTTCAACATCAGCCAGGAAAGTTCTTTTATCTTTTGAATCGCCAGTAATTGGGGTTGCAACCACCTCCATACCATTATATTCATCAACACGCCAGAGGCGATTACGCATATTAATGATAATGCCAGGTTTTATGGTAGGATGGCTCATTTCGTTTTAATTACATTTCTTAAATATTCAAATTTATTAATTAAAAAACTATTGACTATGATGTTAAAAATTTAATATCAGATTAAAGGATCTTCATTAATAAGTTTTAAGTAATCATCCAGACTTAAATTTGCTGTTTCCGACCATCCAGTAAGCAATCCTCCTGGCTGTTCAGTGAATTTAATAGTATATTCCAAAATTGGATCAGAATTTATTCTAACACCTATCTTATAATTGTTTTCGTCTTCCTTTCTATAGAGGAACCCAAAAGAAATATTCCTAATAAGCTTCCATGCAACCATCTGTTTTTGAACATCATTTGTTGCCTGTTGGAGTTCAAATAATTCAACTTTTCTAAGGTGATGAGCGACATCATTTCTCCAATCAATATACCATTTAATATAAGCAGCATTTTCAATCAACTTTTTTTCTTCCAAAATCTTCATCCTTTTTTTCGAACTATTTGGATTTGTAAGTCCATTTTCTTCAAAAAAGTAATTAACTGCTGATTCCCAAACACTAAATAAATCAATTATTAATAATGAGTTTATATAATGTGGAATTATCTGTAAAGGCACATAATGAAAACTTCCAAGGCGCATCCCCATTCCATTTTCCAGGAAGGTTTTCATTTTTAAAAATTCGAAAAATGCTGATTCAATATCGTGCTTTTTGTTTGTCATTGTATAAAGAAATAAAACCTTAATTTTTTTTTATAATATTAAGTAACTAATAAATTTAAAAATCTGATAAATATCTTAAATTAACAAATGATGCATAGGAGTTTACATTTTATATTGCAGATTGCAGATTGCAAATTACGAAAAAATGGAATAAAAATATTAAGTGAAAAAAAGGATAAAAGTAAAAAGTTGAGGCGAAGCGAAGATACTAACCGAAGCATTGGGGACAAAAATTGAAAGAATTGAAAGAATTGAACTGGAATGACATACGACACACGACACAGGGCAAAATGGTACTATTATAGAGATAAAATTCTTACCTTGCTTGTAAGTTGGTATGGCACATTTGTTGCTATGAGGATAAAAAAAGGGATACAAAACTTTTCTTTGTATTCATACGTTTAATATATACAAACAAAATTATGAATTCTAAGATTGTCAGATTAAATGAGTTTTTTGATCGAAGTATTTCGACCCGGTCAGCTATTGAAAACTTATTCAATTTCGACAAGACCGGATTTAATGAAATAGTCCTGGATTTCACAGATATTTATTTGATATCAGCATCGGCATCACATCAGATCATTCTCGAAACCAGGAAACTTGAAAAAAGTGGCATTCCGGTCAACCTGTTCAATCTTGATAGTAATGTCAGATGGATGCTTGAGCTATCCAAAACCGACAGAAAGAACATACTTACTGTTCAAAACATTGAACATTATAATATTCAATCTTCTGTTGATCTGAATAAATTACTGTTAAGTAATTAATTTTTTAAGATATGATTCGAATCAGGGGCTTTTGCCCCTTTTTTTTCAACAGAATGGTCTTAATCATATTTTGACAATCTTCACACCCTCTACAGGGAACATGCTGTTTTAACACATATGACCACTGGCGATTTTATCTATGTGGTCGAGCGAAAAACAGAAAAAGATGGGATAAGTTCTGTGAGGAATACCTTTATAATCCCCTCTCCATAGGGCATCGTTTCCAAACCTGCCTGATCGACTGGATACCTTCCTGAGATTGATTTTCGCTATTCTGAGATGGAATCTGGAATGCTAAATCCACAACCCGCGGAACGCGGAACGCGGAATGCGAAACACCGGGTTCTTTAGTCATTTAATGCCTGGTACACCATAGCCTTGAATTTATTTTGAATCTCACCATGACTTAGCGGAGATTGCTGCATGAACAACAGACATACAAGACGTTCCTTTGGGTCAGCCCAGTAAGTAGTACCGAAATAACCGCCCCATGAAAATGAACCTTCTGAAATTCCGAGTTCGGCCTGCCCGTAAGCAGTTGTGATCTCAAAACCCAGTCCAAACTTATTACGGTTACGGTTCAGCGCACCAATCTGGTTTGATGTGATCAGTTCCACTGTCCGCCTCGAGAGAAGCCTCTTCCCTTTATACTCTCCCTTGTTCAGAAGCATCTGAAGAAAAATGGCATAATCTCTTGTGGTAGAGCTTAATCCTGCACCGCCGGCGAAATAAGTGCCTTTCAGCAAGGGGTAATTAAAGTAATCCTGTTGTATAAATACAACGTGATGGTTCCGGTCCTCAGTATTTACTTTGACAAGCCTGTCATGCTTTTCTGGCGGTAAATAGAACCATGTATCATTCATGCCCAGTGGTTCCAGGATATGCTTTTTAAGATACTGATCAAGGTTTTCTCCGGATAATACCTCAACAAGATAACCAAGCACATCTACATTTAACCCATAGGTCCATCTTTCACCCGGTTGATGACCCAGCGGCAGCCTGCCTAAAGCTTTCACATCATCACCAATCAGTACCTTATCATTTCCAAAGCCTCCGTAAATACCCCCTTTCGCATAAACGGCTCCCATTACACGAGATCCGATTCCTGAGTAATCAATCCCTGAGGTGTGTGTCAATAGATCTCTTATGGTAATTTCACGCCGGGCAGGAATTGTAGTATAAGTTGTATCCTTTTCATTAAACTGGTCAAGTACCTGCGGATGAGCAAATTCGGGAATATATTTTGACACAGGATCATCGAGGAGGAATTTTCCTTCTTCAAACAGCATCATAACGGCTATGCTGACAATAGCTTTTGTCTGCGAAGCAATCCGAAAGATGTTATCTGTCTGCATCGGAGACTTCGTTTCAATATTACTTACACCGAATGCCTTGTTATACACTATTTTACCGTCGCGTGCAATAAAACCGACAGCTCCGGCAGTCCATCCGCTGTCAATACTCTGCTGAAGCATGTTGTCAATTCGTTGCAACCTTTCAGCTGAAACCTTCACCTTTTGAGGTGATGCGTCCTTTAAAACTTTGGATTCCGAACATGAATAATCCAACAGAATATTCAAGGCTATCAGTGTGTAAAAGATCCTTTTCATATAATGATATTTTAGTTTAATATTTTGAATGCGTTTCATGAATATAATTATTAAAAACTCTGTAGTCCTCTGTCGAGTTTCACCCCCCACCCCCCTAATGGGGGCTAATACCTACTTCTAAGTTATTTTATTTTTCGAAATAACCTCCCTTCAGGGGGTAGGCTATAGAGTTATACAAAGATGCATTATTTTAATTTATAAACTTCCGATCCGGCAAGAAGGAAGCATCCCAGTCCGAAATCTTCAAAGTTCGGAACATTATCATATCCTGCAGGCTGGCTGTCTGAAGGCTGCTTCCCTGTACCCTGAACCCATCCCAGAAAACCATTCGGATGGAGTGATTGATTCACAAGACCGTTCCAGCCTCTGCTTACAACAGGAAGATATTTCTTTTTGCTTATCAACCCCTTATTTATGCACCAGGCCATTCCATAGGTGAACATTGCAGTACCCGTCACTTCCTTTCCTCCGAAATTGTTTGGATCGTGCAGGCTTACATTCCAGAAACCATCTTCCCGCTGGACTTTTACAAGTGCTTCAAACATCTCATTAAGAGTATTCAGGTATTCTTTCCTGTATGGACTATCTTCCGGCAGAAATTCCAGGGTTCTGACAAGAGCCGCAACCACCCATCCGTTACCTCTCGCCCAGTAACAGTCTTCTCCGTTCGGCTCCGCATAAGGAGGATCAAAATCTTTATCGCGCCACCAGAGGTGATTTTCGGTGCTATAAAGTCCGCTGGTCCCGTGTTTGAGCTTAGTGAAGAGGTACATTTCATGCGCTCTGTCGAAGTACCTGTTATCCTTATAGACAAAGCCAAGGCGGGCAAATACGGGCATTGCCATATGTATGGCATCAATCCAGCTCCAGTCATCTATCTTATCACTTGCAAGCATATTGTCGATACATGCTTTGATATCCTTTATCCTCTCCCCTTTTGACTGATCCATCAGGTACAGGTCAATATATGTTTGCCCACAACACTGATCGTCACCGTTACGGGTTTTAATACCGTTGCGTAATCCCCATTTATGAAATTCGCCCCAGCTCACTGCATAATTCAGGTATGCCGGATCCGGATTAAGTTTATACAAGGCCATCAGTCCCTCATAATAAGTACCACGTGTCCAGATATTGCTTGGACGTTCACGTTCGGTAATTATAGTTTTACCGACATCAGTCCATTTCTCCATGAAATATTTATTGGCAAGAACCATAGCAGCCATGGTTTTTTCCCTGGAGACAGGCTGTGCAGATATAAATGATAATGAAATAACTGATGCAGTAAACAGGAATATTGCCAGTCTTATAAGGGTCTTTTTTTTCATTATTTTATTCTAATTATAAATTGTATTAAAAACTTTCCTGAAAATAGCTATTTCTTTAGCCCCCCTTTAGGGGGGTTGGGGGGTATTCTCCCTAACAACAGATCCGTCAGGTTTTCAGCAGCTTTCCGGTTCTCAAAGCTCTCCGGAAGCCGGTCATGATCAATGTATTCATTATAGATCCATGGATCCCCGATGGCAAATACATATCCTTTTCCATACCTGTTTTCAGCTATAAGGACTTTCCCATTCTCGGTCAGAACTGCTTTTGCATTTTCCGACAGGTTAATATCTGAAACCTCTTTTATATAGATCTTTGAAACACCTTTGAAAAGCGGATGACCGGTGAAATTCTTGCTTGCCCCCATTTCCCAGCTGGTACCGGTTACAGGGTGTAAAGTAACATGATTGAAAGTCATACCAAACTGCCTGGCAAGCTGGTTAAGATGGGTAAATTCACAGTTCGGGGCATCATTGGCAAGTATAGCCAGAACTCCACCCTTCCCGACCCATTTCTTTATGGTTTTAACATCCTTAGGGAGGATATAATTAGGTGATTTTGACTCGGTTGTTGTATCAGGATCGACAATAATATAAACATCAATTTTACTTAATGTTTCAGCATCCGGTATTTCTATGGTAGTGATCCTGGCACCCCTGCTCTTATAGATCTCACCCCAGCGGGAATAGCCACTCCATTCTGTATCGGTCCACAGATAATGAAAGGGTTTTCCTGTTTTGGCATTCGTTTCCCGGTTGAACCAGTTATCGAGGCCAACAACAGGCTGGGCGAACGAATACTGCAAAGCAAAACCAGATATTAGCAATGACATTAACAGGAAATGCCTTTTCAAGGTTTTTTGATTATTCATGATTCTAATTGTTTATTCATTCAAAAATAAAAAACAATCTGATGAATTGTGACTTAATACCTAAAAAAGAAACAAATCAAAACCTGCAAAATATTTTTTAGGATTTTTTAACATAATGTTTTTCACCACGGAGGACACGGATTATCGCGGATTAAAGGATAATCAGCTCTATGTTACTCCGTGGTTAAAATAAAAACTTCAAAGAAAAAAATATATCTTTCAACAAATTTGATCAACCTGAAAATTCCAGTTTTATAAATGAAAAAAATCGCTTTAATAATTCCCCTGATTATGATCGGTCTTACAGCGAGACCGCAGAATAATAATCTGATCAGACCTGGTGAAATATGGCCTGACACGGAAGGTAAACATATCAATGCTCATGGTGGCGGGATACTGTTTTATAATGGCATTTATTACTGGTTTGGTGAATCAAGGCTCCCCCGGACTGAGAAAGACAGAACCAGGTATGGTGTTGGCTGCTATTCGTCGAAAGATCTTCTGAACTGGAAAAACGAAGGATTGGCTTTAAGAGTCATAAATGACACGTCAACCCTTCTTCAGCCAGGATGTGTAATTGAGCGCCCAAAAGTCATTTATAATAAGAAAACCAAAAAGTTTATAATGTGGTTTCATCATGAACTTAAAGGACAAGGTTACAGGGCAGCCCTGACGGGTGTGGCTGTTAGTGATAATATTGCTGGTCCGTACACGTATATTAAAAGCCTCAGGCCAAATGCCGGTGTCTGGCCGGTAAACTTTCCGGAAGAATTTAAAAATTTATCTGTCAATGAAAGTGATATTAAAGGCAAACCAGATGAACGAATCAAAGCTGTAAAAGAGGGGTTGTATATACGCCGCGATTTTACCGGTGGTCAGATGGCCCGCGATATGACCCTTTTTGTTGACAGGAATGGAAAAGCATATCATATTCACTCCTCGGAAGAAAATATGACCCTGCACTTTTCTGAACTGACCGATGACTACCTCAACTTTACCGGAATATATTACCGTGTTCTCCCGGCAGAATCAAATGAAGCACCAGCTTTATTTTTTGCTAAAGGCAAATATTATATGTTTTCATCCGGAACTACAGGCTGGAAACCCAATCCTGCCAGGCTTGCGGTTGCCGATAAGGTGACAGGAGAATGGATGTCGCTTGGTAATCCAGGCAGAGGCACTGAGGAAGAGAACAAGATCACCTTTGGTTCTCAGAGTACATTTGTTCTTTCACCAAAGGATAAAAAGAATATTTATATCTTTATGGGTGACAGGTGGACTCCGGAAAACCTTGCCGATAGCCGTCATATATGGCTTCCTGTAGAATGGGAGGATGGAATTCCTGTTATCAAATGGTATAAAGAGTGGAATATTAAGGAACTGAAGTAAAGAGAAAATTGGTTGAAAAGCGTTGAAGGGAGTTGAAAAGAGTTTAAAGATTTGAAAAAAAGTATTAAATAATCAATTGAATAATAAATATAAGAATATGAAAAAGTTTTTAAAGATTTCTGCGGTAATCCTGTTCATGTCATTTATAATGACCCCGGTAAACGGTCAATGGAAGAAACTGGCCAAAAAGGATCTCAACGCATGGGAGCAGTTGAACGGAACGGCCCCATTCATCCTTGAAAAAGGAGTGGTTGTTGGCACTACTGTTCTCAACTCTCCCAACTCGTTTCTTTGCACAAAAGAAAAATACGGCGATTTTATTCTTGAATTCGACACATGGTTCGATCCGCAGATGAATTCAGGTGTGCAGTTCCGCAGCGAAAGCAAACCTGACTACCAGAACGGAAGGGTTCATGGTTACCAGGTTGAACTTGATCCTTCTGAAAGAGCCTGGTCGGGAGGGATTTACGACGAAGCAAGAAGAGGCTGGTTGTATTCGCTTGATAAAAATCCTGAAGGTAAAAAGGCCCTTAAAGTTGGTGAATGGAACCATTACAGGATTGAAGCTACCGGCAGTTCAATCAGAACATGGGTTAATGGCATTCCATGTGCAGATCTTGTCGATGCAATGACTCCTTCAGGATTTATTGCACTTCAGGTCCATTCAATAGGAAAGGATGAATCTAAAGTAGGTTTACAGGTTAAATGGAAGAAAATCAGGATCATGACAACCAACCTTGAAAAGTACCGTACACCATATTCCCCGTTAATTCCCCAGGTCAGCTTCCTTGATAATACACTTACAGAACGGGAAAAAGCTGAAGGCTGGAAATTGCTTTTTGATGGAAAAACTTCAAACAGATGGATGAATGCCAGAACAAAAGCATTTCCTGCAAACGGATGGGAAATAAAGGATGGCGTGCTTTCGGTAAATCCTGCAACAAAAAAGACAGGAGGTGGCGGAGATATTGTAACTGTTGATAAATACTCCAACTTTGAACTTATCGTTGATTTTATGTATGATACCGGAGGAAACGGTGGAATTAAATATTTTGTAGATACAGAAATAGATAACGGTGCGATTGCTTCAATAGGCTGCGAATACCAGATACTGGACGACAGGAATCATCCGGATGCAAAAGCAGGCATAAATGGGAACCGGACACTTGCCGGACTATATGATCTTATAACTCCGAAAAACAAACGCGATAACGGTGCCGACAAGTGGAACAGGGCAATAATCAAAGTCAACGGGAATAAGGTCCAGCACTGGCTTAACGATAATCTGACAGTCGAGTATGAGAGATCAACTCCTGCATGGAGAGAACTTGTAGCAACCAGTAAATTCAAAAATTCACCCGGTTTTGGTGAAGTTAAGGAAGGAAGGATCCTTCTGCAGGATCATGGAGATGTTGTGTCATTCAAGAATATTAAGATAAAGGAGATTAAGTAACGGCGCAAAGGCGTAAGGGTACAAAGGCATTAACCTCACCCCCTTTCATCCCCCGCTCCCAGGAGAGCGGGGGAGACTTTTCCAAAATGTGGACTACTCCCCTTCTCCCAGGGGAGAAGGGGTTGGTGGATGAGGTCATTTCGCAGGGTTAGGGGTGGATTACCGGCAATTGATTAAAGATTTGTATCTTTGATAATATATTGAGTTAGTGAGCTGATTTATCATGTGATCATTCAATTATCAGATCATCCGGAAACTGAACATTAATACTGAGTCTCATGAAAAACCTAGCATTATTATTTATCATTTCAGGTTGTCTGTTTGCATTTGCATGCAATAAAGATAAACCATCTGAACGGTTTAAATTCCTGACTGGTCCGGTTTGGACAACCGACAGTCTTCTTGCAAATGGTGCTGATGCCAGCGGTCCCGGACAACTCCTTGAACCATTCAAAGGAGATGCAAAATTCAAAGAAGATGGCACAGGTTACTTTGGCATACATACCGGTCAGTGGAGTTTCTTTTCCGAGGAAACAGAGATCAAAATTACAACCGATTTACCTGTATTCGGTTCAATTATTATTCCCATTCTTTGCGACATTGTTGAATTAACAAGCTTATCTCTTAAAATAACCACTGTAGTCCCCAACCTGGCTAATCCACAGGAACCACATAAAATCCGTCTGACATTCAAAGCCAGGTAATGCGCTGTATACTCACTGCCCTGGGATTGCTTTTAAGCTTCGTCTTAAATGCTTCTGATTTTGACGGGATCGTCAAAGGAAAAGTATTTGATAAAAATACCGGCGAGCCACTTCCCGGAGTTTATGTTGTTTATGGGAAAAACCTCGGAACAACGACCAATGCTGAGGGTTCATACACTTTAAAAACATCTCAGGGTAAATTAAATATCACTTTTCAGTTCGTCGGATACGAATCTGTCACCCGTGAAATTTTTGTAAATGACAATGAAACAATTGAACTCAATATCGGGCTTGAAATGAGAGTCCGTGAAATTGACCAGGTGGTGGTCAGCGCAAACCGGACTGAACAACGGATAGCCGAGCTGAGCGTATCAATGGACATCATAAAAACGTCATTCCTGACAGAAAATCATATTACTGACGCCCAGGAACTTATCAATAAAACTCCCGGCATTGAGGTTATGGACGGACAGGCATCCGTCAGGGGAGGCAGCGGATATAGCTATGGTGCGGGCAGCAGGGTGCTGGCATTGATTGATGGTCTGCCTTTTATTTCGGCCGATGCGGGAAACATAAAATGGCAATTCTTACCGCTCGAAAATCTTTCACAGGTAGAAATTATTAAGGGTGCTTCATCGGTTCTTTATGGCTCTTCGGCCTTGAACGGAATCATCAACTTCCGTACAGCTGATGCAACCAATGTACCTGTCACTCAAATTTTTACAGAAGCCGGAGTATTCAGTAAACCACAAAATCATAATTGGATCTGGTGGAATGCTCCAAGGAAATTCTCCAGTACCTCAATTTCTCATCTGCAGAAATTTGGAAGGACAGATTTTGGTATAAGCGGTAACATCATGGTTGATGAAGGGTACAGGAGACTTAACGATGAAACGGTAGGACGCATCAGCTTGAAATTAAAACACTTCAATAGTAACGTTGAAGGATTGAATTATGGACTGAACCTGAATTCAGGGTATAATGTAAAAAGGGATTTCCTCTTATGGGAAGATGCTGACAGCGGAGCCCTGAAGCAGTCACCTTTAACAGCAGTGGAATTCCATGGAACTTTCATTGCAATCGATCCTTTTATCTCGTTAAAGAAAAGTAACCGTTACCAGCATGACTTCCGGATGAGGATACAGTCTTCCCTCAACAGGTTACCTACGAGCGAACAGAATAACAGCGATGCCTTTTCTGTATATTCTGAATACCAGCTCTGGTACAGGTTATCCGATTTTCTTGATCTTACAGCAGGTGCATCAGAGAATTACAGCAAGGTGGGGTCGAATTTCTTCGGTGATCATCACAGCCTGAACATTGCAGGCTTTGGCCAGTTCGAAATGAGACCATTAGACCGGCTGAAGGCTGTAGCCGGTTTTCGAGTTGAATACTATACGCTGGATGGCATTAATGACAAGGTTATTCCTATTTTCAGAGCAGGACTAAACTGGCAGGCAGCAGATTATACCTTCCTCAGAGCTTCATTCGGACAGGGTTACCGCTTCCCCTCCATTGCAGAGAAATTTGCCTCAACAACACTCGGATCAATAAAAATTATTCCAAATCCCGATATCCGTTCAGAATCCGGATGGAATACTGAAATCGGTATTAAGCAGGGGATCCGGATCGGCGAAATTACAGGTCAGGCAGATCTATCCCTCTTCCTGATGCAAAACTCAAATCTTATTGAGTTTTATTTCGCATCATATTCTGAAGGTGTGGGCTTCAGGGCAACAAACCTAGAACAGGCAAGAGTTTATGGCACAGAACTGGAATTTGCTTTAATCCGATCTTTTGGAGCTGTAAATTTCACTGCTACTGGCGGATATAGTTACATTTATCCTGTCGATAACAGCGATACTTACAAGGACACGGTAATTTACCTGAAATACAGAAGGATGCATTCAGGCAAACTATATCTTAACTCAAACTGGAGGAAGTTTGACCTGGGAATAAACATAAATATCAGATCAAAGATTTTAAGCATTGATGATGTGTTTCTTAATTCATTCACCAGAGAGTTATTCTTACCAGGTTTTTATGAATACTGGCAAAATCATAATACAGGGTATATAGTGTTTGATACTTCACTGGGATACAAAATAAATGAGAGATTCACAATTTCATTTGCTGTTAAAAATTTAACAAATACTGAATATATGGGGCGCCCGGGAGATATACAACCGCAGAGGAATTACAGTATCAGGTTTTCAGGAAAGTTCTGAATACTGCACCCAACTTTACTTTTTTCATCTCACACTAAATCCTTCTATTCTTTTTACCTCACCCCACCCCTCGACGTTGCTCGGGGTTGCCCCTCTCCTTCAGGAGAGGGGCTTAATATATTAATATTATGTATGTTACCCCCTTCTCTTTCAGGAGAAGGGGGTCAAGGGGGATGAGGTAAAATGAAAATGGAGAAGCTGCCCTTTTTATAGTATCAACGTATTAAAAGCCGGTTTTTAATACGTTGATATTGCACAACACTCAGCGAGAGAAGAGTCCCGATAGCTATCGGGAGGTGGATGAGGTTGATTCCCGCGAATTACGATTTTGTGATTATTTCGGAAGTTAATATCAGTACCGGGATATTAACTCAAAAAATTTTAGTATATTCATAATTCAAATCAATACCCTTTATGAAAAACCAATACAGGCTTAAGATAGGCCTTTTCGGAATTGGCCTCGATGCTTACTGGCCACAATTTGCCGGCTTAAAAGAGCGTCTTGAGGGATACCTGGAAGAGGTTGAGAGAAAACTCCAATCCCATGATGCTGAGATAATCAATCTCGGACTTATCGACAATCCTGTCAGGGCATTGGATGCAGGTCATAAATTCCGCCAGGCTGATGTCGATATTATTTTCCTGTATGTTACAACATATGCCTTGTCTTCAACTGTTCTTCCGGTTGTTCAAAGGGCAAAAGTCCCTGTCATCATTTTAAATCTGGCTCCGGAGAAGGCTATTGATTATAAGAGTTTTAATAAACTGAACAATCGAACAAAGATGACCGGGGAATGGCTTGCAAATGTTTCTGCATGCCCTGTGCCTGAAATTGCAAATGTACTGTTAAGGACCGGCATTAAATTTCACCAGATCACGGGTGTCTTACATGGTGATGAAGAGGTCTGGGAAGAAGTAAAGGAATGGATTGAAGCCGCAGTGGTAGCAAATAAAATGGCACATAACAGGCTGGGCTGCATGGGGCATTACTATGGAGGAATGCTGGATGTTTATACTGATCTCACGCTCCAGCTCGCAGGTTTTGGCGGACATATTGAAATGCTCGAAACAGATGAGCTTTCAGCATTCAGGAGGAAAGTCAGCGATAAAGAAATCGAAGATCGCATTAAATTGTTTTACAAGGAGTTTGATATTGAACAGGGTTGCTCGGAATACGATTTGAAGGAGGCAGCCCGAACCTCCGTGGCTCTTGACAGGCTTGTTAAAATTCATGACCTTGGGTCTCTTTCTTATTTTTATAGCGGAACTGGCATTCAGGAAAACGAAAATGCTGTCAGTTCAATAATCCTTGCCAATTCACTACTTACCTCCCGTGGAATTCCGGTTGCCGGGGAATATGAAATAAAGAATGTCCAGGCAATGAAAATAATGGAATGCTTTGGAGCAGGAGGCTCATTCACTGAGTTCTATGCGCTGGATTTTAACGACGATGTTGTTCTGATGGGACACGATGGTCCGGGACACCTCGCAATCGCTGAAGGTAAAACAAAAGTTAAGCCGCTTGAAGTGTATCACGGAAAAGTCGGAAAGGGATTATCAGTAGAGATGTCGGTAAAGCACGGAAATGTTACGCTGTTATCAGTTGTGCAGAAACCTGACGGAAAACTGATGCTTCTTGTTGCCGAGGGAGAATCGGTACCGGGACCAATCCTTGAAATCGGGAATACAAACAGCCGTTACAGGTTCTCCATCGGAATGAAAAACTTTGTCAACACATGGAACAGTTTCGGACCCGCCCACCACTGTACTGCAGGCGTCGGACATATTGCTGCTAAAATTCAGAAGTTGGGCGAACTACTGGGAATGGAGGTAGTTAGAGTGTGCTGATTTGAATATATTTTATAAATTCACAAACACTAACCTGCAATTTGCAACCTGCAACATGCAACAAAAATTCATCAACATGAAATCAATAATCCTTAAACCGGCAATTTTAATTTTTGCATTTACAGCATTCTTTATGGATTCATGTAAGAAACCTGCTGTTAACGAAGTGACAATAAATGATCTTAACGCGTTGTCATCAGAGTTCAAACAACCTTCTAAAGAGTACACCACTGCTCCGTTTTTTGTATGGAATTACAAAATAACAAAAGAGGAGATCGATAATTATCTGAACGACTTTAAGAATTCCGGCAGCCTCCAGGTCTTTATTCACCCGCGACCGGGATTAGTTACAGAATATCTTTCGGATGAATGGTTCGAACTCTTTAAGTATACCGTCGATAAAGGAAAGGAACTGGGAATGAATGTCTGGATCTATGATGAAAATTCCTATCCAAGCGGTTTTGCAGGAGGACATGTCCCTGACCAGATGCCTGAATCAGTTAACCAGGGACAGGGTTTGAGGATGACAAAATTTGAAACACTTCCTGATACTGCAGATAAATATTATCTCTGTCTGAAAGAAGAAGACGGGTTATTTATCAATATTACATCAGCTCTCGATGGAGAAAAAGGTAAAGCAGGCAAATATTTTCTTTTCTCAAAGTCATACAATGGGAAAAGTGACTGGTACGGAGGATTCGCATATGTTGACCTGCTATATCCTGGTGTTACTCAAAAGTTTATAGAAGTAACGATGACCGGGTACGAGAAATATATGGGTACTGAATTTGGTCAGACCATTCCCGGAACATTCACTGATGAACCACAATTGAATTCGCCCGGAGGAATCCGCTGGACACCTGATCTTTTCGATGTCTTCCAGAAGAAATGGCACTACGACCTGCGTACTCAGCTTCCTTCACTATACGAAGAAACTGGCGACTGGAAAAAGGTACGGCATAACTATACACAGACATTGCTGCAGCTTTTCATTGACCGGTGGGCAAAACCATGGTTTGAATACTGTGAGGAAAAAGGACTGAAATTCACCGGACACTACTGGGAGCATGAATGGCCGAATATGCGACCGGGGGGCGATAATATGGCAATGTATGCCTGGCACCAGGTACCGGCAATAGATATGTTATTTAACCAGTGGGATGATTCAACCGCAAGAGCACAGTTCGGTAATGTGAGGTCTGTAAAAGAACTTGCCAGTGCAGCAAATCAGACCGGCAGGCAGAGGAAACTAAGCGAGACTTACGGCGGCGGCGGATGGGAGCTGACATTCACAGATATGAAGCGTCTTGGCGATTGGGAATATGCACTCGGTGTGAACCTCATGAACCAGCACTTATCACATATAACCCTTGCCGGTGCAAGAAAATATGATTATCCCCTCACATTCACTTATCATGAACCTTGGTGGAATGACTATAAATATATCAATGATCATTATGCAAGACTATCAATGGCATTATCAGCAGGAAGACAGATAAATGACATTCTGATCCTGGAACCGACAACATCTGCCTGGCTATATGATTCCTATGTAAAAAGAAATCCAAAGTATGCTGATATCGGGCAGGCTTTCCAGACCTTTATTACAAAGCTGGAAAAGAGCCAGGTGGAATATGATCTGGGATCAGAGAACATGATCAGGGACATGGGTTCTGTTAAGAACGGGAAATTTGTGATTGGTCAATGCAGATATTCAACAGTTGTTATCCCGCCACTAATGGAAAATCTCGATATTTTTACATATAAGCTTCTTGAAAGATTTGTTGCCAGCGGAGGAACTTTAGTTGCTTTCTCTACCCCGTCTCTTATTAACGGTTCTGAGAGTGAAGGATTGAAAAAATTTATGGAAAAGCGTGCTGATAAGATCAACATTGAAAATAATCTTTCTTCTGAAATAATTTCAAAATATTTTACAGATCCGACACTCAGCTTTACCGGCGTATCCGGCGGAGATCTTTATCACCACCGTAGAATTCTATCCGATGGACAGGTTCTTTTCCTGGTCAACTCGAATCTGACGGAATCCCTTACCGGATCACTTAAAGTCAAGGGTGCTGATGCTTTTGAAATGAATACAATTACAGGTGATATTAATGGTTATCGCAATAGCCCTGATGGTGAGGTCATAAACCTCTCATATTCTCTTCCGCCAGCAGGAAGCCTGCTTCTATTTATCCCGGCTGAGAAAAAAAGTGGTTATAATATACCTTTTAAACCGCAGAGCTTTAATAACGTTGTTTCATCTTCAACGATGCAGATCACGAGAGAAGCTGACAACGTACTTACAATTGAATTCTGTGATATTCTGAAAGGCGAAGGAGTGATAGAAGATCTGCATAATTATAATGCAGCCGATTTAGTTTATAAATCTCACGGCTTCAGGAACGGAAATCCATGGAACACATCCGTCCAGTTCAGGACGCAGATAGTTGACCGTGATACTTTTGGAGTAAATACGGGATTTACAGCGATCTACCATTTCAATGTTAAGGGAAATTTTGATCTTTCAAACATAAAAGCTGTTGTCGAAAGACCATATTTATGGACTGTTTCCATTAACGGGACTGAGGTGAAGCCTGAGGAAGGCAAGTGGTGGCTTGACAGGGAGTTTGGTGTTTTCAGGATAGGAAGTCTTGTGAAGAAAGGAGACAATACAATCTCTCTTAATGTTTCACCAATGAAAGTTCATGCTGAAATTGAACCGGTTTATATCGTGGGAGACTTTGCAGTTGAGCCTGCAGAAAAAGGGTGGACAATTGAACCACCTGTCAAATCATTAAAAACGGGAAGCTGGAAGGAACAGGGAATGCCGTTCTATTCATGGGGAGTAACCTACAGCAAGGAATTCAATGTTGAAAAGCCTGACGGGAAGTATTTTGTTAGTCTTAGTAAATGGAAAGGCACAATTGCTGAAGTATTGGTTAATGGAATAAAGGGTCAGGTAATAGCATTCCCACCTTACCAGTCTGATATCTCAAATCTGATCAAACCCGGTGTAAACAAAATTGATGTAAAGGTTATCGGCAGCCTGAAGAATCTTCTTGGGCCTCATTTCAATAATCCGGCACCGGGATTTGTTTCTCCGTGGTTGTGGAGGAATGTTAAATATTATCCGGCAGGGAAGGATTATCAGTTGCTTGATTACGGGTTGTTTGAGGAGTTTGCTTTAGTTCAGGGGAAATGAAATATAATAGTCTTGCAGGTGCACGACTTGCACGACTTGCGCGACTCACATGACTTCTAGGTTTTTCGAATAACATATAATTACCCCGGTAATCAACTTACAGTCAATATACTATTTTAGACTTTTTGCTTGTATTAAATATTTTTCTAATTTTGACGTGGTTTTTACAATAACTTATTAAAGAAATTGTTCTTTAGAGTAAGAGAATCAGGGGACTTCTTTACACAAAACAGAATACCCGGAGAATTTTAAACTTAAAAAACTATCTTATGAGAAAACTATTGATCTTTTTTGCCGGGACGTTAATTTCCGGTAGTCTTTTAGCAGGCGGACTGGTGACAAATACCAACCAGAGCGCCTTGTACACACGCCTTCAGAGCCGCAATGCCTCAACAAGCATTGATGCTGTTTATTACAATCCGGCAGGTGTGACAAAGCTGGGTAGCGGATTGTTTTTATCGTTAAACAATCAGACCATCGGACAGAAAATATCTGTCCTGAACAACTATACATATTTGACCGGTTCTCCAAAAGAGTACATCGGTAAAGTAAGTGCTCCAATTTTCCCTGGAGTATATGCAGCATTTAATATCGGCAAATTTTCTGTTTCAGCGGGTGTTAATCCGGTTGGCGGTGGCGGTGGTGCAAAATACGATGATGGTTTACCCTCATTCGAAATGCAACTTTCTGATCTGGTGCCTCTTCTTATAAGTCAGGGCATACCAACCACAGAATATTCTGCTGACATCTATTTTGAGGGAAACTCAATTTATTTCGGTTACCAGGTAAACCTTGCATATAAGATAAATGATATGCTTTCTGTCGGAGCAGGTATCAGGCTTGTAACTGCAAAAAACACTTACAACGGATATGTGAATGATATAAGTGTCAATCCCAATTTCCCTACTTTTGGATCACAATATACCGGTTCTATGGTTCTGGCAAGCGACTTCTTCACATCAGGAGGAACTTTTTTCAACGCTCTTCCTGCTCAGGCAACCGGCGCTGCGGCACAATTACAACCAATTATTGATGCCGGTTATGGCTCTGTTCTCCTGTCGAACGGAGGAACAATTGGTATGTCAGCAGCTGCAATTCAGGGTATACAGTCTCTTCTGGGAGCGAAAGGCCTGACACCTGCACAGATTGGTTCGGCAACCATCTCATCATCCCAAAGCGAGCTGAACACTGCTGGCCCGGTTTACCTTGCAAAAGCTGCAGCAATGAACGGATATGCAGCTCAAACGCAGGACGTGGCAGTAGACGTAGAAGAGACAGGAATGGGTTACTCTCCTGTCCTCAGTGCCAACTTTTCTCCAACTAAAAACCTCAATATCGCAATCAAATACGAATTCAAGACAAAGCTGGAACTGACAACAAAAGTTATCGATAACAAAAGCGGAGGGGTGTTCACAGACGGAGAGAAGGTCATAGCTGACATGCCTGCAATGTTAGCTGCAGGTGTAGAGTACAAGCTTTTAGATAAACTCCTTGTTTCAGGCAGTGTGAATTATTATTTTGACAAAGGTGTTGATTATGACGGGAGCGAAACAGAAAATATTGATATGATTGATAACAACCTCAAAGAAATTGCCCTGGGAGCTGAGCTTGGACTTACAAAAAGTCTGCGCGTGAGTGCAGGCTGGCTTGGGACTTTTGCAGGTGTCAACTCCGACTACCAGAGCGATCAGAGATTCGATGTTAACACAAATTCATTTGGTGGAGGTATCGGATACAAGATCACACCAATGATAGATCTTAACCTGGGCGGACAGTATACAATTTATAAGGAAGGTGCAAAGGATCTTACCCACATGTTTGGACCAATCCCTGTTCCTGTAAGAGAAACCTACAATAAAAATGCATGGGTAGTAGCAGTCGGTCTTGATTTCCATTTTGGGAAATAGCCAGTAAAGTTCTGTTAAGAAATAAAAGGCTGCCTCAGGAGAGTGCAGCCTTTTTTAATACTTAATCCCTTTATCGTTCAGGTACTTAAGATACTGGTTTAATCGTGGAGCGCCTGATGAAGCCAGCCTTTTATACCAGACAATTGCATTGACTTTATCAGCCTCCTCCACAGCTGCATTTATTATATTGATATAAAGCAATCCTTCAATTCCAAGATTCTGATTGTCGATACTGTCCAGAAGTGCTGTAAAGAGATTAATATTGTCTGAAGGCTTTCCCTTTGAAGCCTTGGAGAAAATGTCGTCAAGCTTTCTGTTCAATTCATTGTCGAGTGTTACACCATAAAACGAGAAACAATCCTCATTGCATTCCTCTAAAATATCCACCCATTTTGTATCCGGTTTTAAAGGTGGAAATGTAAGGATGAAATCCAGTTTTTCCCCGATGGTTTTAAATTTGTAGGTATCAGGACAAACAGGAATGCCAGTTGAGGATGCCAGTTTACTGCGTGATCCATCGGGATAAATCATAAATATATTTTTATCAGCACAAAAATTGCCATTCGGGATCCGGTTTTCAATACTCAGGTAAAAAGTTGTCGTACTGGAAGTTAATTCTATATTTCTGATTTCCAGTGTTTCGTGACTTTTAAGACCGTAGTTTGGTTGAATTATGACCTGGGCCAGAGTACTTGAGAAACAATAAACCGTCGAAAGAATCAAAAAGAATAGTTTTCTAATCCACATAATGTTAATGTTGCAGGTTGCAAGGTATAATTTAAATTTCCCCGGATGACTTTTTTTGGTATGAAAACCTGGATAATTTTAAATGACTTAGGCCATTTGTAGAATGCCCTTAATAAAAAGGTAATGAAAATGTAACAAATAATTAACAATTGCCTTATATAAAGTCGATAAATGTAAATACCTTTGCAGCAGTTCATTATACTTAATTGTATAATGATTTAGAATATTAAAGAATAATCGGATTATGAAGACAAGAAGGGAAGAATCTGTTGCCGACATTCTAAAGAGTTTTGAGGAGATGGCAGACCTGGTTCTCAGCCAACTTACTCTCCTTGAAAAGTTCATGTCGTTGAGCGATACCAGTGAAGACAAAAATATTATTGCCAATATTGAGATTAACGAAAAGAAAATTGATGAATATGAGGTTATTATAAGTGACAAATTCATTAATTCAATCGTGCTTTATCAGCCGGTTGCATCTGATATACGAAAAATCGTTTCGGTTTACCGCATGACAATCAATCTTGAGCGTATCGGCGATCGTGTATTGAATATTATCGCTTCAATCGGTTCAATAAAGGATACTGCTGAATACAAAGCTATGACAGATGTCATTCTTAATATGTTGATCTCGGGAATAAATATGGTGGAAAAATCGCTGCTGTCTTTTGCAAACAGTGATGATTCGTATGCAGTCTGGACTATCAAAAATGATGAAATTGTTGATGAAATGAACCGGAAGCTCCTTATTAACACTATCTCAAAAGCGAAGGTCAGTGAAAAGACCCGGGAAATGCTGCTGAGCTACGCGGACCTTAAGAATATTATTACTAATATTGAAAGAATTGCCGATCATGCAACAAATATTGCTGAAGCCACCATCTACTCTCTGCAGGGAACAGATATAAGGCACAAGGGACATGAAAGCCCTCCAATGAACACAGAAAACATCTGATAATCAGTTATATGGATTATAAAGGTAAAAAAATCCTGATAGTCGATGACGAAGAAGACTTATGTGAGATTCTTCAATACAATCTTGATAATGAAGGATTTATTACTGGTGTAGCACATTCTGCTGAAGAAGCACTGACAATGCTTGTTCACGAATACGATCTTCTCCTGCTCGATGTTATGATGGGTCCAATATCCGGCTTCAAACTTGCGGATAAATTAAGAAAAGAACTGAACAACACAATCCCTGTCATTTTTCTTACAGCTAAAGATACTGAAAATGATCTGCTTACAGGATTTAGTCTTGGTGCTGATGATTATATTTCCAAACCATTTTCCATCAATGAACTGACAGCAAGGGTAAAAGCTGTTCTTAAAAGATCTGATGCCGGTAAATCAAAAATTAAGGTGCCTCTTCATTCCGGTGATATTGAGCTTGACACTTTAAGGAAAAGAGTGGTTGTTGGTGATGAGAAGATTGAGCTTACAAGGAAAGAATTTGAGATACTGAAGCTGCTTATCGAAAATCAGGGAAAGATATTTTCGCGGGAAGATATATTGAATATTGTATGGGAAAAGGATGTAATTGTTACTAACAGAACTGTTGATGTCAATATAACCAGGTTGCGCAATAAGCTCGGGAAGCATGGGGCCTCTCTTAAAAACAAAACAGGTTACGGTTACTACTTTGAGTTGTGATCAAAATTACAAATTATGATCGCCAGATATAAATTCAGAAATGTACTTTTCCTCTATTATTCAGCTGTATTCGTTCTTTTTACTATCATTAACCTTTCCTACATGTACAAAAGGGAAAAGGATTACAGGATATTAACTCTGAACGATGAGCTTGAAAAAACGACCAAAATAGTAGATAACTTCATCAGAATCAATTCTATACCTGCAAACGGGAATTATCATCTTATTGATTCTCTTGTCAGATTGCTTCCCCAGGAAAACTTGCGGATAACTATTGTAAATCCTTCAGGCAATGTCATTTTTGACAGTTCAGTACCCGACTGGACAAAGATGGAAAATCATAAAGAGAGACCGGAGATAGCAGAATCGGAATATTCAGATTTTAGCACATCTGTCAGAAAATCAGGTACAACCGGAGAAGCATATTATTATTTCTCAAAATATTATGGAAGCTATTATATCAGGGCTGCAGTTGTATACGATATTAAGGTTGTCAATTTCCTTAAAGCAAAGAAATTTTTCTTTTTAGTCATTTCCATTTCCTTTATTGTGATCTGGCTGGTATTGCTGTTTATAACAAATAAATTCTCCGAATCGGTTACTCGTCTCAAAGATTTTGCATTGAAGATAGGGAACAATGAACCATTCGATTTCAATCAGAAGTTTCCACGGAATGAGCTTGGGATTATCGGGGAAGAGATCCTTGAGATTTACAATAATCTTTTAAAGACCAAGAACGACCTGGTAAATGAGAGGGAAAAACTATTCAGTCACCTTAATGCACTGAATGAAGGGATTGCATTCTTTTCGAAAAATAAAGAGAAGATACTTTCAAATAACCATTTCATTCATTATATGAACATGATCTCCGGTGAGTTATCAGTATCAGGCGCAAATTTCTTCAGAATTGAAGACTTCAGAGAAGTCAATGAATTTATTGATAAGCAGTTGCAGACTGAAATATCATCTAATCAATTACCGAAAACGGAGTATAAAGTCTGCAAAAGCGGAAAATATTTCAAAGTGCAGTGCGTGATTTTTCATGATAAGAATTTTGAGGTAATACTGAGCGACATTACTGAATTGGAGCAGAACAGGCTTGTTAAACAGCAGATGACTTCAAATATCGCTCATGAGCTCAAGACTCCTGTTTCATCAGTTAAAGGGTATCTTGAAACTCTCCGGAGTGATCCTGCTATGCCGGCTGATAAGCAGAAATATTTCATCGAAAAAGCTCTTTCCCAGAGCGACAGGCTGACAAATCTTATCAACGATATTACAGTTATTAACAGGATTGAAGAATCAGGTAGTTCATATACAGCTGAAAAAGTGAATATCAGCGATGTAATAACGGATGTGACCAATAATTTCAAATCGGCAATTGAAGCCAAAAGAATAAATGTAATCACTGAGAATATTGACAATGTAGTTGTCACCGGGAACAGATCACTAATTCTTTCAGTGTTCCAGAATCTTCTGGAGAATGCAGTCAATTATGCCGGCGATAAAACCACCATAAGGATTGTCCGGTATAATGAAGATAAGACCTTTAACCACTTTCTGTTTTCTGATGATGGAATTGGTATTGCTGAAGAGCACCTGCCAAGGGTTTTTGAGAGATTCTACAGGATCGACTCCGGACGATCAAGAAAGAGTGGCGGTACAGGATTGGGACTGGCAATAGTTAAGAATGCTGTCCTTCTTCATAAAGGAGAAATATCAGTGAGAAACAGGGTTGGCGGTGGTACAGAGTTTCTCTTTTCGCTTCCTAAATAAAAAATTATCTCTTACCCGAAACGCCCTGAGATATAGTCTTCAGTTTGTCTTTTTGCCGGATTCGAGAACATTACCTCAGTTTTATTGAATTCAACAAGCTCGCCCAGGTAGAAGAAAGCCGTAAAGTCGCTTGTGCGGGCAGCCTGCTGCATATTATGCGTTACAATTATTATAGTATATTGCTGCTTCAGTTCATGAATAAGCTCTTCAATTTTGGATGTGGAAATAGGATCGAGAGCGCTTGCCGGCTCATCCATTAATATTATATCAGGGTTGACAGCAAGAGTGCGGGCAATACAGAGCCGCTGTTGTTGTCCCCCTGAAAGACTCAGCGCTGAGTTATGAAGCCTTCCTTTTACCTCATCCCATATAGCAGCCTGCTTCAATGAATATTCCACAATTTCATCAAGCTTGTTCCGTTGAGAGATCCCGTTAATCCTTGGACCAAAGGCAACATTATCATATACAGACTTTGCAAAGGGATTTGATTTCTGGAATATCATTCCGACCTTTTTACGCAGGTTGACAACATCAATATCCTTATTATAGATATTCAATCCATCGATTATTACTTCACCGTCAATTTTAACATTATCAATAAGATCATTCATCCTGTTCAGTGTACGGAGAAAGGTAGACTTTCCGCAACCCGATGGTCCGATAAACGCTGTCACCATTTTTTCCGGTATCTCCATATTTATATTTTTCAATGCCGGATTTGTTCCGTAATGTAATGTGAGATCGTTTATCTTAACTTTAATATC
The DNA here is from genome assembly GCA_022865305.1 of Bacteroidales bacterium. Lineage (GTDB taxonomy): Bacteria > Bacteroidota > Bacteroidia > Bacteroidales > VadinHA17 > LD21. The sequence continues at coordinate 95,900 of JALHSP010000062.1, read as the reverse complement.
ATCCATGTAAAGTATAATTATTTTGCACGTTTTCTTATTCTGTATCTGAGTGTTACTGCAATACCGTTAAGTGAGAATGTAAGCAATAAAAGAACCAGTGTCGTGGCGAACTGTATTGGCAATGTGGCGTCAACGTTTGATGATTGCGTCGACATTATATATATATGGTATCCGAGCGACATGAACTGGTCGCTCAATGAATGTGGCAGATCTGACAGGAAATAAGCAGCCCCGGTAAAAAGTATAGGAGCCACCTCTCCTGCCCCCCTGCTTATTGCAAGGATCGTACCTGTCAATATTCCGGAGACGGAACCGGGTATTACCACCTTTCTTATAGTTTGCCATTTGGTTGCTCCCAGGGCAAGACTAGCCTCACGCATATCCGCTGGAATTGTTCTGATTGCCTCTTCTACAGAAACTATAACAACAGGCAATGTAAGAAGTGCCATAGTTAAACTTGCCCAAAGAATGTTAGGCTGACCCCATTTTAATTCTCCACCATTAAAAATCCCATCAATATTCTTCCCTATAAAACCAATAAAAAAACCAAGTCCGAATAATCCGAAAATTATTGAGGGAACCACTGCAAGCGTTTTTACAGCAAACCTTATTGACTTCGCAATAACAGATTTTTCACTGGCATATTCTGCAAGGTATATTGCAGTTATTACACCAAAAGGGACAGCTGCTACTGCCATTATTAGTGTCATAACAGCTGTTCCTACAATTGCCGGGAAAATGCCTCCTTTTGTCATACCGTCCTTTGGAAATTCTGATAAAAATGTCCAGTTCAGGTTTGGCCATCCTCCTGCAATTGTAACAGCCAGAATTGACACAATTATGAATATTATCAGTAAAACTGAAATACCTGTCAAACTCTCAACCATCTTATCCTTAAGATTTCTGTTCATTTTATTTCTGCTATTTTTTTGATTGATATCGCCTGATTACCAAATTCCTGAAATAGAATTCCGCTAATGCATTAAGTGCAAACGTGAAGATGAAAAGCAATGAACCTATTAAGAAAAGCACGCTGTAATGAGTATCACCGAAAACCACCTCAGCCATTTCTGCACCGATAGTAGCAGATAAAGTTCTTACAGAATCGAAGGGATTTATCGAAATCATTGCAGCATTTCCTGTAGCCATGAGGGCTATCATTGTCTCACCGAAGATTCTGCCTATGCCTAGTACAACAGCAGCAAATATTCCTGGAACCGCAGCCGGTAACACAACATAAAATGCTGTCTGTCTCCTGCTGGCACCTAATCCAAGACTAGCTTCAGTATAAGTCCTGGGAACTGCAGTTAACGCATCTTCTGTAAGAGTATAAATAATAGGAATAGCCGCAAGTCCCATGGCAATGCCTCCAACAAAAGCGTTTAACCTGCTTGCATAACCAAAAATACTCTGAAATACTGTGGCCATCACCATCAATGCAAAGAACCCGATTACCACAGAAGGAAAGCCGGCGAGCAGTTCAATCACAGGTTTTATGACCTCCCTTATCCGCGGTTTTGCAAACATTGCAGTATAAATAGCAGCAAGAATTGAAATGGGAGCTGCAAACAGTAACGAAATTATAGTAACTTTAAGAGTACCAAGGAATAATGGCCATATGCCATAACGCGGATTATCAGATACAGGCATCCATGTTTTAGAAAAGAGGGTAGATGATGGTTTCTCCCCGGTTGTCTGAACTTTATTTGAGTTGTCAACCTGGGTGTCTGTGGTTTTAACTGGTTCGTTTGCAGTCTCAGCACCACCATAACTTTCCTGCACCAGCAATTCGGTTGACACTGCCTCATTTTTATCCATTTTGAAAATCGGAAAGGCTTCCCGAAAAACAAAAATAAAGATCAGAATAACTACGGCAATCGAAAGAAAAGCCACTGTCTTGATTACTTTCTCGGCAAACCAGTCAGAGAAACGGAATTTCCTCTTATTGAAAGAAACTACCTCCTTTGCAGATTTAAGTTCTTTGTTCATTGACCTTTCCAATTTACTGTCCATACCTGCTTTTATCCTGTTTTATTAAATGTCAAACTTGTCAGAGTTTTTCTGACAAGCCCGACAACTACCCTGAAACTAACACCTCTGAAAAACGATTACTTATATGGAAAATATCCGACATCAGTGACTACCATCTGTCCTTCCTGGCTTAGTATCCAGTCAATATACTTTTTGGTTTCACCTGTTGGCCTGGTTCTCATGTACATATACAGATACCGTGTTATTGGATATTCACCCTTTCTGATAGTTTCCGCCGTAGGAAGAACTGCAGGGCTGTTAGCATCCTTTTTTACTCTGGCATGTTTTATACCAACTGCATATGCTGCTCCTCCATAACCGATGCCATTGACATCTTTTTTTACAGCATTTACTACTGCTGCAGTTCCGGGCAGAGACTGAACACTGGTGGCATAATCGGCTTTTACTACCTCGTCATGAAAATATGTATAGGTCCCGGAACTGTTTTCGCGGCCATACATTCTGATTTCAGCATCATTCCCGCCAATTTCTTTCCAGTTCTTTATCTTGCCCTGGTAAATATCACTTAACTGTTTGAGCGTAAGCTCCTGAACTTTATTGGCTTCATTCAGAAAAATAGTTATTCCGTCTTTCGCACATGGGATCTGCACCCCAAGTGTATTATAACGGGCCTTAAGCTTTTCTATCTCAGTCTGTTTCATGGGACGGCTGGAATTTGCAATATCAGTAGTGCCATTGATCAGAGCTGTTATTCCAACCCCGGATCCGCCACCTGTAATCTGGACTGATGTTGCAGGATTCTGCTTCATGTATAATTCTGCCCATTTTTGAGCAAGGATGACCATCGTATCAGATCCTTTCACAGTGATCTTTGACTGTTCGACAAATGATGATGCAATTAATATAATTGCTACTGCCGGGACTATGAATATTGACTTAGTGTTTTTCATTTTTTTTAATTTTAAATTTTTATTGAATTATTAATTTTCAGATTCAGAATTTTGCCTGAATTCTAACACCAAGCGTATTATCCTTCAGATCTTTTGTATTTGTTGAATTGGTCTCGTTCTTGGGCAATTCATAGTTGAAAGAAAGTCTGATATTGTCATTCAGATAATATTGCCACGCAAGAGTAAACGTCTTATAAAAGAGTTCATTCTTTGCAGCATCACCAGATAATTTAGTATTGGGATCATAATAATCGTATTTTGCAACAAACTGATTCTTAGGTCCGATGTTTTTGATCAGATAGATATAATAACCTGAGAAATTCCTCAATTTGATCGGATCTCTTCTCATATCTGCCAGTTTTGCTTTGGAATCCTGATTAGTTGAGCTTGAAGCTGAATTTACACCTGCAACATATTCACCTTTAAATGCCATTCCACCCAGGATGTCTGCAAATATCTGGATTTCACCACCTGCCCAATTCTTGTCAAGATAATCACCTGCCGTAAAACTGGTGCTGTCTAATTTCCCTTCCAGGTTTGAAACAAAAGTGTTATATTTTATTCTGTTTCCACCAAAGTAACCGTTTGCTCCCAGGTCAATACCTAATCCTGCATCAGGAAGCTTAATAGAATAAACAAGACGTCCCATGAGGTCTTTCTTTGAATCATAATCTTTTGCCTGGGTACCGGTAAAATTGCCATTCATTGCCATTAACTGAAACTTTAGTGGAATTTTAGATCCGATGTATTCCAGTTTCACGCCAATCTCCCTCTCCCCCGGATAGATAGCTCTTATAATCCGTGAACGTTCAAGAACTTCTCGCTGGTTTGAAGAGTATTCCACTTCATAATCAGGTCTGTTAAACTGACCAGCCCACAAAGTAAAATTCTTTAATTTCGGAATATTTACTACAGCGTAAGCATCTTTTAATGAGAGGCTCCCGGTGCTAAAATCGGGTTGAATAACGAATTTAATCCCGTCAAGAGGTTCATACATAAACTTTACTCTTGCACGTCTGATATAAAAATTATTTGCCGGGTCATTAGTTTTGACCAGGTCCTTTCCGTAATTCTCCCATTGCGCCTGAACATAACCCGATACTTTAATTTTGTTCAGCTTACCAAGATCTGCTTCATTGACCAATACTCTCTCATCCAGAGCATTGATTTTGCCTTCAAGTCTGTCGAACACTTCTTTCAGGGAATCGACTGCCTGATTCTGTGAGTACCCGCAAACTGAGAAAATAGTAAAAATTGTGAGTCCTAAAAGTCTCTTCATTTCTGTATAATCAGGTTTAACTTGATTTTTCATGGTACAAAAGTCAGGAATCAGTATTACAGGCAGGTTGCACATGGATTAAGTAATTGTTACAATAGAGATACAAGTCCTTGTAGTTTCCAGTGCTATAATCAATAGTACAGGCCTGTTTTACTTTTTCCAAAAACAGAATTTACCTTAATAGTCAGGAAAATATCCGAAGTATACTGAAGAGGAGGGAACTTTTACAAAAGTTGAATATCCTTACGATATTTCGATGGGATAAATGATTAGAATATGGTATGGAACAGATAATAGAGTGCAGCTCCAAGTAATGCCGAAACCGGAATGGTAAATATCCACGCCCAGAAAATTTTGCCTGTTATCCCCCACTTTACTGCAGATAATCTTTTTGTTGCACCAACTCCTATGATTGAACCGGTTATTGTGTGAGTTGTACTCACCGGAATGCCAAAATGAGTTGCTCCAAAAAGTGTAAGGGCTCCGGCAGTTTCAGCACAAAAACCCTCAAATGGCCTAAGCTTCGTGATTCTTTGGCCCATAGTCTTAACAATCCTCCAGCCTCCGAACAGTGTTCCAAGAGCAATTGCAGCATGACATGACAGTACGATCCATAAAGCTATGTCGGCGTCTTTGGTGACCTGATTTGTAGCAATTAATGCAACCCATATAATACCCATCGATTTCTGGGCATCGTTTCCTCCATGACCTAAACTGAATGCAGAAGCTGATAATAATTGTAATCGCCTGAAGTGTCTGTCAACACCGGAGGGTGAATGATTTTTTACTATATGCAGAACAATTACAGAAATTATGTAAGACATCACCATACCCATTATTGGGGCAATTACAATGAATGCAACAATTTTCAAAACTCCAGGTAAAATCACTGACTCAAATCCGCTCCCTACAATAGCTGCGCCAACCAAACCGCCGACAAGGGTGTGCGATGAGCTTGAAGGAAGGCCCAGCCGCCAGGTGATCAGGTTCCATATTATTGCAGCCATTACTGCCGATGAGATCAAAGTCAGGTTAACGATATCCGGATCTATAACACCCTTTCCTATTGTGGTAGCTACCCTGAGAGGGAAAATCAGGAATGCCAGGAAATTAAAAGTTGCTGCAAGTAAAACAGCCGCTATCGGAGATAATACTTTTGTCGAAACGACAGTTGCAATCGAATTGGCGGAGTCGTGAAATCCGTTTATGAAATCAAAAACCAGAACAAGTCCTATTACAATATACAAAAATGTCATTCTGAAATTAGCTACGGTTACCAAATCATGTCAACTGAAAATGGCCTTTATACTCATTATCTTATAAATACAGTACCAGCTGTTTCCTTTTTTACCGCAACAAAATTACAGACCCTGATCATGAAAATCAGGTTAATCGTGTTAAGTTTTTGTTACAAATTTTTGAACGAAACCGAACGGTTTCTATAAAAAAAGAAATTGTACTTGTCAGAAAAAACTTAAATAAATATCCTTTTTGATTGATTATTAATTAATTATTATAGTATTGCCTACTCCCAGCTCGAAATAATTCTCTCCAAAAGCATCTCTGAACATTTTAATCTGTTTATCACCTGTACAGTGTGTGGCTCCGCATTTCACTACTCCAAGGGCTTTCATTTGCGAAATTATTTCATTCATCTCCTTGTCAGATTTCTGTAAGAGATGAAAACCTCCGAATACAATATAGATATTCTTACTGAAATCCGATTTTATCTGCTTTAACATTTCTATTATCCCGGGGTGGGCGCATCCTGTAATTACAACCAGACCTTTTTTCGTATTTAACACCAATGCCTGCTCAGGTATTTGATATTCAAATTCACCCGAAGTATAAAGATTTTCACAGATTTCAGCTGGTTCTTTTACTAATAACGGTTCCAAACCAAAACCGACCATCCTCTTCTTAAAAGATCCGGAGAATGAGTATGGGATTATAACCGGAATGTCGTTCTTCATTTTAACAAAAGCAGGAATCCCGCCAGTATGATCACCATGCTCATGCGAAAAGACAAGAAAATCAATAATTGCCGGATCAATGCCCATTATTCTGAAATTAGATTCAAAAACTTCAGGATTTGTTCCGGTATCAAAGAGAATCTCTTTATCAAGTCCTTCAATTACAATCGAATAACCCCAATCCGATTTTAATCCGTCAACCTTTACATAATTGTCATAGATGACTTTTATGGCTACTGGTTTTTCGATACCATTATTACCGGTTATCCCGGTAACGGATTCTGTCAGGAATTTATAATCCTGAGCCTGGATGCAGCCCTGTGAGAATATTAAAACAAGGAGACCTGATAAAAGCTGTTTTGTATTCATACTAATGATATAAATTGTTATAATTTATCTTACATCCCCCCAACCCCCTTCAAAGGGGGAGCTTGTTACGCTTATGCCTTTGTGCCTTTGAGCCTTTAATTATCAAATTTACAACTTTATTGGTTATATTTAATTTTTAAATTTATAAGGTTTTATGAAAGGAAAATGGCTACAGTGGGCTTCGCAACTTCAATCAATAGCGCAGGCAGGATTGACTTTTTCAAGTGACAGGTATGATCTGGACAGGTATGAAAAAATCAGAAATATAACCATTGAAATATTGCATGAATACACTGATATAGATCATAATAAGATCAGAGAGAAAGTTGATGGTGCCTGGTCATTGCCGGGAGGATGGGCAGATGTAAATACATCAGTAGGAGAATCAGCAGTAAGGGAGTGCCTTGAAGAAGCTGGTGCGCATGTTAAACCTAAAAGGATCATTGCCATTCACCTGGCAAACAAGCATAATAATCCTCTTTTCCCTTATACAATCTATAAGGTCTTTGTTGAATGTGAATTAATTGAAAACAAATTCACCGAAAATACTGAAACTCTTGACGCAGGATTCTATTCGCTTGATTCGTTACCATCTCTTTCGACGGAGCGTAATACAAGAAGCCAGATTGAAATGTGCTTCGAAGCAAAAAAACATAAAGTATTTGAGACAATTTTTGACTAAAACCTTATATTTAAGAACTTACACAGTATGAATTACCCCCCATCCCATCCCCCCTAAAGGGGGGCAGGGGGGTGTCCCTTAAAGGGATGGGTGGTAAAAACCTCTGTGTAACTAAAGGAATTAAATAAAATTCACTCATATGAACTATCAAGAAAATCTTATTGCCAGATTCTTAATTTTAACAGTTATTTTCAATTTGTTTATAGCTGGACTCTCAGGCCAGGTAAAAAGCCCGATCTTAAGCGGGAAGGAAAAAGTTGCTCTGTTCGCAAAACAGACAGAGATGAAACAGACCTCTCCTTTCAAAGATTTGAAATGGCAATTCATAGGTCCGACAAATATCAGCGGCCGTTGCACTGATGTTGAAGCCATCTCTCCACGGGGCAAAAATTATACAATATGGATTGGCTCTGCCACAGGAGGTGTATGGAAGTCAGTTAATGAGGGAACCACTTTCGAACCGGTTTTCGAGGAGATACCTACAGCCTCCATTGGTGATATCGCAATAGATCCTAAAAATCCTGATATTGTCTGGGTTGGAACAGGGGAAGCAAATATATTCAGAAGTTCAAATTCCGGTTGCGGGGTTTTCAAAACAACAGACGGTGGTAAAACCTGGAATGTAATGGGTCTGGAAAACACTCATACTATCGGCCGCATCAGGATTAATCCCAGAAATCCGGATATGGTATATGTTGCCGCAACAGGTCACGAATGGACACCAAATGAAGATCGTGGATTGTACAAGACTAATGATGGTGGAAAAACCTGGACAAAAGTTCTCTATATCGATGAAAATACCGGGATTTATGATCTTGTACTCGATCCCAAAGATCCAAATACCATCTATTGCACATCATGGGAACGGATACGCCTGAAGTGGAACGACCCAAGAACATATGAGACATCAAAGAACAATGGTATCTGGAAATCGACCGATGGAGGTAAAAACTGGAATAAGATAAATACCGGCCTTCCTGCAATGAACAAAATGGGGCGTATCGGAATTGATATTGCCCTGTCAAATCCCAAAATACTTTATGCATATGTTGACAATTATGAAGTTGCATATGCAGCAAAGCCAGGCGAGATGGATTCATACGGACGCCAGAGAAAGGACGTGATCAAGGGTGCAACTGTCTACCGCTCAAACAACTCAGGGGAAACCTGGACTCAGGTCAGCGGCCTTACCCCGGATCAAAAGACATTCATGGAAAGACATTCAGCAACATACGGATGGGTATTCGGGCAAATCAGGGTTGATCCGAACAATGAAAACACAGTATATACTATGGGGCTTATGCTGAACCAGTCGACCGATGGCGGTAAAACTTTTCAGTCGCTCAGAGGTCCTCATGTCGATCATCATGGATTGTGGATCGATCCTGCAAATTCAGATTACCTGCTGAATGTTCAGGATGGAGGTCTCACCATTTCCTACGACAGAGGTAAAACATGGAAATATCCGATAAAAGAACTCCCTCTGATTCAATTCTTCAATCTTGCATATGATTTCAGCACACCGTTCAGAGTATTCGGATCAATCCAGGATCATGGCAGTTATTATGGTGTGGTAGACCTTTCAAGAGGTCGCGACAGAGTACCCGCGGTTGAGTTTAATGATATTCTTGGTGGGGAAGGTACAACCCATACTGTAAATCCAATTGATAATAATACTATTTATGCCAGCGGCTTTTATGGTCGCCTTTCACGTGCAGAAATAGAAAATTATCCGGGCAGCGTAAAGAACCTGTTACCCGCTATGATGCCAGGAGAAGCTCCTCTGAGAGGCGATTGGGTCGCTCCCACACTAGTCTCTCCACATAATCCAGATATAATTTATCATGGAATGCAATATCTGATGAGATCAAAAGACCGTGGAAATACCTGGGAATTTATAAGTCCTGATTTGTCTTATAATGATCCAAATAAGATGGGTGATATCAGCTATCAGACAATTTCCGTATTCGATGAATCTCCTTTGCGGTTCGGACTTATTTATGCCGGCACCGATGACGGCAGGATCTGGAGAACAAAAGACGGCGGGAAGAACTGGACAGATATACGAACCGGAGCTGTTCCTCAAAAATTTGTCTCACGTATTGTTGCCTCAAATTATGATATCGGAACGGTTTACATGACACAGACTGGCAAAAGAGATGATGATTTCCAGGTATACATCTGGAAATCAACTGATTTTGGTGATACATGGCAGGATATTTCCGGTAATATACCCGTTGGACCTGTCAATACTGTCCGCGAAGACCCGGTTAACAGAAATATCCTGTATGCCGGTACTGACGGTGGTGTTTTTGTAACTAAAGATAGTGGCAAGAAATGGGACGTCCTGGGTGATTTACAATTTTCGTATGTTCATGACCTGGCTGTTCATCCGCGTGATAACATGATAATAATTGCCACACATGGGCATGGTATGTGGGTTATGGATGCAAATCCGATTAATGAAAAAGATAAACGGAGAAGTACCAGATTTTCAGATGAAACAATAGAATAAATCGGATCATTGATTTTTCAGATTCCTTACATAACATGGCGGGAAGTTAATGTCCTGTGCAAATTCAGGATTAACAATTGCTTCACATTCTGAAGGATTACAGCATATCAGGCAACTGCGTTTAAGTGCTCTGAATGATTTAAGCTTAACATCTGTTGATAAAAAATCACTTTTAACAGGTTCCTTTTTCATCAAACCGGTACTAAGATATTTTTTATTATCATCTGAGAAAATTGTAACAATATTTGCGTCAAAGTCAAGTTTTTCAAGTTTCAGCAATGCTCCCAGGAAATTAGCACCTGATGAAATCCCTACAGCTATACCAAGTTCACCCGCCAGTTTCTGCGCCATTATTATTGCGTCGCCATCATCAACAGCAACTACCTCATCAAGTTCATCAAGTCTGATTATTGCGGGAATGAACTCATCCGATATGCCCTGAATACGGTGGATTCCGACTTTATAACCTGTCGACATTGTTGGAGAATTGGATGGTTCGAGCGGGTAAAGCTTTATTGCAGGATTTTTTTCTTTCAGATAACGTCCTGTACCCATGATTGTTCCGCCTGTACCAACACCTGCCACAAATGCATCAGGAACCAGGTTATGGAACCTTAACTGCCACCAGATTTCCGGCCCGGTTGTGGAATAATGAGCCATTGCGTTATCTTCATTTTCGAATTGTCTGGGAAGAAAAATATTTTTATCAGAAGCTGCCATGTCCTGTGTCCGTTTTATACTCCCCAGAAATCCTCCTTCTTCCTTGCTTACCAGGATTATTTCAGTACCAAAGCTCCTGATAAGGTTTATGCGTTCCTCACTCATCCAGTCGGGCATAAAAATAGTGACAGGATGACCAAGAGCCCTGCCTACTGCCGAGAATGCAATACCTGTATTTCCGCTTGTAGCTTCAATAATCCTATCACCTGGTTTAATCAGATTTTTCCTGTAAGCTTCACGAATAATGTGTAAGGCCATTCTGTCCTTTATGCTTCCTGTCATATTAAGATATTCTGCTTTGGCATAGATCTTACCCGGTTTATCCCTGAACAGGAACTCAATTTCGAAAAGAGGGGTGTTACCAATAAGACTTGACAAACCCTGTATACTTTTTCCAATCTCCGGTACATTATTATTCAAAACCATATTACCTTGAATTATTATTTCTGATAGTACTTAAGCTATTCGGCTACATCGGCCAGACTTACCTCAAAAGGTGAAGCAGGTAATCCTTCTGCATTGTATAGATTTGCACCTTCAGGATTATCAGCCCAGGCGTATCTTACATATACGGGATTTGCAATCTCATCACTCCATACAACTACATTGTTGCCATCAATTTTTGCTTCAGCCCAGACATACTTTTTATCCACACCCGCAACTGCGAACTGAGTTAATTCACTTCCCCCTTTTACTGTCAGACCACTACCGGTAAAGTCAAATCCGACAACGACCCTGTTGCCTTCAGCCCTGGCTGATCTGACCAGAGGTCCGGAATAAACTACTTTGCTGTCGCCATAGGCTAATTTTCTGGCAGCAAGAGCTAACCGTTCACCAACTGTCTTTTTCTCAAGCGGGTGTATATCATTCCATTCTCCAACATCAATAGTGACTGCCATCGCTGAATTTGGAACAGACAGGCTTTTAAGCTGCCCCAACCTCAGCTCAGCCCACTGACTTTCTGACGGCAGGTACTGAACCTCCATAAAGTTTGGCAGCTGAACGTATAGAAAAGACAAATCGTCCTGTTGCCACTTATTTCTCCAGTCATTAATCAAAGCAGGTAACAGATACTGATATTCTTCCGGTTTGCCTGTATTGGATTCACCCTGATACCAAAGAAATCCTTTCACCTTGAAATCAATTGCCGGTGCCACCATTGTATTAAAGAGCCCGGTGGGTTCATTTTGCATGGAAAAGAATGTTGCTCCAATGCCAGAAAAAGCCGGTCGGAAAACCTGTCCTACTTTATAGTACCATTCTCCCCGAAGATCAATGTTCTCACCTTCTGCAGTAAGATAATACGGTTTGTCAGGTACAAATCCACCTTTCCCGGAGTTGTTGGTGACCCTGATAACAATGATATTTCTCCCCGGTTTCAGAAGCTCTGCAGGAAGATCATATCTCCTGGGAGGATACTGGTATGTAATTGATCCTGAAAGGACTCCATTAACATAAACATTATCTGCATCAACAATTCTGCCCATGAACAATTTAGCAGGTTTACCTGTCATTGAAGCCGGCACGTTGATCTCCTTTCTGAACCATACAACACCATTCAGACCTTTGACTCCCTGATCGGCCCAATAACCCGGGAGCCAGAATTTATGCCATCCTTCAGGAACAAAAGTCGTATCATACCATGGTTTTGGTCCGCTCATGCCTCTATCAGTATCCCTGTAAGTCTGCTGCCGGTTCTGATCAGATCTGACTCGTACTGGTCTGAGCATTCTGTTCATAAAAACAGAATCCTTGAATTTTTCAATCCTTTCTGCAAACTGCGGGATCACTTTCAAACCATTTTCACTTATCCATGCTTCAATGGGTGTACCTCCTACGCTTGAGTTTATAATACCTATCGGTACCTTATACTCCTGGTAAATACTTTTGGCGAAAAAGTATGCAACTGCTCCGAATCCAAGCACGTTGGCAGGTGAGGCAGCTACCCATTTACCTGCAGGTAAATCATCATGAACCTTTGTAAGATCTGAAGCAGTCGGAATGAAAAAATTCCTTATTTCAGGGTAATTTGCATTGGCTATTTCGCCGGGATATCTTTCCTTTACCCTCTCCATAGTAAGTACCATATTTGACTGGCCGGAACAAAACCAGACATCCCCTATAAGAATATCATTTATTGTTAAGGTATTCTTACCGGTAATTTTCATTGTATAAGGCCCTCCAGTCTTCATTGACGGCATTATAATTTTCCATTTACCATCCGTACCGGTTACAGTGCGGAATGTTTTACCATTGAATTTCACTGATACTCTTTCTCCGGCATCTGCCCAGCCCCAGATATTTATCATTTGATCTCTCTGTAAAACCATTCCATTGCTAATCAATACCGGAAGCCGGACATTCCCACGTACATTTGCTGGCATGAGCAACATTACCAGAAAGATCACCCTGAAAGAAATAAAATGTATTTTCATAAATATGTTTGTCAGATTAATAATAACGCTTTACCGTTAAAGTCAGATACATTTCCAATAACCGCGGATGAAGTCAATCCGGAATTTTTCAGCTCAAGAAGTAATTCCTTTTCTTTTCTTCCCGGAACTGATATAAGCAGACCTCCTGAAGTTTGTGCATCAAAGGCAGCCATCTTTAAATTATAATCGAGATCGGGATCAAACACGGTATCCTTCTCTGCATAATCAAGGTTACGGAATGCGGCTCCGGGAATGCACCCCTGGTCAATAAGAGCATAAGTATTTCCTATTAAAGGTACCCGGTTCATATTAAGTGTAATTGATACACTACTTGCTTTTGCCATTTTCAGGGAATGTCCCGCAAGTCCGAAGCCTGTGATATCCGTTGCACCCCTTATGTTATACTTTACCATTACTTCAGCACCTGATTTATTAAGAAGCTTCATAAGTCTTAAAGCTTCATTTACATCACTGTCAGCAGCGATATTAAGCCGTTGTCCGGCCAGTATGACACCTGTCCCCAACGGTTTTGTAAGTATCAGGCAATCTCCAGGTTTCGCACCAGAGTTTGTAATGATCTTATCGGGATGAATATACCCGATAACAGCAAGTCCGTATTTGGGAGTAAAATCATCGATAGTATGACCACCTATTATCCTTGTACCGGCTTCAGACGCTTTATCGGAACCGCCCTTCAATATATCCCCGTAAGCTTCCACCGGCAATTTCGCAGATGGGAACATCATGATATTCAGGGCAATAACAGGAGTTCCGCCCATGGCATATACATCGCTTATTGAATTGGCTGCTGCAATCTGTCCGAATTCATAAGGATCGCTGCAAACAGGAGGGAAAAAGTCGGTGGTAAATACCAGGGCAAGCTGTTCATTTACTTTATAAACCCCGGCATCATCACGAGTGTCAATATTAACTAGGATATTCGGATCTTCCGGTAACGGCAGAAACTTAAGCATCTCCTCAAGCTGCACAGGCGATATCTTGGCAGAACACCCGCCGTTTTCAACCATCTTAAGAAGATCAATTTTCATATACAATAATTATTAATAATCAGGGCTTTATGATATGTGCTGCAGAGGCCATGACCTGAGCTATTTCATACATGTTGCTTAAAGAACCTGTTTTTATCTTTTCTTCGATTGAGTAATATTTGACACATGTAGCGCAGAATAGTAATCCTACTCCCATTTTTTCAATCTCTTTAAGATGTTCAGAAACAGTGGAATCGACAGAACCAAGTTTGACTCCATTATTGTAAAAAACCATTGTTTTCGGAAGTGATTCGAGGTCTTTTATTGCTTTTATAAAATTAGTCATCAGTAAATGGCCTAGCTCTTCATCTCCTTCTCCCATTTTATCGGAAGAAAATACAATTATAAAATTACCCTGCGTAAAATGAGGAATATCAGTATTGCAGTATTTTTCAGCTTCTGTCTGTTGAACTTCAGCAGTTTTTTTGGTTATCCTGAGGGTCCAGATATCTCCTGCTTCTTCGACAGAAAATTCAGTTTTATTGTCTTTCAGGAAACGGATCAGGTTATTCAGAGAAGTCCTATTATCAGTCAATACCAAAAAAGTCTCTCCCTTCTTTGCTTCTTTTAAGGTCCTTTTTGTTGCAATAATAGGGGCCGGACATTGCTGACCTTTCGTATCTACGATTCTCATTTATTTAATCGATTGGACTGTAAAAGTAATAAAGATGTTGAAAAGTTGAAAAAGTTGAAGAGAGTTGAAAAGGTTTAATTTTAAGATCCGCAACAGGCACGGATTATAAATCCGCGCCAGCGGTGTTAAATCTGCGGGAAATGAAAAATTCCTCTTTCAATCCTGGCAAAATCGATTAATTTTGAACTTCAATTCAAATCATCATGAAAAAAGCGGTTTTACTTATCTTCATCTTATCGATATTACTTATTAACCATCAATTAGCTGCCCAGAATCTGCCTGATAATAAATCAATTTCCGGATCCTGGCTTGGCAGGATCACCGCCAATGCAGTTTCATTACGTGTAGTTTTTAATCTTACCGTTGTTGAAAAAGACAGTCTTACAGCAACTTTGGAGAGCCCTGACCAGGGTGTAAAAAACATAAAGGTCGGACCTGTTAAATTTGACGGAAAGGAAATCAAAATTTCCGCGCCTCTTCTGCTTGCTGAATATAACGGGACAATTAAAAACGATACTTTAATTGAAGGGACGTTTATGCAAAGTGGCGCTACCATGCCTCTTAATCTGATAAAATTAAAAGCAGAATTTACTCTTAACAGACCCCAGGAGCCAAAACCTCCATTCCCATATCTATCAGAAGATGTTGTATTTAACAATGTAAGAGCCAAAATTGATCTGGCGGGTACACTGACCATTCCTAAAGGAGAAGGTCCCTTCCCTGCCGTTATACTTATAACCGGATCTGGATCTCAGAACAGGAATGAAGAATTGATGGGACACAAACCATTTTGGGTAATTGCAGATTATTTAACCCGGAACGGGATAGCCGTTCTTCGTTATGATGACAGGGGTGTCGGCCAGTCGCAGGGAAGCCCGCTTAACAAAACATCTGCCGATTTCGCTACTGATGCAGAAGCAGCATACTTATTTTTGAAAACAAGACGGGAGATTGATCCCGAATTAATCGGACTTGCAGGTCACAGCGAAGGAGGATTAATAGCATCCATTGTGGCAGCATCCAACCAGAACGTTGGTTTCATCATATCTCTTGCTGGGCCAGGTGTACGCGGTGAGCAGATACTGCACAGGCAGAACAGAGATATCAGCCTCATTTCAGGAGCTGATGAAAAACAGGTCAAAGAGGGTATTGCAGTCAACAAAAAGCTTTTCGCAGTTTTGAAAAAGGAACCGGATAATAAAAAAGCCGAAGAACAGATTGCCACAGTTTACAAAAAGAACCTCATCAGGGAAAAGACTCCTCCTGAGGATATTGATAAAGCTCTGATTCAGCTTAACTCAAGCTTGAATCCTGTAATATATACCTGGATGAGATATTTTATTATAACCAATCCGGCCGGTTTCTGGAAAAAGGTAAAATGTCCTGTACTGGCTCTTAACGGTGAAAAAGATCTGCAGGTTGCCACAGACATGAACCTCCAGTCAATCGAAAAAGCTCTTAAATCAGGTGGGAATAAATCAGTTAATACAATTGAATTCCCGGGATTAAACCATTTATTCCAGCATTGCAAAACCGGATTACCCGCCGAATATGGTGAAATTGAAGAGACTTTCTCTCCTGAAGTTCTTAAAATTATGTCAGACTGGATCCTGTCCCTGCAGGCATTTCTGCAAGCTTATTAAGTATTATTCTTCCCCTTGCAATAATCCCGGCAGATCCTTCACCCTGAAGCATGCTAATTGATGCTGCAAGTTCATTTGCCAGTTCAGGATAAATCAATGCAAGCTTATATAGAATTTCCATGGAATATGCCTTAATAGCAATTGCAGAAAAACCCGATCTTAATTCTGTGAAACAACGTTCAGCAAGTATCCCATGGTGTTTATTGCTTACCTTGTTAATGTCGCTCAGGGAAATTATCCTAAGAAAAGACCGCTGAGCACTCTCATTATCCAGTTTGTCCAACGTTTCAATTATCCCTGAAAGATAGGGATAGATTATTTCCGGATACTTATCACATACTTTTGAAAGGATCCAGGAAGCATGAAATGCAAGCTTCTTATCGGGAGAAAAAGAATATTCAAGTAGTTTTTTAAAAATAGCCGGATTCTCAATTGCTGAAGTTGCGACCCAATCAGCTTCTTTCATACTAATCATCCTGTCAATCATCGACCTGAGTTCTTCATCATCAGCCGAAGATTGAACTGATCCGGCAATAAACTCTTTATTATCCTCAATTTCCTTAACAGACTGGAGATAATTGTCTGCAACAATAATGTCAGCTTCTGAAAAATTAATTTTTTTGAGATCGCCTGGGGTTACCCATTTAAAATCTATATGTTCAGTCAGGAATGGCAATTCATCGAGAGTATCGCAGACAAAGGGAATAAGGCGTATCTGCTTATGTCCATAATCATGCTCAACAGGATTTAGTTTTTTGCAAATTACTATCCCGATCGACAATTCCTCAGCTATTTCACGAATAATACACTCTTCTTCCGACTCATCTGAGTCAAGCTTGCCCCCGGGAAACTCCCATTTATAAGGATGGTCGCTTTGTTCTCCCCTTTGAACAACAAGCACCTCGTTTTCGTCATTTCTTATTATGGCACAGGTTACAGAGATCATAAAAACCTCAGGTTAACAGATCCTCATAAAGGGGAATTACCAGCAAATAATCAAATTTATGTTCTTCGTAATCAGTTATCTTAACGGCATAATGTTGCATCCCGTTTGTAATAACCAGGTAGGGAATTCTGAATTTCATATTATATTCGACAATCTGGTCAGACACCTTATCATTCAACTTTACTTCATCGGATTTGCATTCAACAATCATTACGGGTTCACCTTTCCTGTTGTGAACAAGAATATCAACTCTTTTCTTCAGTTTGTTATATTTGAACACGACCTCAATACCTATAAGTCCGGCCGGGTATTTTCCTTCATGTATCAGATACTGAACAAAATTCTGTCTGACCCACTCTTCCGGAGTGAGCTTAACATATTTTTTCCTCAGGGGATCAAGGATCATTTCTGTTTCCCCTTTCCTGATTATTCTGAACGAATATTCCGGCAGATTTAACTGTTTCAACTTTGTTTTGTACTTTTGAAACCGTGAATAATTAATATTCTTAAGTTATTACAAATATATTGAGATAAATATTACAGTCTGATAAATATGAAAACCAAAGAGGAAATCGTTAATAACTGGCTTCCGCGATATACAGGCAAATCTCTCGATTCATTTGGTAAATATTTCCTTCTTACCAACTTTCTGTATTATGTTGAGCTTTTCGCTAAGTGGCATAATGTGCAGATAGAGGGTAAAGATAAAAATATGCCAAGTGCAACTGCAGACGGGATTACAATCCTTAACTTTGGTATGGGGAGTCCCAATGCTGCAACGGTAATGGATCTGGTGAGTGCAGTAAGTCCGAATGCAGTATTATTCCTCGGGAAATGCGGTGGCCTCAAAAAGAAGAATAAACTCGGTGATTTAATCCTTCCAATTGCTGCCATAAGAAGTGACGGGACATCAAATGATTATCTGCCTTTGGAGGTTCCCGCATTGCCAGCATTTAAGCTTCAAAGTGCAATATCTGCAACAATAATAAGGTACAAAAAGGAGTATTGGACAGGTACTGTTTATACCACAAACAGAAGGGTGTGGGAATATGATGACCGGTTTAAGAAATACCTTGTAAAGACCCGGGCAATGGCAATTGACATGGAAACGGCAACAATCTTTACAGTAGGCTTTGCAAATGAGATACCGACAGGAGCATTGCTTCTGGTGTCAGATCAACCAATGATATCAACAGGTATAAAAACTGCAGCAAGCGATCGTAAAGTAACACGTAAATATGTTGAGACACACCTCAGGATAGGCATCGATGCACTGAGGGAAATTAAAGACAACGGTATCTCTGTAAAACACCTCAGATTCTAAAATGGCTGTCACCTACGAAGAAATAATCTCCGACCTGAAGAAAAGAATTTTTAAACCGGTTTACTTTCTCGCCGGAGAGGAACCTTATTATATTGACCTCATTACTGATCATATTGAAGAGAAAGTCCTGCCAGAAGCTGAGAAGTCCTTCAACCAGGTAGTTTTATACGGAGAAGATACCACTATACCTGCAATAATTGAAACTGCCAGGAAGTTTCCGATGATGTCGAGTCATCAGGTTGTTATAGTGAAAGAAGCACAAACACTGAAAAAGATCGAGGACCTAGTTTATTACCTCGAAAAACCCCTTTTATCGACAATCCTGGTTTTCAATTATAAATACAAGGTGGTTGATAAAAGAACAAAATTTTACAAGTTACTCGAAACCCATGCTGTTTATTTTGAATCGGTCAGATTGCGTGATTACCAGGTTCCGGCATGGATTGAGCGATATTTAATGACACAGGGTATTAAAGCTGATCCCAACGCAAGTGCCATGCTGACTGAATATCTTGGCACCGACCTCCATAAAATAGTAAATGAGCTTATTAAATTAATTATTACACTTCCGGCCGGCAAGCCTGTCATTACCACCTCACTCATCGAAAAAAATATTGGCATCAGCAAGGATTATAACAATTTTGAGCTCCAGAAAGCTGTCGGTGAAAAAAATATACTTAAAGCCAACATGATAGTTCATCATTTTGCCAATAATCCGAAGGACAATCCTATTACCCTTACTATTGCATCCTTGTTCAGTTTCTTCAGCAAACTTCTGACCTATCATTACCTGGCCGATAAATCAAAAAATAATGCAGCTGCTGTACTTAAGGTCAATCCATATTTCGTAAAAGACTATGAGACCTCTGCAGGTAAATATAATATATCAAATACAGTACAAATTATAAGTCTGCTGCGGACATACGATATGAAATCAAAGGGTTATGGGGATCTGAGCAGTGAACCGGGAGATCTGCTTAAGGAGCTGATATTTAAGATATTACATTTGTGAAATTTATTTACTCACCCCCATTCTTTTTCCCCTTCTTTGCATAGCAGAGAAGGGGGCTGGGGGATGAGTTCATGAGAACAGAGCGGGGGAACTGAGGGGCAAATAAATGGCTAGTTCATATCCGGTGACTCTGGGAAATCAGCCCACATCCGGTATTTGTTCTTAAAGCCTCTGAGAACTCTTTTCCACGTATTATCGAGCTGACTGTTATTCAGGACAATATCTGTTTTGATTTTTGCAATAACCCAAGAGTTTTCCTTGAGCTCACGTTCAAGCTGCCCGGCAGACCACCCTGAATAACCGAGGAAGAACCTGATCTGAGTATTGTTGATTTTCCCATCCTTGATCAATTTTCTGATGAAGTTAATTTCTCCTCCCCAGAAAATACTTTCATTCACCCATACACTATTTGGAACCCCGTCTCCAAGGTTATGCAGGTAATGAAGAGTATCAGGGGATACAGGGCCACCCATACTGAGAAATTCTTCCCATTTGTCAAAACCTGATACGGCATCACAGACTTTAATATCCAGCTTCTTATTAAGAATAAAGCCAACGGAACCTTCCGGAGTATGATCTGCCAGATAAACAATGCTTCGGTTAAAAAATGTATCGGGGAGAAAAGGCTCAGAAATCAGAATTTTCCCCTTTTCCGGTATCTTGTCTTCAGGCTGTATCGCAAATAAATCGAGTTCCGGTTTCATATAAAAATATTACGAATACAATTTAATCAATTTTTTCTATTTTTGCAACCAGTCATTAATTATAACTGGAACTTAAAATTATTGAACTTTACTTAAAAATGGATACACAAGCCACCTGTTTAAATAATGCAATAGAAAGGCAGAATATTAATATATTGGAGATGTTGTCAGAAAGAGGGAAAAACATTTTCTTTCCCAAACTTGGTATTCTGGCACAATCTTCACAGGCAAAAGGCAAAAGCATTAATGCAACTATTGGAGAAGCTGTTGAGGACGATGGCTCTTCGATGCATCTTTCTGAATTTGATACCCTGATAAACCTACCAGGCAATAATGTGTTTCCTTATGCTCCAAGTTTTGGTAAAAAAGATTTAAGAGATACATGGAAAGAATTTATCTATAAGAAAAACCCATCTTTGGAACGTACTCTAATAAGTACGCCTGTGGCAACAAATGGAATTACTCACGGAATCAGTATTGCAGGTTATTTGTTTGCAAATGAAGGCGATGATGTAATTCTTACCAATCTTTATTGGGAAAACTATAATTTAATATTTGAAAACGGATATGGTGCGAAAATTCAGTTATTTGATTTGTTTCATGATGGAGGATTCAATATTAATTCTTTTACAGAAAAGATTAATGAAATTCAAAGGGAAAAGGTAATTATTCTATTAAATTTCCCTAATAACCCATCAGGTTACACACCACTTACTAGTGAGATTGAACTTATTGTTAATGAGATTAATCATCTAGCTGAAAAAGGAAAAAAGCTTGTTGTTCTGATCGACGACGCGTATTTCGGACTTGTTTTTGAAGACAAAGTTTTCAAAGAATCTATCTTTACTAAAATTGCAAACCTTCATGAAAACGTTTTGGCAGTGAAATTAGATGGGCCCACTAAAGAAGATTATGTCTGGGGTTTCAGAGTCGGTTTTATAACTTATGGCATAAAGAATGGTACAACTGAATTGTATGAAGCGTTGGAGAACAAAACCGCTGGGGCCATTCGCGGAAACATATCAAACATAAGCCATCTTTCCCAATCCTTACTTCAGACTATATATTTACACGAAAACTATATGGCTGCAAAGCAAAAGAAATACAGTATTTTAAAAACACGATACAACATTTTGAAAGATTCATTTCATAATCCAAAATACTCTGAATATTTTGAACCATTACCTTTCAATTCTGGCTATTTTATGTGCCTTAAACTTAAAAAGGGTTTAAATACTGAAGAAGTTAGGGTACATTTGTTGAATAAATACAGTACAGGTGTTATTGCACTTGGAAGTTTTATCAGGCTGGCTTTTTCAGCGGTTCCTCAATCAAAGATACCTGATCTGCTTGAGAATCTTTATAATGCATGCAGAGATTTGGATAAACTATAAACTGATTATTTTAAATCAATTTTATTATGATAACCCACCATCAGAAATTAACTAACTGGGTTAATGAATGGGCCGAGTTATGCCAACCTGAAAAAATCCATTGGTGTGATGGTTCGGAGGCCGAAAACCAGAGTCTTTTGGATGAAATGGTAGCATCAGGAGTATGCATAAAACTAAATGAAGCTAAAAGACCAAATAGTTATTACTTTCAGTCAGATCCCAGTGATGTAGCCCGTGTGGAAAACAGAACATTCATTTGTTCAGAAAAAAAAGAAGATGCCGGACCGACAAATAATTGGGCTTCTCCCGTCGAGATGAAAGAAACATTGAAAAAATTGTTTAATGGTAGTATGAGAGGAAGAACAATGTATGTTATCCCTTTCAGTATGGGTCCTTTAGGTTCCAGGATTGCACACATTGGTATTCAATTAACAGATTCTCCATATGTAGTTGTTAACATGAGGATAATGACCCGGATGGGAAAAGCTGTACTTAATATTTTGGGAAATGATGAATTTGTTCCCTGTGTCCACTCTGTCGGATTCCCGTTAGAACCCGGCCAGAAAGATAAAAAATGGCCTTGTGCTCCTATTGAACAGAAATATATTTCTCATTTTCCGGAAACTAAAGAAATATTATCTTATGGAAGTGGATATGGAGGGAATGCACTTTTAGGGAAAAAGTGTTTTGCTCTTCGAATTGCGTCATATATGGCAAAAAAGCAAAGCTGGCTGGCAGAACATATGCTAATAATGGGAATAACTAATCCGAAAGGGATTAAAAAGTATTTTGCAGCAGCTTTCCCAAGTGCCTGTGGTAAAACAAATCTGGCGATGCTGGTTCCTTCTATTCCAGGATGGAAAGTTGAATGTGTGGGTGATGATATTGCATGGATGAAATTTGGAGAAGATGGCCGGTTATATGCTATTAATCCCGAAGCTGGCTTTTTTGGTGTAGCTCCCTTAACATCAATGAAAACAAATCCCAATGCCATGCTTTCTCTTAAAGAGAATAGCATTTTCACCAATACAGCCCTGACTCCTGATGGAGATATATGGTGGGAAGGCATTGGATATGACGCCCCGGAAGGTACAATTACTTGGACAAATGAAAAATACGACCCTAAAGTAGATAAACCTGCAGCACATCCAAATGCACGCTTTACCGCACCTGCCAGTCAATGTCCTGTTATTGACCCTGCCTGGGAAGATCCAAAAGGTGTTCCAATTTCTGCGTTTATTTTTGGAGGCCGCAGACCTACAACTATTCCTTTAGTACATGAAGCATTTGATTGGAATCATGGTGTATTTCTTGGTTCGATAGCTGGTTCAGAGGTTACAGCAGCCGCAATTGGCTTAAAAGCTGGGGTACGTCGTGATCCCTTTGCCATGCTTCCGTTTACGGGATATAATATGGCCGACTATTTTAATAATTGGATAAAAACAGGAGAAGTTGCTCCAAATAAAAACGCCCTGCCAAAAATATTTTATGTAAACTGGTTTAGAAAGGATGAAAATAGCAAATGGTTATGGCCTGGTTTTGGCGATAATATCCGAGTATTGAAATGGATTTTTGAACGCTGTGAGAATACTGTTAAAGCTGTCAGGACTCCAATCGGTTATCTTCCTAGTATCGAAAGTATTGATATTAGTGGTTTGGAAAAGCAAGCAATAAACCTTTCCCGGTTACTATCGGTAGATAAGGACGTTTGGAAAGAAGAAATAGCATTAATTAAAGAACATTTTGCACTTTTCGGCGACCGCCTTCCAATTGAACTAAAAAATCAACTTATTGCCCTTGAAAATCGCTTCCAGTAGCAACACTCAAATTGACACATAGCCTTCTTTCAGTGTGAACGAGTTGATTAATAAAACTCATAAAACCATATAGGTCCTCGTGAAGCCGCAACAGAATTACTGAAGATAATAGGAGTTTCAGAATGAATGCCCCAATATTCCCCTGATTCCCATACGTACTCACCTCCTTTTATTCCCCCTCTCTGCTGATGCAAAGAGGGGGAATTAATTGTAATACACTGATCTAACTCCCCCTCTTTACGAAGTAAGAGAGTGGGCTGGGGGGTGAGTATATGAATTAACTGGGGTCAATATTTTGCCGGAACTGCCTCTTTCATCATCGCATATACCGCATCGAAAATATCCTCTGCATTCGGTTTTGAGAAATAGTCGCCGTCTGTCGTATATGCCGGCCTGTGTTCCTTACCCGTAAGAGTTTTAGGCGGACTGTCGAGGTAATGCCAACCACCCTGTTTCTCAAGTACCTCCTGCATCATAAAAGCAGTTGTACCACCCGGAACATCTTCATCAAGAAAAAGGACTCTGTTTGTCTTTTTAATCGAATCAAGAATAACCCTTCCGGTATCAAAAGGCACCAGTGTCTGAACATCAATCAACTCCACCGAAATGCCATGGGCAGCAAGTTGCCTGACCGCCTCTGCCGCAATCCGGACAGTTGATCCATAAGTTACAAGAGTTAAGTCTGTCCCCGATGACAGTACTTCGGGAATGCCAAGCTGTAAGCGGTATTCACCAATATTATCAGGCATTTTTTCCTTAAGTCTGTAGCCGTTAAGTGGTTCAATTACTATGGCAGGATCGTTTCCCTCAAGTAAGGTATTATAAAATCCTGCTGCTCTTGTCATATCCCTTGGTGCACAGACATAAACACCCCGGACGGAATTTATAAGCATGCTCATAGGAGATCCGGAATGCCATATTCCCTCAAGCCTGTGCCCCCGCGTACTGATAATAAGAGGTGCAACCATTCTGCCTGCAGTTCTGTAATGAGTGGTTGCTAGGTCATCGCTCAGAATCTGAAGTGCGTACATAAGATAGTCGAGATACTGTATTTCGGCAATTGGTCGCATTCCTCTGAGGGCCAGTCCAATACCCTGACCAAGTATGGTAGCTTCCCTTATACCTGTATCCGTAATACGCAGTTCTCCGAATTTCTTTTGCAACCCTTCCAGTGACTGGTTTACACCTCCGATGTTCCCTGTATCTTCACCGAATGTCACCAATAAAGGATACTTCGCGAAGAGTTTATCAAAATTATCTCTCAGAATCTGCCTACCGGGCACCTCCGGAGAATTTTCAGAATAAACAGGCGCAACAGGTTTTACATTCAGGACCGAGCTTGGGGTTTCATTATAAAGAAATGAATCGTAGCTTGCTGATGCATCCGTATAATTGCGTTTAAGCCAGCCATAAAGCTCCTCCTTCAGATTGTCCGATTTATCACATGTTTCACAAACATTTCTCAATATTTTACGGGCAGCCATGAAATTATCCTTCCTTATCGGAGAAAACACTTTGCTTAAATCTTCAGTGATCTTATCTACTGTATCTTCTTTGGCTTCTTCGTGGCATTTGCAGGTTCTGTCGCCGATTATTTTTACCAGGGCTTCACGTTCAATCTTAATAGGAGTCTGGAACATTTCCCAGCTTTTCTTTCTTGACTCTTTTGCCTCCTCCTCAGCCTCAACTGCAATTCTGTCAAGTTCATCTGCAGCTGCAATTTCCTGTTCCAGTATCCATTCCTTCATTTTTTTTATAGGATCAAATTCCTCCTCCCATTTCAATCTCTCTTCACTTTTATATCTTTCGTGTGAGCCGGAGGTGGAATGTCCCAGCGGTTGAGTCACTTCCTCTATATGGAACAGAACCGGAACATGATCTCTGCGGCAGATCTCAATACCTTCCTCATAAAGTTTTATCAGCCCGGGATAATCCCATCCTTTACCTTTAAATATCAAAATTCCTGGCCGTCCGGGTTCATTTTCGAAACCCTTCAGAATATCTGAAATGCTGCCTTTGGTTGTCTGGTATTTTTTGGGCACCGAAATACCGTAACCATCATCATAGACTGAGATTGCCATGGGTACCTGAAGCACACCTGCGGCATTCATTGTTTCCCAGAAGTGACCTTCAGAGGTACTTGCATCTCCAATAGAACCAAAAGCAACTTCATTGCCATTAACTGACAGTGTTGAAAACCGGTGAAGATCCTGATTTTGCCTGAATAGTTTAGAGGCATAAGCCAGCCCAAGCAATCTTGGCATTTGTCCGGCCGTTGGTGAGATATCAGAAGAAGAGTTTTTTTGTTTTGTCAGATTTCTCCATGTACCATCAGGATTTATATTCGGAACGGAAAAATGATTATTGAATACCCTGCCACCGCTTCCCGGATTGATTTCCCTGTTGGTGTTTCCATAAAGCTGATGGAAAAATTCCAGAGAATTATACAAACCCATTGCCATCATCCATGTCTGATCTCTGTAATACCCTGACCTCCAGTCGCCTTCTTTAAACTGTTTCGCCATTGCAAGCTGGATAATTTCTTTCCCGTCCCCGAAAATCCCGAATTTTGCTTTCCCGGACAATACTTCACGACGACCTATAATACTCAGGTTACGGCTCAGGTTTGCAAGCCTGTAGTCAGCAAGGATATTCTCTTTACTCAAATACTGTTCTGATAGCCTGTTGGTTTGCTTCATCTCTTTCTGAAAGTTTGGATTTTTATCTGAAATGGTAAACAAATTAAAAGACCTGTTGTTTAATTAAAACTGAATAAATGATAATTATCTTTGAAATCTGAATAATTGATTTTAAGACTTATTTACTGTAAAGTTGTGTAATTTAATCAAGAAATGCTGACATGTTTTTAAAACTGTTGATTATAAGTGCGGTAATTGTGGTCATCTCTCTTGCAGGATTGGGAATCAGTATGCTCATCAAAGCTCGCGGGAGATTTCCTGAGACCCATGTCGGCCGGAACAAAGAAATGCAGAAGCGTGGAATAACCTGTGCCCGGGATACAGATATTGGTTGTAATCCGTCAGATGATTTTGAGGAGTGTCTGACTTGTGGTGCCAGAAAATTATAGGATGCGGGCGACCGGAGGCAAGGGGTGGATTTAATTCTCAGATTCAGAAATATATTCCTTCAGCTTTTCCGAAGTCCATGTTTTGAAATTCCCGGTATCATCTGAATAGATCAGGTAGGCTTCAAATTCCGGATGAAGATCCATAAATTCGATTGATTTCTCTTTCCCCATTACCATGCAGGCTGTAGCGATTCCGTCAGCAATTGCACAATCGTCCGCAACTATTGTTGCACTTAACAGCTGATTTTTAGCAGGATATCCAGTTTTTGGATCGATGGTATGAGAGTATTTGATACCGTTTTCAACATAAAATTTCCTGTAATTACCTGAGGTAGCAAGCGACCGGTCTTTCAGCTTAATAATCGCCTGAAGATCGTTTCCGGGAATCAGGCTATTGTCAACAGGTTTGTCAATGCCAATTTTCCACATAGCACCGCTTTTATCGCCTTTGACTCTCACTTCACCGCCAATCTCAACCAGGTAGTTATTAATGCCCAGATCGTCAAAATAACGGCTTAATATATCGACAGAGTAACCCTGGGCAATAGCATTGAAATCGAGACTGATCCGGGGATCAGATTTAATTAAGATACCGTTTCTGAGTTCTACTTTCTCCATACCGACCAGTTTCAGCAGGCTGTCGCGTTTTGATTCGGTGAAGTTTTTCCGGGCATCAGGTCCAAAACCCCACGCTTTTACAAGAGAACCCACTGTTACATCGAATGCACCAGCGGTTAATTGCGATATCTCTTTTGATTTGATAAAAACCTCTGAAAAAAATGAATCAGGAACTGATGTTTCGTTACGGTTTATTCTTGAAAGTACCGAAGAATCCTCGTAAAGAGATAATGACATGTCGAAATCGTGAAGAATCTTCTCAACATCAGCCTGTAAATCGGGGGGATTGAATTTCCCGGCATTTTCAAAAACCATACTATAGGTTGTACCCTGTGCAAATCCGGTAAAGTTTGAATAAACAGGTTTTTCCTTACATGAGGAAAAAAATATCAGCAGAATAATAAGTAAGGTTAATAATTTGCTATTCATTTATTTATAAGGTTTACAAACTTTATTGTCAATGTAAGATGTTTTACCGTCGGCTTCAGCCGACGGTAATTATTTATTTATGTCTAGATGCCAAAATCGTCAAACGAGATGTTCTCATCCGGAATGCCAAGATCATAAAGCATATTAATTACTGCATTATTCATCAAAGGAGGACCGCAGAAATAGTATTCAATATCTTCAGGTTCATCATGTTTGTTCAGGTAGTTATCGAGCAGCACCTGGTGAATATTACCCTGTAATCCGTTCCATTTATCCTCCGGCAATGGCGCGGAAAGGGCAATGTTAAATTTGAAATTTGTGAATTGCTTTTCAATCGCCCTGAATTCATCTTCATAAAAGACCTCACTAAGTGAACGCGCACCATACCAGTATGATACCTTCCTGTTGGTCTTCAGGGTATGGAAAAGATGGAAGATATGAGATCTTAAAGGGGCCATTCCTGCGCCGCCACCGATATAGACCATCTCACTGTTTGTACTTTTTATATGGAACTCACCATAGGGGCCCGATATCATTACTTTATCACCGGGTTTTCTTGAGAAAATAAAAGAAGAACAAATTCCGGGAGGTACATTTATATATTGCTTTTTATTATTATCCCATGGTGGTGTTGCTATCCTGATATTCAGCTTTATAATATTTTTTTCTGCAGGATAATTGGCCATGGAATAAGCGCGGAAAGTTTCAGAAGTGTTCTTAATACTTAAATCCCACATTTTATAACTGTCCCAGTCGTTCCTGTACTCATCTTCAATAACAAAATCTTTAAACGAGGCCATATATTTCGGGACATCTATCTGAATATATTCTCCGGGTTCAAATTTCATCTCTTCTCCATCAGGAAGTATGACGACAAGCTCCTTGATAAATGTGGCGACATTCTTGTTGGACACAACTTCACATTGCCATTTCTTTATTCCAAGCACTGAATCCGGGACTTTTATTTTAAGAGGTTCTCGGATTTTGACCTGACAGCCGAGTCTCCAGTGGTCATGCTGCTCCTTACGGGTAAAGAATCCTGTTTCGGTTGGCAGGATTGACCCGCCACCTTCCAGGATCTGACATTTGCACATACCACAGGTACCGCCACCTCCGCAGGCTGAAGGCAGGAAAATAGCATTTCCGGAGAGTGTGGTCAGAAGATTTGAACCGGGTGAAACAACAATGTCCCTATCATTTATATGCAGAGTTACATCACCCTTGGGTGAAAGCCTATCCCTGGCATACAGGAGCATGATCACAAGCAAAAGAATAATAAGAAGAAAGACAATAATGCTGTATAATAATGTGCCTAAAGTAGTGACCGCTAAAACCATGATACAATAATTTCGATTATAGTTTAATTCCCATAAATCCCATAAATGCTATTGCCATAAGTCCGGTTAGAATGAATGTAATACCCAGACCTTTCAGGGGATCAGGCACATTGCTGTAGCGTAATTTTTCCCTTATTGCAGCTAAACTGACAATTGCAAACATCCAACCTATTCCTGAACCGACTCCGAATACAGTGGCTTCAATAACATTTTCGTATTCTCTTTCCTGCATAAAAAGCGCTGCTCCAAGAATTGCACAGTTTACCGCGATCAGCGGAAGAAAGATTCCCAGTGAATTATATAATGCCGGGCTGAATTTTTCAATGACCATTTCAACAAGCTGAACTATAGCTGCAATTACAGCTATGAAAACCATAAAAGTCAGAAAGCTCAGATCGACATCTGCAAATCCCTCACCAAGCCAAATCAATGCTCCCTTTTTTAACACATACTTTTCTACCATGAAATTTACAGGTATTGTGATCAGTAGTACAAAAACTACGGCAATTCCAAGACCGATTGATGTTTTAACAGTCTTTGATACAGCCAGAAATGAACACATCCCCAGGAAGAATGCAAAAATCATGTTATCGACAAAAATCGACTTTATGAATATATTCAGAAGGTTTTCCATAGTGCTTTATTCTATTTATTTTCAATCAGGCTCTTATTTCTGCTTCTCTGAAGCCAGATTATCAGTCCGACAAAAATCAGGGCCATAGGGGGAAGAATGATCATACCGTTATTCTCATATCCGGCAGAATAGACACCAAGCTTTTGCATTACGGGATAGCCGTAAATTGTTCCTGATCCCAGAAATTCGCGGAAGAATGCCACAATAACAAGTATCATTCCATATCCTGCACCATTCCCCAGCCCGTCGATAAAGGATGGCCATGGCTTATTACCCATAGCAAAAGCTTCGAGACGGCCCATAAGGATGCAGTTTGTTATGATAAGTCCTACAAAAACAGAAAGCTGTTTGCTGACATCAAAGACATAAGCCTTAAGAAACTGATCAACAAGTATTACCATTGTTGCAATGACGACAAGCTGTACTATTATCCTGATCCTGTCAGGAATATACTGGCGAATGGCTGCAATCACCAAATTCGAAACAGCGGTTACTATCATTACTGATAATGCCATGACTATTGCAGGTTTGAG
The DNA here is from genome assembly GCA_022865305.1 of Bacteroidales bacterium. Taxonomy (GTDB): domain Bacteria; phylum Bacteroidota; class Bacteroidia; order Bacteroidales; family VadinHA17; genus LD21. Next base: position 65,823 of record JALHSP010000062.1, on the reverse strand, counting down.
CTTTACGGTAACAGCCAGGGCTGAACATATGCCCAGAACCTGGACTGTAATTGGGTTCTCTTTACCGAGTGGGGCAGTAAAGAGTTTTAAATTTTTAGCCGAGAACATTGGCTCTTTTTCCTGATTATTCATACGTTAATTTCTGTTTTTTAAGAAATAATCATTATATTTTTGTATACAATCGAAAAGCATCTTTTCCAGGCCTTTACTTGTTATTGTCCCGCCTGATATGGCGTCAACACCATGAATGTCATTAGGACTGACTCCTCCTTTAAGAACATGAACTGAGACAAATTCCCCATTATCAAACAGTCGCTTCCCATTGAACATACTCTCGAACGGAGTTGTGTTTATCTCAGCTCCCAGGCCGGGTGTCTCACCTTTATGATCAAAGGTGACACCATAAATAGTATTCAGGTCAGCCTTTAATGAGACATACCCATAAATAGGACCCCAGAGCCCTTTACCTTCTACCGGAAGTATTATTACTTTTTCACCATCATCGGGTGTGGCTCTGAAAACAGGCAGATATTGCTGGTCAAGCGGTTTTTTCTGTTCGTTTCTTAAAACCACTGTAAAGGCCTCAACACCTTCAACCGGTTCACCTTTTGAATTAAGAACAAAACTTTCTTTTATATACTTATCGTAAAGCTCTTCGGTATTATCACGGGTTGCAGGTACTCCTATTGACTCGAGCATGCTTTTTTTCTTTTCAATCTCCAGGTTTTTTTCCTGGGCTGGCTGAAGTAACGTGGCAGCTAGCGACAGTAAAGTTGCCACAGCAATCACCATAACTGATGAAAAGATAAATATATATCTGTTGCTGAAATTCTTCATTTTACACTATGTATTAATTGCAATTTTAGCTCGTTTAAGCCTTTTCTTGATACTTGACTGAACAACATAATAATCTATCAGAGGAGCAAAAACGTTCATTAAAAGAATCGCAAGCATTACACCCTCGGGATAAGCTGGATTAAGAACTCTGATCAGAATTGATAAAACCCCGATTAAAAAACCATATATCCATTTCCCTGTTTCAGTCTGCGAGGCAGTAACCGGATCTGTTGCCATAAATACAGCTCCGAAAGCAAATCCGCCCATAACAAAATGATAATAGAATGGCAACTCCATGTATGAGTTTGCAGAAATCAGGTTGAGCAGGAGGCCCATTCCAAGGCCGCCGGCAAAGACACTTACAATAATTTTCCAGCTTCCGATACCTGTTACAATCAGGATCAGGGCACCTATAAGTATTGCAAGGGCGGAGGTCTCTCCTACCGAACCCGGGATTGTACCAATAAACATCTCCATGAACGAAGGGAGCTTAGCCGTTTCGCCGGCTGCACATAATGACAAGGGGGTGGCGCCTGAAAATCCATCAACAATATTTTGCCCTGCTGTCAATCCTTCCGTCCATACTTTATCTCCTGTCATCCATGCAGGGTAGCTGAAGAAAAGGAATGCCCGTGCGAGAAGAGCCGGATTAAAAACATTCATCCCTGTCCCTCCAAAGACCTCCTTACCCAGAATTACTGAGAATGCAGTGGCCAGAGCCAGCATCCACAATGGAATATCAACAGGCATTATCAGAGGAATAAGAAGCCCTGTGACAAGAAATCCCTCATTTATTTCATGACCACGGATCTGGGCAGCAATAAACTCTATCCCTAATCCGACAACATAGCTTACAACTATCAGCGGAAGTATTCTCAGGAAACCGAACCAGAAAGACTGTAAAATAGTAGCTTCTATACCAACTGACCTGAAGTGCTGCAATCCGGTATTATAAGAGCCGAACAGAAGTGCAGGGAGCAAGGCAATCAGAACGACAGTCATTGTCCGTTTAAGATCAATACTGTCTCTTATATGCGATCCTTTAAAAGTTACTTTGTCGGGTACAAATATAAAAGACTCGAATCCTTCAAAAACTGAACGCAATTTTGAGAACCTCCCCCCTTCCGTAAAATGGGGCTTTAGTTTATCTAATTTCTTTCTTAAGGAGTTCATTATTTTCTATTGTCTCAATTTACTAACTCATCTCTTTTATCATCAGATCAAGGCCTTCTCTCACAATTGACTGAATTTCTATTTTGGAATGACAAATAAATTCGCATAGTGCAAAATCTTCTTCAGCAACTTCATAGATACCAAGATTTTCCATCATGTCAATATCACCGGCCAGGATAGCCTTAAACAGCTGCATGGGATAAATATCCATCGGGACAACTTTTTCATACTGACCTGTAACTACAAAAGCTCTTTCCCCTCCATGCAGATTCGTATCAAGTTTGTAACTCTTTTGGGGGAACAGGCTGGATGCAAATGTCCGTGAAAAACTATATTTATTAATACCGGGCGCTGCCCATCCGAATAATTCATAGTAATCTCCTTCAGGAATAACCGTGACCTGTGAATCATAATATCCCAGGTAACCGTCAGAATCGATCTTTGTTCCTGTTAAAACGTTCCCGCTAATATATCTGAGGTGCCCATGTTTTACATTGTCTTTTACCAGTGTTGCGATTGAAGCTCCGGAACGAATTTTAAAATAATGAGGCTTAAGCACTTCTGAACCTGTTAAAGCAATTATTCTTTCATGATTATAAACTCCTTTCTCAAAAAGCCTTCCTATCGCCATTACATCCTGAAAATTCACATACCAGACATTTTCACCTTTATTAACAGGATCGAGATGATGAATATGAACTCCAACATTTCCTGCGGGATGAGGGCCTGAAAAATATGAGATCTCCACTCCGGGCGTTTCAGTAAATGCTTCTGATGCAGTTCCCTGCCCATTCAGAACAAGATGGATCTTACCATCTGTAAGTTTTGAAAGAGAAGCTATTCCGTGCCTGAATTCTGATACTGAGGAGTTTCCCATTATAAAGTTATAATCAGGAGCAAGCGGTGCAGTGTCGAAACCTGAAATAAAAACCGATTTAGGCACTTGCTGCGGATTTGCTATCACATGATAGGGTCGTTGCCTGACTGAAGGCCAGAGACCTGAAAGGAGAAGATGTTCCCTTATCTCTTCCCTGGTTAGTTTTTCCGGATCTGCCTTGCCAAAATCAACGTAATCATCACCTTCCTTATCAACCACTATTTCAAGTAATTTACGCCGATCACCTCTTACAATTGATGACACGCTTCCGCTGACAGGTGACGTAAATAAAATCTCAGGATGAATCTTATCGTGAAAGAGAGGCGATCCTGCCTTCACTTTATCACCGGGTTTGACATTCAGTTTCGGGATCAGTCCGGGGAAGTCAACCGGTTTTACGCCATACTTAACAGGATTGACTTCTCCGGCAAGGACCTTTTCAGCAATACCGCCTAACCGGATATCAAGCCCCTTCCTCAACTTAATTGATCTGAACATTTATAATGAAATTAATAATAATTCTTCAGGAAAAGAGTTCTGTTAATAAATTAACAATGGATACAAAAGTATAAATAGCTGATTATAATTCGCAAAATATGTTAAATATGATATTACAATTTTGCACTATTTTTGTTAACTGTTTCCCGAAACTACTTAATATGTACAGATACTTAATCACATTATATGCATTCTTTTTGCCTTTAACCTCGGTATTTTCGGGGGATAGCGATCCCGAGGTTTACTCAAATCAAGTATTCGATCAGAGGATCAAAACAGTTCAGCTTTATAAGGAGGGATGGAATCTTTCTTATCCTGTAATCAAACTAAACAGTGATGAAAAGCTGGTCCTGCATTTTGATCTCCCCGGAGATAACTCCGAAACTTTTGATTATACATTTATTCATTGTGACAAGGACTGGAAAAAATCTGATGTTTTCCCGAATGATTATCTTGACGGATTCCCCGAAAACCGGATTGAGGACTTTAAGCCCTCTTTCAATACTACTGTAAATTATTTTCATTACAAACTCCTTTTCCCGAACGAAAGGATTAATTTGAAACTATCGGGGAATTATATTCTTTCTGTCTATCCCATTGGAGATCCTGACAAACCGATTCTTACTCAGCGTTTTATAATAACCGAAGATAAGGTGAAGATAGATGTCACCACGCACAGGCCACAGATGACTTCTGATAATAATGCCAGCCAGCAGGTTGACTTTACCGTGAATCTTGCCGGCAATGATATAATTGATCCTTACAGGAATGTTTATGCTTTTATACTTCAGAATGGACGCTGGAACAATTCAAAAAAGAATCTGAAACCCGATTTTTTTGGCAATAATGAACTTAAATACAATGCATTATCTGAAAAGAATATTTTCAGCGGCGGAAATGAATTCCGGTATTTTGATATTAAAAGCATACGGTATCAGTCGGAATTTGTAAAGAGGATAGATTATATGGCTCCAAATTACCATGTCTATCTCTTTCCTTCCGAGAGCAGGGAGTATAAACCATATTTTTACTGGCAGGACTTCAACGGGAAATATTATATTGCCGTGCAGGAGGGCAGGGATCCTGAAACTGATGCAGATTATATAAGTGTATATTTTACACTTATTTCAAAATATATGCTTGCCGGAGGGAAAATGTATGTGTCAGGAGGCCTTACTGACTGGTCGCTCAATAATAATAACCAGATGATTTTCAATCCGGAAGAAGAACAATATGAATGTACACTGCTTCTAAAGCAGGGCTGGTACAATTATGAATATGTATTTTTGAAAGATGGTGATCCTGAGGTTACTTCGGCAAGATTTGAGGGGAACCATTATGAAACTGAAAATGATTACCTGATCCTGATGTATTACAGAAATCCCCAGGATCGTTATGACAGGATCATCGGCACCAAAATAACAAATACTCTTAATCGTCTGTCTTACTGATTTTTCGAATGCATATCGATACCATACTGCATAAATATGGTATGCTTCAGTGTTTTAAGTATTTCAGTCATATATTCATCAACAGCTTTGACAGATCCCGGTAGGGTGTAAATCAGCGATTTTCCTGTAATACCGGCTATACCCCGGCTTAAAAGAGCATTTGGATTCCCGGATCCGTATTTTACCCTGATGAATTCCATGATCCCGGGAATCTCTTTTGAAAGAAGGGGCTTAACCGTTTCGACAGTGATATCCCTCGGTCCGATTCCTGTACCACCGGTGGTAATAATAATATCATAAATACCACCCGCACTTTTCAATAACTCATCCAGGATGACAGAATCATCAGGTATCATGGCAAGATTAATATTGATACTCCAGTTCTGCGATTCAAAATACTCCGAAAGCCTTTCCTTTATTTTCGGTCCGCTCAGGTCCTTATATTCTCCCCTGTGAGCCCTGTCGCTAAGAGTTATAATAAGTGCTTCGAATTTATCAGGAAGATTCATTTCTTTATTTTTTCGATCAGTTTTATATTTTCAATTACCATATTCCCGTCAACTGCCTTGCACATGTCATAAACGGTAAGCAGGGAAACGGAAACCGCGGTTAATGCTTCCATTTCAGCACCTGTTCTGCCTGTACATCTTACCTCGCTTTCAGCTTTTACACCTTTATTATCAACTGATAAATCAACCCTGATATTATCGAGAGTTATATTGTGACACAAAGGGATAAGAGCCTGGGTTTGTTTTGCAGCATTTATGCCGGCAATTTGTGCTACTGTCAGAGCATCACCTTTTTTAAGCTGGTTTTGTTTAATCAGCTTTACAGTCCCGGATGAAAGCATTATATGGCCATCTGCCTTTGCTATCCTGGTCAGGATCTCTTTATCTCCGACATCGACCATAACAGCTTTTCCATGCTTATCAGTATGTGTAAGATTCTTCATAACTATTAACCTCCTATATTAAAAAATCCTCCTGTTAAATTATTTGATCCGCTTTCGGGTTTCACCCCCACTGCTTTCATAATAGCTTTTTCATATCCCAGATCCCTGACATCGAATTCGATGTCGCTGAACAAACAAGGTTTGAGCTTTCCGTTTGCAGTGAGTCTCAACCGGTTGCATAAAGCACAGTTGCCACCTGTTCCTCCGTCCACTGCAGAAAAATGTCCCTGAACCAGATCCATCTGACGTATATATCTTATCTCCAGATCGTTTTTCAGGCAAAATTCCGTAACACCACGTGCATCCTCTTCCTCCTTCGATTCTTTAACAACACAGTTGATTTTAACGGGGAGAATTCCTGATTTTTTTGCTGCATCAATTCCTTCGAAAACATCATTAATATTCCCTCCCCGTGTAATGTATTCAAACCTTTCGGGATCGATAGTATCCAGGCTGATATTGACCCTGTGCAAACCGGCTTTTTTCAGATCACCGGCAAAGTGCTTTAAAAGCGTCCCATTGGTTGTCATCGACAGATCAACGATTTCTTTTATTCCGGCAATCATTTTAACAAGCGTTACAATTCCTTTTCTTACCAGTGGTTCTCCCCCTGTTATCCTTACCTTCCTTATGCCTTTGGCTACAGCAACTCTGGTAAAACCCGTGATTTCATCAAATGAGAGTATATCCTCATGCCTGAGAAGATGAATGCCTTCTTCCGGCATGCAATACCGGCATCTCAGGTTACACCGGTCGGTTACCGAAATCCGGAGATAATCTATTGACCTGTTAAATCTGTCGTACATATACTAATCTGCCTTTTTCAAGTATTTTTATTCCGACAGGCATCGTAATGATACCATCAGATCCAGGAAGTGCGGAAATATGTCCGGATCCATGGAACTCAACCGGGGATACCATACCATCACCTGTTATCCTGACTGGTATAAATGCCATTCTTTCGGTAAATTTCCTGGTAAAGTTTTCCTTCATGGGAAGTGACCAGGAAACAGGAACCCATCGGCTTCCTGTCATTTTTGATATTAAAGGTCTCACAAGAAGTTCAAATATAATAAATGATGATACCGGATTACCTGGGAGACCAAATACCAGTGTTTTTTTATGAATCCCGAATGTGGTGGGTTTACCGGGCTGAACCGCAATCCTTGTAAAAAGTAACCTGACACCTGCCCTCTCTAACACCGAGGGAACAAAATCGAAATCACCCATTGAAACACCTCCGGTAATCAGGATTATATCATTCTCGGAAATTGCCTTCTCAACAATTAGAAATGTTTCGTTTTCATCATCCTTTGCTATGCCATAATATTTCCAATTACCTCCTGCCCTTTCAACCTGGGCCATTAACTGGCAGGCATTGCTGTTTCTTATTTGCGAAATACCGGGAATCTCGGAAGGTTCGACAAGCTCGCTACCTGTACTTATAACTGCCACACGCGGCATTTTACTGACAATTACTGAAGTATGCCCGACAGAAGCCATTACTGCAATATCCTGAGGCCTGATCACTTTACCGGATTTAAGAACCACATCTCCTTCTTTCACATCTTCACCTTTTCTGGCAATATTCTCTTTTAAGAAAGATCCCGTATACCTAATTTTACCTGAAGGAAGCAGCTTTGAATCTTCAACCATGATAACACAACCGGCACCTGATGGTACCGCAGCACCGGTCATTATCCTTGAGCACTGATTTTTGCCTATTGCTTTCTCTGGTACCTTGCCCGCAGGAATGGTCTCCACGATTTCAAGTTCATTATTAAGGTCCGGTTGACGGCAAGCAAAACCATCTACCGATGACTTGCTGAAAGGTGGCATATCGATATCGCTTACGACATCTTCGGCAAGTATACGGTTAAAAGAGTCAGAATATGAAATTGTCTCATTCCCAGTACTGAAGGCTGAATTCATCACGATCTCATGTGCTTCTTCAAATGTTATTATTTCCATACTCAACTATTCTCATTTTTCCTTCATCTAACCCACCCCTGACCTCCCGTCCTTCGGCCGGGACAGGCTCTCCCAGGAGGGGGATCAATCGTCCTCCTGTTGCCGGCCACCGGTTGGTTTCATACACTTCCTGGCAGAGCGATCCCGGATTCAGGCGGGAATGTAATCCACACTTCCGACGACTCGCCTATCTGCAGTATTTTAAAATCATTAACTGATATATCAATGTAAAAAATTTCACCTGCATTCACCATTATTTCCATACCATATTCTGATGGAATTATTTCCTTCACAATCCCTTTAAAGCAATTATCAAATCCCGATAATGGTTCTGAATTATAGAGTTTTATACCATCACTTCTCAGGATTAAAAGTCCCTCAGACGGATAAGAATCCTCCGAAAGGGTAAATACCAGGTTGCCATCACACCTTGCTTTGAATCTGCCTGCTTCCCGGAAGAATTTTACCCTGAAAAAATTCTTAATCCCGGCATACCTTGCAACAAATTTGTTGACAGGTTTGCGGAATACAGCAGCAGGGGAGCCCTCCTGAATGATATGTCCGTTATGTATTACTCCAACCCGGCTGGAAAGGCTTAATGCTTCCCGGTAATCGTGAGTTACATGAACAATGGTAAGTCCCTTTCTGTTCAGATGGCGGAGTGTTCTTTTAATATCATCTTTCAGACTTGCATCAATTGAAGCCATTGGTTCATCAAGCAGAAGCAGCCTGGGAGATGTTATAAGAGTACGGGCAAGTGCAACTCTCTGCAGTTCACCGCAGGAAAGATTATGAGTAAAACGGTTTAATAGATGAGCTATATTCATTTCTTCAGCGACCTGCCAGACTTTCTGGTTTATTACTTTCTTCCCGGGTTTTCGGGAATGAAGGGAATAAGCAATATTTCCAAAAACCGTCATATTCGGAAAGATTGCATAATCCTGGAAAACAAGACCCACATTGCGTTCCTGGATTTTCTTTTTTGTAACATTTTTATTATTAAGCCATATCTCGCCGGAATCCGGATCATTAAGTCCGGCAATAAGCTCCAGGAGCTGTGTTTTACCTGATCCTGATCTTCCAAGCAGGACATAATATTCCCCATCATGTATATCAATATTGATATCTGTAAGAGCAAAATTGCCCAGCTTCTTGCTTATGTTAATAAGTTTCAGCATCAGAAGATATGTGAATTTCCTTTTTTCTTATTGATATGAGCCGCAACAGGATAAAAACTGCAAGGGCAACTATTATAAACAGGACAGAGGCTGGTCTGGCATATTTAAGTCCGAATGAACTGAACCTTTCATAAATAAGAACGGGAGCAATCATAGGGTGGTATGCGACAATGACCACTGCACCGAATTCGCTCATACCTCTGGCAAACATCATTATGAATCCTGTCATGATGCTTCTCCATGCCAGTGGAAGGGATATGGTGAAAAAGACCCGTGACCGGCTTGCACCAAGGGTGAGTGCTGCTTTTTCAAGCCGTTCAGGGACTGCTGCAAAACCATCACGGGCGGAATTAATAAGGAATGGTAAACTTACAAATGCCATTGCCAGGGCAATTCCCGCCGGATTGTTTATAAGTGTCAGTCCCAGAATATCTGCTGTTTTACCCAAAAAGCCATCCCTTGAAATAAAGCCAAGTATAGCAATTCCTGCTGCAGTATGAGGTAAAACTACCGGGAGATCAATAATCCCCTGAACCACATTCTTCAAAGGAAATTTCTTTCGTGCAAGCAACCATGCAAGCGGGATAGATCCTATGGCAAAAAAGAATGTGGCAGCAAATGAGACCCATAAAGTAAGCCAGATACTTTCCTGGACTTCCCTGTCTTTAACTGTCTCGAAAAATTCCTTTCCGGTGGTATCGAGCAACATCCCTGCCAGCGGAGCCAGGATAAATAAAAGCACCAGCGAAGAAAGAATTAGAATTATCCAGTTAAAAGGATTGTACTTAATCATATCAATTATTTCTTCATTTCATTTTAAAGTTAAATATTTTTGAAGCTCTTCAGGGATAAGATCAGGTCGTTCGGTACTGAACGGAATAATCGGGTCCTGTCCGTTCTTTCTGAAAATATCCATCCCCTCGTTGCCAAGTAAAAACGAGATAAATTCTATTGCTTCAGCACTATGCGGCGCATCCTTCAGCACAGCCAGACTATAGTTAATGTATTCTCCCTTAATATATATCCTGCTGTCGGCTGAACTGCCTGTCACTTCAAGTGATACAGTATTATATAATTCATTATACTTCGGATCAGAAAGATTTATTTCGGGAGGAAGTTTAACATATTTCAGGTCATGTTGTATTGCAACCGATTTATAGATAAATACATAATCTACTGCATTGGATTCGAGTAAAGCAATAAGGTCTACCTCCTTTGGTCTGATATAATTAATATCTTTTGCCATTAATCTGTCAGCGAGCCCTTCCTGCCCATAATATTTTTCAGCAAGTTTTAAAGTAAACACTGTTCTGTATCCGCCAGGATCAGCATCAGGGTCAGCCCGTGAATATACAACATCCTTTAAAAAAATTATTTCATACCAGTTATCAGAGTTAATCTCATCGGCATGCCGGGACTTATCGGTGAATGATAAAACCATTTCATTGGTTGCAAACCTGATACTCCAGTTTGTATATTCAGGTATTAGAAGCTCATTTATAACAAAATAGTCGGCTGAAGCAATTATATCGCATGGTTTCTTAAGCTCGGTGATTTTACGGGCGCAAACCAGGCTGCCTGCTGCTTCCCTGAGGATTTTTATTCCGGGATTTTTTTTCTCATACTCATCAGCAAGTTGTTTAAATGGAACAGAAAGACTGCCTGCATGGAAGATAATTATCTCTTTTGGCTTTACAGATCCCCTGTTTTTACAACCTGCAACAATTATTGCAGCTATGACCAGCAACCTTATAACTGTCCTCATTTTCTGTCAGATATTTCGTGTAATTAACCGATGGATCTTTCTTGACTCTTATGATAATTTATCAAATACGCTTAAAAGCAAATGTAAAACATTTGAATATCGGTTGGGAAAAAAATGAAAGAAAAGAATACTTAACAGGACACCTGTGAATTACCTGTTTTCAGCAATTTCAGGAGGGTATTTATTGTCTTCCAGTTTCTTCCGGTACCAACTACCTTCATTTTATTTTCGAAAAAACCGGTATAAATTTTTGTTTTCCCAAATCCGTTGGGGCAATAAATGTAGATCTCGCTTCCTGAAATCCGAAATTTATCAGGTGGATAATCGACTTTTGCAACTCTCGCAATCTGGTCTGAAGAAGGTTCTTCAGCTAAGAATAATACAGCCATTTTTGCCGGATCAAAATCTTTTTCGGATAGGAATGGATTCACCGCAACTGCTTTTCTCAGTTCCTTTTCAGTCCTGACAATCGCAGCAATACTGTACCCAAACTTCCTGTTGATTGCTCCCTCAATTTTCGAGGCAATTTCTTTTGTTGTAAGGCCAACAGGTTTGGAAAAAATGACATTGCCGCTCTGAATATACGTTTCCGCATCCTTAAAACCCAGTTTTTTAAAAAGCACAATAAGATCGGTCATCTTTATCTTATTATGGCCGGCCATGTTCACACCTCGCAGAAAAGAGACTAATGTCTGCATGAAGATTCTGGACTGATTATCTACTGATAGTTTTTTACGACATCAATCACTTCAGGAAGATCCATGCCTATCTTTTTCAGGAATTCGATTGTTGGGACACCATTTTTATTCCATCCCCGGCGCTCATAGACAGCATCCACCAGTCCTTCATACTGATCTTCCCTGTATTTCCGCAGGATCTTCATTTTTTCCTCAGTTGTCATTCCTTCAGTATCGATGCCAACCTTTTCTCTCAATTGCTTATCATACCTTTCAGCCCGGGATTCATATTCTTCTTTAGTTACAGGCCCTGCTGCACGGTAAGGTTGCCTGTCATGTATCCTTGTTCCAAAACCTCTTCTCAGGTTAAAAATCCTCTGAAAATTATATATCCTTTCAGAATCTTCCAGGAGTCGTTTCTTATCAAATTCGCGACCAGTAACTGCCTTATAAATAGTCACATAATTATCAACATGCTCTGGTACTTTTGCCGGTTCGTTGGTCTGGGCATTGTTTTCAGGTTCAACATCGTTCCACGGAAGTTTGCAGAGACCTACCAGTCCAAACCATGTCCTGAACATCGGGAAATAATGCAATGCTTCGGCTTTATCTTCGAAAGTTGGTATCTGGTTGTTTACCATATCCATAAATATCAGCCAAGCTTCATCGTGCTGGGGGCCTTTGTTTGTCATGGCAAAACCACCCTGCTGGGCGAGAGATTCTTTTGACATGTACTGGGAATATTCAAGCCCCTTATTTTCCATGGCGATATCATTCAGAAACGCAGCGTCACCCCAGCCGTTTTTAATAAAAAGCTCTTTCATTTTACGTACACCTGTTCCGGCAATCTTACCAAATCCTTCACCTCCGGCAACCTGGTGCAGCATTTCAAGGGCAGCTTTTGAATTACCAAATTTCAGGTCAAGACCACCTGTTCTCTCGATATTCAGAATACCATTCTCAAAGCATTCCATGATAAAAGCCGTTGCCGTACTCCAGGTAATTGTGCAAATACCATAAGTATCACAGTAAAAATTTGTTTCAATAACGTAGTCCGGATCAAAAATCCCGCAGTTCGATCCCAGACCAGCGGCGTTCTCATATTCAGGACCGTCAACAATGACTTTTTGTCCTTTATAAGGACCTGTTTTTATTTCAAAATCGTCAACTCCTTTACAGCATGACATGTTGCAGCCAATCCAGCAACCATCTGGTATATTTTGTGTGAAGTTTCTTTTCCAGACTGACGAATCAATCTTAAAAGCATCGGGGTGACTGCCATATTTATAATTCATCACAGGCAGAAGATCATGATCGTTCATTATTTCCATCAGGTGTGCGGTACCTGCCTGGCGCATCTGGCTCTGTTTATCATCGAGCTCGCGCATCTCCCTGTTAAACCTTCTGCCTCTTTCCATAATAGCTTCCAGGTCAACCACATTATTAAGGTTACCTTTTACTCCGGGTATTTTGCATACTATCGCTTTTATTTTCTTATTCCGGAAAACAGTTCCAATACCTCCTCTTCCTGCCTGCTTTAGCCGTACCTTTTTCCGTTTTGGATCATAAAAACTGAAGTTCAGCATTCCAATAAGTGAATGTTCAGCAGCAGATCCTGATGAAACAATACCGATGTTCTTTTTTTCATTATCATTATCAGCAAAGATTTCGGTAAGCTGCTCGACAAGAAGGTGACTATTAACAGCTTCAGCCGCAGCATCAAATATCTCAACTTTATGGTTTATTCCATCAATAAATATTATCACGTCATTCTGAGCTTTTCCCTGCAATTCCAGAGCATCAAATCCTGAAAATTTAAGAAATGGGCCGAAAAATCCACCCACATTACTGTCCATTACTGAGCCGGTTTGAGGAGAGAGACTTACGACAAGCGATTTCCCGGTTCCTGAATACTGAGTTATTCCTCCTATCGGGCCAGAGGAAATAATAATCTCATTTTCAGGATCATCCCATTTCGTATCAGGTTTTGTGGCATCCCAGAGAAGTCTCAATCCATAACCTTTACCACCGATAAATTTTTCTTTCATCGCCAGAGGGACATCTTTTTCTTTTATTTCCGGGGCACCAACATTAATATAGAGTATCTTATCAGTATAACCCCGGTTGAGGGGTGTCCAATTATAATCCCAGCCCTTTAACAGCTTAAGCTGTGCTTTTATCGACTTTATGTCCATGAATGAGTGATTATAGATTTAACCGGTCAGCCGGTGACTATAAATTCAAAGTTAAAATATTATTATTATGTTTAGCATGATATTAATCAGTATGTTATATTGCAAAAAGCCTGAAAGGTTAGTATCTTGCAATTATTTTAATGACGACTGCAATGAAGCAATTCAAAGTAATCTGCCTCTTTATGCTGGCACTGCTATTAACAGGCTGTGAAACTAATAAATGGGCAGAGCATGAGCGCAAAATGATTGATGAATATGTAAAATCTCTCGGAGATACTGTTTATACACTCACCCCGAGCGGATTATTTTATATTGAACTCCTTTCAGGAACAGGTCGGTCACCTATTGATCTGGATACTGTTTATTTCAAGTACATAGCAACTTTTCTTGATTACGTCGAATTTGATCGCAATGATCCTTACACCACCCCCTATAAATATGTCATTGGAACATTTGACGACGTTAGACTTGGTGTTGATGAAGGCTTAAGATATATGAAGGCGGGAGGAAAATCAAGATTTCTTACTCCTTCGAGTCTTGCCTGGGGATTTGAGGGTATACCTGGCATAGTAGCAGGTTATACACCAATTCTATGGACAATTGAGCTTGACAGCGTAAAAGCCGGACCCGGCAAATAAATTGAAATTCCGGCTATCCGACTGAAATAAGAGTATATGAGATTTTCCGAAATTAAGAATCATTTGGGCCGCTTCAGGGTCGGGATCGCAGGAGCAGGAGGTCTCGGTTCAAATTGTGCTGTTGCACTTGCTAGAAGCGGGATCGGTACACTTGTGATAGCAGATCATGACATCATTGAAGAACGTAATCTAAACCGGCAGTATTTTTTTTCAGATCAGGTTGGCATGATGAAAACAACAGCCCTGAAAGAAAATCTGAACCGAATTAATACTGATACCAGTGTTTTAATTCACCAGAAAAAGCTGGATAAATCAAATATTACTGAAATATTTTCAGGGTGCGATATCATTGTCGAAGCTTTTGACAGTGCCGAAATGAAAGAGATGCTGATAGAAACAGTTCAGACCAGGATGCCAGGCATTCCCCTGGTAGTTGCATCGGGACTGGCCGGCTGGGGAAAGAATGACACAATCAGGTGCAGGAAAATCGATGATACATTATATATTTGCGGTGATGAATCGTCGGACGTGACAGATGATCTGCCACCAATGGCACCGCGTGTAGGTATTGTTGCAAATATGCAGGCCAATGTTGTGGTTGAAATTCTCATGGAGAAAAAGAAATAGTTTGTACCAGGAAATGAAAATACTATTGAATAACAGGGAAGAAGAATTTCCTCAGGAAACAATAAGTGTCAGTGAAATGATAAGAGTAAAGAAGTTCTCCTTCAGAATGAGAATTATCAAGATTAACAATGTATTAATATCAAAAGAAAAATACGATTCAACAATTATACACAATGGAGATAATGTTCAAATGCTATATCTCATGAGTGGTGGCTGAAAAAATCGCAGGTTAGTAACAGGATGATAAGGTTCAAGCTCATTAATAAAATCCCTCCCGTACTCAGGAATAAATACCTTCTTACAATCCTGATTTTTCTTATATGGCTTTTACTATTAGATTCAAACAACCTGATAGCCAGATACAAAGAGATGCGTGAATTACATCGACTTAAAAGCGATAAGGAGTACTACCAAAAACGTATCGAGATTGATAAAAAGAAGCTCCAGGAACTAAAAACTGATGATCACAACCTTGAGAAATTTGCCCGGGAACAATATCGCATGAAAAAGCCTGATGAAGACCTCTACATAATTCTTACTCCTCATGAAGACCGGAAAATCACAAGAAAAAACAATTAAGAGTCTCTTTCCAACATACGATAGTAAATAAGAATTTCCCTGGGATCTTTCGGGAGCAACTCCTTTCCTGTAATTTTCAGCAATTCTGATGCAGATTCTTCAACAGATCTCTTTTCAAAAAGCTCCAAATGAGTATGATTCAGATACTTTACAATTCGGAACATGTTGAACCATGCGAAAAATCTTTTTCTGAATGATTCCTCTCCGGATGTATTTCTGCTTATCTCGGAAATTTTTGCTGACCATTCTTTTTCATTTATGAAAGATTTTAATCCCGGAGGCAGGTTCTCATAATAATTATGAATTTCAACCGCGCTGCTTTTAAAAAGTTTTAATACTGTACCGAATAACAACTTTAGTTCCCTGAAAGCTTTAGTATTATAAGTCAGCAGCAATGGTTCAATGCTGCCAACCAGCCTGGTAATTGCTGGTCCTGTCCCGAAAGGCACTCTCAAGGATTCCCGGGGAGAGGGAAATACTGTAGTTTTATTAAGTGCAAAATATCCGCCAAGCGGCACAAGTTTCTGAATAAAATAGAAATCTTCCCCGGCTTGCCGACGATTCATCCCTCCGACCTTTATATAATGAAATGCTTTAACAGCAATAGCTGAACCTACAGTATGAAAAGCGTACGGAAAACCGGAGTATTTAAGTCCCTGAAGATAATACCGAAGATGTAACTCATATAAGATGATGTACTTATAAATACTACCCGGGAAATCATTCCCTGTCACCGGGTGTTCAAAATAAATGGAACAGGCGGCTCTCTCCTTATTTTCCACAAGGTCATTACAGATAGAAGTAAAATAGTTTGTTTCAACCAGGCAGTCCGCATCAAGGTTAACAATGGCCCCCTCGGGTTTATCAATTGCATCAAAACGCCGGACAGCTTCATCCATCCCGGTTTTTCGTGCGAGTCCGACACCCCATCCTTTTATTGAAGGTTTTCCTGCATCAAAAACAAAAAGCCGGAAGAAACAATTGTTATGTTTTTTCTTCCATGCTTCAATATTTGCAATGCATATGTTATTGTTTTCCAGGCTTTCTGCATCCGCATCGGATGGAGCATTTATAATTATCAGGATTTCAACTTTGCAATCAGGTTCATCACAGATTGCCAGAGAATCAAGAAGTGTCGTGATTCCGGGTTCACTAAAAGCAGGTATAACAACAATTATACCTGTCTTTTTATCAGGCGCCTCATTAATTAACCCGGGGAATAATGCCCTTTCTGTAAGCCAGGCTGAGGCGAAACCCATAGTTATTATTTTTTCTCTGCCTGGTACTTTTTGTTTATAGCATCAAGTACCTTTTGCGTAATATCATATGTGCTATCACCATAAAGGACAACACTGCCAAAACTTTTGCCCAGTATATACTGGTATTGATATTCTGATTTATTTGCTTCAAGGAATGAAGTAATATATTCAATAATCTGGCGGTTCATAACCTGTTCTTCTTCAAGGAGATCCGATTGAAGCTTATCACGAAGTGTCACCAGTTCCTGTTGCTGCTGCAGCAAACCTTGTTCCATCTCTGCTGCCGTTGCCCTGGTAACAAGGCCTTTATTTATCTTATCCTGATAGTCTTTGGCGTTTTTCTCATACTGACTTCCCCTGGAGTTAAGTTCTGTCTCTGCTTTTTTCTGTTTTGCCATAAGATCTTCCCTCCTGTCAAAGAACATATCAAACTTAAAAATGACAGTATCTATATTTATAAAGGCAATTCCCTGTACCGGGACCTCAGTAACGATTCCTGAATTATCGCTTTTATTGTTATTCTTATTTCCGGTGAAATGCAGAATAAACAGCGCAGCAATTGCCAGAAAAATAATAACAAACAGAATCAGGGATAGTTTCTTCATCTCAAATTGAATATTTGTTAAACAATAATAAGGCGCAAATATAAACAAATAAATACATTAGGTGACCAAATGACTGGAAATTATTATGAATGGCGGCAATGGAAAGTGTTTTGCGGCATAATGGCACAATAGTACAATTATGTAAATATATTATACCGGTTCCGGGTAATAATCAGGAGTTTAGAATTCAGGGCACGGGATAGATCTGATCTTCCTGCGCTGAGGAGAAATATTGGATGCAGTGAATTCATAAACCAGGGATATTTCATGTGCCCCTGCAGTTGAAGCGATAAGGTTTGAAATAGTAAAGTCGTAACTGTAACCTATATGAAGCTGATTCGTTTTTATACCTAAAAGTCCAATTATTGCATCGCCAGCCTGGGAAGTAGCAAATGGAATTCCTCTGTACCATAATCCGAAGATCAGGGGATCCTTATAATAATATAAACCCACATCTGACTGATAGAATTTAGCCTGTTTCTGGAAGTTGAGGGCAACAGAAAGAACCTCTTGCATTTTAACCCTTAACCTCGTTTTCCTCATAACCTGGACCCCTCCGTAAAAGTTGAATTTGATCGGAACAGTTGCATCATCACCATAAAAAGATGTTTTTGGTACGAGGAGGTGATCAAGCGTGAAGCCTGCCCATATCCTGTCATTATAAACGAGCGCCGATGTCGCAAAATCAACATCGGCCACGTTATCAAATGGTGGTGGAGTTATAGGCGGTGTTGTTCCGCTTCCCGTTATCTGACTGTTGAAAATAAGCTTGTAGATATCCAGACCCAGATAATAGAACTTAAAATTTACTCCGGGTCGTATATGCCAATCCTTGTTAATATTAAAATCGTATGAATAAAGCAAACCTATATTGGTAGTGGTAAGGTCTCCTGATCCGGCAACATCGTAAGTTGCCAGTACTCCGATACCTGAATTAAAATTAGGTAGCGCCTTATCAAAACTGATACTGTAAGTATGGAATACCCCGGGAACGGCTGGCCACTGGTTTCTGTAGTTCAGAGAAATTCTGTACTCTTCGGTCGCTCCGACAAAAGAGGGAGAAAGATATAATGCGTTCGCATAAAACTGGGAAAATGTAGGATCCTGGCCAAGACTATCTACAAGAAGGATAAATGACAGTATAAATATATATTTAGTTCTCTGAAACAAGATCGATCCCATAAGGTTCAAAATCACGAAAATAATTAAATGAATTTAATATTCATTATCATTTAAACGTAAATTTCCCCTAAAAGTGATACCTTTTATCAAGAATTTGACTACACAAAATAAAAAACAGTTAACAACAAACTCTATTTTATTAACAGGAATAAAATGATTTTCAAATATTTTTACAGGAAGTGATTAATTCTTAAGCAGAGTTACATCTCCCATTTTAGTGAAAGGTTCACCATTTATGAAATTTCCGCGGACCTTCCAGATGTAAACGCCGGATTCGCTCAGCTGTCCTTTAAAATATCCATCCCAGCCAATATTCACATCATTGCTTTCAAAAATCAGGATACCAAGCTTACTGAAAATTTTTAGCTGATAGTCAGCCACTCCCGACTGAACAGGGTGAAACACCTGTGCGGCTTCATCGCTCTTAGTAGAGTAATAACCTCCGGAAGGCCCGGTCGGATTAGGTATAAATGCATTCGGGAATTTAATGAAATATCCCGATCCGGCAAAAGCATTCATAACAATCAGAGAATCGGAACATCCATATTCCGAAAATACCACCAGGTGAACATTATATTTATCGAATTTATTATAAGAGTGGACCGGTTCATAGAGCTCAGAATAATTCCCGTCGCCAAAATCCCACCTGAATTTCACTGCTCCTGAAGAGAAATTAAGAAACCGGATTTCATCAATGGGAATTATGGCATTTTCAGGACTTATTTCAAAAAGTGCTTTTGGTTTTGGACGGACAGTTATGATTATAGATGAAACAGATAGTAATTTATTGGAATCAAACACATTAAGGGTTACTTCGTATTCTCCTTCAACATCAAATATCCATTCAGGATCTGTTTCATTTGAATAACCACCATCACCAAAAGTCCACCGGCAGGTGCCGTTAGAGCCAGCTTTGCTGCTGAATTTTACTCTTAATGGAGGACACCCTTCCGTCACAGATGATTCAATTAAGCATCCATCTGCCCTGTAGCCGCTCTGAAGCTTGTCCTTATCAGCTATTGATTCGCGGAATAATCCATTTTTCGGCATTGTTCCGGTCACACCTGCCGGAGATACATTGTTGTTTCCCCGGATAGCATTGTTCATTCCACCTTTTAAATTGTTATCCACTTCAGATTGTATGACACCCGGTTTCCTGTCCGTTATTACAGTGTTTTTATTATTTTCATCAGCATTTTGAAGAACAGGTTGCTCTGGAGCAGAAATCAGGTTATCTGAATTAACAATTTCGTTAATTTCTGAGGCCGGTTGTTGTGGTTGAATCGTGTCATTATTACCCGAACGGGAACTCAGGATAATTGCCAGGGCAGCTCCTGCAGCCACAATCCCACCCAGATACCATATGTTGAATCGTGCAGGATTGAAATGCAGAAATTCATTTCTTCCGAGCCTGCGCATCAGAACTGTGCTGACAGACGGAGATGGAATGACCTCTGCGTTTTCAAGCTTCTGCCTGAACAACTCTCTTAAATCCTTATCTTCTTTCTTCCCTTTCACCGTATCTATAATTCAATCACTTTTTTATTAATCACCTGCTGAATAGCTTTTTTTCAATTTATCAAGTTTCTCCAGCTTTTGCCTGATTACCGCTTTTGCCCTGCTATACTGAGATTTCGATGTATTTGTATCGATGCCCAGGAGTTCAGCAATTTCTTTATGCTTATATCCTTCAATAGCGTAAAGGTTAAAAACCATCCTGTAACCAGCGGGTAGCTCATTCAATACTTTATAAAGTTCATCGGAAGTAAAAAAGTCTTCCTCAAAACTGGTAACTCCTGTCTCAACAGACACATACTCATCAATTTCAACATGATACCTGAATTTCAGGTTTTTGTGATAATGAGTAATTGATGTATTGACTGCCACCTTTCTTAACCAACCTATAAAAGAACCTGTTCCTGAAAAATCCTTTATATTAATGAATATCTTTAAGAAACTTTCCTGCAATATATCCTCAGCTTCAGCTTTGTCGTTCGAATACCTCAGACAAATCCCCAGCAACAAACGCGAATACTTATCGTACAGCACCTGTTGCGCCTTCCTGTCATGTTTCGCACAACCCTCTATTATTTGATGGTCACTCATCATAAACTGAGGACATTTTTAAGACATTTCATCAGAAAAAATGGTTGCATATTCTGAAAAAATTTATTCAAAATAAATAAATTCATATGTCATTACACCTTTTTCATTGACAAATCACCTTTTTTCAATGACAAAGGTCATTTGAAATTGAATCAAAATCAATTTAATTCGCAGTTTAATTAAAAAAGAGAAGAAAAGCTTATCAACAAAAGTATATTATGTTCAACAAATTCATTGCTGCTATTTTGCCTTATTTTCCAAAGAAATTTGTATGGATATTTTCACATTCATATATTTCGGGTGAAACCATTGAGGATGCTATTCGGGTATCGAAGGATCTGAACAGTAAAAACATTAAGGTTACACTTGATGTTCTAGGGGAGTTTATTAAGAATCTCGATGAAGCAGAAGCCAATAAAAGAGAGTATCTCAACCTCATCGATGTTTCATATAAAAATGACATTGACGGAAATTTTTCGATTAAGCCTACAAGTTTCGGCTTGTTGATTGATAAAAATATCTGTTATAATCATATTAGGGAAATTATTGTTAAAGCAGCATCTTATAATGGTTTTATAAGGATTGATATGGAAGATTCTCCGTGTACTGATATGGAAATCGAACTTTTCCGCAGACTGAAGTTGGAATTCCCGGCTAATGTAGGACTGGTCGTACAGGCATATCTTAAAAGGACACTTGACGATCTGAAAGGCATGGCTGATCTTAACAGCGAATCAAATCCATTAAGCTTCAGGCTCTGCAAAGGTATCTATGTTGAACCGGAAGCAATTTCTTATAAAAAGTATGAGGAGATAAACATGCATTATCTCGAGGATCTCGAATTTCTGTTGAAAAACAAGATACATGTCGGTATCGCAACACACGATAAGCCATTAGTTGATGGCGCTTATAAACTAATAAAAAAATACAATGTGCCAAAGTATCTTTATGAATTCCAGATGCTTTATGGCGTCACGCCGAAGCTTCGTGAATCTATTGTAAATGACGGACATACAATGAGGGTGTATGTTCCCTTCGGAGAAAAATGGTTTGGATATTGTACTCGAAGGATGAAAGAAAATCCCAAAATGGCAAGCCAAATCATTAAAGCAATATTCTATAAGGGATAAAACCTTGTAAACATTAATAGAAGGTGCTCGGTCCTCGGTGCTAGGTGCCTGGGTTTTGATATATAACGAGAACCCAGAACCGAGTACCATATTTACCAGATCAATAATTTTCCTTATTTCCTCTTCTTCAGAGTCTCGAGGTATTTCTTATATATCTGATTCACATCCTGATCAGTCAGTTGTGGTTGCAAGGGAGCTGGTTTTTCAGGTAATCCGTGTATCAGAAGGTAAGCTGCAGGAACAAGCAAAAACGGACTAATACCTACAATCCGCTCAGAAGGAATACCCCCTTTTTCGTAAGCATTAATTCTTTGCTTCTGCCGCAAATACTCATAATTAACTGCAGGATCTCCAAGCTTATTCTGCGTTATACGACCCTGGTATGCAGAAATTTCAAGATTATACCTGGCATTTTCCATTTCAGGGCTTAGGCTTGTCCTTGAATTCAACAATTCTGATTTAAGGTTTGTAAACCGTGGTATAATAATCACCTCGCCTATCAACAAGGTATCAGAATGCATATAAACGCCAGCAACATATTCTTTGCCCACAAGTGTATCACTTACTAACAGGATTGTTGACTTATAACCAATCCTGCTGAATATTACAGTGTCATTCCTGCTGACATAAAAAGCAAATTTTCCATCATCACCGCTGATTGATGAAAATGACCTGTTTATAGTTATCTGGGAACTGGCAAGAGGAGTTTGAGTTTTTGCATCCATCACAAGTCCATGGAACAGTATTTTCACACCTTCTTTTTGTAGCTCCTGGCTGCATCCTGATTGAGTGAAAACAAATAGCAGGAATATTATAAAAAAACATTTTTTTACGTCTGGTTCATTCATTATAATTTAATTATCAGATCGCTTAGAGGCCTTTTTGGCACATGATGATTTTTATCGCTGTCCCTCCAGTACTTCACATCACCATCTTTTATTTCATCAATAATTATTTTCTCTACCGGCTTACCCAACGCCAGGATCAACAGTATTTCAAACCTGTCCGGAATTTTAAATTCATCACGAAGCAAATCTCGTTTTATCGATGCTATCATGCATCCTCCCAGTCCGGCTTCAGTAGCTCCCAGCATTATACTTTGGGCTGCTATTCCATGGTCAACACCAAATACTTCAGTTATTGATCTGTCGCCGAGAATAATAATATAACCTGAAGGTCTTTCCCCTGGTTCCGGCCCGTCCCAGTTTTTGAGATAAGCAGCCCAGATAATAGATGGAAAGACTCTTTTACAATCTTCAGGAGTGTTATAGATCAGATATTTCAGAGGTTGCCGGTTTGCACCGGATGCAGATAATCGAGCAAGATCAACAAGATCTTCAAGTGTCTTGATGTTTACCCTGTGCGATCCATCGAACCGCCTGTATGAACGGGTTTTAAATACAATATCCTTTAAATTCATCTCTAAAACTTAAATGCTTAAGTGTAAAATTACAAAAAAGGAATCTAGCAGGATTACACTCCCTTGTACTTTCCTGAAATTATTAAATACTTTAGAGAATTTTCAATTAGAGTGAGGTCAGAAAGATCTGTTCCGGCATTTCAGGGATTAACCCCTTCTCTCTGGCAATCCTGAACAATTCCTTGATTGCTTTTTTCCCTTCACTGCCCAGGGTAGAAGTGTATTTGTTGACAAAAAGCTTAATATGATTATTCATGGCAGTACTGTCCATTTCTCTTGCATGACTGGTTACAAAATCATATGAAACCATCGAATCATGATAAGCATATTCCAGGCTTCTTTTGACAATGCGGTTAACTTTTAAAGCTATGTCGTCAGGTATATTCCTGTTAATTACAATTGTCCCGAGGGGAACTGGAAGGCCGGTAAGTTTCTCCCAGGATTCTCCCAAATCTGCAACCTTATGAAGTCCTTTTTTATGATATGTGAACCTTGTCTCGTGGATAATAAGTCCTGCATCGACTTCATCTTTCAGGAGGGCATCCTCTATATCTGAAAAAAGGTATTCGGTTTTATTGGTTGCTTCCGGCCACATCAGACTGAAAAGCAGGTTGGCTGTAGTAAATTTGCCGGGTATTGCAATCCTTAAATCAGCCAGATCAGATGTACTGATTTTTTGTTTACTTATAACCAGTGGACCGTTCCTGTAACCCAGGGCACTGCCAGAATCAAGGATAAGATAATTTTGAGCCACATATGCAAAAGCATAGTAACTCATCTTTGTAATATCAACCTCCGAAGTAAAAGCTTTTCTGTTAAGTTCCTCAACATCAGCAAGAAAATAATCAAACTCCAATCCTTCCGTGTCAATCCTCCCATGTACCATTGCATCAAAAATAAAGGTATCATTCGGACATGGAGAGAAACCCAATGTCATTTTCATTTTATCAATCCAGCATTAAGATAATTTCTTTAAGTTTTTCTGACAGATTAGAAATAGCAAGAGGAATGTCCCATTTGCTTTTATCACGAGGTTCTACCTTATTTGAGATAGCCCTGATTGCCAGAAAAGGAATTCTTTCTCCGGTGCAAATATAGAAAAAAGTTGCACCCTCCATCGTTTCAATATCGGGATTAAATTTTCTTATTAGTTTTTCAATTGTTGCAGCAGATCCGGTTGCAGTATTTACAGTAATTGCTCTGACCGGCTTTAAATGACTTACTGCAAGAGTAATATATTTGTTATCGGCAATAATAATTCCTCTCTTGAAGGGGAATTTATCGGGACTCTCCAACCCGGCTTCAGCAAGTGTAATGAAGTCGTTTCCAGCTTCAATTCCGGCATCCGCAAAACAATCTGAAACCGGGATTACTACTTCACCTTTTATAATATCTTCTCTGTAGCTCCCTGCTATACCGGCATTTATGGCAAGATCGGGTTTCGGATTGGCAGAAAGCCATTTGGTCATCGCCCATGCGGTTGAAATTGAACCGACCCCTGATACAAGAAGTCTGATTTCATGCCTGCCAAATAAAAATCCATCAGGGAATATCCTGATTTCAGGAATATTTTTCAAAGCATCAGCTTCGGCAGACGTGGCAGTCACCAATAATATCTTCAATGGCATAAAATATGGAAAATGCTTTCTTATAAATTAACTGTATAAATATATTGCTTTTATGATTTAAAAAGATCAAATTTGCTGGCTAATAATTAATTATAAACACCCTGTTGTATGATTTACCTGACGCGCAGAGAAAGATTCAGCGCTGCTCACAGGATGTTCAGGCAGGACTGGACAGATGAGAAAAACCAGAAGATTTTTGGAAAATGTTCAAATCCAAACTGGCACGGACATAATTATGAATTATTTGTGACTGTTAAGGGTGAATTATCTGAAGAGACTGGATTTGTCATTAATATTGACACCCTTAAGAAGATAATTCTGGAGAAAGTCATTCAAAAGATCGATCACAAGAACATAAATCTTGAAGTTGACTTTATGAAAGGCAAAATTGCCACAAGTGAAAATCTTGCGATTGCTGTCTGGAACCAGCTTAAACCATTTATAGAAAAGGAAGGGGCACAGCTTCATTGTATAAAGATAGAAGAGACTGAAAATAACTCTATAGAATATTATGGCTAAAAAAATTGAACCTATCAGTAACGGTAATGGAATTACCTCAAACGGGTATAATAAGATAGAATCGTGGAATGAGGAGAACATTAAAGAGCTTTCCGCAATCTATTACAGAGTGTTGAAGCTTATTGGAGAAGATCCTGACCGGGAAGGTCTTCAAAGAACTCCTGTAAGGGTTGCAAAAGCCATGAATTTCCTTACAATGGGTTATAACCAGAATCCATGTGAAATAATAAACTCGGCAAAGTTTAAAGAGGAATACAGGCAAATGGTTCTGGTCAAAGATATTGACATCTATTCCATGTGCGAACATCATATGTTACCCTTTTTTGGTAAAGCTCATGTCGCCTATATTCCCGACGGATATATTACCGGACTTAGCAAGATAGCAAGGGTTGTTGAAGCTTTCAGCAGAAGGTTGCAGGTTCAGGAGAGACTTACCACTCAGATACGAAATTGTATCCAGGATTGTCTTAAACCACTGGGAGTCGCTGTTGTAATTGAAGCTCAGCATATGTGCATGCAGATAAGAGGTGTTCAGAAACAAAACTCAGTAACAACAACATCAGCGTTTACCGGCATTTTCCTCAGTAATCTGAACACCCGCGAAGAATTTATTCATCTTATCAGTTCTAAACTGCATTGATTCTTTTCCGGCTGATAACGCAGACTTACCTGCCTTCAGGCAGTCCGGTGACAGTTTTTAAAAGATCCGTGTAAATCTGTGTTATCTGCGGGAATCTATAAAAAATATATAATAACATTTTATGAAAGCATATGTTTTCCCCGGACAGGGAGCTCAGTTCACAGGAATGGGTAAAGATCTTTATGACAAATCTCCTCTCGCAAAAGATCTCTTCGAAAAGGCAAACTCAATACTAGGATTCAGGATTACTGATTTGATGTTTTTCGGAACGGAGGAAAATCTGAAACAGACTAAAGTCACTCAGCCTGCCATATTTCTTCATTCAACAATTCTTGCTGCTATACTTGGAAATAACTTCAAGCCCGATATGGTTGCAGGTCATTCACTCGGTGAATTCTCAGCGCTGGTTGCTAACATGGCTCTTTCTTTCGAAGCAGGACTCATTCTTGTTTCTAAAAGAGCCATCGCGATGCAGAAAGCCTGTGATAAGACTCCTTCAACAATGGCAGCAATTATTGGTCTCGATGACAGGACAGTTGAGAATGTCTGTGCTTCTATTAATGAGGTTGTAGTTCCTGCCAATTATAACAGCCCGGGGCAGATAGTTATTTCCGGTTCAAACGAAGGGATTGATAAGGCTATTGAGATTCTAAAAGAAAAAGGTGCTAAAAGAGCTCTCAAACTTGCAGTGGGAGGTGCTTTTCATTCACCCCTTATGGAACCTGCAAGGGTGGAACTGGAGGAAGCAATCAGATCAGCGGTTTTCAGTAAACCTGTATGCCCAGTTTATCAAAATGTTAATGCCAGACCCTCCGATAATCCGGAAGTAATAAAAACCAACCTGGTTTCACAACTTACATCATCTGTAAAATGGACACAAAGCATAATTAACATGATAGGTGACGGAGCAACTGAATTCACTGAGGTTGGCCCTGGTTGCGTGCTGCAGAGCCTGATAAAAAAGATCAATAAAGATATCGCAACAGAAAGCGCATTGTTCTGAAAATGAGACTGCCATTAAAATAGCAACGTGACATTCTGAATAACTGATTCATTTAATGAAAGTGCAACAGGACAGGTTTTAACGCAGTATTCCAGCACCTTTTTCTGCCTGTCTGTAAATTCATTTCCGGTAAAGTCAAATTCTATTTTGATTTCTCCTATTTTCCTGGGGCTTTCGGTCATTATCTTGGTTATTTTACATGTGGCTCCATCGATTGAGAAGCCATGCTCCCTGGCAGCAATACCCATTATAGTAAATATACAGCTCCCCAGAGCAGAAGCAACCATATCGGTTGGTGAAAAATATTCCCCTTTCCCTTTATTGTCAACAGGAGCATCAGTAGTTATAATACTTCCTGACCTGACATGAGTAATCTCGGTTCGCAAATCTCCTTTATAAATCGTTGTTGCTGTTTCCATAATAATTTTATTATCTGGTAAAATAAATTAGCATCTTACTATCATACTTTCAACTTCAGACACTTCATTTTGGTTTCATGATCGCCCCTTTATGTTTCTTCCCATCAATCATAATATCGAGAGGTTTTTCAAATCTTACATGTCTTAAAAAGCTGTCTTCATAAATCACATTTAGGCTGTTCAGAAAATCTATATTATAATAACCTTCATTAATATATGGATTAATGGTAAAATAGCCGACCCGGAATGAAATAAGGTTCTGGAAGAAATGGGTTCCCTGACTTGGATCTATCCTGTAATTCTTTAGCCCTGATTCAATTATTATCCTGGCGGCTGAAATCTGCTGCCATTTTACAGGAATACCCAGCCATGGATCGGTAGAACCCCATCTTCCCGGGCCTATTAGGACATATCCAGCTCCCTGTTTGACCAACAGTGAGTTGATTTTTTCAATTTCTAAAGCGACATTTTTATTCTGAGCCGCGTTGAACGAATCGGGTTTTATATAGATAAGATCATGAATATCTTTAAAAATACCATTACCCAGGGCTGATTCGGAGAATATGATTGTATCCTCCGTCTTAACATTTTCGAGGCTAATGTTATAAGTCTCATCTGTATGAACAATAGGTCTTATCTGCAGGAAATTGAAAATCCCGGGAGTGCCTGAGGGTGTCTCGAGATTAGCAGCAAATTCTATTTCAATCGGATTATTCATTTCCTTTTGCCCAAGATCAAGTAGAGTGGTGAGAATTTCTGCCAGAGGGAACAAATTGTGCTGCAGGATACCGGCAAAAGTAACTATCCTGAGGCCCGGATGAATTATTCCATCACGGAGGATATTATTGTTATGGTCATAAGTTGAAGCTACATATCTCATGGCGCCGTCATTGTTTGCATCCTTAATGTCTATTTTAAGTATGTTGACGCCGTCGTCTGTGGATGGGACAAAGCTATTAATATTCAGATCGAGTGCACGAAACTCTTTTTGTGTGTCTCTTAAAGCAATTTCGGGAGAATAGAGCTGAAGAATTTTTTTAGGAAGTCGCGGACAGACCCGAAGTGATAATCCTCCCTCAACAATAAGCTTCCCCAGGCCAAATGCAACATTTGCAATCCCGTCTTCAGCCTTTTCAGATCCAATCGGGTAATAATTAATCGATTGTGCAACACCTGATAATGTTGGATAGAAAATATCACCATGTCTGTTACCACAAACCTCCTGCAGTATGATTCCCATCTTTTCTTCATCAATTACATTGGATGTTGCAGTCATATATGCCTTGCTTCCTTTGTAATATACTGAAGCATAGACCTCTTTAATAGCGTCTGATAACATTTTAACCATTAGCTTGTTATCAGCAAGCCTGGGAATCATATAAGTAGAATAGACACCAGCAAAGGGCTGATAATGTGAATCTTCCAGTTTGCTTGAAGATCTTACAGCAACAGGGTGATTTCGTGAAACAGCAAGAAAAGCATAAAAATCCTGGTATACCCGTCCAGGCAATTCCGCATTAATGAACCTGTTAAGGATTTCATCGTCAGAAAGGTCGGAGAGAGCTACCGAATAGAGATTATTATGATCCATAAATTCATCGAAGATATCGGTGCTTAAAACGACAGTTCGAGGGATGGTAATAAGAACGTCAGGAAACTTATTGAACAGTTTGTTATTTTTTATAATCCTGTTAATGAAAGCAAGCCCCCTGGCTTTCCCGCCAATAGATCCATCTCCGATACGTGAGAAAATCTGGTATTCATCAAAGCTTGTCTTGTCAAATTTAGCTATAACCCCCCTGCCTTTCCCAAGACGGAAGCTTGAGATCGCGATATAAAGAAACCGTCTCATTTCATCAAGGGTTTCAAAATCTTCTTTCCTGATATATTTGAACATCTGGGCAACAGGGAAAAGTGCCCTGGCATTCAACCATTTTGAAAAATGATTTCTTGTTGCATGGTACTCAAGGGTATTGTCAGGTACTGTAAGCAGCTTCTGCTGAAGACTTTGGAGGTCAGTCGCTATTGCAATCGGTTCCATAGTGTCAGGATTCCTGAAAACAAAAGGACCAAAGGCAAGGTTTTGTATTATAAAGTTGCGTAACTCGATAGATAAGGATTTGGAATATTTGTTTATAAATCCTGCTCCGAGCTCTTCAGCCAGTCTCTTATGTTCTGAGCTTGAAGATTGAAGGAGAAACGGAACTTTATCATCATCAGCCATAACAACTTTGCAGAGCTCTATACCAGCATTTTCATCATTCATATTATCTCTTTTATAGCTGATATCCGATATTATACCCAGGACATTATATTTATATTTCTTATAAAGATTGAGAGCATCGTTAAAGTTGTTTGCAAGGAGTATTTTAGGACGGCCTCTCATTTTAAGCATTCTCTGGTGTTCATTCAGGGCTTCCCGCTGGAAATCCAGCGATTGCAAAAGGACTATTCTGTAAATATTCGGCAGGTATGATGAAATATACCTTATGGAGTTTTCGACAATTATAACTGCCTGAACTCCTATATTTTCAATATCATGTTCAGCATTCATTTTATCCTCTATCAGCTTAATGATTGCCAGGATAAGAGACGCATCACCCAACCAGCAGAAAACATAATCAATGGCGCTTAAATCTTCCCCCTCGAGCCGGAGGGATACTTCCCGCGAAAAGTATGTAAGCACTACAATCGGAATATTTTCATATTGTGATTTAATTTTTTTTGCCAGGGCAAAGACATCTGTGCCTTTCAGGCTCAGCATAGAAATTACCAGGTCAACATTTCCTTCTTTAAGGATATTAAAAGCATCTTCTGCGTTATCTGTCTGAACAAATGTAGGAGGATACCGGAGGTTGAGTGAAACATATTCATTAAATATCTGCTCATCTATCCTGCCATCCTCCTCAAGCATGTAATTATCATAATTACTGCATATCATCAGAACACGGTGGATCCGTTTCTGCATAAGAAGGTTGAATGATGTGTCGGTAAAATCATATTTCTGCAGATCCAGGATTCCTTCAATGATCGTCATAATTTTATGTTTTTATTGATCCATTGAGATAACAGCAATACCTTTCCTCCCGTCCATTCTAATTAACAGCGGCTTTTCAAACCGTATATGCCTGAAGAATCTTCCCTGCTCAATAATCTCTTGTTTTTTAAGCTTTTCCCAGTAAATTACTCCCTCATGCAAAACCGGATTAATTGAAAAATAACCAACATTCATAGATGTAACATTATGAAAAAAATGAGATCCAAGTGATGCATCGAGGTGAAAATCCGGAAGACTGACCTCGACAATTACTTTAGCATTAGATATCTGAGGCCATACAACAGGTATCCCCAGGAATTTGTCTCTTGAACCCCAGCGTCCGGGACCAATAAGCATATAATGACGGTTCTCCTTCATCATATTCTCATTGATCCTGTCAATTTCCTCTGCCATTTCTATAGTCCGCAGATTATTGAAATCCTCCGATTCTATATATACAATATCTGAAATATCGCTGATCACTCCGTTGCCCATGCTCTTTTTAGTTTCAAGGATCAGATCATTATAGTTAATGCTTTCAGGATCAATATTATATCCTGCTCCACTTCCGATTAATGGTTTAATCTGGAGCAGATAAAAAGATGCATTCCCGTCTTTATCCTTAGTCGAGTCAACTGCGAACTCTATTTCCGACGGATTACCTGTGGCTTCCTCAACCACCTCAAGAATGGTCTTAAGGGTTGATGCAAGCGGGATATAGTTATATTTCAGGATATCGGCAAAATTAATAACCCGCGGGCCCGGGCTGTCAAGTCCGGGAACTATTGTGTCATTATCGATATTCAGAACTGATGCTGAATGATTCAGAGTGCCGTGTGATTCAGCTTTGCTGATATCGAGGGAAACAAGACCGGCCTTTTCTCCATCGAGAAGGTTAACATCCTGTTTTGCCATATCAACAGCATAAAAATGGACCTGTGAGTTCTTATAAAGATCTTTATGAGAAATGATATCCAGATTCGGGTATGCCGGAGAGAATCTGAATGCTCTTTCTCCCTCTGCCACATAATGCCCGAGGCCCACTGCCACCACTGCAACACCATCTTCCGGTGTCATGTGTGAAACAGGATAAAAGTTATAGGATTGAGCCGTGCCGCTGATATGAGGGTAGAAGGTATTCTCAAACCTGTTTCCCACAACTTCCTGTATAACCACAGCCATTTTCTCCAGTTCGATCTTATAATTGATAGCCTCGAAATAGGTACGTGAACTTTTTGAATAAATAGAAGAAAAAACGAGCTTAATAGCTCCTGTCAGCTGTCGCAGCCTGATCTCAAATTCGGGGTTGTTATTGGGAAGGAGATAAGTCCCGAAAATTCCTGAAAATGGCTGGCTAAGAGAATCCTCGAACAAGCTGGATGATCTCACTGCCAGGGGTTTGTTGATATGTTTCAGGAATATCCTTAATTCTTTCTCCAGAGTATAGCTGAGGTTACCGTTAATGAACAGCTTCTGCAGTACAGAATAATCTTTTTCCTCTTTTATTTTATCCCAGAGATGATTGCGCTCCATGAACATATCAAATTCATCGGTGCCAATGATTGCCGTTACCGGAGTTTTAACATTAATACCGGGGAGCAGTCTGCCAAGCTCAAAACTATAAATCAAAGTGTTAATAAAGGCAAGTCCCCTTCCCTTACCTCCGAGTGACCCGCTGGAAAGGCTGACCACATTGGTCTCATCAGCCAGTGCAGATTCCTCAAAATTAACAACCCGGCCTTTATTCATCTCGCGTCTCCGTTTTCTTACGAGATCGAGAAGATACTCCCTAAGTTCTTTAACGCTGCTGAATTCGGAAACCCTTAACGGATTTATCTGTCTGGCAATTTTCACTTCTCCCCGTGCCATGAGCCATTGTGAAAAATGGTTCCTCATGGCATGATATTCCAGTGAATCCTCAGGAATTGTTTCAAGATATGCCTCGAATTCTTTCATCGATTTTGCCACTGCAATCTGACGGCCTTTGTCATCGCGGTAAACAAAATGCCCGAACCCGATATAATAGCTTATGAAGGATTTCAGATCCTGCATCAGGCTTTCAGAATTCTTATTTATGAAATTTGATTTCAAAGTATAGGCATATCTGGCATTTTCAGGATCGGATGACTGAATCACTGTGGGAATATTCGGTAATATGCCCTTAATATGCTTAATGAGCTCATAACCTGCCGTATCATGGTACTCCCCGTTTCTCGGGAAACGGAGATCGGAAATCACGCACAACAGGTTATTCTCATATTTGTTGAATATGGTTATTGCATCCTCCCAGTTTAATGCAAGAAGTATCTTTGGCCTCGCTTTAAGCTTTAATACTTTATACAGCTCATCTGTGGAAACATCCTCGATAAGATTCCTGGTTTGTTCCATGACAAGGGTATAAAGCATCGGAAGATAACTGGAATAGTATTCGGCCGAATCCTCGACAAGCAGGATAACTCCGATGAGTCCCTTTTTTGTATCATTATCGACATTCACCCTGTCTTCAAGAAGGTTGACCATTGCGAAAAACACTTTTGATTCTCCTGTCCAGACAAAATAATTATCGATGGGCACCCCTGCAGCTTTCTGCTTCCTGACATATGGAACGTCTTCAGGGTTGTTCAGGAGAAGGAATGTAGGGAGATATGGATATTTGTCCTTGATCTTTCTGCAAAGCATCATCGAGCCTTCCTTATAAAGGCCGATCATAATAATTACCATATCATAATGTCTTGCCTTTAACTTCTTAAAAGCCTCTTCCTCACTGGATACTCCGGTTAAACGCGGAAGAGAAGTGAGGCTCATCTGGTGGTACTCACCAAGCATATGGTCAGCGAATCTTCCCTCACCTTCGATCGAATAGGCATCATACAGGTTTGCTACTAGCAGTATCTCCTTCACCTTGAAAGGCTGCAGGTCGTGGAAAACATCACGCTCTGCATTATGGCGTTCAAGGAATTTCTGAAGCAGCTGTCTGCTTGACAAATCTTTAAGATCTTCAACATCTTCCCCGGGCACCTGCCTCTTTAGTATGATATCACGCGCTTTGGAACTGTTAATATACCCTGTTATCAAGCCGGCAATATTCTGGATAAGATCCCTCTCCTCTTTTAAGAAAGGACCTTCATGTTCAAAGCGGAATTCCTGTGTATAGCTGATCTCTATAACTCCATCTTCGCTGTCAATAGTGCTGAATTCCTGTTTCATTTTCCAGGCTGTCTCCTGAAAACCGGGCGTTTCAAATATTTTATCACGGTAGGTTATACGTGCTTCGGTATACTTTGGGTATTGCCAGGCCGCAGGTAAAAGCAGCACTATCTGCTGGAGAGTCTCTTCTATCGGCTTACCTTCCTTTAGAATATAAGTGGTCTGATTGATACATCCAAGCTCCTTTAACCGTTCATGCTGTTCATGCAGCAAACGGTGAAATTCAGGGCTTATTTGATCTTTTTCGTCCATTGAGCGGTAAAGAGAGAAAAATCAGGATGTAAAATTACTAAAATTCCCAATAACCGCGTGAATAAATGGACCGGGTGGGTTAAAAGTGTTATTCCACTTTCCATGTAGATCCGCTTACCATCAGATCATCCATGCATTTAATCTTTGCATCCTTCTGAACACTTTTTATCTGTTCCTCGACATCAGCATCATATGTATGCCCATCTACTGACCGGATGACTCCCAATGCTACCGGATATTCAGGATATTTCATATTTGCCAGCATATATTGAATTCCCGGATTGGATTCATGAGCATCATGAACAAGAAGATTTTTTTCAGAGATTCCATTCTCGCCTAAAGTTACTACCTTGAGTTTTAGTCCGTCCAGTACCAGTCCTTTGTTCCTATCTTTCCCGAATATCATCGGTTCACCATGCTTCAGGATAATTGTTCTGTCGTCCCTTACTTCCCTGCCTGCTACAACGTCGTGAATACCATCATTGAAAATGATACAGTTTTGAAGAACCTCAATTACCGAGGTACCTTTATGTTGTGCAGCTTCGATATATATCTGGGTTGAAAGAGTAACATTGGCATCAATTGTACGAGCAAAGAATTTTCCTTTTGCTCCGATGACTAATTCTCCGACTGAAAATGGTTCTTCAATTGTTCCGAAAGGAGAGGTTTTTGTAACAAGACCTTTTTCGGACGTAGGAGAGTACTGTCCTTTGGTAAGTCCATATATCTGGTTGTTAAACAATATGATATTAAGATCTATGTTCCGGCGGATAGCATGGATAAAGTGATTTCCACCTATTGCAAGAGCATCTCCGTCACCGGTTATCTGCCATACTGAAAGTTCGGGATTGGCTATTTTAACTCCGGAAGCAATGGCTGATGCCCGGCCATGAATCCCATGAAATCCGTAAGTGTCCATATAATATGGAAATCTTGATGAACAGCCAATTCCCGAAATGAAAGCGAATTTCTCTTTTGGAATACCAAGTTCTGACAGTGCTTTCTGAACAGCATTCAGCACAGCATGATCGCCGCAGCCGGGACACCATCTTACTTCCTGATCACTTTTAAAATCTTTCGGAGTATACTGAAATGTCTGAGTTTCTTCCATATTATTCACCCTCCAGAATTTTAATGCATTTTTCTTTTATTTCTTTAATTGTAAATGGCAGCCCCTGAACTTTATTGATCTGCTTAAAATCAAATCCATAGTGTTTAATACGCAGATAATCAGCAAACTGTCCCATATTTAATTCCGCAACAACTATCTTTTTAAATCTACTGAATACCTCCCTGACATTTTTTGGCAAGGGATTGATATAGTTGAAATTAACAAGACTTACCTTATATCCTTCAGCCTGCAGTTCTTGTGCTGCGGTTATCAGGTAACCGCGGGAACCACCCCAGCCTGTTAAAAGAAGGTCACCCGAGTCTTCACCGTAAACTATGAGATCCGGAATTTCATCTGCAATTTTTTCCACTTTCTCAGCCCTGATCTTCACCATCTGTTCATGATTTTCGGGAATATATGAAACGGTTCCTTTGACTGTCTTCTCAAGCCCGCCTATCCTATGCTCAAGTCCTGGTGTGCCAGGAATTGCCCATGACCGTGCAAGTGTATTACAATCACGTTTATAAGGCAGAAATGGGATTTCCTTTTTATCAGCATAAGGAGGATTTATTTTCGGCAACTTGTTCATCTCTGGTATCTTCCACGGCTCAGAACTGTTAGCAAGATAGCTGTCGGTAAGAAGAAGAACGGGGGTCATATGTTCCAGAGCAATTCTTGCTGCTTCAAAAGCAAACTGGAAGCAGTCGGAAGGTGTACTTGCAGCAATTACCACAACAGGGCATTCGCCGCTTCTGCCATAGAGAGCTTGCATCAGGTCAGCCTGTTCTGTTTTTGTTGGTAGGCCTGTGGAAGGACCTCCTCTTTGAACATTAACCACCACTATTGGCAGTTCAGCCATTACAGCAAGGCCGATAGCTTCCGACTTCAATGCGAGACCGGGACCTGATGTGGAGGTGACAGCGAGGTTTCCAGCAAAACTTGCCCCCAGAGCGGTACAAATACCCGCTATTTCATCCTCAGCTTGAAAACTCTTGACACCCAGATCTTTACGTGCTGCCATCTCCTCCAGAATGCCTGTTGCAGGAGTTATCGGATATGATCCAATAAAAATCTTCAGTCCTGCTTTTTCGGCGGCTGCCAGGAATCCCCAGGCTGTTGCAGCATTGCCGCAAATATTCCGATATGTACCATGTGCAATTTGTGCCGGTTCAATTTTAATAACAGGATTCAATGCTTCTATTGTCTCAGCATAATAGTATCCCGATCTTAAAGCAACTTTATTTGCCTCAGCTATTTCAGGTCTTTCAGCAAATTTTTTATCAAAATATTGTTCGGTATATTTTAGTTTTCTGTCGAAAAGCCAATAAACCATTCCAAGAGCAAACATATTTTTTGTTCTCACCACCGATTTCGGATCGAGTCCAAAGTTTTTCAGTGCTTCTTTGACCATCGAGGAGATGGGTGCTGCGATGACATTATAGTGTTCAAGTTTTTCTTCTGCAAGAGGATCGTGGTTATATCCTGCCTTCTCAATATTCTTATCCGTGAAATTATCTTTATCGAAGATAATCGTACCTCCCTGTCTGATCCCCTTTGCATTGGCTTTTATTGCTGCCGGATTCATTGCAACAAGAACATCCGCAAAATCTCCGGGAGTATTGATTTCAGAATGTCCCAGATGTACCTGAAATCCGGATACTCCTCCGACTGTTCCCTGCGGAGCACGAATTTCCGCCGGATAATCAGGAAAAGTTGACAGGTCATTACCGAATATAGCAGCAGTATCAGAAAAAAGGGTGCCCGTAAGTTGCATACCATCACCCGAATCGCCTGAAAAGCGGATAACTACTTCTTCTCTTTTTATAACCTTTGAGTTTTTACCCATGATAAAACTTCTAAAATTAGCTATATGGCTTTATTACACTTAATCAATTGCTTAGGATATACAAAATTAGTTTATTAAAATTTGAAGCAACACATTATTATTTAAAAATGTGTATGATTTTGGTCATGTTTTGGCATTAGCATACCCCCCTGCCCCCTTAAAGGGGGGGTAATTCAGTGCACCAATTTAGCCCCCACCCAGGGGGGTTGGGGGGTAAAAAGATCAGCTCCAGATATCAGCCCTCTTAAGGTTGATATTACCTTCGAAGAACATCTTTGCAATTTTCTCAAAATAAGGTGTGTAATCCGAAACGAAAAACTGATCCGATACTTTGCTTTTTTCGTTCAGGAGGTTATTCTTCTCAAGAGTTTCCCTGAGCGCAGTGGCCACAATTCTTGCTGAATCGACAACTTCAACATTAAAATTGAAAAACTTGCTTATCTGGTTTTTAATAATCGGGTAATGGGTACAGCCAAGTATCAGTGCTTCTATACCCGTCAGCGATTTTTCAGAGAGATAAGTTCGTATTATTGCATTACTGATATCGTCAAAAATGAATCCTTCTTCGATCATTGGTACCAGTAATGGTGTAGCTAATGAAACAACATTTGTTACGGGAGATTTTTCTTTTAGTTTCTTTTCATAAGTTCCTGAACTGATTGTTCTCTTAGTGCCGATAACGCCTATTTTATGGAAATTTCTTGTGCTCAGGTAATCTACAACAGGATCAATTACATCGATAAGGATTGTTTTTCCATTAAATTCTTTCCTGAGGGTATCAAAAGCAGATGATGAGGCAGTATTGCATGCAACAAGGACCACTTTTGAATTATGCTCGAGAAGAAATTCAGTTATACGACGTGAATATGATTTGATAGAATCAGCAGATTTATCACCATAAGGAAGGTGTGCTGTATCTCCAAAATAAACCAGGCTTTCTCCTGGCAGAATCTGCTTGACGGCATGAGCGACAGTAAGCCCTCCGACTCCTGAATCAAAAATCCCGATTGGTTGTTCTTTCACTTTAGTGACACATTAAAAAAATGACCATCCCGTTAAGGATGGTCATTGGTTTTAGATATCTGAATTATTTCAGTCCAAGCTTTGCTTTGGCAAGAGCCATTACATTAGTGCTCTTGGTTTCATCAAAATATAACAGGGAACCTTTAGCAACATCAAAAACATAAACAAAACTGTTTTCTTTGCCTACATCTTTAATAGCTTTATCAACTTTTGTATAGATAGGTTGAAATAGTTCTACATTCTTATTCTGAAGGAGCTCCTGGGCATTTGTCTGGAATTCCTGTATCCTCCTGTTCATATCGTAAAGCTCCTGTTCTTTCGTCTGTTTTACAATGTCAGTCAGGTTCTTGCTCTCTTTTTGGTATGCATCAGTTTTGTTATTCAGTTCTACAGTCATCAGCTCAAGATTATTTATAAGTTCCTGTTGAAATGCTTCGAGCTGTTTGGTAGCAGAATCAAATTCGGGCATGGCCCGTATTAATTCATCACTGTTTATGTGCCCAAACTTAAAGTTTTGTGCCTGCCCTGTAAAAGCGAACAAAAATAAAAGGGATGCAATTCCTAAAAATCTTTTCATTTCAAGTATTTTATTAATTTAATTTTGCAAAAGTAATTATTTAATTTTTATAACCTAATTTTTCAAGCACCTGATCGCTGATGTCAAACTTGGGATTAGCGAAGAGAATATTACCTCCAGAAGCAGTATCAAAGATAACTGCATAACTACCCTCGACGGCTATATCCTTTATAGCTTTCAGAATTTCATCCTGGATGGGCTTTACCAGTTCTTCTCTTTTCTTGAACAAATCACCTTCCATACCAAAGTATTTATTCTGAAGCTCTTTCATCTCTTTTTCTTTGGCGATGATTGCTTCTTCCCGTTTTGTTTTCATATCCTGTGAAAGCAGTACAGACTCATTCTGATAGGATTTATATATCTGCTCAACAACTGCGTAACCGTCAGCTACTTCCTTTTCCCATTGCTGTGAAAGTTTATCCAGTTGTTCCTGTGCGGTTGTAAAAGCCGGTATATTTTTCCTGATATATTCAGAATCGACAAATGCATACTTCTGGGCTACAGCCATGGCTGTACTCAGAACTAATATCCCGATTAAAAAACTTATCTTTTTCATAATTTTGAATTTAATGTTCATAATTAAAATTGCTGACCTATAACAAAATGGAATTGTGATTTATTTGCGCTTGGATTACGGACTGGATCAGGAACTTCATCAAATCCATAACCCCAGTCTATACCAAGTAATCCGAACATCGGAAGGTTAGCTCTGAGACCAATACCTGCTGAGCGGTTCATCTTAAACGGATTGTATTCTTTTAACTTATTCCATGCTCTTCCTGATTCAAGGAATGCCAGAGCATATATTGTCGCCTGAGGGTTAAGTGAAATCGGATACCTGAGCTCAAAAGTAATTTTTGAATAGACGTTACCTGATGCAGCTCCACTGACAGCGTCGGTAGGAGTTAAAGATCCATTGGTATACCCTCTCAGGGCAATTACTTCACGCCCATAGAAACTGTATCCTGTCATTCCATCGCCTCCCAGATAAAAGTTCTCAAAAGGCGAGGGTCCTATATCCTTGTTATAATGTCCGAGGTACCCGAAAGAAAACCGGGAATTAAGGACAAGCTTTTCATTCTTCAGCAGAGGAAAATAATAATCTGCTTTAAATATCCATTTATGGAATTCAATCCACTTATATTTTACCTCATCAGTTACATCCGACATGTCCTTACCACCTATAAATGAATAAGGAGGGGTAGCCTGCACTGAAAGCGTAAAAGATGATCCGTTTTTCGGATAAATAAGGTTGGGGCCAGTAGAAAACCTTTGCAGTTTTCCTGTAAGACTCAGGAGGTTAGACTGACCATTCTGAAAAAGGAACGAGTAAACACTATAGTTATTCAGATTATACCTTTGATAGCTCAACTCTCCGTAAAGTGAAAAGAAGTCATCGGGCCATTCAAGTCTTTTTCCCAAACCCATGGTAGCACCATCAATAATCATAGATTGGCGGCCATCTTCACCCTTTTTCTTCCCGTTTGTCATCATCGACCGGTAAAGGGAAACTGAGAAAGTGTTGGGTTTCTTACCTCCAAGCCAGGGTTCGATAAACGAAACATTATATGATTGAAAAACCCGGCCATTTGATTGGGCTCTGATTCTGAGAGACTGGCCGTCACCACTTGGATAAGGCCGCCATTCCTTCAGGTTAAAGAAGTTCCGCATCGCAAAATTATTGAAACTGACGCCTACAGTTCCCACAAGCATACCTGCACCCCAGCCTCCGGATATCTCAAACTGGTCGTTTGCTTTTTCTTCAAGTTTATAAAGAAGATCCACAGTTCCGTTGGTGGGATCAGAAAGCGGAGTTGGATTAATCTTTTCAGGATCAAAATGGCCAAGTACACCCAACTGGCGAATGGATCTTAATATATTCTCTTTACTGAAAAGGTCACCCGGTTTGGTATAGAGTTCGCGCCGTGCAATATGTTCGTTTGTCCTTGTATTCCCTGAAATTATTACATCATTTATATAAGCCTGTTCACCTTCATATATTCTTATCTCAAGATCAATGGAATCACCTTCAATTTCAGATTCGACCGGCGTAAGCTGTGAGAAAAGGTATCCATAATCGAGGTAGAGGTTGCTTACGGCATCTGCAGCACCTGCAGTACCCTTAAGTCTGTCGAGAATAAGAGATTGATTATAGATCGATCCCTTCTCTACATTAAATACTTTATTCAGATCTTCTTTCCTGTATACACTGTTTCCGACCCAGTCAACATTTCTGAGGAAGTACTGATTTCCCTCTTCAATCCTTAATAACAGTCCGACACGGTCTTCAGAGATTGGATAAAGTGAATCGGATATTATTGTGAAATCCTTGAATCCGTTATCATTATAAAATGTATAAAGCTTTTCCTTATCCTCCTCGTATTTTTCACCAATATATTTTGACGCTTTGAAGAAATTAAAATTCTTTTGTTTTGTACCTTTCATCTGCCGGCGAAGCTTTTTAACGTCAAAATTGTCATTTCCAATAAAAGTGATTTCTCCGATCTTAACTCTTTCCTTTTTATCGACGTTGATATTAAGAATAACATTGTTAGGCAAATCCGGATCATCTTTCTGAACAAAATCAACTGTTGTATTAAGGAATCCCTTTTCAATGAAATGGTCCTTTATTATCTTATTGGTATTATTAAGAACATAAGCAGTGATCTGGGAACCTACCGGAAGATTTATCTTTTCCACGAGGTCCTGTGTTTCAGTATTTTTCAATCCATTGAACCTGACAGATGATACCCGTGGTCTTTCCTGAAGGAAAATATCAAGAAACACAGTATCTGAAACAA
The DNA here is from genome assembly GCA_022865305.1 of Bacteroidales bacterium. Lineage (GTDB taxonomy): Bacteria > Bacteroidota > Bacteroidia > Bacteroidales > VadinHA17 > LD21. Next base: position 24,640 of record JALHSP010000062.1, on the reverse strand, counting down.
CTTTTTCAATTGTTACCTTTACATCAGAAAAAAGCCCCTGTTGCCATAACTTCTGAACAGCTTTTGTCACAGCGTCACCAGGGATTGTAATCTCATATCCTTTTCTTAAACCGGATAGTCCTATAATTGCATTTATATCAAGAAATCTGACCCCGGATACAGTAACGCCACCAATTATATAATCCTCCGAAGTCATAAAGTCAATAATTTCCTGTTTTTCCTGAGCAACAATTGAAAGACTTAAAACAATCAGGAATTGTGCTGCAAAAATCCGTTTTAATCTTTTTACTGCCATTAAACCATTATTTTTCCAAAACTTGTTCACTCGTTTTTCCAAATCTTCTTTCTCTTTTCTGGAAATCAATTATTGCACTATAAAAATCTTCCTTACCAAAATCAGGCCAAAGTTTTTCAGTAAAGAATAATTCAGTATAAGCAAGCTGCCATAAAAGGAAATTACTAATTCTTAATTCTCCGCTGGTCCTTATCATCAGATCAGGATCCGGGATCCCGGATGTTGAAAGATACTTTTCAAATTCTTCTTCATTAACAGATTCCGGTTTTGTTCTTCCGCAGCTTACATCATAAGCTATCCTCCTGGCTGCTTCAGCAATTTCCCACCTGGAACTGTAGCTGAGCGCCACAATGAGATTTAATCCATTCGATTTTGAAGTCAATCGAATTGTCTCAGACAATCTGGCTTTTACATTATCTGAAAGTCTGTCTAAATCGCCTATTGCAGCAAGCCTGATATTATTCTTTAGTAGCGTATCTGTCTCATTATTAAGTGATTGTACCATAATTTCCATCAACGCAGAAACTTCTTCATCCGGTCTTCTCCAATTTTCTGTCGAGAATGCATATAATGTAAGATATTTAATTTTAAGCTCGGCGGCAGTCTCAATTATGTTTCTTACCGAGTCAACTCCCCGGTGGTGCCCGATTATTCTTTCCATGCCATGCTGCCTGGCCCATCTGCCGTTACCATCCATAATTATTGCTACATGAACGGGCAACTTGTTATTATCAATCTGGTCTTTTAATAGCATAACTAGCGTCTTCTTTTTCCATCCACATCGCTGTAAGCCGGACAACCGGCTAATTTGTTGTAGATTTTCCAGGTAAGTGCAATACCTGCAAACGAATACCAGTCATTATTATGGCTCCATGCATAATCAGATGGAGCAATCATATCTCTCAAGCCGTCAAAGTTATCATAAAAAGTCTTACGAAAACCGTATTCAGCTTCAAGCCCCATATTTTTATAAATATTTGCTTTAATTCCTATTGAGAAAGGGATGACAGGTATATACGTGAATGATGTTGTATTAATAAATGCAATTCCGACGCCTCCGGCAATATATGGCGAAAAATCCCAAAGCTTACCCTGGGTTGTATATGGTAAAAAATTGAATTCGAACTGAAGCGCCCACTCACCAATGCTCCCTGAAAAGGAAGCTGCCCTGTTAATCTGGAAATTGTTATTAAAATCCAGGTCATCGGCTCGGAGTCCGCCAAAAAAAATATTAGTTCTGAGAGCATATCTCGGATGAAAACTGTACCTGTATAAAAGACCTCCTGCCGGAAGAGGTGAATACATTAGCCTGTTCGGATTTATATCACCGATGTAGGATGAGACTCCGGCAAAAATACCATAATCAGAATTCCTCTGTCCGGCTGCAGGCAATGAAATGCAGGCGAAAAATAAAATCCAAGGTATTTTTTTCATTCAAAAAGATCCCGCTTATTATCTTCTGAGACGAGGCAAACCATGCGGTCCTGATTTCAGCTTATAAATAACAGTAAAGTTCAAAAAATAATAAACGTCATTTGCTTCAGAATATTGCGAAGTATATCCATCCAGGAAATCAGTAAATGTGTATCGGCCTCCCAGTTCAATACCGAAATTCAGATTGGGATTATAGATAAGTGTTACACCTATTCCTCCGGGGATAACAGCAGTTAATCCTCCTTTTTCCATTCCAAGAGCCTCCAGTGCATCATTCCCTTTAACGGAATAATAAAACCCGCCCATACCAGTAAAAGCATAAATATCGAGTGATGTCAATAAGGTTATAAGAGGGCGCCTGGATTTTCCTTTTAAAAACAAATAGCTTGTTTCCGCTTTATTTTTTATAAAATAAAATTCCCCAAGAAGGGCTGCTTCATAAAATGTAGTGGATGCTTCCAACTCCCTGCCTTCATTGGATCCCCTTGTATCTGTTGAATGAAGAAGTCCACCGGCCAGGTTTATTCTTGCATTTAATTGTCTTGTGAGTCTGTACCTCACACTTCCGTTTATGTCGAATCTTGTCTGCCGGTAATTCATATCACGGAATCCAAGAAGGTTCTTATTTCTTGAAAATCCGCCGATATCCGGGAAGAACAGAGATGGTCCAATACCAGCTTCGACCTCCCATCGTCTCATTTTCCATAATTGTCCCTGAGAAAATGGAACTGCTAGGAGAAATGCCAATATGATCATTACGGACCGTTTCATAACAGCTATTTTATATTTTACAGATACAAATATAATAATCTAATGTTAAATAAAATGAAGTTTATCTCAATTAATGTTTCAGTTCCTTTTGTCTGCCCCCCACATCAGTTTGTTTCTCAGGGTGCTGTAAAAATCCCTGTCTTTCAGCATCACAGTTTTCAGTTTCACCGGTGATTTTACAATATGAATTTCCTCGCTGAGCGGAAGACGTTTTGATCTGAAATCGCATGTGGCAAGATACTCGTTGTTTCTTGCTTCCATAATCATCCTGAGTTTGCTGTCGCCGGAAAGGATGATAGGTCTGATTGTGAGATTATGAGGTGATATAGGTGAAATTATAATACTTTCATCTTCAGGTGATAATATTGGTCCGCCAACGCTCAGGTTATATGCTGTTGAACCTGTTGCAGTTGACACTATCAATCCGTCAGCCCAGTAAGTATTAAGATAAATATCATCCATAAAGACATTGATAGTTATCATACTGAGGTTGGCTTTCTGAATTGTTATCTCATTTAATGCTGTTGCAGATTCTCCCGGGAATAAATCAACCGGCCGCGAGACTTCCAGAAGGCATCTTTCTATTACTTCAAATTCCCCGTCATTTAACATATCGATTGAATGACCTATTTCTTCGCTTGGAATATTTGCCAGAAAACCCATTCTGCCGGTATTAACACCCGCAACGGGGATCCCCATATCCTTCACTTTAAGTACAGTCTCAAGGAATGTTCCATCACCACCCACACTTAAAATAATATCAGGCAAGTCTGACAAAGTCGACAGGTCAGTGAAACATTCTATTAATTCTTCTTTACCAGTTTTTACATCTCCCGATTTCTGATAAATCTGAATTTTTATACCTCTCCTTTTAAATTCATTAACCAGCCTCTGGACCCCTTCCCTTGTTTTTGAATTATTTTCCTTGCTGTAAATAGCGACTCTTTCCAGCATAATTTCTCAGATATTAAGATATTTCATAAGAAGATCAAACCTCTCAGAATAAAACTGATCAATTGAGTCGTCTGTTGTAACCCATGTTTTCACATTGTAATTATAGCGCTCAAATGTCCTGATCACCGCTAAAAGATCAGTGGTATTCACTTTAAGCGTCACCTCCAGCTTTGTTGAATCCGACGGAGATGTAATATACATGCTGAGAACCTTAATATTATTACTTTCAACTATCTGTGCAATCTGTGAAAGAGAATAATCCCTGTCAATCATTTCCAGGACAATTATGCCGCCCGGCTGGTCCATTGAAGAAATTCCGGCTATATGCCGTATCAGATCACTTGTTTTTATTATTCCCTTATAATGGTTTTTGGCATCAAGTACAGGAACAACCGATAGCTTGAGCCTTGACGCAAGACCTATAACCTCAAAAAGGTGCTGATCGGTAGTTACATACGGTTTTAATATTGTAAGCTCATGATTACCAATTGGTTCCTCAGGCTGGTTCATATCATAAATATCTGCATCGGAGATAAGCCCCAGAAAATCCTGGTTGTTAACTATAGGTAAATGTGAGATCCTGAATATCTCCATCCAGTTCAGGGCAGTCTGTCCCGTATCTGATGTTTTCAGTGAAGGTATTATCTCTGATATCAGGTCCTTGGCAACCATTATGAGTACTCTCCTCTTAATTTTCAACTAAAATACTAAAAAAAAAGGCAGTTATATTAATTTTGCACTACAATAACAATACGGACAAATCTTATTATTATTTTATGACAAAATTAAGCGTCAATATCAACAAGATTGCAACGTTAAGAAATGCAAGGGGAGGCAATATACCAAATGTTCTGAATGCTGCAATAAACTGCCAGCTTTTCGGGGCGGATGGTATTACGGTTCATCCTCGTCCCGACGAAAGACACATCAGGTACAAAGATGTCCTTGAAATCAGGCCAATAATCAAAACTGAATTCAATATCGAAGGCAATCCATCAGACAGTTTTATCGACCTGGTAATTTCTGTTAAACCTGACCAGGTGACATTGGTTCCGGACAGACATGATGCAATTACCTCAAATGCAGGCTGGGATACACTGAAAAACAGAACCTTCCTTACTGATGTTGTATCAACTTTCAAAAAAGAAGGGATCAGAACCTCTCTGTTTATTGACACTGAACCTGTTAATATTGAAAATGCAGTCATTACAGGAACTGACAGGGTAGAACTCTATACAGAACCATATGCATCTTCCTTTATGAAAAATGCTGCGGAAGCTATCCGTCCTTTCATAAGAGCAGCAGAAATAGCCAGGGATGCAGGACTCGGAGTCAATGCTGGTCATGACCTGAACCTTGATAATCTTAATTATTTGTACAGGAACATCCCATGGCTGAAGGAGGTGTCGATCGGACATGCTCTTATCTCGGATGCTATTTACCTGGGCCTGGAGAATACAATACAAATGTACAAACGGCAATTAACCAGTTAACATATCCGATGAGATTGTTTTACAGGAAAATCGGAGAAGGACCTCCACTCATAATTCTTCATGGATTATTCGGATCATCTGACAACTGGTTAACAATTGCAAAAAAAATCAGTACAAGTTTTACTGTGTATTTACCGGATCAGAGAAACCATGGCCTCTCCCCTCACGATGAGATTCATAATTATGATTCAATGAGCAATGATCTTTATGAGCTTATAACAGAGCTGGATCTCCGAAAATTCTTTCTGGCAGGGCACAGTATGGGAGGCAAAACAGCCATGAAATTCGCAATGAAATGGCCTGAAATGATTCAGGGTCTGATGATTGCAGATATTTCTCCTTTCGGTGATGAAAAAAATAAAGCTCAGGCTTATAACGAGTATTATGAAATCCTTAAATCAATTATCGATACTGATGTTTCAAAAGCTGCATCCCGCACTGATGCTGACAAGCTGTTAGCTGAAAGGATCCCTTCCGGAAAAGTCAGAAGCCTTATCCTCAAGAACCTGCAAAGAGATGAGAATAAGAAATTTTTCTGGAAGCTCAATGCATGGGCCCTCCTGAATAACCTTGATAAAATTGTGGAAGGATTGCCATCCACGCAGCAGATTACCGGATTTCCGGTTATTTTTCTTAAAGGAGAATATTCCGAATATCTGTTGAAGGAAGATTACAACGCAATAACAAGACTTTTTCCGGCAGCAGAGATAAGAGTAATAAAAAAAGCCGGGCACTGGTTCCATTCAGATAATCCGGAAGCAGCCTCGCAAGCGCTCCTGGATATGCTGGATACCTGAGGGATTATTGGTATCTAAAATATTGTTACGGATTCAATCCTATCGTCAGGGATACCCGGAAGATTCATAAATCTTAACAATACCTGTGCGACAGCCAGGACATCTTTTTCACAATAACGGACTATTCTTGCTAAGTCTTTCTCTCCATAATAAACCCCTGCAATCATGCTGCCATCAAGATCATCTTTTGGTGATGGAATGCCAAGAATCGAGGTAAGGAGTTCGAGGGATGTATAATTTTTAAAGTCGCCGAATTTCCACAGATCCATTGTATCAAGCAGCTTTATTTCCCATGGTTTCTTTCCGGCGTTATCCAGAATCCCGGGCAAAACGAGTCCGTTTACAATCATCCTTCGGGCAATATATGGGTAATCAAATTCTTTACCGTTATGTGCACATAAAACAGCATCCCTGCCTGGTTTTGAAAATTTTAACAGCAGCCCTGAAAATTCATTGAGAAGAGATTTCTCGTCATCGCCGTAAAATGATTTTAACCTGAAACCAAATGGATTCTTTTCTTTAATGAATCCGACTGAGATGCAGATAATTTTTCCGAATTCTGCATATATCCCTGCCCTTTCATAAGAATCTTCAGCAGATTGCTCAGGAGTCCGGAACATCCTGGATTTTTTTTCCCACAGAACCTGTATTGCAGGATCGAGGGTATTAAAGGATGATCCTGCCGGAACCGTTTCAATATCGATGAACAATACATCCTCAACCTTGATGTTTTCAAGCATATGTTTATGATTTTTCTTTTAATAAGTGCTTTTCAATTATTGAGATAAGCACTTCAATTCCAACCTGATTTTCTCCTCCCCCGGGAATAATAATATCAGCATATCGTTTTGAGGGTTCAATAAACTGAAGATGAGACGGCTTGACTGTATCGTGGTATCTGTCAAGCACCTGGAGAACTGATCTTCCGCGTTCAACAATATCGCGTTGTATAACGCGACCCAGCCGGTCGTCAGCATCAGCATCAACAAAAACCTTGATATCAAGCATATTGCGTAATCCGCTATCAGTAAGTATCAATATTCCTTCAACAAGTGCAACCCTTGCCGGCTTCAAAGTAATTGTCTCTTTTGCCCTCAGACATGTAAGATAGGAATAAATGGGCATCTCTACTGATTTTCCTTTTTTCAGTTGTTTAAGATGATCTATAAGTAAAGTGAATTCAACTGAATCGGGATGGTCAAAATTAATTTTTTGCCTCTCTGCCAGAGTTATATTACGGTTATCCTTATAATAAGCGTCCTGTGGTATTACAATAACCTCATCATTCGGGAAGCCCTCCAGTACTTTTTTCACAACAGTAGTTTTTCCGGAACCTGTACCACCGGCTATACCAACAATCAGCATAAATTTGTAATTTTGTAATATTAATCAATTATCAAAAATAGTAATTTGCATTATAAAGTGCCTAAAGTGAACTAAAGTTTAAGTATCTAAAATGAGATGAAAAAATTTAAATATATAACTAATAAACGTATAACTTTAAGTACTCTAGGCGCTCTAGGCACTTTCCCTTTGTAAGTACTAATCTTAACTCCCCGAGTGATGTCAGAACTATACCCGTTAAAGTTAGAACCGTTCTTAAAAGAGAAAATCTGGGGTGGTGCTGCTCTGGTTAACCGATATCATAAAAAAGCCGATCCCAATCTTAAATATGGCGAAAGCTGGGAATTATCTGCAGTTTCTGATAACCTTTCGGTAGTCTGCAACGGATTTCTGGCAGGCAACAATATCGAAGAGCTCATTGAAGTATACATGGGAGACATTACGGGAGATACCGTTTTCGAAAAATTCGGCAATGAATTCCCGTTGCTTATTAAACTAATCGAAGCCAGAGAGGATCTTTCAATTCAGGTACATCCCGGTAATAACCTGGCAAAAGAGAGGCACCAGGCATATGGAAAAACTGAAATGTGGTATATTCTCGAGAGTGAAAGGAACTCCAAAATCTTCACAGGTTTTAAAGATCCTGTTACCAGAGAATATTACATCGAGTCAGTAAAAAATGGCAATATCGCAGACCTCATGAATGTTGAAAATCCTGTTCCGGGAGATACTTTTTTCACTCCTGCAGGCAGGATTCATGCTATCGGAGCAGGTATTGTTCTTGTTGAAATACAACAGACCTCAGATATTACTTACAGAATTTTTGACTGGAACAGGAAGAACCCGAACGGAAAATCCAGAGAGCTTCATGCAGAGCTTGCTCTTGATGCAATCGATTTTGCAGCTACAGGAAAAAATAAAATTAAAAAGGAATTAATTCTGAACAAAACAGAAAATCTCGTGAGCTGTGAATTCTTTAACACCAACATAATCAGTTTCAATGAAAGGATTGAAAAAGATTATAACCTGATCGACTCTTTTGTTGTATATATTTGTATCGACGGTGAATTTCTGATCCGTTGGGATGGCAATTCTGAACCTGTTACAAAGGGAGAAACGGTCCTTCTTCCTGCAATGATTAAAGAAGTCATGCTTGAACCTGTACCGGAATCAAAATTGCTCGAAATCTTTATTAAAACAAATTTAAGCCGGCAATCATTAAACAACTAATCACCATGAAATCACTATCAGGAACATTTCTTTTTGTTTTGTTTCTCATTATTATTGAAGGATGCACAGGTAAAGGATCCGGGAAAAAGGATTCCAAAACTGAAAATGAAACTATTTCCGTGCCTGATACGGGTTATACGGGAATCAAGCAATACATGAGTAACGGAAGTCTTTTAAAGGAGGTTACCTTTAAAAACGGAGTACGGCACGGATTAACGAAAACCTATTATGCGGGAGGGCAATTGCACCAGACTTTCTGGTATGAGAATGGAATGAGACAGGACTCAGCAAAGTGGTATTATGAAGCTGGCCAGGTATTCAGGTCCACTCCTTTCAAAAATGATACAATTGACGGAATTCAGAAACAATACTACAGGACAGGAGAGTTGAGGGCAAAAATCGGTTATATCAAGGGATTGAGGACTCCGTTCCTGGAAGAATATGAAAAAAATGGCAAGCTGGTTGGTGGTTATCCGGAAATCGTGATCAATATCCGTGATGAATATAATACCACAGGCAGATACAGGATAAGTCTGGAGTTATCAGATAAAGGGAAAAAGGGAAAGTTTTACCGGGGTGAATTTACGGATGGCCGTTTTGATACAAGCAGGTGTAAACCCATTAACACCATGGATGGGATAGGTACCCTTACCCTCAGAAAGACAGGATCAACGAAGCCCGCCTATGTAGGAGTAATTGGAGAAACCACAACATTACACGCCAACAGGCTTTTGATCTACAAAAAGATAGAGCTGCCTTATAATGACCTTAATTAGCTGATAATAATGATAATCCGTTCAGCTTGCTTCATAAAAAGCAGTACTTCACTAAAACAATGTCCTGCTTCCTCAAAGCCTGAATTCGGATTTATCGGAAGATCAAATGTTGGTAAATCATCGCTTATCAACATGTTGACCGGATGGTCGAAGCTGGCAAAAACTTCAGGTCATCCGGGAAAGACAAGGACAATTAATCATTTTCTGATAAATGAAAGCTGGTACCTGGTGGATCTTCCCGGTTATGGTTACGCAAAAGTATCTGCCAGATTACGAGAAGGATGGATAAAAGCAGTATATGATTACATAAAGAAAAGAAAAAATCTGGTATCACTCTTCGTACTTCTTGATTCAAGAATTGCACCGCAGAAATCGGATATTGAATTCATGGAATTCCTGGGGGTGACCCAGGTACCATTTGCGAGGGTTTTTACCAAAAGCGATAAATTAAGCCCCTCCGCTCTTATTAATTCGATAAATAAGTACAATAAGGAGATGCTTAAAAACTGGGAAATATTACCAGTCACTTTCATTTCATCAGTACCAAAGAGAACAGGCAGAGAAGAAATTCTGAAATACATTGAAGAATCTATCAACAATTTATCAAATGATCTCTGAAATTATAAGGAATGGTTAATTTTGTAATCTACAGTTAAAAGGTTAATAACAACTTTATAATAAATAAATGTACGGAAAAGCACCCATGAAAATCTTTTCCTGCAGATCTTCCAGACAACTGGCATTAAAGATTACAGGTGAGCTGGGAGTTGAGCTCGGGAAAAGTTCGGTAACTGAATTCAGCGATGGTGAATTTCAGCCATGTTTTGATGAATCAGTCCGGGGTGATATGGTTTTTATCATTCAGTCAACAAACCCTCCTGCTGACAATCTTTTTGAGTTGTTATTGATGATTGATGCTGCGAAAAGGGCTTCCGCATATAAAGTTATCGCTGTTATCCCCTATTATGGTTTTGCCCGGCAGGACCGCAAGGATCGCCCCAGAGTGTCAATCGGCTCCAAGCTGTCAGCTGATCTTCTGAGTACTGCCGGAGTAGACAGGATAATTACCATGGACCTTCATGCCGATCAGATACAGGGATTCTTTAATGTTCCTGTTGATCATCTTTTCGGTTCGGCAATATTTGCTCCATATATTGAAAACCTTAAGCTTGGTAATCTTACTGTTTCAGCACCCGACATGGGTGGTTCAAAAAGAGCTAATGCCTATTCGCGTCATCTCCAATCGGAAATGGTATTATGCTATAAGCTTCGTAAAAAACCGAATGTAATTGAGGAAATGTCAGTAATAGGTGAAGTTGAAGGCAGAAATGTGGTTATCATCGATGATATGGTTGATACTGCCGGTACACTTGTCCTGGCAGCTGACATGATGAAGGAAAAGGGTGCAAAAAGTATAAGAGCTTTTGCCACTCACCCTATTCTTTCAGGAAATTCCGTGGAACGTATTAATAATTCTGCCATCGAGGAGCTTGTTGTTACTGACTCTGTACCTTTAATAAATAATTCCGAAAAAATAAAAGTCCTTTCAATAGCCGAGATTTTCGCAACAACCATACTGGCAGTAAATTCAAATCAGTCAATCAGTACAAATTTTGTATTCTGATTCCTTTGTCATATATTTGCAGTCCTGTTTTTAAAAACAATGTCGTTCGTGTAATGGGAAGTTATCGCGACGATAACTTTGAGTAGCACAATAACTATTAAATAAATGAAAACGATTGAGATTAAAGGAGAACCCCGAAAAGAACTGGGGAAGAAAAATACCAAACTGATCAGAAAAGAAGGAAATGTTCCATGTGTTATTTACGGGAAAGAAAAAAACATCCATTTCCATGCCCATGAGAACAGCTTTAAGAATCTTGTTTATACCCACGAAGCTCATCTGGTTAAAATCGATCTTGAAGGAAAAGAATATAAAGCCGTTTTACAGGATATTCAGTTCCACCCTGTCAGTGACAAAATATTGCATGCCGACTTCATCGAGATATTTGATAATAAACCTGTTACGATCAATGTCCCTGTCACGGTCACGGGCGAATCTGTTGGTGTTAAGGCCGGTGGCAAATTAATTGTAAAAAAGAGAAACCTGAAAGTAAAAGGGCTGGCAAATGATCTTCCCGAATTTCTGACTGTAGATGTTACCGATGTAAAGCTTCACCACTCAATAAAAGTAGGAGATTTATCATTCGATAAGATAGAATTACTCGATCCCAAAATTACCACTGTGCTTTCAATCGCTACATCCCGTGTTATACAGAAAGAAGAAGAAGAGGCAGCTGCAGCCGCAGCCGCAGCTGCAATTGCCGCTGAAGGCGCTGAAGGTGCTGTAACACCGGCTGAAGCTTCTGCTGATGAGAAAGGAAAAGTGAAGGAGAAAGGAAAAGAGAAAGAGAAAGAGAAGGAGAAAAAAGCCTAATCACCTGTCTAATAATCAGGCACAATGAAATATCTGATAGTTGGCCTGGGGAATATCGGCGATGAGTATAAAGATACACGTCACAATATAGGATTCTCTGTAATGGATGCTATGGCATCAGCATCCGATACTTTTTTTACAGACAGGCGTTACGGTGCTGTCTGTTCAATAAAATATAAAGGCAGGGAATTTATTCTTCTTAAACCTTCCACCTTTATGAATCTTAGCGGCAATGCAGTCAGATACTGGCTAAGAAAGGAAAAAATACCCATTGAAAATATGCTCGTCATTGTTGACGATATTGCCCTTCCCCCGGGAAGTATCAGGATGAGACCAGGGGGAAGCGACGGAGGGCATAACGGACTTGCCCATATCACTGCAATCCTATCAACAAATGATTATGCAAGGATCAGAATCGGGATAGGGAATGGCTTTCGGAAAGGATCACAGGTAAATTTTGTTCTCGGAACATGGAATAATGAAGAAAAGAAATTTATTGATGAAAGAATTTCTATCGTGATTGAGATGATACGGTCTTTTGGCACTTCCGGCCTCGAACTGACAATGACCAAATTTAATAAAGCCGGGAAAATTCACTCCGACGGGAAGAATAAGAACAATCCATAAAATTAACTTCCCTTATTATTAGATACCTCTGATGTAAATGACTGGCATTAAACCTATCCGGATTGATAAATATCTTTGGGCGGTCAGAATATTCAAGACCAGGAGCATGGCTTCAGAGGCCTGCAGAAAAGGAAGAATTCTGATAAATGATCATGAGGTTAAAGCATCAAGGATTGTCGCGGAAAATGAGATCATCACTGTGAAAAAGCCGCCCGCCATTTTAAGGTATAAAGTGATAGTGCCGGTTGAGAAACGTGTTTCAGCAAAACTTGCTCCAAATTATATTGATGATCTGACAACCGGGGAGGAAAAAATGAAACTTGTCCAAAAACAATCGGATGGATCATGGTACAGGGAAAAAGGATCAGGCAGACCGACTAAAAAAGAAAGAAGAAACATTAACAGGTTAAGAGAAGATATTTACCAGTAAGCACAAATCAGTATAAAGTCTTAAAATTCTTAAAAAATCTTATTAAATTGATAAGAATTATTTTGGCAGCGCTTCATTTTTTTTATCTTGCAAACAACCTGTTACAACCGTCGGTTATTATCCGGTCCGGTTTTGCAACCTGATCTTTCATTAAATGGGGAAGGATAATATTGAGAAGTATTCGGTAGGGTACGCATTATTGAAATACTTCGTCGGAATTTGGCATAATAAGATTTTCTACAGGAAGATTATTGTCCTCGGCAGGGAAAATATAAATCCTGATAGTCACATTATTTATGCACCTAACCATCAGAATGCTCTTATGGATGCACTTGCCGTTCTTTTCACCTCTAATGGACAGCCTGTATTTCTGGCTCGTGCTGATATTTTTAAGAGAAAAGTAATGGCTTCCTTATTATATTTTCTTAAAATTCTACCCGTTTACAGGATCAGGGACGGATTCAGCAGCCTTAAAGCCAATGATGAGGTATTTCTTAAAACCATCGATGTAATTAACAACAAAAATGGTCTGGTAATACTTCCCGAAGGTGATCATGCAGGATTCAGAAGACTCAGACAACTTAAAAAAGGTATCTGCAGAGTTGCTTCCCAGGCAGATGAAGCAACCGGCTTCAAACTCAGTATAAAGATCATACCGGTGGGGATTGAATACTCTAATTATACAAGATTCAGGCAGGTGCTTTCAGTTGTCTATGGAATACCTTTAGAAGTATCTGATTTCGTTGAGCTGTACAGAAAGAACCCTGAAAGAGCCCTTAATGAATTGCGAAGCCGCCTCTCGGGTGAAATGAAAAGTGTTATGGTGCATATTGAATCGGAGGAGGATTATGAAGCTATCGATGAATTAAGAAGCATAATAAATGGCAAATACAGTGATGATGTCAGATCCCCAAAGATATTCAGAGACAGGATTTTAATCGAAAAACTTAATCGACTTAAGATGACAGATCTGCCCATTTACAAAAAGATATGTTCCCTTAGTCTGCAGATAAAAGAAAAAGCCAAAAAACTGAATACAAGTTACAGGCTTCTTGAAAAAAAGAAACACCCGCTGGGCTGGCTTGCAGCAGGACTTGCCGGCCTGATTTTCACTTTACCCGTTTATATCTTCGGAAATATTTTTACACTTACTTTTCTTGCTATACCTGAATTCAAGATAAAGAAGATAAAGGATTTACAGTTTCACAGCACAATCCGGTTTGGAATCTCGCTGGCACTCGCCTTTATTTTCTTACCAATATACCTGATAATCTGCCTGATAATCTTCTCTCCCTGGTGGCTGGCAATACTTATCTTCCTTATTATTCCTGTAACAGGAATCTTTGCCTGGAACTATAATATACTTTTCAGAAGAATAATCGGTGGATTCAGGATAAGAAATTACATAAAGAAAAATGATGAAGAATTCATTCTTCTGAAAAATAACCACAATGAATTAATAAATCTTATTTCAGGAATATAGTATGAGAAAATCTGAATTGTTCAGGGATAAAGTTGCCTGGATAACCGGGGCATCATCAGGTATCGGAGAATCGCTTGTATATGAATTTATTAAACTGGGAGCTAAAGTTCTGGCCTCATCAAATGATTTACCGGGACTGGAAAGGGTTAAAGCTGCCTGCGGGGAAAAGTCATCGAATGTAATATGCATACCCTTTGATCTTTCTGACACCACCGGAATTGAAGAGATTGTCCGGCAACAGATTGATTCACTGGGACACATCGATTTCCTGCTCAATATAGGTGGCATAAGCCAGAGAGCAAGGATTGATGAAATGCCTTTATGGCTTGATCGTAAAATATTCGAAATCAATTATTTCGGGACAATCGCTTTAACCAAAGCAGTATTGCCATATATGGTCAGGCAGCGGTCAGGACATATTCTTGCAACAAGCAGTATTTCCGGAAGGTTTGGATTTCCGCTTCGTTCAGCTTATTCCGCTTCAAAACAAGCACTCCATGGATTTTTTGAAACACTTTACCTGGAAAACAAACAATTCAATATCAGATCCTCCGTCATCATTCCTGGCAGGGTAAGGACTAATATTTCATTTCATGCCCTGGATTCAAAGGGTAAGGAACAAGGAAAAATGGATGAAGGACTGGCAAATGGGATAACACCCGAAAAGGCAGCCGGAATAATAATAAGAGGCATTAAAAGAAACAAGAGGGAAATTCTTGTCGGGAGGGGCGAATTAATACTGCTTCATATAAGAAGGTATTGTCCCTGGCTCTTTTTCAGAATTGCAGATAAAGTTAAACCAACATAGTTAAACCTAATAATTTTCCAATGAAAGAATATGTTTTATGCGGCATCCAGCAAATGGGGATCGGCGTAGTGAGCCTTGAAGAAGCCTGGAAATGGTATATCCAAAGGTTTGGAATGGATTGCAGGATATTTGAAGAGGAAGCCGAGGCAAAATTAATGCTTCCTTATACAGGTGGGGAA
The DNA here is from genome assembly GCA_022865305.1 of Bacteroidales bacterium. Lineage (GTDB taxonomy): Bacteria > Bacteroidota > Bacteroidia > Bacteroidales > VadinHA17 > LD21. The sequence continues at coordinate 9,582 of JALHSP010000062.1, read as the reverse complement.
CCCAGGAGCAGGCACGCTGTCCTGGCTTTCAACCTTCAGAGTGGCGGAGGTTTTGAAATATGGCAATATAAAGGGAGAGAACCATTGCTAAAGAAAGAAGAAATAAGGATTGGCGACCTGGGAATAGCAGCCTGCAAAATGAAAACAAAAAATTTAAGTGCTGCATATGATATCTTCCAGAAAAATGGCGTCAATGTTCTGAATGCCCCATCTGAAGATCCTTCAGGGAAACCGACATTCTTCCTGAAAGATCCATACGGAAATTTATTTCAGATTGTGGAAGCCGGCGGCTGGTTTATGGAAGAGAATAAAATATCGGGGGGGACATACGGAGCAATAATCGGGGTAACGGATATTGAAAAGTCAAGAGTTGTCTATTCTGACATACTTGGATATGATAAAGTAGTCTATGATTCAACAGGAATATTCCCTGATCTGGCAAATCTTTCAGGGGGAGAGTATGAATGCCGCAGGATACTGTTAAGAAGATCGGAACCTTTTGCCGGACCATTCAGCCGGATCCTGGGCCAGAGCGAAATCGAGCTTTTATGCAGGGTAAATAATCCGGGTAAAAAAATTTATGAAGGACGGCTATGGGGTGATCCGGGATTTATCCACCTCTGTTATGATATGAGAGGTATGGATAAATTGAAGGAATATTGTGAAGACAAAGGATTTCCATTTACTGTTGACAGTAAAAAAAGTCACGAGGGAACCGCCTTCGATATGGGAGAAGCAGCCGGTCATTTTTCATATATCGAGGATCCTGATGGCACACTCATAGAGTTTGTAGAGACACATAAAATTCCTGTTCTGAAAAAGATCGGATGGTACCTGGATCTGAAGAAAAGAGATCCCTTTAAACCGCTGCCAGACTGGATTTTAAAGACCCTTAGATTCTCGAGGGTAAAAGTATAAGAAGTACAAGGTGCAGGATTTAAATAGAGGCAAGCTCCTGCACTTCACGTAATACTCTCATAGTATTGCCACCCCATATTTTAGCTATATCTGTTTTTGAGTAACCCCGCTTTAATAATTCGACGGTTATATTTTTCATTTCCGCAACTGACCTGCAGCCATCAACACCTCCCCCTCCATCAAAATCTGTCCCGATTCCGACATAGTCAATGCCGATTACCTGGACAACATGGTCGATATGGTCAACGACATCGGCTACTGTAGCTAGTTTCCTGTACTTGTTCCGGATTTCCCGGATTTCTTCCCGCATGCTCTTTCTCTGCTCATCAGAAAGAGCTTTTTGATCACCATACTTATCCCTTATCTCTTTCATCTTATTTTCCAGCTCAGGATTTGGTTCCGGCGTCTTGATATAGCTGCTCAGGATGCATATCTGAATTACTCCCCGGTTTGATTTAAGGGAAAGCAGCATATCGTCTGTAAGGTTTCTCGGGCTCGAGCATAATGCCCTGCAGGATGAATGCGATGCAATAACAGGAGCTCCGGATGTTTTAATAATATCATAGAATGCCTTGTCAGACATATGTGAAACATCAATCATCATTCCTATACGGTTCATCTCCTTTACAACCTCTGTTCCAAAAGCAGAAAGTCCGTTATGTTCAGGACCTTTCGGATCGGAAGAAGAATCACAAATATCATTATTGCCTGAGTGACAAAGAGTTATATATCTTGCACCCAGATCATAGAATTGTTTTATCCTGGTAATATCTTTACCGATTGGATACCCGTTTTCAACTCCGATGAATGCTGCAATTTTTCCATTCTTTTTCACCCGGTAAGCATCGTCAGGAGAGTAAACTATTTCTGCCATTGTTGAATTCTTATCAACGTTTTTATGAATTGAATTGAATACTCTGAGTGCTTCCTGATGTACCTGGTTGTATGCTGAATCATTTCTTGGTCCCTGGCCAATAAATACTGCAAAGAATTCACAATTAAGACCTCCTTCAGCCATTCGGGGAAAATCGACACAACCTTCATCATGCTTTATTCCAAGGTCGAATCCGGTTTCTACAATTTCCATCGGAGTATCACAATGTGTGTCAACCGTAAGGATATCCTCATGTAATTTATCAGCCTTTTTTATAAGCTTTTCCTCACTATCACTGCAACCTGAAAATAACAACAGTGCCAGCACAATCCGGATGAATGCTTTCATGAATTTCCTATTTTTTGCAGTTACAAGATAATTAAAATGGAAGCTCGGATTTAACGATCCTGCTGATTTAACACAATTTAACAAAGCAAAAAGCCCCGAGACTTCGCTCGGGGCAGCCATGAAAAGAATGGAAAAATTGCTTTTGGACAGTAAAAGCTTCTTTAAACTTTTACAACTTTATATACATTTGAAAGTTTACCTTTAGTCAGCTTAAAATAATAAACACCTGCCGGAAGATCCTGGAGATTAACCTGCTTTTCAACAGTCGCTGCTCCAATAACATCTGTTTTAACAAGTCTGCCCTGTGTATCAAGTAGATATACAATTATCTCTCCATCAACCGGATTGTCAAACTGAAGATTCACAATCTCGCTTGCCGGATTGGGAAACAGGGTGATCTTAACAATATCCTCAAGGTTTTCCTGAATGGTGGTCCAGATAAGTTTCTGCTGAAATCCATGTGTAAGGATTAATGTCCCATCCTGAGATCTGAATGTCGGGACAATTGTTTCTCCAAGGGTCCAGCTTATTGAAAGACCTCCATTAACATTATATCCGCCGGCGCTTGCAATTACCTCCTGCTTTAACTGCTGTGCCAATGCAGCACCTGCAAGAAATGCTGTTATTAAAATAAAAATGCACCGTTTCATCTGCGGATATTTCTACAATCAGTAACCAAACATCCCTGTAAAATTATACTATTTTGATGCAATAAACAATAATATATTCCCCATTTTCATCAGTGCAGGAAAAGAATAGATGAACTGTATTTTAACAGTGGTAAACAAATGATAATTAAAAAGTATTCCGCAATATATTTCCGGCACTAACTTCTTCTGCTAATTTTGTGGATCTATTTATTATGCCGGAAAGACGGAAAATATGGCACTGGTTAGTTCTTGCTGCCCTGTCAGTAATATGGGGAACCAGTTATATATTAATGAAGAAGGGACTCGAATCCTTTTCAACATTCCAGATTGCGTCATTAAGGGTAATTATAGCTTTTCTTTGCCTTCTTCCCATAGCTATCCGAAATTTAAACAAACTTAATAAGGATAATTTCCGTTCGGTCATAATCATCGGATTTCTGGGCAGCGGAATCCCTGCATTTCTGTTTCCATTAGCGCAGACAAAAATTGACAGTTCGCTGGCTGGCATGTTAAATTCGCTGAGCCCGGTTTTCACCCTTGTAATAGGTATATGGTTTTATAAAAAGAAAGCTATCAGGTCACAAATTGCCGGAGTTTTTCTGGGCTTGCTGGGAGCAATCGGACTTCTTTACAGCGGGTCCTTTACATTTAACTATTACGGACTTTATGTCGTACTTGCAACATTGCTATATGGAATCAGCTCAAATGAGGTCAGCAAAGTAAAGGGAATTAACGGATTACAGATCACTTCTCTTGCATTCTTTTTTTTAAGCCCCTTTGCTGTGGTTCTGCTCCTCTTTACTGATATCCAGGCAGCCATGGAAACAGAACACTGGCTTAGAAATCTTGGATTTATTGCAATACTTTCCGTATTTGGAAGTGCTGTTGCTCTTGCTCTTTTCTATCTGCTCATAAGAGACACTTCTCCTGTATTCGCTTCAATTGTGACTTATTTTATTCCTGTTGTTGCAACTTTATGGGGCATTGCTGATAACGAACACCTCTCATCCTCAATGCTGGTTTCTGTTATATTGATACTTGCAGGTGTCAATTTAATCAACCGGCCCGGATTACTGAAAAATGTAAGAAGGAACTTTAAATGAATAAATATCTACTTACTGCACTGTCGGTTACCGGTGGAATTATTTCAGGACTTGCCTGGAGCATCTGGTGCTCAGGACTTGTTCTCCTTTTTTCATTTGTTCCGTTCTTCCTGATCGAAAACCATCTTTTCGAAAATTCCGGGAAATACAGATCAAGTGCACTTATTGATTATCTGTTTCCCGGTTTTATCGTATTCAATATCATGACTCTTGGATGGATAAGAGTGGTCAGTATCACGGCAGCTATCGGTGCTATCATAGGAGTAGCATTTCTGATGGCTTTAATTTTATGGCTCGCTCATATCGTCAGGATAAAAGCCGGAAATCTCCCGGGATTTATTGCACTCTTTTCTTTCTGGCTTGCTTTTGAATTTCTTTCTCTTAATACCGTGTACCTGTCACCATGGGCTAACCTGGGCAACGGGCTTTCAAAAGATATTCTTTTTATCCAGTGGTACGAGGTTACCGGAGTCGGAGGCGGCTCATTCTGGATATTAAGCTCAAATCTTTTTCTGACTCTCTTCCTGGTCAAATCTTCCGGGAGAATGAGTAGAAAAAAATTATTCCTATGGATATGGCTGGCAGTAATTATTATCCCATCAGCTTTCTCACTGATAAGGTTCTACACTGTCAACGACTCTGCGACCGGAAAAACCGAAGTACTGATCATTCAACCGAACAGTGATCCCTATACCGAAAAATTCTCTGTTCCGTTTGAAATACAACTGAGAAATGTCATCGAACTGGCAGAGAAAAATATTACAAAAAACACAAACTGGGTACTCACTCCTGAAACAACTGTGGATGATCCTGTTAATGAAGAATATCTGGGTGAAAACAAATATATCATGATGATAAAGCAATTTACCAGGCAACATCCCGGCATAAGTGTTATTTCAGGATTGGTAAGCTCAAGGATTAATTATAGCCTGAGCAAAATGCCCTCTGACTCATCTGTCAAATCAGACTCTTCAGGTTACTATTTCGATCATTTCAACTCTGCTTTTGAAATCGATACCGGTGAAACAATCGGAATTTATCATAAGTCCAAGCTGGTGCCCGGTATAGAGATGGAGTTTTCTGCAGGTCTTCAGAAACTTTTAAGTAATATACTGCCGGAGCTTGGAGGCACAAAATGGGGATACGGCATTCAGAAGGAGAGAACCTGCTTTGAACATCCTCAAAATAAACAGACAATAGCTCCGATAATCTGCTATGAGTCTGTTTTTGGAAATTATGTGGCAGAATACGTCAGGAATGGTGCAGAAGCACTGTTTATTATCACAAATGACGGATGGTGGAAAAATACCAATGGGTACAGGCAGCATCTTTCATATGCCTCATTAAGAGCTATTGAAACGCGAAGACAGGTGGCGAGAGCTGCCAATACCGGAATTTCATGTATCATTGATATAAGAGGCCGCAGAACTCAGGAAACGGAATGGTGGACTGAATCAGTAATAAGAGGGGATATCTCCTCGGAAACAAAAATTACTCCTTATGTGCGATATGGTGACTTTCTGATGCGAATTTCTTCTGTTATAAGTATTTTTATAGTGATTTTGGTTTTCATAGCAATACCTTTAAGAAAAAAGTTGTAATTATCCTTCCAAAAAGTGCAACCCTTACATTATCCGTTTGTCTTTATTAACAGGTAAATCGTGCAGGTGAATTATCCGGACAATTATATACATGCAAAATTGATTGAGGAATGCATTAGAGGCAACAGCAAAGCCCAGTTCAGTCTGTATAACCAGTATTCAAAAGCTATGTTTAACCTGGCACACAGGATTATGAATAACAGAGAAGACGCGGAAGACATGCTTCAGGAGGCATTTATTGAATGTTTCAGAAATATAGGATCATTCAGGTTTGAATCAACATTCGGTGCCTGGCTGAAAAGTATCGTCATTAACCGGTGCATAAACCAGCTAAGGAAAAAGAAAATTGATTTTGTATACTTTGAGACCCTGCCCGTCAACATACCTGAAGCAGAACCAGAAGTTATATATGATTCAGGTAAGATATTCCAGGCTATTGAATTATTGCCTGACGGTTACAGGATTATCTTAACTCTTTACCTGCTCGAAGGTTACGATCACACTGAAATTTCCCAGATACTGTGAATATCCGAATCAACTTCAAAATCGCAGTATTCCCGGGCAAAAGATAAATTAAGAAATCTGATCTCAAAAAATTAAGGATATGGATAAAATTGAAGATTATATCAGAAACAATAGAAAAGATCTGGACAAATATTCTCCTTCTCCGGATACCTGGAAAAGGATAAAAATGGGTGTGAGGAAAGGAAAAACTCCCCTGATATGGCTTTCTGCTGCAGCAATGATTGTGGTTATTCTCGGGACTGCAGCTATGTATTATGTCTGGGAAAATAAAGGGAAGTCTCTATACAGCAATAAAGAAATCAATGCTATTCTTGAGAAGACTGATCCTCATCTGAAAGAGACTGAAATTTACTATAACAACCTGGTTAACAATCTTTATACTGAGGCTACTCCTTTACTGACAGATTACCCCGATATTGAAAAAGAACTCTTTAAGGACCTGTCGGAAATTGACAGTATCTGTACAGACATCAAAAAAGATCTTAAAGATAATATTGCTAACCAGGAGGTTTTTGAAGCTTTAATAAATAATTACCGGATAAAGATCCGGCTGCTTGAAGATATGCTTAACATTCTAAAACAAAATGAAAATGATAAGGAAAAGAACGATGACCATGCGCTATAGATTATTTACTTCATCTATAATATTTCTGTTTTTCCCATTTCTGGTTTCCGGTCAGTCATATTCGGAAAAAAGAACATTCCGTAAAACTGTACAGGTAAACAGGGATATGACCCTCGAATTGAACAACAAATACGGGGCTATCCACATTACACCATGGGAAACAGATTCATTGTCAGTGAGGGTTGAGGTAGAAGCTTTTGCATCAAATCAGGAAAGGCTCAATAAAATGTTCCAGGGAATTGAAATTAATATTTCCGAGACAAGCTACCTGGTCAGGGCTCAGACTGATTTTACACAGAATATCAGCATGTTGTTCGAGAGTTTTAAGGGAATGACCAGTAAACTGATACCATATGAATCCAGGATTCAGATTAACTATTTCATTAATGCACCGGAATATCTTAATATGAGAATCATTAACAAGTATGGCGATGTTTATATGGAAGATAATACAGGTACATTTTCACTTAGTCTGTCTAACGGTTCATTCAAGGCCAATTCATTGAATAAAACAAGCGGTATAGAGCTGACCTTTTGCGATGCAACAATAAATAAGATCACGGGCGGGGATATTGATGCCTCATTTTCGGAGGTTGTGATAGGTGAGTCTCAGGATCTTACCATAACTTCAGTCTCCTCCAGGTTCAATCTTAACAGGGCAGGAAAGATCAATACCGAATCAAGAAGAGACAAATTCTTTATAGGTAAAGTCAATTCTGTCAGGGGAAACTCATATTTCACGGATTTCAGAATTGAAGAGCTGTCAAATGAGCTTAACATTGAAACTAAATACGGCAGCCTGAATGCCGATTTGATAGATAAGACTTTCGAACTGCTGACAATAAATTCGGGTTATACAGATATAAATCTGGTTTTCGATCCGGCTGTATCTTATAACATTGATATCAGGCACGTAAATTCATTTCTTGTTTTGCCTGAAAAAGACTCGAGAATTGAAAAGAAAACTCTTAACGAAGAGAAAAAAGAGTATATGACCTTTGGAACAGTAGGCAGGAATCCCGGAAACCGGAAAGTAATTATTGATGCCACAAGAGGTAATATTTACTTAAAATAATTTGATCCCTGTGCAACTCCGATGCTTTTCCTCTGTCCTTTTATTGGTGTAAACATTAAACAATATGTCGAATTAACGATACCTGCATTTGTCAGTTTAATACCCGGCGATATTGGTATCTCTGTTTCTTATGTTTTTTAATGATGTGATTAAACTTATATCAAAATGAAAAAAATAAGTATTATATCCGCGATGTTATTCCTGGTTTCACTTACAGCAATTTCACAGGATCCTGAATTTCAATACTATAAAAGCAAAGAGATCAAAACGTTACTAGGAAGGAGTAATCCAGGTGGCGGATACATCTCATTTACGACAGGGTATTCCAGAATTGATAATTATCATGCTATTCTTTTAGGCGGAAGGATTTCCTGGATTGCAAGTCATTCAATCGGTTTGGGATTCGGGGGAACAGGATTTATAAATGAGTTCCATTATGAACCTTCACTCGAAAGGGAAGTATTCCTTACAGGTGGTTATGGCGGGCTCTATATTGAACCGATCTTACTGCCACGATCACCTGTACACTTTTCATTTCCTGTATTGTTAGGCGCAGGTGGAATATCCTTTATCTCAAAGGATAGAGACTTTAATGAAAACTTTGTCGATGATTCCAGGGCATTTCTCCTGATAGAACCTTCTGCTGAACTCGAACTCAACCTGACAAAGTTTTTCCGCCTTGCTTTCGGAGCTTCCTACAGGTTCCCCACACAATTTGATGTCGGGCAAACTGGAACCTATACAATAGACGTTGAATCCCTCAGAACTTTCAGTTATATGGTAACTTTTAAGTTCGGCAAATTCTGAAAATAATCCTCAATTATTTTATTTACCTCATCCCCTTCTCCCAAAGAGAAAAGGGGGCAAAATGTCAAGATTATTAACTACTTAGCCCCTCTCCCCTGGGAGAGAGCCTGTCCCGCGTCAGCGGGAGGTTGGGGTGAGGTGAATAATTCCACTCCTTCATCAAGCCATCTTTTGTACTCTTCCACATTTAAATTAGTGGGCATGGGTTTGTTCAGAGGATTACCATCATTATCGATTATCACATAAAGCGGGAGTGCATTTGTTTTGAATTTCGATATCTCAAGATCCTCGTTCTGCTTTCCGATGGTCTTTTTCTGTTTTCCATCAATTGATGAAACAAACCACTCATTTTCCGGCAATTGAGTTCTGTCATCCACATAGAGTGCAATAATGACAAAATTATCTTTTAACCGCCTGAGCACTTCCGGATCTGACCATACTTTTGCTTCCATTACCTTGCAATTGGCACAGGCATGCCCTTTAAAATCTATCAATGCAGGCTTGCCCTGTTCTTTTGCACAAGCAAGCCCCTGCTTATAATTAAAATACCCTGTAAGTCCCAGCGGCATATCAAAAATATCTCCATACTTGGGTTCTGAACATAGTTCGCTTGTATTTAGCGGCTTAAAAGCCGGGACAAAGTCAGTTTTATCGTTGGAGATTATCTGCCGGTTACTGAACCATGATGTTTCCTGTGATGGCAGAAGAGATGATAATCCTTTTAATGGAGCTCCGAAAAGACCTGTGATAAGGTAAACAACAAAAACGAATACAGCAATTATCAGGAATAACCTGAATGTGCCGATATGCTGAAGATCACTGTCGTGTACGAATTTGATTTTGCCCATGAGATAAAGCCCCAGAAGGAACGACAGCACTATCCAAACCGCAAGGTAAATATCCCTCGAAAGGAGTCTAAATGAATAAACACTGTCAATAGTCATCAGGAATTTCATACTGAATGCCAGCATAATAAATCCAAGGACTACTTTGATTGAATTCAGCCACCCGCCTGAACGTGGCATTTTGCTTAATACTGACGGGAACAGTGCAAAT
>JALHSP010000061.1 GCA_022865305.1 Bacteroidales bacterium | reverse complement strand
TGGTATGATGTTGTTCCGTAGACAACTATGCAAATGGGAGGATCTACTTACTGATTACCAACTGAAGAGCCGTATGATGGGAGACTATCACGTACGGTTCCGTGAGGGGCTGGGGGGGAAGTTCCCCCGGTCTACTCGACCAACGGTGCGAATAGATAGCATTTCAATTGGTGATAAAAGGGTAGATTCAACATATTAACAAATATTCATCTTGACATTAAATCTCCATCACATCTACTTGTACTTTGCCCTCGCGCAAAAATTATATAATTCGCTTTTGGGGCAAATTGGACACATTTGCAAGCCCCTCTATCTTCCCCACAACCATCACTTGCAAAAGAGTGCGATTTGAAGACAAATACACTTTGATATCAGCCTAGTAGAAGCACCTTCGGTAAAAAGATTGTCTTTTCTATTCGATGTATAAAAGACCAGCATTATTCTATAAGGTAAATATGTGTTCGTGTTGCTTTCCTTATAGTCCATTGGTACAAGACCTATTTGAAGCAAAGGAATTTTTATTTAAAAATAAAATTGTATTCCGTTTGAACAAGGTGTAAATTTGATAAAAATCGAATGTTTAGATAATTAAAATTCTTTCAATCCTTTTATATTATGAAGAACGCAATTTGCATTATGCCAATGATTAGCTTGTTTATCACCTTGTCTTATTCACAAGGAATGATTTCAAAAGATACAACCGGAACTTTCTCTGACAATCGGGATGGACACATCTATAAATGTATTAAAATAGGTACTCAAATTTGGATGGCTGAGAATTTGGCTTATCTGCCATCTGCCAGTATTCCGTCAAAAGGGGCAAATCAAAGTGGGAAACATTATTACGTTTTCGATTACACTGGTTCAAACGTTAGTGAGGCGAAAGCTGAAATAAATTATAAAAAATTTGGTGTATTATATAATTTGAAAGCATCCAAACATGCCTGCCCTTCCGGCTGGCATCTACCATTTGATCAGGAATGGGCGATGCTGGAATTATACCTTAGAATGAACTCTGCTGATGCAAATTCAATAGGCTGGAGGCACTCTGGTAATGTTGGGAAAAAGTTGAAATCAAATATTGGGTGGTCGAAAAGCGATAAAAACAGTGAGCTTACTGATTTTGATGCTTTACCAGGAGGTGTTTGGGACAAAGATGGTTATTTTGTGGGGCTTGAAGTCTACACAACTTTTTGGTCAGACGGCGGCTCGACTATTTTCAATATGCCCTTCCCAAGAACTATTATTTACAATTTTGATGGTATGTACAGGTACTTTCAAGCTTATAAGGGTGATGGATTTTCAATCCGCTGCATAAAAAACTAAAACCACTGACAGGGTATTATTAGAATTGATTTTGATTCAATGAAGGGATCCTATTAATCAATTCAGTTTTTATGAACTCCCCGTTCCGGAAAGAGTAGAAAGTCAACGTAATTCACTCTGGACTTGTTTTATAATGAGATATAATATGCCCCAGGAAGTCAGTTTTAAGCTAAATTCTCTTATCTCTAGTCTAAATAATAAGTTTTAAATCTGGGTATAGATAATCCTAATAATCCTCCAAAAACAACTCCCGAAATAGTAAAACCACCTATAATTAAACCGGGATTTTCTGTATCGATTCCATGAACTTTAAAATCACTAATTGTTAATGATGCAGCAGGCCCGAAAGTGATACCTAATATCGAACCCCATTTTATGGCTTGATTACCTTCTTGAACTCTCAAATATTCAATATTCTTTATGGGAATCGTCATAGTTTTATAGGATGATTTAATAATGAAACAGACACTATCTGAATAAATTGTTTAGTTATTACTTTGATATTTAGTAAAATCTCTTAAAGTAACTATAGCGCTTTTATAATGCTCCTTCGGTGGTAAGTTATACAGATCATTCTGTGATTGACAAATAATTTGAAATAATAAAAATGACATCGTAAGAATAAAAATCCTCATGTTCTTCTTATTTGGTTTGAAATTTCCTTGCAAGTTTCACCATCATGGGCTCAATAATCAGGGAAAGGTTATCAAATTGGCGTTTATAATCATTTATTTGAGATCCTGTAGTATTAGTGATCATTGACCAAGAATGACCTTTAGAAATTAGATCCCCTTTTTTGTCAAAAAGAAATATATAAGTATCAAGTCGTAAAATTCCAAATACGCTACCCATTATTGCTGCATTGACTAATGAATTACTTACTTTATATGATAGATAAGAATATGATACTGCTAAAACATCCGTATTGAGTTTATTACATAATATAGAAATAACAGGTTTGTAATTTTTTGGTTCTATAAAATACTGTAAAACATATCCTTCTGTAAATATAAATGGATTCAAATCATTGGAAGCGATAGTAATGTTAGGATAATTAGCATTTTCAGTTCTTAATGCTTTGATATAATTATAATTATCTTTAAGTTCGTTAAATTCAGCTGTCGATTGCAAAGAATTTCCGTATTTAACTTCACATTTAAAGTTTCTCATTAAAGAAAAAGCTACAACATCTCTATAACTATCAATATTCTTTTTCTGTAAATCCATTATTTTATCCGCTATTGAATTAGTTTCTTCATTTAACATAGCAGCATTAATCAATGGCAAAACAGGTTGTTGAATTTTCCCAATCATTGTAGAAAATAATGTTATACTTTTAATTTCATCTTTAGGTCGTCCATAAAATTTAACTTTATTATAGATACCACATGAGGCTAATGCAAATGCACAAACTATTATAAAATTGAATATTACTAATTTATTTTTCATGATAACCTGAATAAAAGGTTTATAAATAAGCCAAACCAAATTGTAAGTTTTTGATTTAAATGTTAATTACAACCACCAAATATCTCCTTCATGAGTTAGATTTAATAATGACTAAACATTCATATCTGCCAATTAATTTGAATAAAGGTATTAAATCTGAACTAAATTTCCTATCTTTTATAAGCGTTTTAGGGTATGATTAATGTTGGTTTATTACTTTTAAAGGGCATAAACACTATATTTTATTTGATTTGAATTGATTTGATTTGAATTACCAAATTTAATACCTTTGTTTGTTGAAAAAGCGTTCTTTGATTCTTCGTTATTTGATAAACAGATATTGTTGAAATGTGTATCAATATTTTTGTTTATGAAAATAGTAGAAAGTGAGTATGAAATAAGCCTTCGTACACCTTTCTATTTTTAATAATTATAATTGGTAACTTACAAAAACTCGTTAATCATGAAGAATATTTTTTTAATTATTTTTCTAGTTTTGTTTATATCCCGCTCAAATGCTCAAGATACCGGATCTATTATGTCTTTCAGAGGGAAATACTACCAGGGTAATGTAAAACTTTCTAAGAATGCTATAGCAGAAATTGTTAAACCTGTACCAGATGCCTACCATGAAGTACAAAGAGGAAGATCTGCAGTTACGACCGGGTGGATTGTAATGGTTGGATTAGGTCCAGCATTTTTTGGTGCAGGAATTGCTTTTAATGCTCTTGATATAAAGCATAATCCCAATAATGTATATGTCATTGAAGGAATTGCTGACATAATAGTCCTGATAGGATATGGTATCACCAAAAATGGAATAATTAAAATTGCAAAGGGCGTTCAAATTTACAATTCATCCTTAAAATCTGGAGCGCCTCCTAATGCTTACTCACTCAATTTTGGTTTAACAAAAGATGGTATTGGATTTACATTAAGGTTCTGAGAATTCCATTAAAATTGTCTATACGTAAATTCATTTTGATGGTTGATATAATCCAATTTCGTCGATAAATTTGACAAATAAAAAATAGCATGACAACTAACTGGTCCCTTAACAAAAAAATTAGCCCAGCCTATAACACGGACAATAAAGTAAATAAGCTTGTCATGGTTTTTGCAATTTGTTCCTGCTCCCAAGACAGCTTTGTAACTGGTGATAAACCCGGACCGCGCCAGTGCTGTTAACAAAATAACAACACCGGGATAAATTCATAGCCACTTACCAGCCATGTACCGCGACACTCGTAATGCTCAATTAACTTTGTACCTGGAGGGCAAAAACCACGCCAGCCCAAGACAGACGGCAACTAAGCCATACCGCCGGGCCGTCAGACTGTCTAATAACCTATTCTATTTGTTGAAAACTATGAGGTTGGTGATTCTTCAAAAAACGATGAGTTTTGTATCTTAACTACATGAAATTCATACAAGGACATAACAGAAATCAGATTCATCTTTTCCCGGTTTCACTCGACCAATCTATTGACCCTGATAATGAAGTCCGGATAATCGACCTTTTTGTCGATAGC